>JAQUAF010000044.1 GCA_028687435.1 Verrucomicrobiia bacterium | reverse complement strand
CGATCTGGTCATGGAGGTCGCCTGCGGGTTGCATAACTTTAGAATGGATGCCAGACATGCTCATGCCTGAGTAAGTGAAAAGTGAAACTTCATGCTCAAATTCCTATTCCAAATAAACTCTAATGAATGCTCGACGCAAAGTCAACTGGATTCCCGCATTCGCGGGAATGACGATGATGAAATGGACATGCCCCCTTTTCGTCATTCCTGCGAATGCGGGAATCCAGAGACTGTCACCACTTCGTTTTCATCCGAAAACTTTAAAATCCCTCAACGTTGAAAGAAAAAAACCGAATGCCCCAAGGAAATTTAACCCTCAACAAAATTGTCAATGCCCCGTATGGTGATAGATTACTAAAAGAGGCTTTGGAAAACTCTCCAAAAAACTCAACACCATGAAAATAAAATCCATTGACAAAATAAGACGCCGGGCGTTTACGCTTGTGGAATTGTTGGTCACCGTGGCCATTTTGGGGCTGTTGGCGTCCCTGCTCATGCCGGCCCTGAGCGCAGTTCGCGAGAAAAGCCGTCAGATCAAGTGCGTGAACAATCTCAAACAGGTTGGGCTTGCCTGCTCCATGTACGCCCAGGAAAACAATGGCATCCTTTTTATTCATTTATTGAATGCTCCGGCGGAAACCTATCTCCCCACCCTGTTCAAACAAAAGGGTTATATCAGCAACACATCCGTTTGCTTTTGCCCGTCCTGTCCCGTTGGCGGCACATTCAGCCAAACTTACACCTATGGCATACGAAACTACCGGACAACCGACCCTTATATCTTTTATGACGGCGCAAATTTCGCCAGCGGCTCATCCTATCTGCGTTTCTACGATCCGCCCAATCCGGCCGATTTTTATCTTTTCACAGACAGCGTATACGGTCCAGCCCATGTTGCCGCCGGAAAACAACGACATGTAACGCTGACCGTACCCACCAATGCCGAAGGCGGCGTCCACATGCGGCACAACGGCGTCGCCAACGTGCTCTTCCTCGACGGACATGTGGAGGCATGCGATGCCGTCCGGCTGAAAGCCGTCGGTTTCACGGGAGGATTCGACAAAAATCTCACATTGGTAACTTATTAAATTTTTGCGGAACAATATGATCAAAAACATTTTCCATATTTTGTTTTTCTGCCTCGCGTCATTTGCATCCTTCCCCTGGACAACAAAAGCGGACGAGACATCCCCCCGGCAGGCCTTGATTGAAAAAGGCGGCCTCCGCGCGGCCTGCACATACGCCAACTTCATTTCCCTTCCCCAATACAAAGCCAACTTGCATTGCCATACCACTCATTCCGACGGAAATAAAAAAAGCGAGGATATGGCGCGTTGGTATGAAGACCACGGCTACCGCATTCTTGCCATGACCGACCACGACGCCTACGGCGACCAGGATGGCGGGGTGTCCTTTCCCCGCCTGCAAAACGACAAAACCGTTCACGATTGGGACGGCGATGGCGTATTGCACGAAAAGCGGACACCCAAATCCTGCATCGAGGCCTATGTGCGCGACTACGACAAACCCGCCCCGTCCTGGGTTTCTGAAAACTGGAAGCTCAACCGTCCCGGCGAATTTGTCGTTTTAAACGGCGTGGAAATAAGCATCGGCCGCCCACACACCAACGCCATCGAGCCTCCCACCGGAAAAATTCCCCTCCAAGGTTCCGCCTTCATCAACTGGTGCCATTCCAATCGCGGCCTTCTCTTTCTCAACCACTCCGGCTATCTGAATCCCCGGCCAGACCGGGTTTTCACCGACCCAAAATTTTACATGTCCCAACTCGACGGTCTCGAAGTCATGAACGGCTGTCTGGCCCGCGACAATCGCAAGGGCAACAATCCGGACGGAAGTCTCGGATTTGCCGAACCGCTCTGGAACGTATGTCTCGACACCGGCAAACTTTATCTGGGTTTTGCCAATGATGACACCCATGGTTTTGACGCTCAATTTGCGGAAGGTGGCACCCAATATTTCTCGGGTGCAGGCAGCGCGTGGAACGTGATCTGGTGCAGGGAATTGACCAAAGAATCGGTGATGGAATCTCTTCGCGCCGGGGCGTTTTACGCCTCTTGCGGCGTTGAGATTGACCGTGTCGAAATCACCGCGGAAAGCCTCACCGTCCACAGTCCGAACGCCACACATATCAAGGTCGTGGGCGGCGGAGGCCGTATCCGCGCGCAAACAGACGGCGCCGAATTGACGTACCGGCTGGCCGGAGACGAAAAATGGATCCGTGTCGAACTTTGGAACGACACCATTTGCCACCCCAACGAAGACGTCAAATATCCACAAAAGGCCTGGATGCAACCCATCATGCTTTGCGACAAACCAACAGGCTTCAATAAATAATCAATCCAATATGCGCATCCATTCAAAATCCAAAGCCTTTACGCTCGTGGAATTACTAGTCACCGTGGCCATCGTGAGCCTATTGGCCGCCATGTTCACACCGGCCCTCTCCGCCACCCGCGAAAAAGCCAAACAGATCAAATGCTTGAACAATCTCAAACAAATCGTGCTGGCCTGTTCGATATATGCCCAGGACAACAATGGGGTGTTTTCAATGTTCGATGTCACCACTCCCGCGGAACAATACTGGGCCTCGCGCCTTTACAAAAAGGGTTATATAAAAAACAGCGCCGTCTTCGCCTGTCCTTCATGGCCCATCAACAGCGCAGCCAGCTTGTCAGCCTCAACCTACGGCCTGCGGGATTTCCGGACACCCACCGAATACATTGTCGGCGATTGGTTGAGCGCTCCGGTCGTCCTGCACCTTTACAATCTGCCCGACCCGGCAAATTACCATCTTTTTGCCGACAGCACTTACGGCCCACTTTATTCCCCCGCAACCGTAGCCAGCAAACAAAGCCACATCCTCGCAACCACCCCATCCCTCTCCTCCCATGGAATTCATCCGCGCCACAATGGAACCGCCAGCGTCGCATTCGCCGACGGACACGCGGAATGTTGCGACACCGCCCGATTGAAGGCCATCGGATTCGCGGGGGGAATGAACAAGGATGTCAGCGCCACGGTGACGTACTAGGGGGGCCGACCATTGGACTGTTAGGTTGTTTAGGCTGTTAAGTGCCGCCATCCCCATGGATCACACCAAAATTAAATTCACCAAAGAGGATAACTTGCATGATTGTCAGATCAAAATTGCCCAAAAAAATTCCGTCAATTTTGTTAATTCTGTCAAAAAATCCGCTCACCATTCCGTTATCATGCCATCCTGGATTTTCCAAACATCAAAAAAAAACATGAAAAACAAACTGCAACTGCTCGCCAAAACAAGCCTTCTGGCTTTTGGAATCCTTCCATTTTCACCCGCAAACGATTTGTGCGCCCAAACCGAAAAAAACATGAACGAGAAAAATCCCCCATCCCAAAACCAACCCATGGAAAAAAACTGGATTCTGGACAACGGCCTGGTCCGTTTTGCCATTGACAGGGAGCGCGGCCTCCTGGCCGAAGGCTGGAATTTGCAAACCAGCGAGAAATACATGGTCCGATCTGCGGATGAATACAGCGTGGACAGGGGAGGGGGAAACAAACCTGAAATTTCCACCGAGGAAAACGACATCGTGGAAAGCGTCATTGATGAAAAAACAGGGGGAACCGGAGACGCGCGGATCATCAGCCTCAAATGCAAAAACCCGGCCTGGAACATTGAAATCGTCAAAACCTACGAGTTGAATAAAAATGACCGCAAGCTGATCAAAAAAGTCCGGTTCTCCAACAAAAATGCGGAAGGTCTGCTTGGCTTGTTTTCCCACGCCAGCGCCCTTAACTTCTCCCCCGACTATGCCAGGGAGGGATATGTTCATTCCCGCAATGAACGCGACTCGGGGCATCCCTTTCAAGTCAGGCTGGCCGGTTCTCCTCCAAGGAGGCCCATTGGCGTCTCGCGCGGGCAGGCGCAGATTTGCATGGTGCATCCTCAAAAAAACAACGGAGTCGGGCATTATAAATATCTGGTCAACAACCGGTTCGACCTGAAAACCGCCATGGGCCGGAGTTATCTCACCCCCCAAGGGTGGATCATCCCCATCGCCTCCGATTTTCTGGACGCGGGCAAAACCCTTTCCACCGAAACCCACTATACGATGTTCAAGGGCGGCCATGTCCAGTTCCACATGGAATACATGGATCTGCCCGCCTATCGGGAAGCCCACAATTATCAGGTGGCGCCATGGTTGAAGGATGTGCGGTTCGTTTCCGGTTGGAAGGAAATCCATGACTTGGGGGAAGGCGTCCCGGTCGAGTCCTACTTGAAACTTTTCGACAAGGATGAGCCGATCTTTGGCTTCGCCATCACACCATGGACCGATCCCATGTGGCAACATCGAGGTGACTATCTCGACGGAGAAATCGAACTGTATCCGGACGCCGTTCAGGAAATCGCAACCCTGAAAAGAGTTCAGGCGGCCTGCCCAAGGCTGAAAATCAGCAATTACACCTGGCACTACTCCATCGGCCCCAAATCCAAAATATTCCTCAACCATCCGGAATGGCTGTCATACGCAAAAGACGGTTCCCCTCAAAAACTGTTCGACCTTCCCAAGGTTGATCTGAATGAAAAAGCCACCTTTCGCCCCCTGATCTCCAATCCCGACTACCTGCGATATGTCAGCGACAGAATCAAACGGGTCATGAGGGAATTGAAATACGAAATTTATTACACCGACGACCTCTCCTTTTCCCGCAATTACGCGGATTGGAAGACCCGGACCGCCATCCACAATTATCATTGGATCGACTTCTGGACCGCGGTCCGGGAAGCCATCAAGAGTTGCGGCGAGGACAAGGTCTATTTCGCCAATTCCTATGCTCCCGACCTGATCGGCGCCGAATGCGGATTCATCGAACGAAGCAGCAAAAATCCCTGGCTAAAACCCGACGAACTGGCTGCGGGAAGCAAGTCATGGAAAGCCCTTGCCGACCGGATGTTTCTAACCAAGCTCTATCAGCACGACGAATGCCGGTGGATCGCCCCCATTTTCTGGGGGCATCACTCGCTGAAAGGCGCGCGCAACAACGATCCGTGGTATTCCAACTACGTCATCGGGCTGGGACTCAAACCCTCCCACCCAGGCGAGGCGGATGCCGTGGGAATGGGCGGTTTTTGGAACAGCCTGCTCTCCAAAATGCCCTACATCAACGCCGCCTATGAAATGCGCGGCGCCAAAGTCGTCGAAGCGGATGTTTCCCCCTGCTGGTGGAAGGACGATCAATCCCAAATCGAGGCCTGCACCCTGAGGCAGGGCGGCGCGGCTTTCATCCCCGTCATCAGCCACGAAAAGGACGCCGGCAAAACAAAAGTCTCCGCCGACACCGCCGGCCTGGGGCTTGATCCCTCGGCGGAAACCTATTTCTGGGTTTTCGACATGACCGATCCCCGGCAGTTCAAAAAGGACGATGTTTTAAAACCGGACTGGCTCAAGACATCCATCATGACCAAACGCCTCATCAAAAAATCCGAGCGCCTTGAAAAGCGGATCGAGATCGAAATCGAGACTCGTCCCAACCTGTTAAGCCTGGTCATGATCACCCAGATCCCGGCGGCCATCTGCTCGGTCAACGGCAAGCCCTCACAAATCCTGCTGCCGCACACCCTGGATATCGCCGTCGAGGGAAAGCTGGATGGAACCGCAAAAACCTCGACGCTCAGGATCAATTCCCGCAAGGACGCCGCGGAAATCATGGCGTATTTTCCCGCCGCCTGGGGCGAACCCAAAATCCTGGCGGACGGCAAACCAGCGGCATCCGAAAAGGTTTCCGGCTTCAACCTGCCATTCCACAAATTCCAGGTTGGAAAGGGAGAAACCCGGATCACGCTGACATGCAAATAGATTGATGAAACTGGATTCCCGCGAAAGCGGGAATCCAGTTAAGCGCCATTTAACCCTTCACTAACATTTTCCTTAACCCATTAACCTCTTTCACCAACAATCCCCCCCGCCCCATGAAACGACACCATCTTTTTGCGGCCGCCTTGGCGATCCTGGCTCTGATCCAACCCTGCTTCGCGGCAAACCGGTCGCAAACCCTGAAAATCATCGGCTGCGCCTCCTACACCCTGGAGGAAAAACCGGGCAACACCGCTTCGGTTGACATGGCCAGTCTCACCTGCAAGGCGGGAATGGGCAATTCCAACGACCGGGGCTATGGTTTCGCGGGCATCCATGCCGGTGTTCCCGATGAAATCGTCATCCATTCCACAGTTTCCTCCGCGCGCTCCATTGACGAAAATTCATTCGCCGGCCTGATTGTGGATTACCACACCCTGGACGGCTTCAAAAAGAGGGTCTATTTCGGACTTGGCCTGCTGAGCAAAGAAATGGAAACCCAATATCCTTTTTGGTCCGCCCAGGATGAAAAGGAATGCCTGTTCATCGATCTGGAAAAGGAAGCCGGCCCATCCTCATCTTCCGGGTTGAAAATCAGCCTGGCCCAATATGCGCCGGAAGGATGGGACGGCGAAGCATGGCTGGGCGCCGGCCTGATGAACGCGGGAAAAACAGCAACCCTCCAAATCAAAATCGCCGCAGCCAATGCCGGGGAAACGGCGGACAACAAGGCCGGACAGCCCTGGACGCTGAAAAATCAACATGTCCGCTTTGAGGTGACAAAGGACAACGGCAACATTCAGGGCGGGTGGAACCAAAAAAGCGGCGAACGTTTTCTCGATCCTTCTTTCGACGAATATTCCATGGAACCCGTCCAACCCGGCGCTCCAACACGCAACAGCCATGAAATGGGCGATTCCGTGGTGGAAGTCCTCAACGAAACGCCCGGCAACCGCCTTTCGCCCCGGCGGCTCACGCTAAAATGCAAAAATGACACATTGAACCTTGAAATCGTCAAAACTTACGAACTGTCCCAGGACGCCCGTCACCTGGTCAAACGCACCGCCTTTTTCTCTTCCGCCGCTGAAGTCACAGGACTGTTCAAATATCTTTCCACGCTGAACATTACCGACGCATTCCACAAAGGCGGATACTATCACCGCACCGGTCATTACGCATGGACGGAAGGGCTTCCCCTCGTGCCCGCCGATGAAATCACCTCGCCGCGATTGCTGGGCGGCAAAGGCAAGGAATCGCTGGCCTGTTTCGTCAATCTTCAAAAAGGCTTTGGGGTCGGCCATTACAAATACACAGTCAACGGAAAATACGACCTCACCACTTCCCTTGTCCCAAGCAGCTATTCCGCAAGGGGATGGGGGTTGGGCATCACCGGCGAATTTCTCGGCGCCTCGCGAAGCCTCTCAACGGAAGTCCACTACATGCTTTTCGAAGGCGATCACGCGGCGTTCTATCGCGAATACATGAAACAGCCCGCCTATGTCCAGGCCATCAGTTACGAAACACCCGCATGGCTGGCCGACGTGCGCTTCATTCTGGGATGGGGCGGCGTCCACTCCGTGGGAAAACAAATCCCCACCGATGAACTCCTCCAGCTCTTCGACGATGACGAACCCATCTTCGGCTGGCCCATTTCGCCATGGACGGATTTCATGTGGGAAGTGCGCGGGGATTATCTGGACGGCGAGGTGGAACTCTACCCGGCGGCAAAAGGCGAACTGGCCTGCTTGAAACGCGTCCAGGCCGCTTGTCCCCGGATTCGTATCGGCAATTACACCTGGCACCATTCGCTGGGAATCAAATCAAAAACTTACACCCAGCATCCCGATTGGGCGGTCTTCGACCGGGACGGCAAACCCCTTCAGTTAAAAGACATGACCATGATCTGCACCCGCCCCAACATCCTCCTGCCCGAATATCAGGACCATGTCTTTACGCGGGTCAGGCGCTTGATGGAAAAACTCAAGTACGACATCTATTACACCGATGAAATCGGCAGCGTCCATTGCGCGGCGGATTGGAAAACCAAACGGGTCATCCAAAACTACGACTGGATCGCCTATTGGGACAAGTTGCGGTCGGTTGTCCGCGAGTTCGGATCGGACAAGGTCTATTTTTCCAACTCGCTCTTTCCGCAAACCACCGGCTTTGATTGCGGCTTTGCGGAATACGGAACCATCCAATGGATGGATCTGGCGGATCAAAAAGGATCCAAAAGCTGGAGGGCAAACGCCGACCATGCCTTCATGACCAAGCTGTTCCAACCGCGCAATCGCTGGATCGCCCTCATCTTCTGGGGCCATGCCGTCATCAAATCCGTCCGAAACAACGATCCCTATTGCAGCAATTACCTCATCGGCCTCGGGTTGAAACCCTCCCATCCGGACGAGGCGGATCTTGCGGAAATGGGCGGCTTCTGGACCAGCACAAAATCAAAAATGCCCTACATCAACGCAGCCTACGAAACGCGCGGCGCCATGCTGGCGGAGGCTCATGTGCAACCCTGCTGGTGGAAGGAAAAAACCGAAATCGAAGCCTACTCCCTGACCCAGGGAAACGCGGCTCTCATTCCAGTCATCAGCCACGAAAAAAAACCATCGACCGCCGCCATCTCGGCCGATCTGGACAGCCTCGGTCTTTCCCCCGGCAGGGAAACCTATGGCTGGCAATTCGACATGCGCGATCCCTGGAGCATCAAAAAAGACGAGGTTCTCCAGCCGGCATGGCTGGACACCGTCATCATGAAACCCAATCTTTTCCTCATGCAAAAGCTCCCCCCGGGAAAACGGATTTCCGCAACCATCGAATGCCGCCCCGAACTTCTGAGCATGGTGATGTTTACGCAAACCCCGGCTTTCATCGCCTCGATCAATGGCCGGAAGGCGCAACTTCTTCTGCCCACAACCATGGACGCCTCCATTGAGGGACAATTGTACCGTCCCTCCAAAACATCGAAGCTGAACATCCGGACAAAGAAGAAGGAAATCGAAATCATGGCGCTTTATCCCGCGAAATGGGGCCGGCCGCGCGCGCGGCTGGACGGACAACCCCTTGAATTCACCGAGGAAAACCTGTTCGGCCAGCGGTTCATCCGCTGCAAAATCCCCCAAGGCAATCACCTCCTAACCCTTGAACCCAAATAAATTAAGCCGGGCCCAAGGCCCGGCAACTGCTCGACGCTCGATGGTCGATGCAAAAAGAGCGGAATACAACCGCCCGGAGCCGTCCGGGAGGCCGGCCCTCCATCATTTCACAGCAAATGGAGGGCGGGGCTCCTGCACCGCTTTTTCCAGCAAACATTGAAATTCCTTAACATTAAATTAAATCCGCCTACGGCGGACAACTTTTCGACAGGATTAACAGGATTGACAGGATTTTTATGCAAGACAATGTCCGGCCGCATGGCCGAACAATCCTGTAAATTCTGTTAATCCTGTCAAAAAATCCATCTCCAATTCATTTTTCGCCAACCATTAAAATTCCCAAACATGAATCCCCATCAATTATTCCTGTCCGCCGCCGTCCTGCTAACAAGCGGATTTTTCCCCCTTTCCGCCCAGAACCCCGCCACGCCACCCAAGATCCTCACAGCCGCTAAAGTGGATGCCGGCCCAAAAATCGACGGCAGTCTCTCCGACGACTGCTGGAAAAACATCGGTTTCCAAGACGGCTTTGTGACCAACGCGAGTGAAACGGAAAAAGCCAGGGAACAGACCCGCATCAAAGCGGCTTACGACGACAACAACCTGTGGTTTGCGGTCCAATGCGACCAAAAAACCGGCACGGAAGCCTCCATCGAAACCAAACGCATACCCCGGGATGGGGCGGTCTATTCGGAAAACTGCCTCGAACTTTTCCTCGATCCCGCCAACACATGCAGGATCTACTATCAAATGACCGCCGACATGGACGGCAACCAATTCGACGCCAAGTACAATGGCCCGGTCATGATCAAGGAGTGGAACGGCCGCTGGACGGTGAAAACCTCCCGCCCATCCGGCGGCTGGACAGCGGAGTTTCGCATTCCCTTCAGCACCCTGTTCACCAAGCCGGCAAAGGGAACCTCATGGAGATTCAACATGGGCCGAAACAACCGTTCCCTCCACGAAATCAGCATGTGGACTTTCACCGGCAACAGTTTTCACAATCCCGCCCGGTTCGGAAGACTCAAGTTTGAATGATTGATCCCCATCCCCCTTCAGGCTGTTCCGGCCAAAAGGCGCATGGTTGTCGAATAGCTTGCCCATTCCGATATTTTCTGCTGTACTTGCCGCGGGACACATCATGTTCAACAATCTGAGTCTGCGCGCAAAACTGCTGATTGTCGGAGTTTCCGTGGCTTTTCTGCCAGCGTTCCTGGTCTTTGCTTTGATCTATGCCAAGGCGGGCAGAATCCAACGCGTGGCCGAGTACGGGAGCTATGAATTGTCCGTCACCGCCATGGACCGGACGTCGCGGGATGTCTACGACATGTGCGAAATCGTCCGCAACTCCCTGAAAAACAAAACACCTGACAACGTTGCCCCAAGGGAACAGGAAATCATGGCGCTCCTGCGCAAAATCATCATCAACATCCGCCTGGGCAAATCAGGTTATGTCTTCGTCCTTCAAGAATCGGGATCCAATGCCGTGCATTACGTCATCTCCAAGGACGGATTGCGGGACGGGGAGAACATAGGAAATTACCAGGACTCTCAGGGAGATTTTTTCATCCGGAAAATCTGCCGCCAGGCGAAAACTGCGGCCCCGGGTGAAATCACGGAACTCCGCTACCACTGGAAAAATCCGGACGATCCCATCGCCCGGCACAAGTTAACCCGCAGCATCCACTACAAACCGTGGGACTGGGTCATCGGCGTCAGCGCTTATCAGGACGATTTCCTTGAAACCAGCGTCATCATCCGCGACATCGGGAATCGCGGGATGGTCATTATTTTCTGCATCGGCATGCTGACCCTCATCATTTCGGGAATCGTGTGGTTCATCATCTCCGGACGGCTGGCTTCGCAAATCGACCAGACCATGGAGCAATTAAGAAAAAACAGGGATGAGTTGTCCGAAAAAAACAGGCTTCTGGAGGAAAAAGAGTCAAGGCTGGCCGATGAAATCGAGGAACGGGAGAGGGTCCAGCAAATCGTGGAAAAGAGCCTGGCCGAACTCGAGGAAACCCACGCCATGCTGAGGGAACATCAGGCTCAACTGATCCAATCGGAAAAAATGGCCTCCCTGGGCCAGCTCGCGGCGGGAGTCGCCCACGAAATCAACAATCCGGTCGGCTTTGTGATGAGCAATCTTGGAACCCTGACCGGCTATGTCAACACCATGAAGGAGTTGCTGGCCCTCCACGGGACGATCGTGGAAACCATCAGGACAGGCGACAAAGACCGGCAGCAAACCCTTCTGGATCAGATCCATCAACTCGAAAACAAGGAAGACGTTTCCTTCATCCTCAGGGATATCGATCAGTTGCTCAAGGAATCCCAGGACGGCGCCAAACGGGTGAAGGAAATCGTCCAGGATCTCAAATCCTTTGTCCGCCTTGACGAGGCGGAAATCATGGAGGCCGACATCAACGAGGGACTCGAAACCACGCTCAAACTCATCTGGAACGAATTGAAGTACAAATGTGAAATCCAAAAAAAATACGGATCTCTCCCCCCCCTTCGCTGCCATCCCAGGCAACTCAACCAGGTTTTCATGAACCTGCTGGTCAACGCCGCCCATGCCATACCGGAAAAGGGCGTCATTACCATCGAAACTTCCGCCACAAACGAGAATATCTCGGTCAAAATCTCGGATACGGGGGGAGGCATCCCCCCCGAAAACATCCCCATGCTTTTCACCCCCTTCTTCACCACCAAGCCCGTGGGCAAGGGCACGGGGCTGGGCCTGTCCATTTCATACGGCATCGTCCAAAAACACGGCGGTTCCATCCAGGTGGAAAGCAAACAGGGGGAAGGAACCACCTTCACCATCCTGCTGCCGCGTTGCGGCGTCAGGGAGGGGGGCTTTTCCGAAAGCGCCTCTTCCGACAAAAACCCGCCTTTCCTGAAAACCAGCGCCCCGCAAAAATAAAAATTCTTCTTCCGGCTGTTTGCATCTGAAGCCATTTGTTGCTTTATTCGCATCCATACGCGTTATGTTCAAGAAACTGACTTTGCGCGCAAAATTGCTGATCGTCGGCATCTCCGTCGCTTTTCTGCCGGCGTTTTTCTCCTTTGTCTTGATTTATGTCAAAGCGGGAAAACTCCACCGCGTGGCCGAACGCGGAAGCCGTCAACTATCCATTGTGGCAATGGATCAGACGGCCCGGGATGTTTGCAATATGTTTGAGATGGTCCATGATTCTTTAAAAAATACGGCAGACAACAAGGACGCCGATCCAAGAGAGCAGGAAATCATGGCCGTTCTCCGAAAAATCATCATCAATATTCGGTTGGGCAAAACAGGATATGTCGCCGTAATGCAGTGTTCCGGCCCCAGGCAGGGGACCTATATCATTTCCAAGGATGGCGTAAGAGATGGGGAAAACGTCTGGGATGTCAGGGATGCCTTTGGAAAACATTTCATCCAGGAAATTTGCGTGGGCGCCCGAACATCAAACTCTGGCGAAATTGTGGAATTTCGTTACCACTGGAAAAATCCGGACGATCCCGCACCCAGATTGAAGATAAGCCGATGCATCTATTTCAAGCCATGGGATTGGGTCATTGGCGTCGGCGCTTATGAGGACGACTTCCTCAACACCAGCAACCTCATCCGCGACATTGGAAATCGGGGGCTTGTCATTGTTTTTTGCATTGGCATGATCACCCTCCCCCTTTCGGGCGCCGTCTGGTTTGTCATCTCCGGACGTCTGGCTTCGCGAATCGACCAAACCATGGCGTGGCTGAGGGAAAACGCGGATGAATTATCCGAAAAAAACCGGCTTCTGGAGGAAAAGGAGAAAAAACTGGCCGCGGAAATACTGGAAAGGGAAAGGATCCAGCAAATCGTGGAAAAAAGCCTGGCCGAACTCGAGGAAACCCACGCCATTCTGAGGGAACACCAGTCCCAATTGATCCAATCGGAAAAAATGGCCTCGCTGGGACAGCTCGCGGCCGGTGTCGCCCACGAAATCAACAATCCGGTCGGCTTTGTCATGAGCAATTTCAGCACCCTTACCGGCTATGTCAACACCATGAAGGAATTGCTTGCCCTCCATGGGGCGCTCGCGGACGCCATCAGAACCGGCGACGACAACCGGCGGCAATCCCTCCTGAATCAGATCTGCCAACTTGAAGCCAAGGAGGATCTTTCCTACATCCTCAAGGACATCGATTCATTGCTCAAGGAATCCCTGGACGGCGCCAACCGGGTCAGGGAAATTGTCCAGGATCTCAAAACCTTTGTCCGGCTTGATGAGGCGGAAATAAAGGAAGCCGGCATCAACGAGGAACTCGAAACCACGCTCAATCTCATCTGGAACGAATTGAAGTACAAATGCGAAATCCGCAAAAAATACGGGCCTCTCCCCCCCCTTCGATGCCATCCCGGGCAGCTCAATCAGGTCTTCATGAACCTGCTGGTGAACGCCGCCCAAGCCATACCGGAAAAGGGCGTCATTACCATCGAAACTTCCGCCACAAACGAGAATATCTCGGTCAAAATCTTGGATACGGGGGGAGGCATCCCCCCCGAAAACATCCCCATGCTTTTCACCCCGTTTTTCACCACCAAACCCGTGGGCAAGGGCACGGGGCTGGGCCTGTCCATCTCCTACGGCATCGTCAAAAAACACGGCGGTTCCATCCAGGTGGAAAGCATTCAAGGCAAGGGAACCACCTTCACCGTCCTGCTGCCGCGTTGCGGCGTCAGGGAGGGAGGCTTTTCAGATCCCCCCCCTCCTCTGGCAAAGGGCCTGTTCCTCGAAAAAAACGCCGTCACGCGTAAATGATGTCCATGATATTTTCGGATCGCAGCTGCACCCGTTGCGGGTCGAGAATTTTTGCCATCGGATGGCCGGCATAACCATCGACCGATCCGCTGTGGAAAAACTTTTTTTCCAAAACAAAAGGTCCCGGCCAGGCCACCGGCGCCAGCGGATGTTCCCGATGCCGCCGAACAGCCTGTTTGATTCCCTCGCGGATCCGCCGCCGGGCCTCCGCCGGCGCCAGGGAGATTGCGGATGTCCGGCTCATGCCGGTTTTCACGGCCGCCGTGGCCATCCCCGGAACCAGTTCCTCCGCCTCCCTGCATGCGGCATCGTCGCCGCTCAAAAAAATCAGAGGAACGCCAAAATGTCCCGCCTTGAGCGCCCATTGGGCAATTTCGCCAATCAAGCGGCCGTTCAGCTTGTAATAATCAATCGATTTGCTGGACTGGGTATGATTAAGGGTTCCCCTCTCAACGCCGGCCATGGCATGCTGCCCAATCATGACGGTGGCGTCGAAAGTCTTGATGACCTCGTCGCAAAAAACCCTCCATGCCCACGGCCGTCCATGAAAAAGCCTGGCGGCCGGATGAAGTTCCTCGAAACAAATCGCGCCCGGGCCATGCCCATCCACAACCAGCGTCTCTTCAACCCCCTCCTCGAGAAGCCCTTCAATGGCGGCGTTGACCTCGGCCGTCAGCAGGCGTTTGGCCTGCTCGTAATACCTGCCGGTGGCATAAGCCTGCTCCTCAAAACTGACCACGCCGCTGACCCCCTCCAAATCCGTGCAGATTAGAATTTTCATAAAACTCCCATTGAATTACAATTTGACCTTGCTTCCCGTTTCGCGGCTTTGATTCGCGGCCTCCAGAAAACGAATCACCTCAAAGGTTTCCTCCGGATCAACCGATGCCTGGCCGGTGGAAAACAAGGCCAGAATCTTCTCCATCAAGCTGGCATAGTAGGGCTTCGGATTGCTGTAAACATCCACAAACTGGCTCTCGCTTTTGCGGTGAACCATGCCGCCGAATTTGCCGTTGCCCGCCCGGTTCCCGCGAATGGTCCCCATTCGTCCATCCTTCCACACTCCGACCACGAGGTCATGATCCGCATGCGTGGTCACCGCCACTTCCACACACCCCCGCCCCATGGCTGCGTATAACATTTCGGCGGTATGGATGCCATACCAGAAAAAACCCGGCTGGGTCGGTTCAATGGCCATGGGCCCATAAAAATCCGCCCCAATCACCTCGCCGCCCGTCCGGTTTTCCAGCACATCAACAAGCGATGCCGCGTATCGCAAAGCCGAACAACTCATCAAGGGAATCCGATGCTGGCTCGCCAGTGAAAGGATGGCCCGGGCGTCGGACGACGTCACCGCAAAGGGTTTATCCACAAAAACAGGTTTGCCTGACGATGCAATCCGCTTGAATTGTTCCAAGTGGACCCGTCCATCCACGGATTCCAACAGGATGGCGTCGCATTCCCGGGCCACCGCCTCCGGGGAATCCACGATTTTGACTTTGAATTGATCGCGAAGCTTGTCCGTGAATCCCTGCACCCGCGAATGGCTTAACTGAAAATCCGGAGATCCTCCGGGAAAAGCCGCCACAACCTCCCCACCCTCGATATGCCAGGGATGCTGGGCTGAGTTGAGCAGGGAGGTGAAAGCCTCCACATGCGAGGTGTCCAGTCCGATGATTCCTATGCGCAGTTTATTTTTCATAAATTAGGTTCACAGCCATCCCATAATTTCGTGAAACGGCCAATTTTTCATTTTTGTTCAGAGGAGAAGGAGGCAAAATGCCAAAAGCTGAGATTAAGAATCCGGAGATTGCTTCACCCCCTGTTGCCCTGGGTTCGCAATGACATTTTAGGAGGTCATTGCGAGGTTTGGGAAAAAGGGACCGAAGCAATCTCTGAAAAATTATGGGATGGCTCTGAATTAGGTTTTTAAAACCAGCCTCCCGGCATTCCGATGATAGATGTCCTCTCGAACGTCCTCCGGCAGGCTCAACGTCTTGAGAAAGGAATGCAATTCCTGGCCAAAATAGTCGCGGGCAAACAACAGGCGGTCATGATACCTGCAAAGAAACTTCACCGCATTGTCGGGATCGCGCCGCAAGGCGGTGCATCCCGAACCCGCGGAAAGATCCGCGCAAAGATTGGGATATCGATCAAAAAGATCGAACAACCTTCCCCGCCCCCGAACCGCCCCTTTGGGATACGCGCCGGGATCGTTATCCGCGTCGCCGCTGATCTCGCGCCAGAAACCGGGGGCATGCCCCACAAAAACCGTTTCCGGACACGCCTTCAATGCCCTCTCCAGATTCTCCACGGTCCCCCCATACCAGAGCGGTTGATAAACGGATTTGCCATCATTGCCGGGCAGATAGGGAACATCCAGATGGAGAACCACTGGCATTTTCAATTCGCCCGCAGTCCGGAAAAGTTCCAGGCACCGCGGGTCATCAAAGAGCATGCGGAATTTCCATTCACCGCAAACTTTCACGCCATGAATATTCGCCGCCGCCCTCAAAAACGCCGGCGCGTTTCCCAGCGCCGGATGCGGACAGTAACCCAAAACAAACCGTCCGGGATGCCGCGTCGCAGCCAGCGCCCCGTCCTCCAATGGGATGCCACGGTGTGTCCCATCGGCCCGCACATGCACCGGGTTCAAAACCCCATGGTAACCGGCGTTGTCCTCAAACGATGGAATTTCCCAGGAAAGCAGCCATGCCTGCTCAATGCCGTGCTCATCCAGGTCCTGAATCAACCCGCGATCGTCCCGCCCATGCCAAAAGACATGCTGATGGGTGTCAATCATTCGCGAAGGAGCAGCCATGGTCATTTCTCCTTGCCAAAGTGATTGGAAACTTTCCGGATGACCCCCGCAACCCCCTTGATCCAATCCTCGTCCATCGCCTGATTGATGGGCGTGGTCACACAGTTCTCCAATATCGCCTCGGTTTGCGGACAACTCACCTGCCGATAATCCATCTTGGTCAACCCCAATTCCTTGATGGGCCATCGTCCCGCAAAAAAGTTTTGGTTTTGAAAAATCGGATACTTGTAGAGTGGCGCCGCGATGTATCCTTCGCCAAAAGAAGCCCCTTCAGCCCTGGCCGCCTGAACCCAGCCGTTCCTGGAACAGGACATGACCCGCAAATCGAGACGAAACATGTAAAACCAGTAGGAACAACGGTCCTTCTGTTCCGCATGATGCGGATGAATCCCCCTGATCCCCTCAATCTCCCGGGTCAACAGGCGTCCCAACCGGAAACGTTTTTCCGCGATATCCTCCATCCGGGTCATCTGCACCGCAGCCACGGCGGATTGGGGTTCGCTCATGCGATAATTGGGCGCCAGAAATTCCGGCATTCGAGTGCCGGTGACGCGGTCATAAGCCTTGTCCCCAAACTTCTGCAACAACGGCCCAAACCGTTCGTCACTGGACGCCACCACCCCGCCATCCCCGCATCCGATGTGCTTGAAATCGTTCAGGGAATAACAACCGATGTGACCGATGGTCCCAATCGGTTTTCCCCGATGCATCGCGCCCCAAGCCTGGGCGCAATCCTCGATCAAAACAAGCTTGTGTTCGTCCGCCAGCTTTTTCAACGCCGTCAGATCGCAAGGATTGCCTGCCAGATGCACGGCCAGAATCGCCTTGGTCCGCGGCGTGATCTTCCGCCGCACATCCTCCACATCCAGATTGTAACGATGCGGCTCCAAATCGGCGAAAACCGGCACGCCCTGCTGATACAAAATGCCAATGACCGTTCCCATGTCCGTGATGGGAGAGGTGATCACCTCGTCTCCCGGCCCGATTCCCGCGGCGGCAATGGCGATGTGAATCGCGGCGGTTCCCGAAGAACATGGCATCACGTATTTAAGGGGATAATGCTTCTGAAATCTTTCGATCAACAGGGTGGTCTGCGGCCCTTTCCAATAAAAGAGCGCCGGCTGGTTGATCATTTCCGAGAGTTGTTTGCGCTCCGGATCACCCCACCGCACCAGCGCGGGCGCAGGACGGTTGATGACCGGCTGGCCACCGTTCATGGCCAGCATGGAATTTGAGTTCATTGATGTTTTCTTGTCGTTTGATTTGTCTTTCATAGTAAGTTTTTTTTCAACGTTCACAACCGGCTCTGGATTTTGCATCCTCTTCCACCCGCAACAATTTCCTCATGGCCTCCACCAAAACCCCCTCCACCCCGGGCGCAACGCGGCTCACTCCAACCTCGTACCCCCCCTGGGCGTAAGCGATTTCCGTCCCGATGTAACTGGGTGAATAGTCGCCATAAGCCGCCATGCAAACCGTGGCCGCGGGTTTCATCTTCTGCGCCTGCAACTGATATTCGACAAACAGTTCGCCCGGCATGTGCAGCACATAAACCCCGCCCAATCGCAAACAACCCAGTTCGATCCGATGTCCCGCCGTCGAACGGGAAAGCCACTCCGCATCCAACGCCGCGTTTAATCGCCCCCGTTCCTTGGCCTGCGAATCACCCAGCAGGTCCAGAGCCTGGCCTTTGCTTAAGCGTTCCGCCACCGGCAACCTCACCCGCTGCGTCCGCCAAGCCAGATCGGATTCCTTCAGCGGATGACGAACCGTCGCCTGCCACGCCCGCTTCATCCCGTCCGCCAGCCGTGCGGCAAGAACCGGCCGCATTCCAAGCGAGCCATCATTGTATTTGCCAGCGGCCACATTGCCCCCGGCGCCATTGAAATGAATATGCGGCACGCCCGGCAGTTCCGCCTCGCGCATAGCGCGGGCCATGCCGACAAACTCCGCCGTGACATCCCCCTTGCCATAATAACTTTGCGGATGCGTGGCGTAGTAGGAAAGGACCGCCAGAGGACGCCGGCCATTCCAAAAGCTGATCAACCGGACCCACGGATCAATGGTTCCCTCCGGCGCCGCAATGGCCTTGGGATCCTGTGATTTGCTGAACCGAATCAGCGCCACCTTGCCGTCCGGGCCAAGGATCATTCGGTTGGACGCGATTTTTTCAACCTTGGCCTTGCCAACCCCCAAATGGGTGACCGGCTGGCTTTGTTCCACAGCCGCCCGAACGGCTTGGGCCGTGCGCTGGATGGCCGTTCGTTCAAAGGAAACATCCATAAATTTTCCGCCCAGACCATGCGCCGCGAGGAGATCTTCGATGGTAAAACTGCAACGCGGCGTGTCGTGCTGATGCAGCGTGTGAACCGCAACCCGGTCCATGGTCGTGCCGGCCGCTCGCGCCAGCTCTTCCCGCCAGACCTCATGCGCGTCGCCGTAAATTCCCAGCCAGTCCACCGCGCACAAAACCAATGGCTTGCCGGAAGAAAACAAAATGATGCCCCGCGCGCTGAGCGGATCCTCGATTTTGCGCGCAAGCGAGCAAGCCACCGGACTGCCCACTGGAGGAGTCACATCCGCCTGAAAAACGGCGATTCGCAATGGCTCTTCGCAGCGAGATGCCGCACAAAAGGCCATCAGGCCGAGCGGCAAAATTTTTTTTATCCGATCGCCCAACCTGCCGAAACCTCTCCGTTTTGGATTTGAACAAAGCGATTCGCGTTTCAATTCGGCTCCATGGTCGAATTTGTGATTTGTGGGAGTGCCTTTCATAATGTTTTTGAGGGGTCGGGGGTTAAAAAAAAGGGCAGGGGGCAAATTCTTAATCTTCAGAGGCTCTTCATTTTTGGTCCATACGTCCATGGCTTTCCCTTAAAATCAATTCCGGGTCAAACCAATGGCAATGGTTTCCGGTTTGTTCATCATCCAGCAAACCAACCGTCCTTTGCACCATCGCCGCCACCGGCACCAACAAGGTCGTCAACCCCACCCTGAAAAATGGCGCCAGGCGGTGGCCGTCAAAACCTGTCACGGTCAAATCATCCGGAATGCGAATTCCCTTCCTGATCAATTCGGCCATCGCCACCCCCGCCACCTCGTCATCCCGAAAACAAGCCGCTGTCGCGCCGGAATCCCGCATGGCCTTCAAAACCTCCCCGGACACCATGATGCCGCGCTCGATCAATGAAGCCGGATATCCGGAGCAAGACGCGGGCAAAGCAACAAACCGGATGCCAGCCTCCTGAAAAGCCGTCATAAACTGGCAATCCAGCTGATGGGAAGAATTCTCCATCACATCGGGAAAAAAAACCACCCGATGCCCCAAATCCTTGATGAACGCGGCCAGTTTCTCATAGCCCCGCTTCCGATTGATCCCCACCAAATGAATGTTCCTGGAAACCAGCCAGTCATCCAAATCGCACTCGCCAAAATGATGGTTGTAAATGACCGTCCTCACCGAGGATAACAACCCTCCTATCACCTCACGGTCGACAATCTCCACTTGTGAATTGGCTGTGTGAATCCAAACAATCTTCTTCACCCCCCTGGCAATCAGTTCCCGCATGCCTTGGACCGTGCTCTGACGGGAACTCAACATGATTTCCAACCCTTCCGGCAAATCAGAAAATTGATTGGTCAATTGATTAAATGCATCGGTTAAATGACTGTAAAGATGTCCCCCATGAAGAATCCCCACGCCTCTTCGCAACCCAGTCCTCAATGCCACCGCCTGACGGGACGGCACATAACCGCAACGCCTGATGTATTCTTGAACGCGCTGAATCGTCCGCTCCGGAACCCCCTTCTGCAATGCCTTACCATTAACGACAAAGGAAACCGTCTGACGACTCAATTGGAGTCCTTCAGCAATTTTTTGCATGGTGAGATTGGTTTCCACTGATTTTTCACGTGTAACTTAGCACGTGTGTATTAAAAATCAAATAACCAGACAATATTTTTAAATTTTTAAATTGACATTAATAAAACACTAATTTCCCTTTTCTCTCCCGTCATTCCCGCGCATGAGGGAATCCAGACGTACTCCTCAGATACCATGAAACGACTTGTGCCCGAACGAAAAACGTTGCTTCTCAATCTCTCGAACAGCCGCTGGCAATTGGTCAATCAAATCACCTGCAATCAAAGAAGCGTTCCCTTTCACAGCCAGATCACCGGCCACAGCATGCAGAAAAACCCCGGCTCGCGCGGCATCAGTCGCTTTTAATCCTCTTGCCATCAAAGCGGCGATCACCCCCGACAAGACATCTCCCGAGCCAGCCGTGGCCATGGCCGGATTTCCAACCAGGGCATTCACGGCCAATCTTACCCCCGCTTTTTCATCCATCCATCCCACCACCGTCCGCGCCCCTTTCAATACCGTCACCGCCTGATGGCGGCGGACAAAATCCGCTGTCACTCCCAAACGATCCTCCTGCACTGCCTCAACTGTCATGCCGCACAACCGCGCCATCTCTCCCGGATGCGGCGTCACCACCATTTCATCTGACCGGCATTTCCAACCATTCCTCAAATCCGCCAGCAGATTCAAACCATCGGCATCCACCAACAGGGGTTTTCGACCATGCGCAACCCATGCCTCAACCAGCTTCCGGGTTGCCGGCGCCCGCCCCAGCCCCATTCCCAGCACCACCGAATCCGATGTCTCCGCCAGATTTATCAATTCCTTCAATGCGGTCGCTCCAAAGAATCCGCGCCCCGAATCCGCACAAGGGCGGGTCATGACTTCCGCTCCGGCTAGAACCGCGGAAATCGGATAAATCGACTGGGGAACCACCAGCGTCACCAACCCCGCGCCCGCGCGCAAAGCCGCCCTGGCAGTCAACGCAGGCGCGCCCGCCATCCCCACGCTCCCTCCCACCACCAAAACCCTCCCGCAATCTCCCTTGTGCGCCCGTCTTGATCGTTGCGGAAACCAATCCGCCATCTCCTCCCATGTCAGCAATTCGCCGCAACCGTGCGCAGGCGCAACAAAACGTTCCGGAAAACCAATGTCCAACGCATGCAATTCGCCCACCACATCGGCCGCGCGCTCCTCCACCAATCCCCGCTTGGGCAGCCCAAACGTCAAAGTATAATCCGCCCGCACCGCGGCGCTGCGGGGTTCCCCGGTGTCCGCATCCAAGCCCGAAGGAATATCCAAGGCCACCACCACCGCCTGACTGCTGTTTACGGCCCGCACCATGGCCATGGATTCACCTGCAATGGAACGGTTCAGACCGATGCCAAAAAGGCCATCCAACACCAAAACCCGTTTATCGTCCTGCAAACTCCGCGTCAACGCAGGCATCGCGCCCTTTTGCCACGCCTTGATTGTTTTCACCGCGTAACCGGCCCGTCGCAAACAAGCGCCCGCAACCAGGGCGTCCGCGCCATTGTGCCCCTTCCCAGCCAGCGCCACCACCCGCAACCCCTTGGCGGCAAAACGCCTCATCACCCATTCCGCCGCCATTCGCCCCGCGCGCTCAATCAGCGTTCTCTCGGAAATCCCCCCTTCCTTGATCGTCCGGGCGTCAATCTCCCGCATCTGTGATCCAGTGACAATTTTCATATTGCAATCCTTGGCGCCTCCGGCCTTTCAACCTTCAGCCTTTTTCTTTCCTCCCCCATCTTGATTCAGTCCCTTTGATAAGCCGCTGAATATTGGAACGATGCCGCCATACGCTCATGGCGCCCAGGAAACAGCAAAGCCAAAAGTACAAGGGGCGTCCCGGATAAAGGAACCAGACTCCCACCGGCAACACCACGCTCGCCGCCATGGACGCCAGCGACACATATCGGAATGCCGCGAAAAACACCGCCCATACCAGCAAAACCACCGGAAAAACCTTGGGAAACAGCCACAACAACGCCCCGGCGCTTGTCGCCACCCCCTTGCCGCCGCGGAATCCCAGCCACACAGGGAAATTATGCCCCACCACCGCTCCCACCAACGGCAGCAAAGGACGCACAGCCGCCTCCCATCCATCCACTGCCGCGACACCCGGCGGAAAAAACTTCGCCACCCCCATGGCCAGCAACGCGCCGATCGGTCCCTTGGCAAAATCCAAAACAAATGTGGCAATCCCCCATCCCCGCCCCATCACACGCCAGACATTGGTCGCCCCTATATTGCCGCTGCCATGCTGTCGAATGTCAATCCCCTTCAACCGTCCGAAAACGTAACCAAACGGAATCGACCCCGGCAGATAACCGGGCAAAAACCAGAGAAAAAAAAGACCCGCCGCAGATGTCAAAATCGTTGTCACCCTCTTTTCATTCCCTCATTCCGTCGTCCATCGCAAGTTCAAATCTCCCGGACTGAAATCGTCATCCGATACTTGTGCCGCTGGCCGGGCGCGCACCACCGCGATGTCCCGCGGTTCAGGGCGTTGTCCGCGTCAGTCCACGGTTCCAGACACACATAAGGCGACTCCGGCGTGGCGCTCCACACCACCCAAACCGGCATTTCGCCCTCGCTGTCCTCCACCGACACCCGCGCCGCCAACCCATTGGCCCGGTCCTCCAATTCCAGATATTTCACACCCAATCGGGTCAACAAAATGGATCGCGCCAATTCCTCATTCGCCCTCACCTCTCGCGCCTCAAACGGCGTCTCACGGATCGTCCGCCACTCGTCGGAGGATTCCAGACGCGCCCCCGGCGGCAGCTTCACCGCGCCATCGGCGACCGTCCCTCTTTCCCCCAGCGGAACCCTCAAATAGGGATGAAACCCAAAAGCGTAAGGAAACGCCTCCTTCCCGGTGTTTTCCACCACGGCATCCAACACCAGCCCGCAATCCTCCAGGCGGTAAACACATTCCAGCCGGTGATTGAAGGGAAAAACAAGTTTGCCGCTTGTATTGGACGATGCCTCGGCCGCCGCCCGGTCCTCCCGCTGATCGGTCATCTGCCAGTAGAGATTGCGCGCAAAACCATGCGAAGGCATGGTCAGGACGCATCCGTTGAACTCCCACGCATTGGCCCCATGCTCCCCGCAAACCCCTCCTGGATTTGGAAACAGGATTGGATTTCCATAACGCCGGTCCGCCGGTTCCAGACTGCCATCCGGACGGTAAATCACCCTGACCCGTCCCTTGCCTAGCAACTCCGTCTCGAAACCATGCAGCTGAAATCCCTGCTCGGGATAAACCCATGCGCGCTGATTCCCCCGGCGTAATTCAATCAACCGTGAATTCATGGCTGGAACCTAGCTCCGAAAAAAGCCTCCGCAAAGCCTAAAAACCATTCGCCGTTCGATGCCAGCCCCCGTCTCAAAGCGCAGCCACCCTATTGACATTCTCATCCTCCCCCGCTATTCACACCACATGACGACCCGGCGGTTTGGCGCAAGCGTTTCATGGCATTTGTTTTTATTTCTTGCGGGAGGATTGTTCGCAGAACCATTCAATTGCACACGCCAGATCCCGGCTTATGATTGCAACCAGCCCGCGACCCAGATCGGTTTTTTTGCCCCGCCCATCGTCTTGGAGATTGAGGATTATGTGACCGAAGCCGGTATGTTCCGGGTTCTTTTCAAGCAACCGGACGGCAAGGAAATCCGGGCCCTGTGCCAGCCGTCCGATTTGGGCAAAACCCCTCCCGGAACATCCTCTCAATCAACCAACACCCCATCCTCCCCGGTTGCATCCATTCAACCCGAGCCCGGCCAAATCCCGATTCTGACCGCCGCGCAACAGTTCCAGCCCGATTTCTGGCAACTCAAGCCGGAGGATTTTCTCCCCACCAACTCATCCTCGGGTTTCCGTTGGACTTCCGCCGCCGAACAAACCGAGGCCCGCAGCGCCCACCCCCTGCCCTTTTTCGGAAAATCCAGCATTGAAACGCTCATCCGCTTCAAGAACGGACGTTTGGACGAAGCGCGATTTCTTCTTTATGGCCGCGGCGATGTCAAAAAGGAAATCGACGAATCAGGCTTCCAGGAATTGATCAAAAATCTGGAATCCACCTTTGACCAATGGACCGGATTCAAAGGGGTGGACGCATGGATTCCCGGCAACGTGGGCAACACCAAACGCAAATCATGGTTCAAGACGCCCCTGCGCGTGGACCTGGAAAGCAGCATTTCCCGAAATGTAACTGAAAAGGAAATCGGCGGAGATGCCCGCAAGGTGCGCTTCCGCGCTGAATTCCTGCGTGTCATCCTCACCCCCTACGACGGCAAAACCGATATCGCCCAACTGGTCAAACCCAACTATCAGGCGCCCCAGCCAACATCCGCCCGTTCCAAGGACCTCAAGGAACGGATCAAGCGGGAGGCCAATGGCGACGTTTTCCTCGAAGGCATCCCCATGGTGGACCAGGGGCAAAAAGGCTACTGCGTCTGCGCCACGGTGGAACGGGTCATGCGCTATTGCGGCCTGACTGTGGACCAGAACGAAATGGCCAAGGCCGCCAACACCCTCTCCGGAACCTCGCCCGACGCCATGCTCAAGGCGGTGAAAAAACTCGGCGGCCAGTTCGGCCTCGTCGCGCGCGAAATCATGGGCTTTGAATTCGGCGATTTCCTCAAGGAAATCGATGTTTACAACCGCACCGCCAAAAAAAACAAGCAGAAGGAAATCATCCTTCCCTCTTCCGGAACCATCGACTTGGGCGCCATCTATGCCGCCATGGACCCCCAGATCACGCGGGAAGTCCGGCTTAAAAAAACCGGCGACAGAACCAAATTCATCCAGAACATCAAGTTCCTTGTGGACAAAGGGTCCCCGGCCCTGTGGAGCGTTCAGCTCGGACTGGTCGGGGAAAATCCCGCCCTTCCCCAGGTTTCGGGCGGCCACATGCGCCTCATTTTCGGTTACAATGACAAAAGCGGCGAAATCATCTATTCCGACTCGTGGGGCGCCGGACACGAATTCAAACGCCTCAAGTACGACGATGCCTTTGTCATGACCAAGGGACTCTACTCCCTGCAGCCCGGATCGTAGCAAATCGAACCGTCACGCCACAATCTGACCCTATGGAGGCTCTTGCAAAACTACGATGTGTGGCGTTGCAGCGTATTTTTCCCAGCGACAAGGCGTGGCGACTGGCCAATCCCCACAGTGGGCTTGGCCAGTTCGACACAACGCCATCGCTGGGAAAAAGCCGCGCAACCCGTTGGGCGACAGTTCCTTTGGCCGACTCCGGCGTTGGCTCGGCAGTCAAAGCCCGCTTTGGGGATTTTCCTGCCGCGCCGCCTGGGATCCGGCCAAAGGAACTTATCGCGCCACACATCGTAGTTTTGCAAGAGCCTCTATGAATTGAACATTGATAAACAAGATGAAAGGGATGGTTTATTGATCCTGTCCATCCTGTTCATCGATGTGAATTCCATCTGCATTGTTGAATCAAAAATCCTTCCCTGGAGAACCAAGCGTCTCCCCCCTCCGAAAGCGCGCGATCAGCCGGATCGTTCTCCGCTTCTCATCCGGACGCTCCAGCAAACGGCAGGCCGCCCGCGCCAGTTTCAATGAATCCACCTCGTACCGGGCCAGCGTGGGACGGATCCGCTCAAGAAAATTTTCCTCCCCCATCGTCATCAGGGATACATCCCCCGGCACGCGCCACCCGGCTTCATTCAAATAATCCCTCACCACCAGCACATCCATGGCATGGGAAACCAAAACCGCCGTGGGCCTTGATACCGGAATAAAAAGACTTTTCAAATACAACCGGATTTCATCCACATCCCCGCTGTGCCGGATGATGTGAAAGGTTGTCTTTGGCGCCTGTCGAAACGCCTCCTCAAACCCCTCCGCCGCAGCCAGTTCCCCGGCGGCGCCCGAGCGGGTCAAAAAAACCGCCCGCAGGTGCCCCAACCCCAGAAACATCCCGGCTGCATGGCGCGCCACAGCCCTCCAATCGTAATCAACCGAGGGCAGTTCAATCCCGGGAAACACATGCCCCATCACCACTGCGGGCTTCTTCTGTTCCTGAAACCACCTCTGCGCGGAAAAAGGCAGGGAAAGAAGCAGCCACCGCGCCGGCTGATGCTGCAGCTCCAGTTGTCGCAAAACCGTCTGCGGCCGCTTCCGGTTCAAACGCAAATCCACCACCTGTTCCAATCGGCAGCCGCGGACGGCAAGCTCCCGGCGGATCTCATCCCTGATCATCAAAGCCCATGGACTGCTGTCCCGAACGGGCCGCCGTTGCAGCATGACCACCTGTTTTTGCCCCGCCACTTCACCGGCGCCACAGGGCGACCTCAAAATCCGGGCCGGATGGCCGCGCGACACCCGCACCCATCCTTTTTCCTCCACCCGGTGGATGGCCCGCCGCAAAACCGGACGGCTGACCCCCAGCATCCGGCACAACAAACGCTCCGCCGGCAGCATCCCTGTCCACACCCCCTTTTGCAAGGCGGCGCAAAGCGCGTCCGCCGCCTGTTCCACCAGGGATTTTCTTCCGGATAAAAAACCGATTTGTTTCAATGGATTTTTCAATCAAGCATCTCCTTAGGGCTTGCGCAAAAATAACTTCACATTTTGGCAAAGGCGCCGTGCAGGCAGATGCCATCCTCCCTTCGCCAAGGCTTCGGGGGACAGGGGCGCGAGGAGGGCAGCCCTCCATTGTCTGCATGGTGGAAAAGGGAGGGCGGGGCTCCCGCACCGCCTTTTTCAATATAGCCGCGCACTGTCTGGTGGGCAACAAAAATGCCCACAAGACAACAGTGGAAAAAACACCGCCCGGCGGGTAGGTTGGGACAGGTTAAAATCCATTTTCACCCCCGCTCTTTTATGAAAAAATCCAAAGTCCTCTCAAAAATCCGATCCGGAAAAGTGGCCCGCATCTGCTGCCTGGGGCATTTCCTTCCCTGTTTTCCGCGTCATGCCGCGCACTTCGGTTACGACGGCATCTGGATCGACGGCGAACACCGCGCCTTCGATCCCCGTGAAGCGCAGGCGCTCATCGCCTTTCACCACATGGCTGGCATCGACTGCATCTGGCGGCCGCCCACTCTCGAAAAAACCGGCCTGTACCGCCTTTTGGAAGACGGCGCTTCCGGGCTGATGATTCCCCACGTTTCCACTCCCGAAAAAGCCCGGATGTTGGTGGAAGCGGTCAGATTCCCCCCCTTGGGCGACCGAGGTCTGGACGCCGCCGGACTGGACGCCGATTACATGGTGAATCTGAAACCTTCTTATTCGCAGGATGCCAACCAGGAAACCTGTCTGGTCGTGCAAATCGAAACCCCCCAAGCCATGGAAAATCTGGATGCCATCGCCGCAGTTCCCGGCATTGATGTGATTTTTCTCGGCCCCGGCGATCTTTCCCTGCGCCTTGGCTGCTCCGCCGCCACCGGCGATCCTCAAATGATGGAGGTTCAGAAAAAAATCGCGGCTGTGGCCAAAAAACACGGCAAGGCATGGGGGCGCCCGGCTTTCAGCCAGGACGACGTCAAAACCCTCAAGGACATGGGCGCCCAATTCATCGTGCTGGGCAGTGAATTCTGGGCCATCTATTCACACATCAGGGATTCATCCGAACGATTTGATGCCGCGCTCGGCGAAAAAACCAGCCTGACCAGCGGCCTCCAAGTTGCTGTTCCGTAACAATGGGTTAATAGGCAGCCCCCAACCGTTGAACCGCTGAACCCAACAACCTTCCCGGGGCCATGCCTGCCTCCCTTCTCCCCTATCACGACACCAAGCCTGTCGGCGCGGCGGATTTCTATTTCGCCATCAACGCCACGTTTCGCTTTATCCTGAAACGCTTTGGCAAACAGGGATTGCGGCAGTACTGGCGGGACCTGGGCAGCCAGTACTTCGCGCCGGTTTCGGTCATCTGGAAAACCCGTGGCCTGCCTGGAGTGGCGGCGTATTGGAATGCCTTTTTCGCAGCCGAACCCGGCGCCGCGGCAAAAGTCGCTTTGCGCCGGGACTCCGTTGTGGTCGAGGTCAAGACCTGCCCGGCCATCCGCCACCTGCGAAAACACAGGCGCAAAATCGTCCCCTGTTTCTGCCAGCAATGTTTTTTTGTCAATGAAGCCATTGCCGCGCCGGCAGGCTTGACCGTCCGCGTTCAGGGCGGCAATGGACGATGCCGCCAGACTTTTCTGCCGCGGAATCCGGCCATCCCCAATCAAAAAATTTCCGCCATCAGGGAGGCCGCATGTTAGGCGTCTATGATTTCTGCGGCCATTATGAATGGACCTTCGAATGGTTGCGCCAGCGCGGCGGCGAATCCTTGCTGCAAAATTACTGGGATCAAGCCATTCACCGGGACAGCCAACGCCATGCTTCCCAATTGATTTTATCCAAAGGCATCGATGGAATGAAAAAATACTGGGGCCACACCCTTGAGGAAGAAGCGGCGGGATACACCATGACCGCAATCGATCAAGTCATGCGAACGGACATGCGCGCGTGTCCTTCCATGGGATTCCTCACACACAATCGGCTGAAACAATATCATGACTATTGCGATCACTGCATGGGCTGGGTGGGCCCCTTGATGAAACGGGCTGGTTTCGTCATCGACCACGAACACAACCATTGCGGCCAGTGCTGGTTCGAAATCCGCCGAAAAACCGACGCCACCCCGCCGTCAAAACCGGGACAACTCGCCGGACGCAAAGACGTCCGCCTCGCAAAAAACTGGCGACCATCAACGCAGCGCATCGACCAGTACAAACGCGCCACCCTTCCGCAACATAAATCACGTCAGGCCCAAGGCCCGGCAACTGCTCGACGCCCGACGCTCGATGCTTGACGCAAAGCCAACTGGATTCCCGCTTTCGCGGGAATGACAATGGCGAAATGGGCATACTCCCCTCCGTCATTCCCGCGGATGCGGGAATCCAGAGACGGTCGAAATCTCATTTCCATCCGAAAACTTTGAATTTCCTTAACATTAAATTAAGTCCCGCTCCCGCCGTGGCGGAACGGGACGGGACAACCGCTTGACGCTCGATGCTGAACCAAAAAAGTCTGTTAATCCTGTAAAAAATCCATCTACATTTCACTTCCATGAAAACGTTGAACTTTCCAGACATTGCAATGAATTGAAACAATCATGGAAACCCGACCTTTTGCCGGCATGAAACTCTCCCGGCTGATGCTGGGCACGGTCCAATTTGGAATGACCTACGGCATCGCCAATCGCAGCGGCCAACCTTCCAAAAAAAACATCCGCGACATTCTGGCTTTCGCTTGCGAGCATGGCGTCAACTGCCTCGACACCGCCGCCGCCTATGGAACCAGCGAAGAGGTTCTTGGCCGGACGCTGACCGAACTGGGCATCACCGACCGGATGATCGTTGTCACCAAGGTCTGCCATCTGCCTGGGGATATTTCCCCGTCATCCGCCTCGGAAAAAATCGAAGCATCGGTGACCTCATCTCTCAAACGCCTGCGTCTGGACTCCCTGCCCATCTGCCTTTTTCATGCCGAGGAAAACTTTCGCCATGTCGAAGCCCTCATCAAATTGCGGGACAAAGGGTTGGTGCGGCACATCGGCGCATCAACCGCGACCCCCCAGGCCGCCGCCGACATCGCCGACTCGGGGCTGTCGGAAGCCATTCAAGTTCCCGCCAATCTTCTTGACCATCGTTTCACGAAAGATGGCGGCGTCTGCCGCAAAGCGTCCGCACGCAAAATGGCCGTCTTTATCCGCAGCGTCTATCTCCAGGGACTTATCCTGATGAGCGATGCCGAAACCCCGCCAGATCTCACCGATGTCATCCCCCATCGCCGCCGCATGCAAACGCTGGCGGGCCAGGCGGGGCTGTCCCTTGCCGAACTGGCCATGCGCCATCTTCTCAGCCTGCCCGGGGCCGCATGCATCCTGACCGGCGTGGAATCCATCGAACAAATCAAACAAAACATCGAACTGTTCGACAAAGGCCCGCTGCCTGCGGATCTCATAAACGCCATCAATGCCGCCGCCGCTCCCGGCCTGCCCGGACGCATCCTTGATCCAAGCCAGTGGGCAAAAAAAACACCGTGAAAATTTCCTTTTCGATCATGGCTTGACTTCCTCCGCCACCCCGTCCAACGGCAACCGGATGGTGAAGGTCGTCAGTTTGCCCGGCGCGCTTTCCACTTGAATCGTTCCATTGTGTTTTTTGACGATTCCATAGGAAATCGGCAACCCCAACCCCGTCCCCTTCCCCACCGGTTTGGTGGTGTAAAATGGCGTGAAGAGTTTTGGAAATTGTTCCGGCAAAATCCCGGCGCCGGTGTCGGAAATGCGAATCACGATCTCTTGGCCAACGGCCTCCGTTTCAATGATGATATCGCCTTTTTCCGAAATCGCCTGGGCGGCGTTCACCAGCAAATTCATGAAAACCTGATTAAGCTGGCCCGGATAACACCGGATCATCGGCAGCTTGCCCAGCTTCTTCTCCACCCGGCACTTGTATTTCAACTCGTTCCACACAATTTTCAGGGTGGACTCGATGCATTCATTGAGATCCGCCTCCATGACCTCCGCCTCATCCAGGCGGGCAAAACTTTTCAGATTCTGAACAATGTCCTTCACCCGGTCGGCGCCATCGATGGATTGGGACAGCAAAACATCGACATCATCCAAAATAAACGCCAGATCCTCGCTCTTGGCCAAGTCATCAATTTCTTTCATCAAGGCGCTCTGCCGTCCGGCATCTCCAGCTTGAACCGCCTGGACAAAACAGATGTGAAGATCCATCAAACGCTTGAGAATGCCGACATAACCGCTCAAGGTGCCAAGGTTGCTGCGGACGAACCCCACCGGATTATTGATCTCATGCGCAATCCCGGCGGCAAGCTGGCCAAGGGACGCCATTTTCTCGGACTGGATCAATTGCGCCTGATTTTCCTTGATCCGCCGGTTCAACTCCCCCAGTTCCTTCATGTTCTTGCGCAAGGCATCGTCCGCGAGCATGGGCTTGGTGATGTCAGTGGCCGCGCCAATCATCCTGACCGCCTCGCCTGTCTCATTCCACACCCCGGTTCCCCGGTCAATCCAGTGAAAAACCGTTCCATCCCTGCCAATCATCCGGTACTTCACGGAAAACGGCTGGCAATCCAACAAATGCTGGCGCCGGGCCTTTTTGACGCGTTCGCAATCCTCCGGATGAATGGTATTCTCCCATGCATCCATGGTTCGGGGAAACCCGCCTGGCTGGAACCCCAGCATGCCGTCAATGTCACCAAACCATTCCACCCGTCCTGACGAAACATCCCAGTCCCAGATCAAATCCGACACACTCTGGGCTGCAATGCGAAACCGTTCCTCGCTGATCCTCAACTCGGCAGCGCGTTCCTCCAACTGACGGCGGTACTGCCCGTCTTGGAAGCCTTCTTTCTTTTCATCCGCGTTGTCCATGGTCGCCATATCGAATCGCATCCCGCGCCAATTCCGGGGGATTGCCGATCCAATGGACAGTCTTGGCGATCAAACAAATGTTGTCGAGCCGGATTTTCAGGCGCATCAGCCCCTTGGGAGCCGCGCAAAAATTTCCAATCCGGGGCGGCATGATGAAAGGGGGACGGACGGACGTTCCGGCCCTCAATCAATCTTCCCTTGAGCCCTGCGCGCCCTGGCCTTCGCTTCCACCATGGGACTCACCTGAAACTCATCCCCGCCGGAAGAACCGGCCGGCGGCGGAGGCGGAAGATTTTCAGAAGGCGGGGGCGGCGGAGTGGATGAATTGGATGGCCCGCCGCCCTTTTCCGGGGAAAAGCGTTTTCTTCTCCAACCCTCCGCCACCCGCGCAAGACCGTTCTCCATCGTCCTCATCCAGCCAAGGCGTTCCGCGGCAATTTCAAACAAATAAACCAGCATCGCCGCCAGCAGCCACGGCCAGATCAGCGGCGCCACAGCGCGTTCAACCGGACGTTCCTCCAAAAGCTCGTTCAACCTCGCGGGCGATGTCCCTCCCGTGCGCTCCCTCAATTCCCTCAAAACCGCCTGTCCGCCGGCCCCGCCCCGGCAATGCTGAAAATCAAACTCCGGCGGATGCGAAACCGATAACGGCGGCGACACCGCATATTCCTTCGCATTCAATTCGTAAACGGCCAGATAATGCCCCGGCCGGGACAACTCCGGAACCGTCACCCATTCCCCCGGGCGCTCCTCGTGGAACCGCCACAAAGGACGGCTTTCGCCATCCGGCCCCATCACCGTCAATTTTCCGGGCGCCGGCGCCCGCACGCCGGACTCCCCGTCCAGAGTCAAATGCAACTGAACCCTTTCGCCGGCATGCACCCAGCGCAGCTCGGCAGCGTCACTCTCGCATCCCGCATCCAGCCACCCCATCAACTGTCCCAGAAAACCCGCCCGCCCGTTCCATTGGGGCCATTCCCCGGCAAACTCCCCTTCCCACGGCAATGCCAGCGCCGCCACACGCCCCCGTTCGCGGGGCCAGAAAGCCAGCAACGGCGATTCCTGCTCATCGCGAGCGGTCAATCCCAACCCGGCGCCAGGCTTCAAATACGTCACATTATGTCCCTTGGGGCGCGGCCAGGCGGCGGCGCCCACGGGGCCAAGCCGGGGCAAATCCGGACCCATCACCACATCCACCGGCGTCTCGACAAACGTGGAACGCAAAATGGAAATGGTTTCCTTGGCAAACAACTGCGGCAGGCTCCGGGGATTGTCGGTGAATTCGATCTGCCCCCCCGACAATCCGGCCAGGCCATCCAGAAAAACCGCATCACGATCCCGCCGGGTTCCCAACCCGATCACACTGACGGTGATTCCCATGTTTTTGAACCGCTGGATCAACTCCGGCGTTCCCTCCTGCTCCTCGGAATCGCTGGCGTCGGCAAACAGGATGACATGCCGTGTGCGTGACGGCGCGTTCTCAAGCTCCCGCATGGCGGCCATCAGGCCGGTGCGGACAAAGATCCCCCCTCCCATCGATTCGATCCGCCGGACCTGGCTGGCCAGTTCCGACAGATTCTTCACCGGCTGCAGCGGCACAACCCGGTGCGCGGCGCTGTCCACGGCAATGACCGCCACGGCATCGTTGGGCATCAACAACCGCAGGGCCGCCACCACCCCCTCGTTGGCCAGCTGGATTTTTTTCACGCCGGGCATTACCTCCATGTCCATGCTCCCGGAACGATCCATCACCACACAAATCGACACCGCCGCCTTGCGCTGTTCCTTGCGCACCTCAAGGCTGACTGGAAGCAACGTTTCCAGCGCGGACTGGCAATATCCTCCCAACCCAAAGCTGGATTTTCCGCCTGTGATCAAAAGAAAACCTCCCAATCTCTCCACATGCAGACGCAACGCCTCCATGCCTGCCGCGCCCAATGCCGTTGCCGACACATCCTCCAAAACGGCCCCTCGCACCCCCGACAACTCCGCCACCGACCGGGGAGGCTGCGACGCCTCGCGTGTTTCCACCTCAAACCCCAGCGAAGCCAGATCACGGGCAAGCAGGCTTTCCCCCGAATGGGATTTCCAGAGCGCCAGCCGTCTCCCGCCTGTCACCTTGACCAGACAAATGCCCGAATTGTTTTCCGAAAACAACTCGCCTGGCGTTTCAATTTCCAACCGGTATTCCTCAAGCCGGGGCTGGGCCAGCACATCCCGGAAACGCCAGTTGTTCAACCCTGCGCCCGCCTCCTTCTCCCCCTGCGCAACGGGTGTCTTCCCTCGAAAGAGACGGTAACGGACCTTTGCCCGCCCGCTCGCCCACAACTGCGCGCTCAAAACAAACGGCTGCCCCGGCCTCACCTTCGCCGGACCGCCCAATTCCAGCACCGCCACATCCACCCGCCCTTCACGTCCCGCAAAACGCGTATGAACCGCCGCTCCCATCGATTCCAGACGCGACAACGCGGCGCCCACCTTGCCGCCCTGGTCCATTCCATCGGAAATCAAAAGCACCCTTCCCCCTGTTTTTCCCTCCAAAAGAGACGCCGCCACATCAAGCGCCCCGCCCATATCCGTGCGCTCCGTCCCGACCGTTTGACGCCAATCCACAAACCCCGGCCATTTTCCCTGCGTCCTCATCTCAATCCGAGCCTCGGAAGCAAATCCCACAAGCGCCACTCCATCCTGCGGCTGAGGTTTGAGAATCGCCCCCCCCAGCCATTCCCTCAACCGCAACAACATGTCCGGCGGCATGCTCGGACTCCGATCAACCAAGATCACCAGATTCACCGGCGGACGACCGCTTCGACACACCGGCTGCGCCAGCGCCAACGACAGCAACACCGCCGCGAGAATCCTCAGACAACGGCAACCGGCCGATCCCCGGCTGTAAAACCAAATCCACACTCCCATCAACAACCCCAGAAATAAAAAGGATGGCTGCAAGCACTGCGGCATCCTCCCATCGTGCAACACCAACCCCCTTTAATACAAGGTTGTTTAACCCGCAAATTTCATCAAAAAACTGAATTTTGAGGGAAACCCGGCTGGTCCACGGCATCCCTGAGGTCCCGGCGCCCGTGCGCCCCCAAAGTCATTGTTTTCGAAAACCCCTGGGCGAACTTCCCGTGGCAAAGCCTCGCTAGTCCTTGCTCAGTTTCCAGGATGGATCGGGATCGAATTCCTTCATTTCAGCGGCCAGCTTGCATGTCTTGGGGCCAAGATTTTTCTGATAAACACGCCCGCGATGGTTGACAATGAAGGTCATGACACCGGATTCACCGTAATGGGCAGGATAAGCCACCAGCGCAAACCCGCCAATCATGTTTCCGTTGATGACATAGTTGTATTGTCCGCCGGAAGCCGATTTACCCTGGCGGGGGAGAACCTTGTAGAAATAACCATGGAACGGCTGCGGCGCACCGACACCGCTCACCGCCGGCCCGATATAGCCTTCCGCACGGGCTTGCGCCATCAGCGGCCCCAACGGGCTGATTTCGCCATCCAGATCGGAAGACCAGTAAAGGCCGTCCTTTTTCCCAGGTGAGCTAAGAATCTTCCGGGCATACTGCAAAACATCGTTTCCCATTCGGTCACGACTGGCATACTCGCGCTGGGCCTCCACATAGGCTCGGACAGCCTTGAGCGTTGACAGTTCGTTTTTGCCAATCCGTCGATTCAGCACCTCCTCCTTGCCAGCCTCGGCATCGAAAAACCACTGCCCATCCTTTTTCACCAAGGGGATCGGGAAAGGCCATCGGTTCTTGCCAACCTCCAAAATACGGCTGTTTTCAGTAAAATGGGCGAGACTTTTGGCCTGATTCAGGGCCGCCGTGAATTTCGTCAAACTGTTGGCCATCTGGACCTCGTCTACGGAGATAATCTCATCGGAAGCCGGTCCAAATATGGAGCGCAACGCCTCTTGATCCCGGGCATTTGCGGCAGCGGCAAGCGCGTCAACAGCAGCTTCAGGAGTCGAAAAGGTTTTGCCGATTTGGGCGGCGGGGGATGCGGCGGGCAGATGGATGGCCAGAAGCGCCATCAGGACGCAAACCATGATGTCCCCGATGCCATGGAACCGGGCAAAAGGCGGTGTCTGTGGAAATGTTTTCATGAAAAAACTTTTGGAGTATTATATTGAGGATTCACTAAGACCAAAAAAGGATGTTCCCTACCGGCGCCCCATGCGCCCCCCTCCAAGAAGACGTCCTTCACCACGGCTGGAAGCTCCACGGCTGCTGAAATCGTGCGCTCCGGAACCGCTTTCGACGTCCCCAAAAGCGCTTCCGTGCGCAGCGCCGGAACGCGCCCGCTCCGAGGAAGCCCTCTCCTCGCCGGTTGACCGGCTGACGCCGGATGGCGATCTCTCTGAATAGGAGCGTTCCTCACCGGACGAACGGCTGGCCGCCGCGCCCGGGGCGGTTGAATGACTGGCGGATTCGCCCGGCACGGTTGACCGGGAACCCACGGCTGATTTGGCGGCATCGGGATCGCTCCATCCGCGTATTTCGCGAGATTGAAGATTCGCAGTGGAAGGAGAGGCTCCAGCCGTATGCAACCGGTTTTGATCCGGCTGCCAAGGCTTGGGACCGGGGCCCGGCGGATGGGGAGGCTGGGGAGGCTGGGGCGGATGGGGAGGCGAGGGTTGGTGATGGGGAGGAGGATTGGGTGGAGGAGGAGGCGGGGGTGGAGGAGGGGGATTATAGGGTCCAACATAAACCACTCCCCCATGCCAGTTGCAACTGTTGCACAAGACGGCCCCCATGGCCATACCCATGCCAAAGGTAAGAAGCGAGTTCATGGCTTGTTCCGACTGGTTGGGTGGCGGCGAGGCGTACACGATGGTGGGATCGTACTGCGGCACGTAAACGATCTCTTTTTGCGCCGGCTGGACCTGCACCACCGTGTTGGTGACGTAAACAATCTGGGGGGAAGCGCTGACCTGCTGATAAACCACGTTGGTGACCGTGACCGTCTGCTGGGGGGTGGTCCGAAGCGAACCGGCGCCATACGCCTTGCCTCTCATGGCTTGAATGGCATCCATCACGTCCTTCTGCTGATTGATGAAAGCCTGTCCCAATTCGATGGTCCAGGAAAGATCGTCGTTCATCTTCTGGATGATGGAGGGAAACCGCGCAACAGCTTTCACGTTGTCGTCCCACGGCTGGGCATCGAGTTTGGAAAGGTTGTTCGGGTCCTTGACGAACCGGGCGGCTTGGACGATTTCGAGTGGATAAGCCGAGGCGGGCAGGATGACCGCAACCAACGGATCCGAATAAAGCGCGATCGATGAAACAAGCTTCTGCAAATCCGCCGCGCTGCGTTTGGCCGGAGCGGATGGCGGCGGCACGGAGGCATCCTCCGCGCATGCCGCACAGAAGGTCATCAGGAGAAGCAGGTTCAGGCAGCGTATTTTCATAACATGAATCAATGAATGTTGCTTTTTTACAGCCAGCCAATGGATGTTCCAAATGAAAAATCCATCCGGGCAGCCTCTCAAGAAGCCGGTTCCATCCACTGGACACGGCTGCGAAGGATGAACACCAGCGCCTTGAGCGCCAGTTCCAGGTAAACAAAGGGTTTGCCGACAAAGTCGTCGATAAGCAGGAGTTTACGCATGCAAATGAGTTTCAGGAAAACTTGCTGAGATGCATCTTAAAGAATTCCCTGACTTTGGCAAACTCCTTTTCGATCAGGGGAATCACCTCCGCCGACCGCTCGAGATTCCAGGTGGACCCCAAAAATCGGGCCAGTGGTTAAGCTATAAAAAAGACGGTTTTGGGTGTGGAAACCGCCAGAACCGCCCAAGGCAGCATCCGGACAAAACCAAACCATGCCGGTTTCCCCTTGAAAAAAAATGAATCGTCCGCACGGGAACGACTTGGAGGCGCTTGATTCATATGCCGCTTGAACCCCAAACACGCGCGCCGGATTTATCGACAATAAAAACAACCCGAAATTTGTCCGAAAGAGTCTTGTCTTCGCCCGTGTTTTTCATCAAATTCCCTGCCGGAATCGGCAAAACATGATCCGGTCAGGATATCCCCGGCCATGACAACAATCACCGGGAACCGCCCAATCTTCACCAGAAAACTCCAATGACCATCCATCAATCCGCCCCAAAACGCACAACCGGCCATCTCCAGTTTCATTCATCCGCGCTTGTCATCATCGCGGCGTTTCTCTGCATGGGCTCTGTCTTTGCCGGCGAAATCCCGATGGAACGGCTGGACCAGTTCGTTCAAAAAATGGCCGGACGCAGCCATCACACCATCGGATACCCGGGAAATCAAAACATCGAATTGCAGGAATTCTACAAATGGTATTACGAATCCGGTCTGTGCAACATCTCGATGAACAATGTGGGCAATCCCCGGAAAGACAGCCCCTACTCCCTGAACACGCATGAATTTGAAAACGAGGTGATCAACTTTTTCGCGCCACGCTACGGCTTCGATGAATCGGAAGCGTGGGGGATCGTGACCTCCAGCGGCACCGACGGCAACAACCACGGGATCTATTTCGGCGCAAAACACCTCTTTTCAAAAACCAGGATGAAACCGGTGGTTTACGTCTCGGACCAGGCGCATTACTCCATCAAAAAACTGGCGGATCTGCAGAACCTGGAACTGAAGATCATTCCCGCCGGCAGGATGGGGCAAATGCTGATTCCGGAATTTGAAAAAGCCCTGGACCCCGCCAAGCCGGCCCTCATCGTCATCGCCATGGGAACAACCTTCAAGGGCGCCATGGACGACCAGGAGGCCATCGACAAGGTGGTGCGAAAAGTCAAACCCATCGCCGTTTACCGGCATATGGACGCCGCCCTTTTCGGGGGTTACCTCCCTTTTTCGGCTCACAAGGATCTCATCAACCGCGAAAAGGTCCGCTTCGATTCCATCGCCGTCAGCGGCCACAAATTCTTCGGCTTCGACGAACCCCTGGGGATTTTCATCACCACAAACGAGATTCTGAAAAACCAGAATCCGTTCAAGGTCGCCTATCTCAATGACGCGGTTCCCACCATCACCTGCTCGCGTTCGGCCCTGGGCGCCCTGAAATTCTGGTGGAAAGTCAAAAAGAACGGCGCCCCCGGTTTCAAAAAACAGGCCGGCGCCATTCTTGCCAACACAAAATACCTGAAAGCCGGACTCGACAAACTCAATTATCCGTCCTGGGTCAACCCCTGCTCAAACACGGTCTTTCTCAAGCGGCCAAGCCGGGAAATCATGAAAAAGTGGGATTTGGCGCCGGAGTTTGACCCGGAGTTTGGAGGCAATCTGGCGCACAACATCGTCATGCAACATGAAACAAAGGAAACCATCGACCAATTCATCGCCGACCTGAAAAAGGACATGCAATAAACAGCGTGCCGGATCAAGGCGCCCCATGAGCGATCACCCCCCCACTCAACCTGCCAGAAAACCCGGCAAAATCACCATTGCCGCAGGATCGTCCGGCGGCAAACCCGCCGCCCCTGTTCCTCCCCCTCAAAAAGACGGGGAAACACCCGCTCCGCAGCCGGCAGCCAGGAAACCGCTCACCAAACGCCAGCTATTCCTGGGGCTTGGAGCGGTCGCACTCCTTATCCTCATCATCGGCGGCTGGAAATGGCTCTCGGACCACAGAATTCAATCCGCGGCGCGCAATGTGCTGGCGCCACACCAGACTGCTTATCAAACCGCCCGGCCCACCATCCTGCTGCTCCAATTCCGCCACGGGGAAAACCGCGGGGAAATCCTGGAACAAATGAATGATCTCACCATGACCTACGGGGAACTGGAAAAAAAACTCCCGCCCGGGCCAAGCAAACAAAAGGCTGCCGCCATGGCCCAATCCTTCCGGTTGCTGGGACGCCTCCTTGCCATGGAACTGTCACCCACCCAATTTCCCCCCGATCAACTGGGACGGCGCAACGAAATGGAAAAAGAAATGGTTTTCTGCGAAAAGGAAGCCGCCTCCCCGCCCTAAGGAGCTGGAATTTGCGGTCAAATCCCGATCTCCACAGTCTTGAGCCGGGCTTGGGCGCCGCGAACAATCCGCAACTGGTTGCGTTTGACCTCAAAATGTCCGGCCAGCGTCTCAAGCAGGGCCTCATTGGCCGCACCCTCGACAGGAGGCGCGGTCAGTTTCACTTTCAGGACGCCCCCCGGCATTTCCAACACCTCGTTGCGGGAAGCCCTTGGAATGACTTTGACCTGGATCCGGCGCACCTGGACATCCTGAGCCACTTCCGTCCCCAAGACAATTCTTTTTGCGCCACCCGCCGGCTATTTTCCGCCCCTGCCCCCCTTGGGCGGCGCACCGGACGGGAGCAGGAAAAGAGCCGCCAACAGACAGCAGGAAAGCGTGGCAGCAAAGGTCACCGTCGAAATCAGCCTCCACCGTTTAAGCTGATCGCGAAATCCCCCGGCATGATCCGAATTGGTGATCCGCACCTGAAGATGGCTGAGGCGGTCCTTCACATACAAATCATTTCCCGCATTGAGGCCCAGCATCAAAATCACCAGCACCAAGGCCCGCCGCGGCCCCCTGCCCATTTTCGCATTGAACGACGCCAGCAACAGAAAAAATGCGGCCACGCCTCCCGCCACGTAGGCAATGAGAAAATCCCTCCGTTGAGTCGCGCCGCAAATGGCCTGCCGCATCTGCTCGCTCAAACCGCTGGCCACATCCGGATTGGCCAGCACCGGATCCACCACGAAAACCGAGAATGACAGGCACCCCAGCAAAACGCCCAAGGATAACAACGCCATGTTTTTGGGAAAACCGGACATTGCCGCTACATAAACCATGTCACCCCGGCAGCCAAGCCGAATCTTTCCTTTTGAATCACGCTTGCGATTTTGCGGACAGTGTGTTTGAACTGGCGGAATGAAAGCCCACCACTTCCGGCGCCCCGGATGGTTTATCCCGGTCTGCCTGTTGTTTTTTGCCTTGTCCGCTTGCGCCAGGGATGAACTTTCCTCCTCCTCCATGGCCCTGGCCCAATCCCAGATGCGTTTCTGCTTCAAACTGTTGGGCGAGTTCCAAAACGACGGTTCATGCCAGAACCTGGTGTTCTCCCCCTCCGGCCTTTCCTCGCTTCTGCACCTCATTCTCAACGGCGCCGCGGGGAATACCGCGGACGAACTGCAAAAGGCGCTTTCCATCGACGACCTCCCGCTGCAGGAACTCAACCGCGCCAACGCCCGGCTGAAAATCATCATGGAAAACCCGGAACTGAAGGCCGATCTCAATGCCGCATCATCCCTCTGGTTGCGCAAGGGACTGGCCTTCAAAAAAGATTTCCAACAACGCAACCGCGAAAGCTATGGCACAGCCGACGCCCTCGTGGACTTCGCCAGCCCCCACGCCCTCGACACCATCAACGGCTGGGTCAAACGCCGCACCCGGGGTCATATCGACCGGATCATGGATGATCTGAAACCCGATTCCCTTCTCATCATTTTGCAGGCCGCTCATTTCAAAGCCAGGTGGGCGGCCCCGTTCGACAAACCCAGCCTCAAGGAGACCCCCTTCTTTCGCCCGGACGGCATAACCAGCCAGATCATCATGGCCAGCCAGACCGGCGAATTTTCCTATTTTGAAAAGGACAAACTCCAGATCCTCAGCCTCCCTTGCGTGGCAAAAAACCGGATCAACATGCTGCTGCTCCTGCCAGGCAAAGACACCTGCATCGCAAATCTCTACCAAAAACTGACCCCTGAAAACTGGAAGACATGGATTGAACAGCTCAAACCCTCAAAAGGCAGCGTCTGCCTGCCGCGGTTCAACCTGGATTTCACATGCGACATGATCCCCCCTCTCAAAGCATTGGGTGTCAATGCCGCGTTTGACTCAAAACAGGCGTCCCTCTCCAATCTTTGCGAAGGCCCTCCCAACGCCTATCTCCAGATTTTCAGGCATCGGGCCGTGATCGACCCGGAAGAAGAAGGCGCCAAACCGTCCCCCTCCGGCGGCAAGAACTCATCGGAATCCCCTCAAGACACACCCTCCTTTTCCCTGGTCGCCGACCACCCCTTTCTCTTTTTCATCCATGAGGAAACCAGCGGCGCCATCCTGTTCGCAGGCGTTGTCAACAACCCCAAATGATTTCATCCTTCATCCAATCCCTCACATCAACCCTTCCGCCTCGAGCTGATCCAGCCGGTGATCATTGCGTTCATCAATGATTTCAGCGCACCCCGGCAGCAGGGTCAGCACGTCGCGGCAAAGGGCCGCCCCGCCGCCAGACGCCATCCCGCTGGTCTCAATCACCCATCGGTCAAGAGTCAGGTAAACCCAGGCAAACTGCTCGCCGGACAACACCCGGAATTGCATGTCCTTCTCCCAAACCACGTCCTTCAACTCTTTCACTTTCATGGTCATCACCTGCCGGCTGCCTCCGGTCGCCTGCTCCACCCCCCCAAACCGCTCAAGCCACGACGCCACACACTCGCCCACGCGTTCGCGGGTGAGTTTCTCGGGAAAAAAACCGACAAATCCTCTGCGTTCAAGACTCATGCAAAATAATTTGCACGGAACCTCCCGGCTGACAAGCGCCAAAAGTAACCGCCCCCCCATCACAAGTCACGTGACACCCGCGCCTTGACCCGGTAAAATGCCTCCTTATGACTTTGGAGATCATCCTGTTGTCCGCCATCATCCTTTCCGCACTTGCGGTCTCCAGCCTGTTTTCCGCCGCGGAAGTGGCCATCTTCTCCATCCACCTCCCCGCCTTGCGCAACCTCCAGCAAATCAACGCGGACAAAGCCGCCCTTCTGCAAAAAATCCTCTCCTCCCCGCGCCGGTTCCTGGCCGCCATCCTTCTGGGCAACACCCTGGCCAATGCCACCGCCGTCTGCGGCATTATTCTCATCTGGCGCACCATCATGCCGGACACTTCCGGCTGGCAGCACTGGATTCCGGCTTTCCTGGCCGTCATTCTCCTCCTTCTCGTGGGCGAAATCCTGCCCAAGGCCGTGGCCCGGCAGAAGACCGCCCGCTTTGCCTTCTTCACCGTCCGCTGGATCTGCGGCATCGAAGCCCTCTTCCACCCCCTCACGGCCCGCGGACAACGGCTCTCCGAAAAAATCGCGTCCCGCTTCACCCCCAGCGCGCTGCGAATCCACCAGGGCATCACCGAGGAGGAATACACCACCATGCTCGATGTCGGCGCCCGCGAAGGCGCCCTGAGGTCCGCCGAACGGCAGTTCATTGAACGCGCCATCTCCCTGGCCGACCGCTGCCTGCGCGAACTCATGGTCCCGCGCATCGCCATGCGCTGCGTGGACGCCGAACTCGACCTCGAAACCATGAAAGCCCAGGCCGCCGCCCTGCGCCGCCGCCGCCTGCCCATCTTCAGCGAATCCCTCGACTCCATCGTCGGCATCCTCAACACCCGGCGCCTCCTCCTGCAGCCCGAAATGGATGTCATCGAATGCATCGAACCCGCCGCCTTCGTGCCCGAAACCATGCCCGCCATCGACCTCCTCCACAACTTCCTTCGCAGCCACCAGCGCATGGCCATCGTCCTGGATGAATTCGGCGGCGTGGAAGGCCTCATCACCCTCGAAGACCTCGCCGAGGAGGTCTTCGGCAAAATCACCGACGAATACGACCTGGACTGGCCCGACTGGGAACCGGTCGAACCCGGCGTCTTCATCACCCGCGGACGCACCCCTCTCTGGCGCATCCGCGAATGGCTGCGGGTCGATCTGGAGGCCGAGGGCGTGGACACCCTGGGCGGCTGGCTGGCCGAAAAACTCGGCGCCCTCCCGCGGGTGGGCGACACCGTCGCCTCCGGCCCCTGCACCTTCCATGTCGAACGCGTCAACCGGCATTGCGTTGACACCATCCTGGTCCGCGACCGGAGGAAAAAACGATGATCATTTCCTTCATCATCATCGTCTGCGTCATCCTCTCCTTTTTCTTCGCGGGAATGGAGACCGGCGCCCTGCTTCTCAACCGGGCGCGGCTGCGGCACATGCGCGAAAAAGGCTCCGTCGGCGCCCGCATCCTGCTGGAGTTTCTCCACAATCCGGGACGCCTCTCCGCCACCGTGCTGGTGGGCAAGACCCTGGCCAGCGCCATCGCCACCGTCCTCATCGCCCGCGAAGCCCTCCTCCACGGCGGCCTCCCCATGGTTTTCATCGAAGTGTTTCTCTTCGCCCTGGCCTTTTGGTTCTTCGGCGAACTGGTCCCCACCGCCCTCTTCCGCCGTCTCCCCAACAAACTGACCTCCTGGCTCGCCCCCCTGCTGCTCGTCACCTATGTCGCGCTTTACCTTCTGGTGCGGATCTTCGACTTCGGCGCCCGCGCCATCGTCTTCCTCATGGGCGGAAAACTCTCCTCCCGCCAGATGTTTGTCACCCGCGAGGAACTCAAGCTCATGGCCCGCGAAGGCGAACACTCCCTGCCCCTCAGCGGCGAACAACGCCGCCTCATCGCCGCCGTCCTCGACCAATCCGGCGCCACCGCCGAAAACATGATGAAACCCCGCCGCGATGTTTTGACCGTCAAAAACGACTCCCCCATCCATGACCGCCTCGCCCTGGCCGTCTCAACCGGACGCTCCCGATTCCCCCTGGAAACCCCCTCCGGAAAATGGGAGGAACTCTGGGTGGCCTACGACACCCTTTTCAACACCCATCATCCCTCACGCCTCCCCCTTCGCATCCCGGCCAAAACCACCACCGAAACCATTTTCGCCGAAATGCACAAGGCCAAAACCCCCCTCGCCATCGTCACCGACGACAACCACAACGACATCGGCATCGTCACCATCGAGGACGTCCTCCGCCGCTACCTCGGCCAGGTCGAGCTCTAAGAATTGACCGCAAGCGCCTTTTACGACATATAAAACCTTCCAAACCCACGGTTCCATGAAATCCGGCTTTCGCCAACCGAATTCCCCGCCCCCCGCCAGCGGCACGGGCGGTTTCCTTGTCGAAGCCTGCAACCATCTGTCCAAACAGGTCAAAACCGTGGCCAACCGCCGAAACCGCCTTGCTGTTTCTGCAACTGATCATGCGGCGGCTCCGAAAGGGACCGTCCCCCCCTGAACCCGTCAAAGGGCGCTGCGCCAACGGCTGCAACCTCGACCGGAAGAACCCGTGCGCCAAGGAAGACATCACCCACCTGCCACCCAAACAGCTTGCCGCGGACATTCTGAAAAAGGAACAGCGCATTGCAGAGATCATGGGTAACATCCAAAAGCTTTTGTCAAAAAATGAGCAATGATGCGTCACCATCCGTGCCTTCGGCGAAACACTACTTCGTGGACGAAGCTTCGCCGCCACATCCTGCTTCAACTCAATCGCGGGGAAAACCGCCATTTCCTGGCCCGGTCACTGTTCTTTGCCCAACAGGGCGAACTGGCGGTCGGGGATCTGCCCGGGCTCATCAACAAGGCCAGCTGTCTGAGCCTGCTGTCCAACGCCGTTCTGATCTGGAACACGGTCCAATTTGAGAAGATCGTCACCCAGCTCCGTTCCCAAGGCCACACCGTCCAGAACGAGGACCTGGCTCACGTCACCCCCCTCCTTTTCGGCCACATCATCCCCCATGGAGCCTACTTCACCAACCAGCCGGATCTCAGGGGTTGATTATGCGTACAGGCGGCTACCGTTATTTTTCGCACGGATGTGGACTCTAGGCCATGACCTTGGACACCAGGACCCCACCATTCTATTGACCAACGAAAAAATATCCGACAAAAAACTCATCACTCGTTATGCCCGAAGAATGCTCATTGAAAACAGCCTCAGCGACGCGGTGCGCTTTTTCCATATGGATGCGCTCAGTTCCGTGGTCGGCTTAAAAGTGGATTTTGACATGGCGCTGCTGGTGATAGCCAGCGGACTTTATCGGCTGATCGCCCGGCAGATGCGGGGTTATGGAGATGCCCAAGCCCAGCAAATCTTTCGGGATCTGCTGGACATGCCAGCCCAAGTGGAAATCACCCCCTGCGAAGTGCGCGTCGATTTTCATCGCCGGGTCCATCTTCCAATCGTGCTGGCTTCCGGACTCTGCGATAAACCGGTACGCATACCGTGGTGGGACAATCGCCCCGTGAGGCTCACGACATACACCGCCGGATGATCAAAAACCGAGAAAAACAAGCGTCGCGGCTGCGGCCCACGAGGCGGAATGAGCGGCGAAAACTTAGGGCAATTCTGTGCCGTGGAAATTCAGGCTAGCCCGGATATTTCAGAAGATTTACACCTCTCGGGATCGCGTGCGTTTACGAAATACCAGTGGAGAAAGGCCGTTGACCCGTTTGAATGTCCGGCTGAAATGGTAAAGATCGACAAAGCCACAGCGAGCCGCAACGATCTTTATCGGAGTATCATCTCTCATCAAAATGTTCCCTGCGTTTTCGATGCGAAGCCGTTCATGCAGATGGGCAAAGCCCGACTCGAAATGACGCCGACACATCCGCTGAAGCGAAGCGCGGCTCAGATGAAGCGTTTGGGCGGCCTCTGATACGGAAATTGCGCGATCCAGTTTTCCCTTGAGGAAGCCAAGAATTTGACGAATTGCGGACGGCTCCTTCTCCGGCCTCATTCCTTCCAGGACGGAAATCGTATAATCTTCGAGAATATGGATTTGCCGAAACCCATGAAGCGAATCCCGTTGGTATTGATTGCGAAGCAATGCCCACTCTCTACAAAATGGCAGGTTGATCAGTCTGGGCACGGTAAAAGTCCGAAGCAGGGAGGCGAGAAGGCCTCGTTCATCAGCTTTTTGGGAAAAATTGAGTCCAAATTGATGATGACCTTTTTGGGTTCGTAGTTGATGTGCGAAACCGGGTGGTAGCACATGAAGCGTTTCGGGGCCAACCCGATGCCAGCCCGTACCCCAGTCAATCTCCAGTTCGCCGTCGAGGACATGGATCATCTGTAAAAAATCATGCCGATGACGTTTCATGAAACGACCGATTTCCCATGTGTTAAAATTGTATACGTCCCATGGCTTGACGCGGGCCGAAGTGTTTTGAGTCGAATTGACAAACTTCTGAGACGACCGTCCATTGAAAGCATTCATAATCTATGATTGGTTGAATTGTACTAAATAAAAAAAGAAATTTCGAGTCAAAAAATGAAAATAAGAGATAAATTTCTCAAGGCCATGCGGAGGGAATCGGAAGGGTATATTCCGAAAAGCATAGGGTTGTGTTCTGCGCAGCTTGAGCGATTCGAAAAAGAATATGGACACCGGGATTATGCATGCGAGTGGAAATTGCCTGTAAAAGGCGTGCATCTGCCTTTCCGTCCAACCACGGACGATTTTACCAAATGGCTCGGGGTTCTCAATGAACGCACCACGGTGGATGAATGGGGCATCGGACACGAACGGGCCACGAATGGATCTCACTTCGAACATTACCTGCATCCGTTGGAAAACATTTGCTCAGGGGAGGAGGTTCGCAATTATCCTTTTCCGCTTCCGGCAAGCACGGAAGATGTGGATCGGTGTAAAGAAACGATAAAACATATCCGGCAGGCAGGATTCGTGTCTCAGGTATCGGTCGCCCCGGTGGGAGGCACCGTGTTCTGGCCATCCTATAAATTGCGCGGCATGGAGAACCTCCTGTGCGATCTTTCCACCAACCCTGATCTCGTTCGGTGTTTGCTCGATAAAGTAACCAATCTTTGTATTCAACAGGCCCATTTGGCGTCCTCAACGCGACCGGACATTCTGCATCTGGCCGATGACCTTGGCACTCAAATCTCGTCGTATGTCAGCCCGAAGACCTTTCGAACATGGTTTAAGCCAAGATTGGCCGAAATAATCCATGAGGCCAAGGAAACGCATCCGGAGGTGCTCGTCTCTTTTCACAGTGATGGAGCGATCCAGGATTTCATTCCCGACCTGATCGAAATCGGCGTGGATATATTGAATCCCGTCCAACCCGAATGCATGGATCCGGTTGAGATCAAAAGGCGCTATGGGGATCGGCTGTCTTTTTGGGGCTGTCTGGGAACGCAAACCACTCTGCCTTTTGGAACGTCCGAAGAAGTGGGCAACAAAACCAAGTTTTACTGCGAAGAAATGGGAAAAGGCGGGGGATTCTGGATTGCGCCCACGCATTTGGTGGAACCGGAAGTCCCTTGGGAAAATGTTCTCGCGTTTATTAAAACCGCCGATGAGTACGCTCAATTATTTTGAAGGAGGATTTTACCCGTGCAAAAAATACCACATATAAAGGAGCCGCTTGCAAAACTATTGTGAAAAATGTGAATTTTATTTGTCAATATCTATATCTCGATCCAAATGGGCGATAAAATAACAACTCGAAGATTTTTTGGTCAAGACGACCAATTTTGGGGTGAATTTGACAACACCCTTTCTGTGCACCGTTTGAGGCGCAAGTTACTTTGTGATTTTCTCGTGAAGAGAACTCCCCTATCCCGACAGTCGATGAAGAAGCTGAATGGCGGTGCAGGTAATGACCCCAAACATCAGATGGCACATCACTTTGGCAGCGCCTCGGACGCGGACAAACATCGCGCCAAAGTTATCTTTGAGTTGGGAATTGACCCGTTCCACGGAACTGCGTTGTTTGAAGCGTTGGGCGCGAGCTGGTTCCATGGGGATTTTTTCGCCACGCCGGGGATTAGGATCGATGATGGGAACGTGGCCCAGTTGGCGAGAGAAAGCGTGAATTTCTTTAGCGTCATAGGCTGCATCCATCAGATCGTAGCAGGAAGTCAACCGTTGATTACTCATTTGAGCCAAGGGGATGGAGACTTGGGAGTCATGGAGGGAAGCGGAGGTGAGAATGGCACTGACCGGGATATCTCCATCAATGACGTCCAAGTGGAGTTTATAGCCGATCCAGGAATCCTTGAAGCCTTGGGAATTACGCTTGGTGCCGTGATTACAGAGGATGGGCAGGTCGGCCAGATTTTCTTCCAAGGAACGATAGGGCTGGAGTTCGAGCCGTTTGGGTTCCTTGGGTTGGATGGGGTGGTCTTTGACCGGGCGTCCTCTCTTTCTGGAAGTTTCAGGTTTTGGGGTGGGCGGAGGCGTGGCAGTTGGCTTTTCGCGAACGGGGATGGCTGTGGCGTCACGGCTGATGTGTCCCATCAGGACATCTCCCAGGTTTTCCTTGACCATGGCCTCGTGGATTTTCTCCGGCAGGTGGAAAAGAGCGAAGTCGGCAAAGGATCTGGAGAAAGTGGCTTCGGAAGGAATTTCGGATGCGGTTTGCCATCCGCAGAGTCGACGCAAAGATGGAGCGTTTTTGAGGTAATCCAAGAGGGTGCGGGTGGTGGGGAAATTCCAGATGGTTTTGGCGATGAATGCCTTGGCCAATGGAAGGCGGTCTTCGGGTTTGCGACCGATGAGCGCCCACTGAAAAGAGAACATGAAACGCTCCGGATGACAGAGTGCTACGACTTGAACGAATCGCCGCTCTTTGTCGGAAAGTGGACCGATTTCCTCTTCCAACATGGGAAAGAGTTGTCGTTGGATGATGAAGGCGGAGGCGGCAAGATTGTTCATAAAATGTCTTTTTTTGGTTGGCAAAAATGAATTTTAATATATTTTACAAATAAATAAAAGTAAATACAATGGATATTAGAGTTTATTTGGAATAGACAATTCTGCCACATAGGTTATCATGGGTAACGAAATGAATATCGAAAAAATCCTCAATAATCCGCGCATGATGCGGGCGGTCACCTCTTTGGATCCTGCGGAAT
>JAQUAF010000043.1 GCA_028687435.1 Verrucomicrobiia bacterium | reverse complement strand
GACGCCAAACAGATTTCCATGCCCTCCCTCCACCTAAACTGATCACCTGCGCAGCCTCATGACCGGGGATCCCCTCACATCAGGTTAAAACCCACCCGAAAAACCCGACGGAGCTGCCATGCGCCCCTTGAAGACGCCCTTTGCTTTTAGTGCTTGCCTATTTTATTCGGATTTTAGATTTCGAATTTCGGATTTCCCGCATATTTCAGCGGTTTGATGGAATATGCGGGTTAGTCTTCAGCCTTCAGTCTGGTCTCCCGCTCCATGGCGCGAACCACCATGCCGGTGGCGGCAATTGAAATTCCCAGCCGTTGAACGGCAACGCTGACATCGATCCGGTACGCCAATTCGCCGGCGGGCGTCAGTTTTTCCGCGGGCAATCGCTGCCAGATGACAACCGGGGTCAAATTCGAACTCATCAACACCCCATCCAACCGCCCGTTCTGCCGGATCGAAGCGTCGGGCAGGGCCAGCAGTTGCCCCAGCGGCATGGCCCGCGCCATCTGGGTCTGTCGGGAAAGCTCGTGCGCCACCGCCAGATGCGTTTCAGCCAGCGCCTGCGCCCGCTGCATGTGAATCATCAAATCGGAAAGGCTGCACGCGGTCACGGCCAGCACCGCCATCGCCAGGCAAAGCTCGAACAATGTGAATCCCGATTTTTCGCCGCGATATTTCATGTTTTTCTTCCGCCTTCAGCCTTCAGCCTTTCATCCTCATTTCCTCCTCAGTGCCTTAGTGCCCCAGTATCTCAGCGCCTGATTCCGCAGCCTACATCCCCCCTCTCGCAAGCCGGTTCAACACTGAGAATAGCGAACCAAAGGTGCAAAGATACACCCCCACCATCATGACCACCAGGATGATGGAAAAGATTGGAGTCACCTTGGCGGCAAACGCGTCGCACGCCTGTTGGGTGTTCTTCTCGTAAAGCTCGGCCATCTGGCGGACTTGGCTCTCTGCCGTGGCGGTTTCCATTCCAACGCGCAGGCTGAAAATGATTTCATCGTCCAACTTCACGTGCCGCGCCAGGCAATCGGCAAAGGGCACCTCGCGCGCGTGATCCGCCAGCGCCCCGGCAAACTGGAACTCGAACACCGTGCCCCGGGTCATGTCCCTCAAATATTCCAGCGTCTGCCGGTATTTCACCCCGGCCGACAACAAAATGGCCAGGCCATGCAGGATCATCGTCTGGCGCGCCCCGTAAACCACCGCTTTCAACGGTCCAAACTGCGCCGCCAACCACTCGAATGCCATGCGTCGCAAGGGATTGTCTTTCGCCAGCAGCGCCACAACAGCGCCTCCCAAAACCATCGTCACCGGCCAGAATCGCAGCGCCCCTTCCGAAACAAACAACAACAGCCTGAACGGCGCCGATGGACGCAGGTTCAGCGAAGCCAGCAACCCGCCGAAACGCGGGATGATGATGAACAACGAGGTGGCCATGAAAAAAAGCATGAACAACCCCGCCAGCGCAGGTTGGATCAACGCATGACGCACCGCCCGGTTCGTGCCGTTCAACATACGATAGTAACGCGCCAGCACTCCCAGCGCGGAAGCCTGCTCCGCCGCGTCCCCGCCCACCTTGATAACCCCCTTCACCAGGGGCGGAAACCGCGGCGATTGCCCGATCACGTCCGCCAACGAACAATCCTTCATGCCGGCCTGCAATTCCATGCAGGTCCGGCGCAACATCGCATCCGGCGCGTTTTTCGCCATGAAACCCAAAGCCGTGCGCGGCGGCATGTTCATCTGCAACATCGGTTGCAGACGCTCGCAAAAAATCTGCAACCGCGCGGCCGGCAACAACCGTTTGCGGCATTTCTTCCTCAAAACCTTTTCCGGCAAAACCCCGATATCCACCACCAAAATCCCCCGCCGCCGGGCTTCCTCGCGCGCTTCCGCCTCGCAATCGGCCGTCACCTCCAGAATCTCCCCCTTCCGGGAGGCATTCATCCCCACAATTTGAAAAACAGGCATGATAAGGCCCTATGGGATGAACCCGCCAAATCGTCAAGCGCCAGCCTTGGATCCCCCCCCGCCATCCCCGCTCCCCTCTTCGTCATTCCCGCGAAAGCGCATACGCGTCAACCTAAGGAATCAATGAATCATATCTCTATCATAGGCGATGCGGGAGCCCCGCCCTCCATTTTTTACCGTGCAGACAATGGAGGGCGGGGCTCCCGCACCGCCTCCATCAGAACGGAATGGTCCCAGATTGGGCAAATGTTAGCGGCGTTGGGCAGGACACCCTCGTTTCCAGGAAAGGATCTCAATTAGGTTGACGCGTATGCGCGAAAGCGGGAATCCAGATGCCGCCTTTTGCGTATAAAATCCGGCTTGGCGAAAGTATTCTTCAATTCTGAATCCTTCTCATCAGCAAAACCACGCAAAAGACCGTTTTCCAGTTCCTCAATTGCAGGCAGACAAGTGTCAAGAGGTTTGGGCAGGGCGCGAACAAGTTGGTATTCAGCCACGCCAATGGGTTTTTCAATCCCTGACAGGGCATATTCGGCCACAAGCCGCTTCCGTGTTTTACAGAGAAGCAGACCGACTGTTGGCCTGTCATCCGGCGCCTTGATTCGGTCATCCACAACATTAAGATAGAAATTCAGTTGGCCGGCATGTTCCGGCTTGAAAGCCTGGCGGGCATACCATTCGCGAAGACCGGGGGTGGGGAGTTTTGTGATGAGGGTAACGATATGAAACCATGGCAATTGGGCAGCGGTCTGCTGCCTAATTTGCGCAGCAGTTTGCTGAGCAAATTGCATATCAGGACACTCCTTGGCAAAAAATGCCATGTATTTTAGATTCCGAGTAGACAACCCCTTCATATCTGGAAAAGCGGCCCGAAGATCGACGGAGAGATGGTCAATAACCTTGGCTCCCCACCCTTCGCGATTCTGCCGTTCAAGAATATCGCAGCCAATATCGTGATAAAGACGGATTTGTTCCGCATTGGCTGACAACAGCGCCCGTTGACGCGCTCCGGCAATCCGTTGCTTGATGCTGACCAGCCAATTCGCGTAACCACGCGGGAGGATCAGAGCCGGCCTGTTCACGATGATTCCTTTTTGATTTGTAAAAACATCATACGAAAGGCCTATGGGATGAACCCGCCAGACCATCAAGCAACAAAACAAAGAAATCTGCCTTTCAATTTGCCGCACCGGAGTTCAGCGGCTCGACGGAAACAGGTTCAATGGCGCTAAATAAACATCATTTTGTTTGGATGACACGCCGCTGACGCCAAACGCTCGGACTGACTCCCGTTACACGACGGAAACACTTGTTGAAATACTGGGGGTCCCCAATTCCCACCGCCACACCGACTTCGCCAACCGTTTGCGTCCCGTGTTCAAGGAGGTGCCTGGCTCGCGTTATCCGGCGAGCCAGGACGTAATCATGAAGGGTCATTCCAAATTTTTTCCGGAACAACCGGATCAAATAATTTCGACTCAGGCCCGCGTGTCTCGCAAGTCCTGGCACGGTGATTGTTCCTGAAAGCTGATGTTCCACCGCCAAGGAGATCGATTCAAAGACCTTTTCGTGACGATAGTTGACCGTTGCCCGGCGTTTCTCCCTCTGAGGATATTCGCGCGCCAGCCACAGGAGCATTTCCTGGAAGGCAACTCCGGCCTCAGCCAGTTGACGCGGTTTTTCCGACATCGCCGCGGGTCCATTCAACAGATGAGAGATTTTTTGAAATCGTTCCAGGGTTTCCGTCATCAGATCTCCCAATCGCAAGAAAAGGGGAAACTCGATGCGCTCCTTTTTTTCAAAACCATCCGGTGAAAACCGGAAATGCGCGCACCAATGGCGGCCGCTCTCGCGAAGTTGATAACTTGTTTTCACGCCGAACGGGGTAAATGTCGCGTCCCCTTTTTTCAGTTCGTATTCCTGATTACCAATTCGAAAACGTCCGGAATACAAATAAAGGTGAAAAGCAACCGACTTCGGACTCCGATAGATGCAGCAAAAATCGTCCGCAGCCATGGGAAAAACATCGCAACAGATCAAACCGGGAACCACCATATAAGGATGACGATAAATGGGATTTTCCATGAAAGTGTTGAGTTTATACCATTTTTTGATGAGAACGTCCAATTGAAATGATGGTTTTTTTGGTTTAGAGTGATAACTAGAAAATACCAAAGGATTTTTATGTTACCACGAGAACGCGTGATTGCCGCATTGGAACATCGGGAGGCAGATCGGATTCCCTGGGGGGAGCATTCGATCGATTATAATGTGTACGAGGATATTCTTGGCCGGCCGACGTGGGTTCAGGCCAAGATGAAGGAAACCCAGGCATACTGGGACGGGCGAAGGGATGAAGTGGTCGCATCCTACAAGCGGGATCGTCTGGATCTCATCCGCGCACTGGACATGGACATTGTCTTTGTTGGAGCGGTGCCATTAAAGGGATACCAACCCAAGCCATTTGAAAAGCTTGATGCGGAAACCTACCGTGACGAAAAAGGCAACCTCTATCGGGTTTCAGCCACCACCCACGACCTGATGCTGTACCAAAAAAATACAGCGGACTATCAACCACCCACGCTCTCTTCTCTACAGGAACAGATTGATCGTCTGGAAGAGGAACCCTTGGGGGATCCGAATGGGTCGGAATGGGAACTGGCGCGTCATGCGGTGAAGGAAATGAAAAAGAGCCATTTCATCATGCTTCTGGTTGGGGCGCTCGGCTTTCCCGGGTTTGGAGCAACGGAGGAGGATTTTTGGACCAACCTGCTGGTTGAACCGGAAATTTGTCAAAAGATTGCCGAACTGCAGGGCAAACGCCAGTTGCGACAGATCAAACTTTACGCGCAATTGGGTGTCGATGCTATCATGGCCTGTTCCGATCTTGGCAGCAGCACCAGTTTGCTGGCCAATCCAAAAATCTACCGGGAGATGATGTATCCGTGGGACCAAGCGCAGGCTCAAGAAGCGCGGCGTTTCGGCCTGAAAGTCATCCGTCATTGTTGTGGACATACCTGGCAGGTCATCGATGAGCTGGCCGAGGTGTATGATGCCTATGAGGGAATTCAAGCCAGCGGCGGCATGGATATCCGCAAGCTGAAAGAACAGGTTGGCAGCCATCTCTGTCTATGGGGCGGAATCTGGCATGAACATATTATCATGGGGACGGTGAAAGATATCCAAAATGACGCCAGGTATTCCTTCCAACATGCGGCGTCCGGCGGCGGATACATCATGGGATCCAGTCATTCGCTTGCAGTTGGAGCGAAAAGTGAGAATATTCTTGAGATGAAACGCTGTCGTGATGAATGGGGAACCTACCCTGTGGGCAGCGGCCCAGGCGTTTTTAAAATATGAATTGTTCTGGTAATGACGAACCTGGCTTTTTCTGCTATGACTGTTCCCATGAACACTTCGCATTCGCATTTCCACGCTTTGATCATGGCGGGCGGCAAGGGGGAACGGTTCTGGCCCTGGAGCCGGGAAACCCGTCCGAAACAGCTCCTGCCGCTTTTCGGCAAAAAAACCATGATCGAAATGACCGTGGATCGCTGGCGCGCTTTTCTGCCCGCGGAACGGATCTGGATCGTCACCAACGCCGCCCAGGCGCGGCAGATGGCCCGGCTCATGCCGAAATTCCCCAGGCGCAATTTCATCGTCGAACCGGCCGGACGCGATTCCACCGGCGCTGTCATGCTGGGTTGCGCCACCATCGCCGCCCGCGATCCGGACGCCGTGATGGCCCTGCTCCCGTCCGACCACCTGATCAAGGACACCCGCGCCTACCTGCGGGTCATGAGCGGTTGTTTCGCCGCCGCGCAACGCGACCCGATTCTCATGACCATCGGCATCAAACCAACCTGTCCCAGCCCCTGTTACGGTTACATCGAACGGAGCAAGCCCCTGGCCAGACACGCCTCGGACACCATCCGGACGTACCGCGTCCGACGCTTTGTGGAGAAACCCCCGCCCGCCAAGGCTCGGCGGCTTGTCCAAACCGGACGCCACTATTGGAACGCCGGCATGTTTGTGTGGTCCGCCCAAGCCATTTGCGAGGCTTTTGAAAAACATTCCCCCATCCATGCCGAGGGCTGGCGCGCCCTGCAACAAAACCCCCGCCGTTATCTCGCCGGCGGATTCCTCAAGCTGCCAAAAATCTCCATCGATTACGCGGTCATGGAAAAAGCCCGCAACATCGCCATGGCCGAGGGCGCTTTCGACTGGGACGACGTGGGATTATGGACCTCCCTCATGTCCCATCTCCCCAAGGATTCGTGCGGCAACTGCCTCAAGGGCCAGACGCTCGCCGTGGACACCCGCAATTGCCTTGTGCTCGGCGGCGAACGCATGATCGCCACCCTCGGCGTCCAGGATCTGGTCATCGTCCAAACCCCCGATGCCACCCTCATTTGCAGCGCGCAGGAAGCCAGCCGCGTCCGCGAAATCGTCCGGCGCCTTCCCCCTAAATCAAACCTTTCCTAACCCGGGCCTTCTCAAACCCGATTCCCAACAGCCTTCAGTCTTCGGTCTTCAGCCCAACCAACCCAAACCATGCCCAAAGCCTTTTTCATTTACCTGCTGATTCTTTTCGCCCTGGTGGGGATCGCGCCATTGCTGCCGCCCCAGGTCCTCACAGGTTACATGACAGCGGCCATTGTGTTGTGCGGACTGATCGCCATCGTATTCCAGAAAAAGGCGCATCACCAACGGTTTGTTGACATGGGATTCCGGCTGAATCGCAATGCCTTGATCGGCGTGGGGATCGGCTTGATTTTCACCGCCCTGGTCTATGCCATCGCCCTTGGACTGCCCTGCCTGTTGGGCTGGGCAAAACTGGAAACCATCCCCCAAGCTTCGCCAAAAAATCCCTTTGTGGAAATCGTCATCACCCTTGTCGGCGGCAGCCTGTTCATGCTGCCAGGTTGTCTTTTCGGGGAAGAACTGGCTTTCCGCGGTTATGTGCTGCCCAAACTGGCCGCCCGCCTTGGCCCGGTCCGGGGCATTGCCTGGTGCGCGGTGATTTTCGCGGTCTGGCATCTGCCCGCCTACTTCTCCGTTTACCGCGCAGAAACAGCCACCCTGGAATGGAGGGCCATGGCGGAAATGATCCTGGGCCATGGGATCTCCGTCATCCCGGTCTGCATCCTCTACCTGACCACGCGCGAACTTTACGGGGTTTCCCTCTACCACACGCTCGCCGATGTGATGCAATACGCCGTTATCCGCAACCCCTCGTTCGGCGACATGAGCAAAAACTCCCTCTACGACCTCAAGACCCTTGATCCATTCGGCATGGAAATCATCGGCTGGCTCTCGCTGTTCCTGCCCATCGCTGTCATGTGGACCCTCTGCCGCCTCGTCCGCAAATGGACCCTGCCTTCTTCGGCATAATCCCGAAAACGAAGCATCCTCCATTTCGTCCAAAATGCCGGTTCGTTATTGCAAAACGACCTTGGCTGGGCTTGATTGACCGAAGCAAATTCGGACTGGCAAACTGTCAAATCCAAGAACCTTTTTGATTCGCTGGAAAACAACGTGACTCCCCCCATTCCAACCAATCTTAAAGAATTGTCCACCCTCATCGAGCGGGGGGAAGGCTCCGCCTTGGAATTCAAGAAGACAACGGGTGAGTTGACAAAGGCCATGCAGACGCTCTGCGCGTTTCTTAACGGTATGGGCGGGACGGTGTTGTTCGGCATCCGGCCGGACGGAAGAATCGAGGCGCAGGGAGTCTCCGACCAGACGCTCCGTGATATTGCTCAGGCCGCCGACCACTTCGAGCCTCCCGCCCATGTCTCTATCCACCGAATCAAGGTCCATACAGACCGCGATGCCATTGCTGTTGCGGTTGAGGGCGGGCGGGAAATGCGACCGTTCGTGTATGAAGGTCGCGCGTACGAGCGCGTCAGCAGTACCACCCGACGGATGCCGCAGACCAAGTACGAACGCCTGCTCGTTGAACGCGGCCATGCCAAACGCCGCTGGGAAAATCTTCCCGCCGAAGGACTGGCCTTAAAGGATTTGGATCGCAAGGAAATCCTGCGAACCCGGGAATTGGCAATTCAGCAAAACCGGATTTCACCGGATACAAGTCATGACATTGGGGAAATCCTTGACCGCTTGGGGCTGCGGATGGATGGAGTTCTCACCCACGCCGCCCAAATGCTTTATGGAAAGAGATTCCTGCCCCATTATACACAGTGCCTTCTCAAAATGGGCCGATTTCGGGGAACGGAAATCACGGGCGAAATCGTGGATAACCGGCAGGAACACATGAATGCTTTCGCCATGGTCCGGGAGGGCATGGCGTTTCTCGAACGAACCATGCCCCTGGGGGCGCGTTTTCCAACCGGACAAATATTCCGGGAAGACCGCTTTCCGGTTCCGCTGGACGCTCTTCGGGAAATCCTCCTCAACGCCGTCATGCACCGCGACTATTCCCACTACTCCGGCTACGTCGCCATCGTGGTATTTGACGACCGGATCGAGATCCGAAGTTACGGACGCCTCCCCACCGGCATCACCGTGAAGCAACTTTCAGGGCAACACGACTCGAAGCCGGTCAATCCATTGATTGCCGAGGCATTTCATCGGACCGGCGCTGTCGAAGTTTGGGGGCGTGGCACCAATCGCGTGATTGCCATGTGCAAAAAACACGGAGTGGCTCCGCCGATATTCGAGGATCGGCAGGGATTTCTGATTGTGACTTTCAAAGCGCCACTGGTTGCCGCGGATGGTCTGGATGCAAGCACCCAGAAAACTACCCAGAAAACTACCCAGAAAACTACCCAGAAAATTGTGGAGTTAATTGGGCAACATCGGGAAATAACCCGCAAAAAATTAGCGGATGAGACAGGGATCAGCGCCAATGGTATCAAGTATCACCTGAAACATCTGCAGAAAAAAGGTGTCATCCGGCGCATCGGACCGGACAAGGGCGGACACTGGAAAGTGGTCCGCTGAACACAACTGATTTATTGATGATTTAGAAAACAAACCAAGGTTCTTCCATGAAATCCTTTTTGCTTTTTCTCGGCCTTTCAATCGCCGCCGCCGCTGTCGCGCAGCAAAAAATCCCCGACCCGCTCCGGACATGGGAGGACTGGGCCGTGTGGGACGAGCCCCACTATCGTTGTCCCACCGCTTTCAATGCCGCCGACCGATTTTTTTGTTGCTGTCCTTCGGATCTGTCGCTGCAAACCAACGCGAAAGACGGACGCTTTTCCCTGGGGGTCACGGTCTTTCACAAAACCTGGTTTGCCCTTCCGGGCGACACCGATCTCTGGCCGCTGAACGTGCAGGCCAACGGCAAACCCATCGCCGTGATCGAACGTTCCGGGCGTCCGTCCGTGTTGCTGTCTGCGGGAACACATCGACTCACGGGAGATTACCGCTGGGCGGAAATGCCGCAGAAAATCCGGGCGCCAGCCGAATGCGGCATGGTATCCCTCACGGTGGAAGGCAAACCGTCGTCATTTCCCAGTTGGGACGCCGAGGGATTTCTGTGGTTGAAACGGCATCGAACCGAGGAAGGCGACAAGGATTTCCTCGGCGTGCAGGTTTACCGGATGATCGAGGACGGCATTCCCATGTGGCTGCACACCGTGGTGGAATTGAGCGTTTCCGGCAAAAGCCGCGAAGTCGAGTTGGGCAACGCCCTGCCCGAAGGCTGGAGCCTGTCCTCCGTGGAAAGCCCCATTCCCGTGGCGGTGGACGAACAGGGAATGGCCAAGGCCCAGGTCCGGGCGGGCAAATGGCTGGTTCAACTGCGGGCGTTTCGCACCATGCACCCGGCGGATTTCAAAATGAAGCCCACCGCCCGTCCCATGGCGGAACGGGAGCTGATCTGTTTCAAGGCCGATCCGGAATTCCGGATGCTCGACATCCACAACGCCACGCCGGTGGATGCGACCCAGACCACCTTCCCGGAAAAATGGCGGAAATGGCCGGTTTATCAATGGCAGGTGAAAACCGCGCTGGCATTCGAGGAAAAAATGCGGGGATCGGGATTGCAAACGCCCAAAAGCCTGAGCGCCACGCGCGAACTGTGGCTGAACGAAAAAGGGCGCGGCTACACCTACCGCGACCACCTGTCCGGCGAAATGCAAAATCTCTGGCGGCTGGATGTTTCCACCGTCCTCCAACTGGGCAGCGTAAAGGTCAACGGCGAAGGACAGTTGATCACGCGCAACCCCCAAAACAACGCCACCGGCGTGGAAATCCGCTCGCGCAACATCCAACTGGACGCCGTGGGCACCTCCGCAACCATGCGCACCATCCCCGCCACAGGCTGGAACGCCAATATGGATTCGCTGACCTTGAAGTTGAATCTGCCGCCGGGCTGGCGGTTGCTTGCGCTTTTCGGCGCGGAAAAAGTCAATGGCGACTGGCTGACGTCATGGACGCTGCTGGATCTTTTCCTGCTGTTGATTTTCAGCCTGGCCGTGTCCCGCCTGTGGGGAATGGGCGCCGGAATCGTCGCTTTCCTCGCGTTCGGCCTGACTTACCACGAACCGGGAAGCCCGTGTTACACATGGCTGTTCCTTCTGCTGCCTTTGGCCCTGTTGAAAGTCATCCCCGAGGGAAAAATGCGAAAATTCGTGACCCTGTGGAAAAACACAGCCCTCCTGATCCTTCTGTTTGTCCTCGTCCCCTTTGTCTATTGGCAAATCCAATCGGTCATTTATCCTCAATTGGAAAAAAGCTATGATGGATCTCTTCAGTTGGGAATCATCAGCTACTGCAAAAAATCTGAACCGCTACCGCTATGTGCAGCACCCCCTCCACCTCCAGCAATGTTCGAGAAAAAAGACGATGAAGGCTTCAATATACCCGACAAGTCAGGATTTTCTTCAGTTCATAATTCAAACTTAAATTTGAAAAGCGTCCGGCAAGTTGCAAAAAAAGCGAATTACCAGCAACAAGCCAACTTGGCATACGAACCCAAGGCGCGAATCCAAACCGGGCCGGGAGTGCCGGAATGGCGTTGGCGATCCGCGTCCTGCCATTGGCAGGGTCCGGTTTCGGCGTCTCAAAATATCACTCCTGTTTTGTTGTCGCCATGGGCGCGAAAAATCCTCGTTCTTGCGGGGCTGGCGTTGATCTTCCGGTTGATCGTGTGCCTGCTGGAAATCAAAATCCCTCCCTTCCCTCTGAATTGGCTGGCTGGCCGCAAAACCATCGTCCTGATCGGTCTGGGGCTCCTGCTCGGCGGCAGCCAGGTCACCGCTCAATCCATCCCGGACAAGGAAACATTGGAAACCCTGAAAAAACGGCTGCTCAAGCAGCCGGATTGTTACCCTCACTGCGCCGAGATTCCCTTTGTCAGCCTCCAGATTCGGGAGGATAAAATTTCCTTCGATGCGCAAATCGACGCCGCCATTCAAACCGCGCTGCCGCTGCCGGGACGTCTGCCCGCATGGTCTCCCATCAAAACGCAAATCGATGGGCGTCCGGAGGCGGCCGTGCGGCGCGTGGACGGTTATCTGTGGATGGTCGTGCCCGAGGGATCGCATCGGGTGAAAGTCGAAGGGCTGCTGCCCGGCGTCCGCGAGTGGGAATGGAATTTCCTCTTGAAACCCAGGAACATCGCCATCGACGCGCCGGACTGGAACATCACCGGTCTGCGGCGCGACGGCACACCCGAACAACAAATCTTTTTCTCCCGCAAGCAGGCCGCCGGCGAAAAACAAACCGCGTCCAGCGACCAGCGGGAGTTCAACACCCTCGCGGTGGTTGACCGGGTGCTGGAAATCGGCCTGACCTGGCAGATCCACAACACCGTGACGCGGCTGTCCGCGCCCGGCAAAGCCATCGCATTGAAAATTCCGCTGCTGGCCGGGGAACAGGTCCTCTCCGCCAACGTCACGCTCAACGAAGGAAACGTGGAAGCGCGGCTTGCGGCCGGACAGGAATCCTTCAGTTGGGAAAGCGAACTGTCTCCCGCCGCTGAAATCAAGCTTGCGGCATCCCAAACCGACCGCTGGGTGGAACGCTGGAGGCTGGTGTCGTCCCCCGTCTGGAACATCACACTCGCCGGTCTGCCGCCCGTCTTCGAGACAAATGAAAACCAACTGGCGCCCGTGTGGCATCCATGGCCGGGAGAAAACGTCGGCCTTGGCATCACCCGTCCCGAGGCGGTCAATGGCCCCACCATGACCATCCATCGGGTCATCCACGAGACGGAATTGGGTCATCGCAATCGAAACGACAAATTGTATCTGACGCTCCAATGCAGCGTGGGTGACGACCTCGTGATCGGACTCGATCCCGCGACCGAAGTCACCTCCGTCAAACGCGGACAGGACAGGATTCCCGTCCGCCGCGAAGGAGGCAAACTGATTGTGCCGGTCCAACCTGGAATGCAAAATCTGGAAATCGACTGGAAGGAGGCCATGCCGCTGGGCCTGCTGGCCGTCTCAAGCCGGTTGGAATTGCCAGCCGAAAGTTCCAACATCACCACCGTCCTGCGCCCCCCCTTCGACCGCTGGATTCTGTGGACATACGGCCCCTTGCGGGGACCGGCGGTAAGATTTTGGGGAGTCCTGGCTTGCAGCTTGATTGCCGCGTGGGGGCTGGGCTTTGCGCCCCTCTCGCCGCTTACCCGCAAACAATGGGCTCTCCTCATGGTGGGCCTCACGCAAGTCCATCTGGTCGCCGCATTGTTTGTAATCGGCTGGTTGTTTATCCTGGCCCACCGGAGCACGGACGCCATGGTCCAGGCCAAACCGAAGATTTTCAACTTCCGCCAGATCGTCATCGTCATCGCCACCGCCATTGCGCTGGGAATCTTCCTGACGGTGGTTTATCAGGGACTGTTGGGAAATCCCGAAATGTTCATTCTCGGCAATGGTTCCCTCCCCCGTGCCCTGCATTGGTACGCCGCCCAGGCGCCCGCAACCATTCCCCAGCCGGGAATGATTTCCGTGTCCGTGTGGTTCTACCGGATTCTCATGCTGCTGTGGGCGCTGTGGCTCTCCTGCTCGCTCATCCGCTGGCTCTCCTGGGGATGGAAACAATTCAACACTGGCGGCTGGTGGAAACAACCCGCCAAACCTCCCGTCATCAATAAAAATTAAACCATCTGCCCATCATAATCATTTTCCCCAATCATGCGGCGGTGCGGGAGCCCCGCCCTCCATCGGGTCTCAACAAAATAAATGGAGGGCGGGGCTCCTGCACCGCCTTTTGAAACTTCATAAACATGAACACCTCCCTCACCCCCCTGTTGCTCGGTTACCAGCGCAACGAGATCACCGAAAGCCATATCTACCGGCGGCTGGCACGGATCGAAAAATCCCCGGACAATCGCAAGATTCTGGAAAAAATCGCCGACGACGAAAAAGCCCACTACGCGCTTTGGAAAAAATATACCGGCCAGGATGTGGCGCCCATCCGTTGGAAAATCATCCTGTTTTATTGGATTGGCCGCCTTTTGGGCCTGACCTTTGGAATCAAGCTGATGGAGCGGGGAGAGGACAACGCCCAGATCCAATACTCAAAACTCAAGGGACAGGTGGCGGAAATCGAACAAATCATCCGCGATGAAAACGATCACGAAAACCGCCTGCTCGGCATGCTGGACGAGGAACGGCTGCGTTACGTGGGGTCCATCGTTCTGGGACTCAACGACGCCCTGGTGGAACTGACCGGGAGCCTGGCGGGCCTGACCCTTGCGCTGAAAAATCCGCGACTGATCGCCCTGAGCGGACTGATCGTCGGCATTGCCGCGGCCCTTTCCATGGCGGCCTCCGAATTTCTCTCGACCAAAACCGAGGGCGGCGGCAAGGACCCCCTCCGTTCCTCCATCTACACCGGGATCGCCTACATCATCACCGTCGCCTCCCTCATCGCCCCCTACCTGATCCTGAAAAATCCCCTGGTCAGCCTCGCCGTCATGATGGCCATCGCCGTGCTCATCATCGCCCTGTTCAATTTTTACATCTCAGTGGCCACCGACCGCCCCTTCAAAAAACACTTCCTGGAAATGACCGCCATCAGCCTCGGCGTGGCCGCCATCAGCTTCTGCATCGGCCACCTCGTCCAGTCCCTCCTCGGAGTCGAACCCTGATCGGCAAAATCACGGATAAAAAAGGATGAACCTGTCACTGCCTGTCCCTGCCGCAATTCCAACATGACGCAAACTGCGGTTCGATGATCTCCTTGCAGGAGGGACATTCCCAGGACTTCCCGTTTTCCGGAAACGACTTCTCCATGTCGCGAAGAATCTCCTGCGCATGGGCAAGCTGCGTGTCGTCAAAAATCCAAAGTTCTGGCGTGCATTCACCGAAGGGAAGTTCACCCGCCAGCCCGGAAATGGCCTCGTTTCGAATGAAACACTTTATTCCTGCATCCTCAAACACGTCCTTAAGGCGTTCCAAATCGCCGGGTTGTGTCGATGCGCGCAGAAATTTCATGATCTTGGGCCGCGCCACCATCATATGCCTGATGGAAAACAATTCAAGGCATACCTCTCATCATTAATGGTAATATCAGCGTCATGCCATATTTTTTGAAGATTGCTTTCCCCACGCCGAAGAGTCTTTGTCCACACAGGCGGGCCGTTCCCTTTTTCAAAACCTGCCAACGACGATGCCGAAATCGGGATCAATCATCTGCACGGCTGATACAAGCGCGGCGCATGGACGGTTTTGTCCGGGAGGTGTAAGGGTCCACCGAATTCCGTCCGGTAAATTCTTCCGGTTTTTTGGATTGGTTTGATCCAATTTATCTTCGAATTGAATTGCAGTGGATTGTCAATTGTCAAAAACCGACTTGTTGATATGCCGGAAAATTGGATGCATAGGCTGGCAAAAAGTGACAACTCATGGGTAACTTCACATTTTGGCAAAGGCGCTCCTCGATCATGCTCGGAACAAGCCGTGCAGGCAGATGCCATCCCCCTTCGTCCCGCGATGCGGGACTGCGGGGGACAGGGGCGCGAGGAGGGAGAATATCCCTTGTGGATCTTCGATCCTTCGGCAGGCTCAGGACTTGCCCCTCGGGCGAGCTGACAACTTGCCGCAGATGCCTGCCCGCCGCCTTGCCCAGACCATAAGCAAAGCTGAAAAAGCTTGTCCGTCACTCTCCGGGCGTAAGATTTCACCCCATACCTTCCGCCACGCGACGGCAATGTCTTGCTAAACGCATGGTCGTATGCGCATAATAGCGTATTACGCTAGTCGCGATTAAATTAAGCTGCGCCGGAGCGCGGCAGCTTGACGCTCAATGCTCGATCCGCCTTCGTCTCGCTTGTGGCGGTACTTCGGCGAGACAAGTGCTTGACGCAAAGCCAACTGGATTCCCGCATTCGCGGGAATGACGCGGGTGAATTGGAACGCCGAAAAATCGGGATATTGAAAATGACATGCTCCCCTTCCGTCATTCCCGCGAATGCGGGAATCCAGAGACTGTCGCTATTTCTTTTTCATCCGGCAAACTTTGAATTTCCTAACCATTGAAATATTTTCACCGCGGACAACACCACGCATCCCCCTCGCGCCGCATGTCACACCATCACTCCCAGGGTCTGTGGGATGGCTGTGAATTTATTTTTACGCAAGCCCCAAGGAAAGGGATTGGAAAATATCTTTCCTCACCTCAATGGGCCAGCTTCGCGCTCGCCAGCCGATTAAGGCTGATATGGGCCTCGACCGCCTCCAGCGTCAATTGCCGGTGAACCTCGGGAGGCACCCGCACCATGAACTTTCCGCTAAAGCGTTTGCTGGCCAGGGCCTCGGGAACCGGCTCCCCGGATGTTTCCATGTCGGCCACCGCTTCAGCCACGACAGACCGGATCCCCTGCAGAGCTTTTTCCGGACTCCCCGCCAGCCAGCTCATGCTGGGGAATTCCGCGCAGAGCCCCACGTATTGGGAATCCTCTTCCGACCAAGTTACCCGATAGGTATAGTGATCTTGTTTAAGCGTTTTCATGGGTTTGCTGTTTTTTTTCAATGGCGCGAAGAACCTGTCTCACTTGATAGGCCTTGGCCATTCCTTTTTCCTCCTGAATGTTGACCCGGGGATCGCCCGGCCATGGAGTCTTGTAAACGCGGTGGCTGGAACCACTTTGGCGGCATCCCCCGAAGAAATGATCACAGACTTTGCAAAGGTCTGCAAAGCGGATCCCTTTGGGGTTGTTTCGCATCGCCATCAGGATGTCGTCCATTTGGGCCACAAGAATATAGTATCACTATTGATACTTATGTCAAGTGAGTGGCCCTGTAAGGGTCCACCGAATTTCGGGCGGAAATTCTTCCTGTTTTTTTTTGGATGGCTTGCTTCAATTTATCGTCGAATTGAATTGCCGTGGATTGTCAAGTTTCAAAAACCAGTCTTTTGATATGCCGGAAAATTGGAAGCATAGGCTGTCCCAGAATTTGAAAATCTTGTTTCATCAAAAGAGTCGTTTCGACCTAAAAATGGACATTTTAATCAAAAAACGTTGATCTTCAGCTTTTTTTGATCTCCAATGGAAGAAATTTCCATGGAAGCATAAGCTGGCAAAAAGTGACAACTCATGGGTATAGTCACACTTTGAAAAGCGCCCGTAGCTCAACTGGATAGAGCGTCAGCCTCCGGAGCTGAAGGTTGCGCGTTCGAGCCGCGCCGGGCGCACCACTTTTGTCATCCCGCCTTTCCGTCTCAAAAAACTCCTTGTCCTTGAAAAACAGCCGGAATTCAGCAGCAGGCCGCTTGACGCCTTTCTTTTTCATCCCATCGGAAAGGAATGAAACCTTTTCCTCTCCGGCTGCTGCCCTTGGCGGCCCTCTTCTCCCTGGCCATGGAGGCAGCGGCTGAACCGGGTCTGGCCCGTTACATCCGCCAAATCCAAGTCGCCGAGACCGGGCAGCCTTCGGTGGACACTTCCGTGACCCCTTCCGGATCACGGGACAGCGCATGGCCCATCACCAGTCTCACTTCCTTTCAGCTTTGGGGATTGCGCGATGCGCCCCGCGAATGGACCCTGGCGGATTCCAAAAGCGTCAACGCCTATGGAGACATCCTGGCATCCATCTCCATCGCCACGCGCGACGCCGTCAACCCCGCGCGAACCCGCGCGGACAAACCCTACCAAGTCACCCGCACCATCGCCCAACTTGCCGCGGAACCATTCGCCGGACAGGAAACCGGCGATCTGGTCGTGACATGGAACTACGAGCAACTCGTCGCAGGCGAGTGGCAGAACCGGGATGGCCCCTTCCTCGTCAATTCCACACACAATGGCGCCATCGCGCGCACCCCCCAGCTCTTGGACCGGGGATTTGAGTACTATTATATGGATGCCCTTGCGGTTTACGACGCCCCCGCCTGCCGGCTGGCCACCGCCTCGGCGGAGGTTTTCCCGGTCGCTTCCGTCGCCGCCGCCGGCATCACCAACGGCATGATCCTGCGCGGCGATCCGCGCGGTTATCCGCCGCTGCGTGTCAACTGCTCCAATCTTTATCCGGACAACATCACGCTTGTCCGTCTCTTCAAACCGTCCGGTCAGACGGACTTGTGCTGCCTCACCAATCAATCCAACCTCGCGTATTCCGGCACGCTGGATGGCCACATCAACACAGCCGGAAATTATCGTGTCGCCATCTACGAATACACCCCCATCGGCGGAGCGTCCGGAGGCTGGGGATGGGAGCTGCTCCAAGAAATCGGTTTTAACGCCGTCCTGGCCCAGGAAATCAACGCGTCGATCATCACTCAATGATCAAGTCCCGGCTGAACCGGGCTTGCTCGACGTTTAATGCTCGATGTCAGAAAGAACCATCCAATGTTCAACGCAAAACTCGCCGCATTCCACGTGCCCTGCCTCGTTTCACTCCTTTTGTCCGCCCTTTTTCTCCTGACCGGGGCGGATTTCCCGGCGCCTCCGGCCATTCCTTCCCGGCCTCCCAGGGCATTGTCGCGCGAGGAAACCTCTTCTCTCCAAAAACAAGCCGCCGCTGAAATGATCCGTCAAACCACCGCGCAACTGGGCGCTCCCCTCGCCTCAACCAACAGTCCCGCGCACCCCCGCTTCACCGATGGCGGCGTGGCCGTTCAAATCCAGAACGATTACACGCTTCTTCCCAAAAACGCGGTCATCTTCCGATCCGGCAGGGATGACACCCTTTTCATTAAAAATCCCGCCGGCAACTGGATCGACTCCGCGGGTTTCCTGCGCAAACACGGCGGCCGGTTCACCCTGCTGCGCGCGGACCGCGTCAACAACGAATACTTCATCAGCCGGGAACAAATCCAGACCGCCAAAGCCTCCGGCAAAACGGTCATCGTCATTCACGAAGGCGAACCCGTCGCCAGATTCAGTCTGCGAAAAGAATAAAATCGCCGGCATGGATTCCGGCCTCCTTTTCGTCATCACCCCCCCTTCCCTCCACCGTCATTCCCGCATCCGCGGGAATGACGGTGGTGCGCGGAGGGAATGACGGTGGGGAATGGAATTGACGGAGAGGGGGGAAACAACAAAGAAACTATTTCACCCGTCAATCTTCTCATTTTTCATGGCTGCGGCATGGTGTCTTTGCTGCCGCACCCAGCCCACCTCAGCGCCAAAGACAAAAATCACGCTGGAATAGTAAATCCAGATCAGCATCACCACCACAAACGCATAGGTGCCGTACACATGGTTGAAGGTCGCAATCCGGCCCAGATACCAGGCGAACACATAGGAGCTGAACTGCCAAATCAGGCTGGTGGTGGCGCCCGAAACCAGGGCGGTCTCCCAATGGATGCGGCGGGCCGGCACATACCGGTAAAGCAGACAGCACAACACAAACAATAACAGCGGCGAAAGCAGATGCGGAATAACGGCGTAAAGACCGGGCAATCCCAGATCCGCCAGCACCGGAAATTGCCGGATCAGATGCTTGACCATGTGGTAAAGCCAGCTCAGGGAAGCATTGAGCAGGATCATCAACGTCACGCCCAGCACCAGGCATAAGTCCACCATGTAGGACAATACGAAATGCCGTCTGTGCTTCACCTCGTAAACACAATGCAGCACCGAGCGCAGGGAGGAAAAAAGCGTGGCTGCAGTCCCCAGCAACACCGCAAGGCTCAACACCCCGAACGACGCCCGGTTCGCCACGACCTGCGAAAGCAAAAATGTCACGTTCTGGCGGATCACCATGGATTGAGGCTGGTCCGGAAACGCGCTCTCCATCAGCCGGTCCACGCACCGGATCGCCTCCGCCGAACGAAACCACACCCCCAGCACATACACTAAAAAAACCAGGATGGGCAGCAGGCAGGCAATCACGTTGAACGCCATGCCAGACGCCAGAAACAACACGTCATCCCGCGCCATCTTGCGCCAAAGATGCGGCAAAAACCGGAAAAGCCGGAAAATCCCCTCCCCAATCCTCATCCCGCACCATAGAATCCCATGCAACAACCGGCTGCCCAACCACACCAACCTCCCAATAATTTCCGCGCCGCTTACCATTGTCATTCAGATTATATCAGGCATCGCTTCCGCCATGGCGGGACTTTGGCGAACAGAAGCAAAGCTCGATGGATTCCCGCTTTCGCGGGAATGACGAAGGAAAAATGGGCATGCTGAAAATAACATGCCTCATCCTTTCTCATCATTCCGTCCCTCTCCCGTCATTCCCGTGGATGCGGGAATCCAGAGATTGTCGCAAATCAAAACTTCCATCAATTTCATTTTCATCAAAAAATTTTAAAATATAAACAGATTGAAAACCGGAAGGATGAAAAAAATCCAGCCTTCAGCCTCCCCATCACACATTGAATCTGAAAACAATCACGTCCCCATCCTTCACGACATACTCGCGTCCTTCAACCCGAAGTTTCCCGGCCTCCCGCGCCCTGGCCATGGAACCCAACGCCACAAAATCGTCGTAGAAAAGGGTTTCCGCCGCGATGAACCCGCGTTCAAAATCCGAATGGATGACCCCCGCCGCCTGCGGAGCGGTGTCGCCGGCATGGATCGTCCACGCCTTCGATTCCTTTTCCCCCGTCGTCAGAAAGGTGCGCAACCCCAGCAAATGGTATGCGGCGCGAATCAACGCCCCCACCCCGGATTCCTTCACTCCCAATCCCTGCAAATACTCGGTCTGTTCCGCTTCCGACAGCTCAATCAAGTCACTCTCGATCTGGGCGCTGATCACCACCGCCCCGGTGTCGTGATGCGCCTTCACATAATCCCTCACCGCCTGAACAAATTTCGCCGAGGGAATCTCCGCGTCTCCCGGCTGTCCCTGTCCATTGGCCAGCCGTTCCAACGCCCCCAGATCCTTCTCGGCCACATTGCATGCGAAAAGGGTGGGCTTCGAGGTGAGAAGGAAAAATCCCTTTGCCGGCGTCTTCTCCTCCGCCGAAAGTTCCAGTGTGATCGCCGGCTTGCCCTGGTTCAAATGGGCTTCCAGTTTGGCCAGCAACGCCCTTTCCGCCAGAGCCTGGCGGTCGTTCGCCTTCACCCCCTTGGGTTGTTTTTCCAGCCGTTTCTGCACCGCGTCCAAATCCGCCAGCACCAGTTCCGTCGTGATCACTTCAATGTCGCGCACCGGATCAATGGTCCCGTTCACATGATGAATATTCGCGTCCTCAAAGCAACGCACCACCTGGACCACCGCGTCCACCTCCCGGATGTGGGAAAGAAACTGGTTTCCCAACCCTTCCCCCTGGCTGGCGCCCTTGACCAACCCGGCGATATCCACCAACTCAATGGCCGCCGGAACCACCTTCTGGGATTTTGACATTTTGGCCAGCACATCCAGCCGGGAATCGGGAACAATCACCACCCCGACATTCGGCTCAATGGTGCAAAAGGGATAGTTCGCCGCCTCCGCCTTACGGGATCGGATCATGGCGTTGAAAAGCGTGCTCTTGCCCACATTGGGCAACCCAACAATTCCAGCTCGTAGCATAGGCTCTCATTATGAACCCATTCCCCTCAAAATATCCATGCCAAAGTGCAAAACCCCAGGCGCCGCGCCGCTAACATTTGCCCAATCTGGGACCATTCCGTTCTGATGGAAGCGGTGCGGGAGCCCCGCCCTCCATTGTCTGCACGGTAAAAAATGGAGGGCGGGGCTCCCGCACCGCCTATGATAGAGATATGATTCATTGATTCCTTAGGTGACGCGAATGCGGGAATCCAGCGATATCCCAAAAAATTCCACCACCTGTCCAACCCAAGGGTGGCAAATATATTTTGAACGCAATTTGTTGTGATTGACTATCCCATTGGGGGCACGTATATTCACTTCTGCGATGCAACAAGACGAGGCCGTCCGCCGCGGATAAAACAGAACAACCCCTGGAGGTATTTATGGGTGCAACAGGTGATGTTTCCAAGATTGATGAAGTGCTGAAAAAGGCTGTCCAGTCTGCGGCAGTCTTCAGTGAATTGAACCAGCAAACGGTGGATCGAATCACGCGAGCGGTTTTCGAGGCGGGGTTCAACAACCGGGTCAAACTGGCCAAAATGGCGCGCGAAGAAACCGGCTTGGGACGCTGGGAGGACAAGGTGATCAAAAATGCCGTCGCCACCCAGTTCGTGTACAACGACATCAAGGATCTCAAAACGGTCGGCATCATCGGCGAAGACCGGGAAAAAGGAATCGTGGAAATCGCCCAGCCCATGGGTCCCATTCTGGCCATCATCCCGGTCACCAATCCCACGTCCACGGTCATGTTCAAGATCCTCATCGCCCTGAAGACGCGGAACCCGATCATCATCTGCCCCTCCAAAAAAGCCATCAAGTGCTGCGCCGAGACAGCGCGCATTTGCTATGAAGCCGCCGTGAAGGAGGATGCTCCCGAGGATTGCATCCAGTGGCTGACCGAGGTTTCACGCGAACAGACGCAGGCCCTGATGAGCCACCGGTCGCTGGCCCTGATCCTGGCCACGGGGGGAAGCGGCCTGGTCAAGAGCGCCTACAGTTCGGGGACCCCCACCCTGGGGGTTGGCGCGGGCAATGTCCCCGTGTTCATCGAACGCAACGCGGACATCCCCTTTGCCGTCGAACAGATTTTCATTTCCAAGCTGTTCGACAACGGCACGATTTGCGCCAGCGAACAGGCCATCGTGGTGGAAAAAGACATCGCCGGGGAGGTGATCGCCGAATTCAAGCGGCGGAAGGGCCACTTCCTCACCGCGGAAGACATCCTGAAACTGGAGGCACTGGCTTTTGACGCTGAGAAAGGCCTGATGAACCCGGAGATCGTCGGCCAGCCTGCGGCTTGGATTGCCCAAAAGGCCGGCATTGAGGCTCCGGCGGACACCCAGATCCTCGTGGCCCAACTCAAGGGGGTCGGACGCCAGTATCCGCTTTCATCCGAAATCCTGGCGCCCATTCTGGCATTTTATGTGGCTGACAACTTTGAAAAAGCCGCCAACCTGTGCATCGACCTCAACTATCACGGGGGGGTTGGGCACACCGTCAGCCTGTTCTCCAATGACGAGGAAAAAATCAGGAAGTTTTCGTTGCTGATGAACGCCGGGCGCATCCTGGTGAACACGCCTTCCTCCCAAGGCGCGGTTGGGGGGATCTACAACAAGCTCGAAACGTCCCTCACCCTCGGGTGCGGAACCGGCGGCAAGAACATCACCACCGAGAATGTCTCCGCCCGCCACCTGCTGAACATTCAACGAATCGCCCGGCGGCGGGACAACCACCGGTTGATGCGCTTCGATACAAAACTGTACCTGGATGAAACCAAGGACGCCCGCGCCATCGAAACAATTTTCAATCGGAATTGTTAGCCCGGCTAATTCCGGGCGAAAACGACGCGAAGTTCACAGCCACCAAGCAAAAGGAGAAGACTATGCTTCAGATTCAAGAAAAAGATGAAAAACTGTTTTGTGTATTCAGCGGCCCCCAAAACACCCCGGCCTGCAAGGAATTGGAAGCCGATTTGTTAGCCAGACTGAAAGCCACGCAACTGCCGGTGGTGTTTGACCTGCAAACCGTGGAATTTGTGAGTTCCATGTTCCTGCGTCTTTGCCTGATGGCTGTGCAAAAAGTTGGCGCGGAAAAGTTTTCCGTGACCAACACCCAGCCGCCCGTCAAAAAGGTGTTTAAAATCGCCGGCTTCGACAAACAAATCAAAATCGAGTGAGTCGCCGCCCGGCGGCCGATCTCAGATAGATGGGGTTCGAAATCAGCCATTCGTCACGCCCATTCTTGTCCATGCCCTTGGCCATGAGCCGCGCATAGGACCGGCGTTTATCCGCGCGAAAGACGAATTCCTCCCGAAAAAAAGGCGCTCCCGGACGGAACCGCTTGATGATCTCCCCGTCCTTCACAAGGTCGAGCCATTCAATATCGACATTCATCCTGGCGTTGATCACCGCTTTCAGGCGTTTCCCGGAAACCGTTCGCACCGTCTCTCCCATGCCCATTCCCTCGATGGAAAAGGAAAGTTCGGGATGATCCCTTCTTTTGACCCGCCCGTGATTTTTTGCCAGGGATTTCCTGATGATCTTTTGGATGATGGGGCGGGCCAGGTCGCGGCGGAGGTTTTTCACCACTTCAAACCAGCAGGCGAAACCAGACAGGGAGCGATTCTGCAATTTTGTCAGGCCAATCTCCTTGTAAACATCGGGATGCCATGTCGCCGACAGATAGGATTTTCCCTCCAGGAAACTTTTCTGGATCGCCTCCGCGGATTTTCCCGGCGAAGCCACAACATTGCGCATGCTGAAGCAGGCCATGTCAGCCTGGTGACAATCCGACCCGGTGGAAATGGAGATGCGCCTCCCGGCGGCAAGCCACCGATCCCAGAAACCGCATTTGAACGCGCCCTTGTCCGTGGGCGGATACCGGTCAAACATGTTGTAACACAATTCAAACCCGTCAAACATCGGCGACTTCAGATCCTGCCAGGGCAGGAAATCCCCGTTGGTGTGGGCAAGAAAAACAAACAATCCCCTGTCCTTCAATCCGCGCAACACCTTGAACAGGCTCTTGTTTTTGTACCATCCCTCGGGAGGAAGCTGGTTTTCGTCGGTAAATCCATGGACCTTGATGTGACAATAATGATGCCTGGCGTTGGCTTCAAAACTTCCATAATCCAGATCCAACTCGATCGCGGGAATCGCGACATGCCGGCCATCCGAGGATTCGCGGCATTCCGCCAGATAACGCGGAAAGTTTTCGGGGACCAGCAGATGGCCTTTTTCCGCCACATGCGTCTTGCGCAGATACGTCCCCTCCGGCATCTTGATCCCGCAATGATCCGACTGAAACCGGAAATCAAGATCCAGCCTCTTGAAAAAGGCCGACAGTTCCCGGATTGGCTCCAACCCGTCGCTCCAATGCGAGTGGGTGTGCCCGTCCCCCCATAACTGGATATTTTTGAGATGATTCATTGGATGAAATTGTGGATTTTTTCCGTCTAACATCCCGTCTAAAAAACATTTTTGCCAATAAAAACAATTTGAATCTTACAGCCCTCTTATCAGGTATGCCTGTAAAACACCCGATTCATCCGAATTGAAAAACCCCATGGTGCCATCCGGTGAAAGAAAAGGATGCAGATGGGCATTTTTTTTACAGGAGCTCCTGGCATTAAATAGATGAGAGAGGATAAATGCGGCTTGGAAAAAATTTTATTGCCGTCCTGCGCGCAAACAAAAACAAATCACCGCATTTACCGGCTCCATATCTTTTCATTTCATTCTCCCCTGGGCATGTAAAAAATGATTTATTTCAGTGCGTACCAATCCAGATTATCCCATATTTCCTTTGCCAGATGCCAGCTCACATGGCCATCAACCCAGAGATAGTTGCCCCCTCCACTGTGTCTATAACTCTCATCCAAAACACTGTAGTCGGAATACGCCCTGGAATACAGATAAAATGTCCTGTACGGTTTTGCGCCCCCAACCGAACTGTCGCTCGTATCGCCAGCCATGATCACCTGGGATGGATTTCCAATCTGTGAAAGATTCACCCAAGACACACATCCATCCTGGACAGTGTCATTCCAACCAAGATTTTGAAAATTCCATCCATATCCCCCATAAAATCCCCCATCTCCATAAGCCGCATTGCCGCAACCGGCATTCTTCAGGCCGGGACACTGCAATATCCCATGTTCCAAATTATGTTTTGTCATGAGGTTGACATTCAAATATGCGGCAAGAAGCTGCTTCCAACTTTTATTTGAACCGCTGCTCATCGTCGCATAAGCGTCTCCTCCATGCGGCAGCCATCCGTTATTGTCATTGGCATACATATTAACGGCATTCCCGATTTGTCGAAGATTGTTCATGCATGAAATTTGTTTTGCCTTGTCACGGGCATTTTTCAAGGCAGGCGAAAGCAAGGCCATCAAAATGCTGATCAGGGCTATCACCGTCAAAAGCTCTATCAGCGTGAAGGCTTCCCGGACAGGGCCGGGGGACGCATGCGCAAAAAACTTTCTCTCCATTGATTGATTCATGGCACCATTCAACATATCCCATCCAGCACAATTCCGAAAGCTGCATTTTTACAGTTTTCAAAGCACTTTTGGAATTCAGAGCCATCCCATAATTTTTCAGAGATTGCTTCGGTCCCTTTTTCCCAAACCTCGCAATGACCTCCTAAAATGTCATTGCGAACCCAGGGCAACAGGGGGGTGAAGCAATCTCAGGATTCTTAATCTCAGCTTTTGGCATTTTGCTTCCTTCTCCTCTGAACAAAAATGAAAAATTGGCCGTTTCACGAAATTATGGGATGGCTGTGTTTGGAATTCTTCCGCCCTTTCCGCGCATTTTTCCGGAATCCCAATATTTCTTTTCATCCTTCGTTGGCTTCATTAATGGATTTGGAAAAGAGAAAACGATCCGCGCTTCGACGATGGCTCTGTTTTCATCTTTTAATCTTTTCGCTTTCCCCCAGTCTCTCCATGGCCCGCAAAACCCGGATCCGCCCCTGGTCCGCGGACATTCTGTCCTTTTCAAAAGCCCATCTCACAATATTCCAATCAAATTTTCCGGCCACTTCGGACGGCAGAACATTCAACAGACACTCCGCTTTCCGCAAGTCATCGGAGGAAATTCCTCTCTTCTTGAGTTCCGCAACCCGGTCTGAAAGCATGCCAAGATACTCATAATCCTCCACCCCCTCCCGAATGGCCTCCCAATGTTTGCCGCTGGCCACCGCGTCCGCCGTGACATATCCCACACCAAAGCTTTCCTCGTGAGTGGCAAATTCATTCCAAGCCGTGCAATTTTTAGTCTTGTAATAATTCCAATAATTCCAAAATCCCATTCCCACCGCGCCATCGCGCCAGCAATGCCACGCCTGCAGGCGATGGTAATAATGCGGATCAAACAAACGGGATGGACCGTATGAACTGTAAAGCCAGAATATTTTGGAATTGTTTTTCTCCGGCTTTGCGATCTCCCGGACGGCATCCGTTATCCCGCCGACATCCGGCAAGCCAGGACAAATGATATCGTGGACGCCAATCATCTCCTTGAATGCCTCACTCGGTTTTTTGAACGAGGAGGTGTCGGTAAAAAGCAGCATCTCCGAAGCGCCCGCCTTGATGGCCCTTCCCCAAATGGCATTCATCTTGAACTGTTCATCCTTTAAAGGTTCATCGTAAAGATGCATGGCGATCTGCTCCGGCTTGACGCCGCGGGTTTGGGCGTGTTTTACGAAAGCCGCCGCCCACTGCCCCACCATGCGTTCAAAGCGCGGCGTCCCCATCGGCTCTCCACAAAAGTCTTTCAAGTCGTTGCCTGTATAAATATGAAACCGCCTGGCGCCTTTCCATCTCGCAACCCAGTCATCGAATCCGCCGGTCCGCAGGGGCTTGATTAAATTGCCCTCGGCGTCAAAATCCCCTTTTTCAGGCCAGCAGGCGCTGCTCCGATGCCCATACGGCGTGTCAACAAAATGTTCCTTCATGTCCTGAATGGCCAGTTTCACATTTCTCCCGGTCTGGGTGTTTTTAAATTCCGGATAAAGAATGTCAGTGTAATCCCACAGGGTCAGCGACAACCGCGGCTGATCAGGAAACCGGAATGGATGCAATATGACGTTTAATGGAATTTTCAACATGGATTCCTTCCCGGCCTTCACCCGCAAAAATCCCTCATACCTCCCCGCCTTGACTCCCCGCGGATTGAAGGCCAGCCATAACTGCCGCGTCATGCCGGATGGAATGGCCACCTCATAACCTTTTTCGCTCCTTTTCGCCTTCACCAACGGATCGGCGATCATTTTCCCCTCCTGGGTCCCCACAAACTCCACTTGATGAACCGCGATATATTCAGGCGCCGCTCCGCCCGGCAATCCGTCAAAGGACACCTCTGCCTCCATGTCTTCAGCGCCGGCATTGGTCAGGTTCACAACTTCCGCGCGATATTCATTGTCCATCATCTCCACACTCAACGGAGGCATCCGGCCCGGCGGTGCGGACGGCGTCTCCATGGCATCCAGCGGATCCCAGCGATTTTTATGCCATGCCGCCAGCAAGGGATATTTTTTCATTCGCAAAACCTCCGCGTGCATTCGCAAAACGTCCCGGTGGATGTCATTCAATGGCGTGACAGCCTTGGTCTCATCAGTCAAACAATCAAAATCCATAGCCTCCGTCTGTTTCTTGAGAGAAGCCAGTTTTTTCACCACACGCGCCTTTTCCTCCGCCGTCAAGTTTTCAGAAGCGCGGCGAACCGCCTCGATGTCTCTCAATAGAACATATGCCACATTGTCTCTTACATACGACCTTTTCAAATACTTCTTCACATCGCCGTTTTTTTTCCCAGCGGCTGGTTTTTCCAGCAAGGCATCCGGCCCGCGATAAATCTCGATTTCATCGCAAAAAACATATCTCCGCCGGCTCCGCGCGGCAAAACAAACATAGCGGCCCCGGGCGTTCAGTCTGGCGGTGTAACGATGCCGAACCTGGCGTTGTTTTTCCCCAAAAGGCGCCAGTTCCGGCGGCAACTCGTCCGGCCACAGGGGATCCACCATGTCTCCGGCAAGAAAATATTTCTTTCCATCCTCGCTTACAAACACCTTGATTGAACGGGGCCAAAAAACATTTCGGGGACCGTCAAAAGCCGTCCGAAAAGCCACTTCTCCGATCGGCGCCACCCCGCCCAAGTCCACGGTAATCAATGCCTGGGGAACCCCCTCCCATCCTACGGTCGATTTTTGAACCCAAAACAATTCCGCACCATTGTAAACCGTTCCATCTGTAAGCTGGCGGGAGTCATCGGCATCCTGGCAAAGCTTGTAATTTGGGGCGGGATCAAACACGCAAGGCCGTCCCTTTGCCAGATTGACGGCATCGTTTTCGCTCCCGGCAGCCGGTTGAATTTTTTCCTCCGCCCATGCCCCATGCGCAACGGCCAACAAAACCGCCAAGCTGAAAAACCACCACCCGTCCAAACGACTGATTGTCAAACGCATCATTTTCCTCCATTGTTAATCCGGTCTTCCGTCGCGCCTCATGGCCTGGTGAAACCGGTGTACCACATGTTGTTCTCGTTGTTGATCCACGCCATGATATCCTTCCAAGCCACATGACCATCGCCAAAAAGCATGATCGCGCCACGGCCATGCCTGAACGAAGCGCAATTATAGGTATATCCCCCGCCCGAATTGCTGTCCATGACGCCATCCACCATACCCCATCCAACCCGATTCCGAAAGCCTCATATTGGCAGTCTATCAAAAAAGCTCCTGGAATTCCTCCTCTTTTTTCACGTTTTTTTCCGGAATCCTAAGATTCCTTTTTTATGGAAAAAGCCGGGGTTGCCGCCTATGATCCCGCCGTCATCATGGCCGATCAAAAAGACAGCATCCATTGGAAGCCGGTCTGGCGAACAGCTTCCCCTTCGTCGCACCAAACCGCTTTTGGCGGCACGGCTTTCGGCACGGAATATCGTCGTCCCGCGGTTATGCCCTCCATCCACCAACACGACGAAGTGGAGGTGAATTTTCTATCGGAAGGCACCATGGTTTACCAGATGGCCGGTTCCCGCATTTTGGTGCCGTCCCGCCGGCTGGCTGTTTTCTGGGCGGCGGTGCCTCATCGGCTGGTCTCGCTCAAACGCGCGGGATATTGCTATTGGTTTTCGATGCCGCTTTCGTGGCTGTTTCACCTGCGCCTGCCTGAATGGTTCATGAAGTCGCTCTTCAAGGGGCGGCTGTTTATCGATCAGGCGCCGCATTCTCTTGACGAGGAATTTTTGCGCCAAATCCACGAGGATTTGCGCGCTGCGACAACGGAACAAACCCATATCGCCTGTCTCGAAATGGAAGCCCGTTTGCGCCGGTTTGTTCTTCATGAAGCCAATCGCGCCCAGGCATTCGACCGGGCAAACCTTGAAAAAGAAACCCGGAATTCCCCGGCGCTTCGGGGTGCGCACCACGTCCAGCGGATCGCCGGCCATGTGGCCTTGCATTACGATCAACGGCTGCGAATCGCCGACATCGCCAGGGCGGTTGATCTTCATCCCAACTATGCCATGAACCTGTTCCAGAAAACGTGCGGCATCAGTCTGCTCAAGTACATCACCCTCCACCGCCTGTTCCACGCCAAGCAACTTCTGGCCGGCACGGACAAAAAAGTGATCGAGGTGGCCGCGGAAAGCGGATTCGGCACGCTGAGTTCCTTCTACGACGCGTTTCAGAAATCCTTCCAATGCTCCCCAAAGGCTTACCGCAAACAACTGGGAAACATCCCAAATGAAGCCGCGCTCCCGCCACGGCGGGACGACGGCTCGATGCTCGATGCTCGATCCGCCTCCGCTCTGCGGAGCTACGGCGAGACAAGCGCTCGACGCTGAAACTCAACAGGCGGTGCGGGAGCCCCGCCCTCCTTTATCTTGCATAAAATGGAGGGCGGGGCTCCTGCACCGCCTTTCCCAGCCAACATTGAAATTTCCGAACATTAAACCAAGCCTCACTCACGCGGATGCGCACGATGTCAACCTTCAGCCTTCCTCCCCGCACCACTTGCCCACCTGGATGACCTGGCGGATGTTGCCGTTGGCGGGCAGCACATCGCCCACATTGAGAATGACCTTGTCCCCAAGCCCGCGACAAATGGTCCTGGCGCTTTCGAGAATCTCCTCATCGCGGGTGTTCTGGGCAAAAAGCGTCGAGGGCACTCCGCAAAAGGCGCATTGTTTCGGTCCCAACGCCTTCCCCAGTTCCTCGGGACGGTAATTGGTCATGGGCGCCGGCGTGCATCCGTCCATCAAATCAAAACCGGTGTCTTTCAACAGGGAAAAGAATCCGCGGATGTTGCCATCCAGATGCGTGGACACAAACTTGCCGTTTCGATGCAGGATGTCGCACGCCTTGCGATAGAAGGGCATGCAATACTCCGAATACCACCTGGGGCTGATCAACTGCTCGTCGGCATGATCGCTGATGATCACCAAACGGGCCGCGGTTTGAGCCGCCAGCCTGATGACCTTCAAATCGATCTCCTCCTGAAACGCCAGGTAATCCCGCACCATTTGAGGATCGTCCGCCAGCCAGAACACCGTTTGCTCAAACCCGGCGTATTCCTGCACCAGCTTGCCAAACGGAGATCGGCAGATGACAAGATCCGCCACACCCAGCCCTCCAATTTTCGACAGCACATCGTTCACCCGGTCAAAGTCAGCGGCAAATTCCGTGTGGGTGGCCGCAAATTCCAACGCATTGAAATCCTCCGGTGTTTCCACCGGATGCTTGACCGTGACAAAGCTGCCGTCCGCCGCCATTTTTTGTTTCTTGACCAGTTTCCCCCGCGGCGTATCCCAAACCCATTCGCGGCCATCGGCATCCTCCTTGTAATCAAGCCGGTATCCCTGCGGCTTGGAAATCAGCCAGTCGTAAATGTGGACAGGCAATCCCCAGTTGAAATTGCGATAAAAATCCAGATAAGACCACGACTGCCATTCGGCGGGCATGTCGAGGCAAACTTTGTGAAAATCGATCCCATCCGGAATAAGCTCGCCGGTGTTGAATTTCTGCGGTTCCCCGGGCGGAGTCCGCCGGGCCTTGTACCAATCGGAAATGTCCGGAAAAAACGGCTGACGATCAACCGCACTCCCCTCCATCCTCGCAAAAAACAATCCTCGTTGATTCATTTTTTTCTCCTAATGGGTTGGATTGGGGTCAACTCTCAACACTCAACAGACATCATGGTCTCTTTCCATGCACCCCCCAGCCAAATGTTGAGTGTTGAGAGTTGACCCCAATCGGAAATATCCTGTCCATCAATGTAAATTTCATCCACCACCCTTGCGGCCCGGCTGCAACCGGCTCCGCGTCCAGCGAAGGGCGGTTTCAACATCGGGAATGTCCCCTCCGATTCCGCAACTCTGCAAAATAATGCCGGTCATGTCCCCTTGTTTCAGTCGGGGAAGAACATATTCCTCATAATGGGCCTTGGGGCGGTCCTTGTACCTGTCGCCCCGCGTGACATCGTTGGCGTCCACAAAACAAGCGGCCTTTTGGCGGGCGCGATTGAAGGGATCGTCCTCCGCGGCGCTGGCGGGCAGGGGAAACTCCCCGGGACCGGCGTGGACCTGGATGGCGCGAAGGTCGGGCAGATCCAGCAGATTATCCAGGTTGCAACGATAATTGCCGCAGGAATGAAGATAAATGCCGCCAAAAGCCCTGCCCAATTCCGCATTGTACGGAAAGGCAAACTCACGGTACATCCTCGGATTGAGCATGACCAGCGGGGTGTCGTCGGCAATGCAAATGCCGGACAATCCGGGGATGCTTGGAAAATTCCTCCCCGGAAACGCGGCGTTTTCCATCTGCGCCAGATGTTTTCGCATGAATTCAATGCTGTAATCGGTGATCATGCGGCAAAGATGATGAACCGTCTTGGGCGCCTCGATGCAGGCGGCAAACAACTCCTGCGCGTCAACAATCTGCGCCGCCACACTGAAGGGGCTTTGAATGTCGGCCGTCCAGAAGGGAACTTCCGTCCCCAATTTTTTCTGCGCGTGATCAATCCACTCGAACAACCGCCGGATGGTGGGAGTCTCCTCCATACGCCGGGGTTTGAGTGTCCAGACTTTCTCAATGTCATGAATCGCGGGATGCGCCGCCAGATCATATCCCTCGCGAAGAACAATCTCACAACCAAACGCCTCGGGCACCATGGTGACCGTGCAATAAGTATCCAGATAAGGCGGCCAATCGTTGTCGGTTGAGGCCAGAAAGTTGGCGTATTTCACCGAATGATCGAGCATTTTGTCCAGGTCATCAAATCGTTCCTTCACCGAATAGGGAGAACGAAATCCGCCGTTTTCGACAACCGGCACAACCTCCTGCGGCTTGCGGGCGTAGGCGTCCGCCAGCCTCTTGCAGGCGGTTTGGATTCGTTCAGACCCGGGATTAAATTGAAATGGATTCATGACTCCAAACCTGTTTTTAAAGCGCCCTGAAGCGTGACCGGCAATCCAGGCAGGGGCTTGCCGTTCATCCGCAATTTCAAAATCCGCCACAACTCCCTGGCCACCGCGCGGATTGGAAACTCGTAACGCGCCACCGGAATGCCATAGTGATGTTCGATCCCCTCATTGCCCGTGGCCAAAACGCAAAGCCGCGGTCCCGATGCCGCCCGTTTTCCGGTATCGGCTGTCCGGCGCAAGTCCCACACATCAATGTTTTTGCGGATCAATGCCAGCGCCACCCCGCGCGCCGCAATGTCATCCAGCACAATCAAGGCCTCCGGCCACTCTCCCTTCCTTTCCCATTCTCCGGCAAGTTCCATGGTTTTCTCATATGCGGTTTCCTCCAGGTGAAATCCCTTTGTCCCCCGGGCCTCCACACAATGGACTTGCGCCATGGGAAGCCGCCATTTTTCCGCCATCTTCCGAAACCCCTCCACACCCGGCAATTCCTCCGATCCAAGCTTGAACAAGGCATGAAAATAAACGATCCGCCGGATCCCCTTTTTCGCGAGAAAATCAACCGCCGTCTCCCCGAAACGTTGCAGGTCCAGGACCACATCCGAGGAATCATCCCTGACCTTCCAGCCGTGAAAACAAACCGACGGCAAATCCAATCCCGGCAACAGCCTGCGCTTCATATCGTCCGGCCCGGTGATCTGGATGATCCCCTTGAACGCATTATGCCGGATATCCGATCTCAACTGCCGGCAGGCAATGGACTCCTCAAATCCCGGTGTGGAAAGAAGATACTCAAGATCATCATAAATCCGAAGCCCCCAATCCGGCGTCTTTTGGATTTCCTCCCTCAGACAGGCCGCCAGTCGCCGGGAAAAATGCCGGATCTCCTCCGTCAGGCTGGAGCCCGCAAAAACACCGACCACCGATGTCGATTCCTTGCGATCACCGGAATCACGCCCGGTTACATAGGTTCCGCTGCCATGTCTCTGGCTGAGAATCCCCCTGGCCTCCAGGGTGGCGATGGCCTCCCGGATGGTATGGGCACTCACCCTGAACCGCTCCGCCAAAGCGGCATTGGACTCGATTTTTTTCCCGATCGGGTACCTTTTTCCGATCTCACCCTCCAGTTGATCGGCAATCTGCCGACTTAATGTCTCTCGTTTAGTCATGAAGTCATTGAATGACTTTTACCATACACCCAAATCCGGAATTGTCAAATTTCAGCGCAAAAAATTCCGCGCATCCAGATTCCCGCATTCGCGCATACGCGTCAACCTAAGGAATCAATGAATCATATCTCTATCATAGGCGGTGCGGGAGCCCCGCCCTCCATTTTTTACCGTGCAGACAATGGAGGGCGGGGCTCCCGCACCGCTTCCATCAGAACGGAATGGTCCCAGATTGGGTAAATGTTAGCGGCGTTGGGCAGGACACCCGCGTTCCCAGAAAAGGATCTCAATTAGGTTGACGCGTATGCGCTTTCGCGGGAATCCACGGTCTCGCAATGACATCGGGGGAAGGCGCCGCGATTTCCGCAAAAATCACAAATCATCAATCTAAAATCCAAAATCCCCCGCCCTGCAATCTTGCCAAGCGTTTGCGCAGTCTTTACGATGGACGGCATGAAGAAAAAACGTGTTGTGGTGGCGGGATTCATGACCACCTGTCCGATTGCGGGCGTGGTCTGGCAGCACCTTCATTATATCCTGGGGCTCAAGGCTCTTGGTTACGACCCCATCTACATCGAGGACACGGCGCGCCTGCCCTATGATCCGCACACCTTTGAAATGGGGGAAACCGCCGTTCGCAACGTGGTCGGAATCACCCGCCGTCTGGCGGACCGTTTTGGTTTCCGCTGGTGCTACCGGGCTCGATTCATGGAACCCATGAAAGTGTTTGGCGACCTGACCGAACGCCAGATCAGCCAGACCTTTGCCAACGCCGCCGCCACCCTGAACATCTGCGGGGCTCAGGAACTGCACGACGATGTGTTGAAATCCCCCTGTCTCGCCTACGTGGAAAGCGATCCGGGGGTGGAACAGATCAAACTCGACAAGAAAACCCAGGACACCATCGACTACCTGCGCCAGCACCATGCCCATTTCACATTTGGCGAAAACATCGGCCAATCCGATTGCCCCCTGCCCGCCGGTGGCTTCAAATGGCACGCCACCCGGCAACCGGTCGCCCTCGAACTGTGGAAGCAACACCAGCCCATCATCGACAAACGACGCGCCACCTCTCTGATCGTTCCCAAGGGCGCCAAAACCGCCCCCATCCGCCTGACCACCATCGCCAACTGGGAAACCAAGGGCAAGGATGTCGTCTGGAAAAACAAAATCTACTATTGGTCCAAAACCTTCGAATTCCTCAAATTCACAGACCTGCCCACCTGCTTGAAAAACGGCAATTTCATCTGCGAAATGGCCACCGACATGAGCCGGGATCCCGCATCAAGGGAACTTTATGAACGCCAGGGCTGGCGGCTGGCCAGTCCTCACGAGCTATCGCGCAACTACGACGCCTATATCAAATACATCCAAAACAGCGACGCCGAGTGGACCGTGGCCAAGGATCAATACATCCGCCTGAAAACCGGCTGGTTCAGCGACCGCAGCGCCTGTTATCTGGCGGCGGGCCGTCCGGTCATCACCCAGGACACCCTTTTCGGGAAATTCATCCCCACCGGCGAAGGTCTCTTCGCCTTCCGCAACATGTCCGACATCCAATCCGCAGCCGAAACCATCGCGGCGGACTACGAAAAACACTCCCGGAAAGCCATCGAGATCGCCCGGGAATACTTTTCCGCTGAAAAAGTGGTCGGTCATATGCTCAAAACCCTGGCGATTTGACCCGCCTGTTTCATAAAAGCCGGATTTTACGGGAGAAATTTTCCTTGCCACGCGAGGAATTCTTTCTTCTGCTGCACCCATGACCACTCGCGTTCGTTTTGCCCCAAGCCCCACCGGCATGCTTCATATCGGAGGCGCCCGCACCGCCCTTTTCAACTGGCTTTACGCCCGCCATACCGGCGGCGTCTTTGTGCTGCGCATCGAGGACACCGACCACGCGCGCAACACCCAGGAGGCCGTGGACGTCATTTTCAAGGGTTTGGAATGGCTCGGGCTGGACTGGGACGAGGGCCCGTCCAAGGGCGGCAACCACGGGCCCTACTTCCAAAGCCAGCGGCGCGAAATCTACCAAGGCTACGTCAAACGCCTGATGGACTCCGGTCGCGCCTATGAGGATCATGGCGCCATCCGTTTCAAGTTTCCCAAACAAGTCATGACCGTGCCGGACCTGATCTGCGGCTCCATCCAGATCGACCTGACACCCGAGCCGGACATGACCATCGTCCGGCCCGACGGTTCCTTCATTTTCCATCTGGTCAATGTGGTGGATGACATCGAGATGAAAATCACCCATGTCATCCGCGGCGAGGACCATCTTTCCAACACCCCCAAGCACCTGGCGCTTTACGAGGCGTTCGGCGTCCCCCCCCCTGCCTTCGCCCACATCCCCCTCATTCTAAACCGGGACGGCTCCAAAATGAGCAAGCGGGACGCCGGGGCCGCCGTGGGCGAATATCTCGACAAGGGATTCATCCCCGAAGCCGTGCGCAATTATCTCTGCCTGCTGGGCTGGTCGCCCAAGGACGACAGCGAGATCATGCCCATTGAGGAAATCATCCGCCGCTTCGATTTTCCCCAGATCAACCGCCACAACGCCCGCTTCGACATGGACAAGTTGCAGTGGATGAACGCCAAATACCTTGCCACCATGCCGCCCGAACGGTTCAACGCCCTGGCCATGCCGCTTCTGGAAAAAGCCGGTTACCTTGCCGCCGCGCGCGCGCCTTCCGGAGAGGAAATGTCCCCCTACGCGCAGAAAGTCCTCTCCCTGGTCAAGGAAAAGGTCAAACAGCTTTCCGACGTCGTGGACATGACCGTCTTCTTTTTCAAGGACGATCATCCCCGCGATCCGGAGGCGGAAACCAAAACCCTCAAGAAAGCCGGCGCCAGCGAACGGCTGGCCGAGTTGCGGAGCCTGCTCGAAAAAACCGAACCCTGGACCGCCGCCCAACTGGAAAGCCAGTTCAAGCAGCTCGCCGCCGGCAAAGGCATCAAAACAGCCGAATACATTCATCCCGCCCGCGTGGCCGTCAGCGGCCGCGGCATCGGCCCCAGTTTATACCACATGCTCGAGGTGATGGGCCGGGACTGCGTGCTGCGGCGCCTCGAAAAACTGAAGGGATAAGGTTTGGGAACAAGGTATAACAAGTTCAACCCAAGACAGAAACACGACCGTTCATCGCTTTGAATTTTGATGATTGGATATCCGGGTTTCCCGGATTTTGACGCAAAATCCGGATCAACCTGACACCTTGCCCCTGAAACCCGACCCCTTGAATCTCGAGTTCCATCTTCCCTTCCCCGTCCGATTCCGCCTTTTCCGGCGAGACATGGAACACCGGGGACGAAACCTGCTGCTGGCCGGGCTTCGCGCCATTCTGCTGCGACGGGAACCCCGGGCCTCCCGCGAAATCAATCCCTCCCTTTTCAGCAAGGTTCTGATCATCCGCACCGGCAAGGCGCTGGGCGACGCCCTTCAATCGCTCATTCTGATTCCGGAATGCCGCCGGCTGTTTCCCAACGCCCGTCTGGATCTGATGCTGCGCGACAACATCAGCCCGCTGTTCCAATACGGAACAGGCGCCGGCAACATCCTGGTTTTTCATCCGCGATTCCTGTCCCATCCCCTGGCCATGCTCCACCTCTTGCGTCAACTGCGCCGGGAACGCTACGATGCGGTCATCGCCTGCGACAACGCCTTCAAATCCTCCTTCACCACCCTGTGCCTCGCCCTCTGGACCGGCGCCCGTTGCCGTGCGGGATTCGACAACGAGGAAAGCCGCGCCTTTCTCTCCCATCCGGTCGCCCCTTCGCGTCCGGATCCCATGATCTCCAACCTGCTTCGCCTGCTCTCGCCATTTGGAAAAACGCCCGCCGATGCCATTCCCACGCTTCGACCCGATCCTGCTCTGGCATCCGAAACCGCCCGGCTGTTCCGCCCCCTGAAACGCCCGGCGCTGATTTTTGCGCCCCATCACTGGAGAAAAAGCTGGCCGTTGGAAGCCTTTCTTCGCATCGGCGAACGATTGCTGGCGGAAAAAATTCCCGTCCTTCTGGCCTTGGGACCGGGAGATCCGAGGGCTGACGATCCCGCGCTTCGCCAATGGCTGGCTGCCGCCCCCGATCTGGCCCGCCTTGTCCCCCCCCAACCCCTGCCGGCCTTTGCCTCCCTTCTCAGCCAATGCCGCCTTTTTGTCTCCAACGATTGCGGCCCTTACCATCTGGCAGCGGCGGTCGGCATCCCCTGCGTCGCCGCGTTTCTTTCCGCCGACAACTGTCATTACTTCGGTTATCATCTGCCCGGCCGGCTGATCGCCCTGCATCATCCGGAACAGATCGAGGCGGAACGAGCGGTTGCGGCCGCTTGTTTGGGATTGCCTGGCGTCAGGGAAACCGCTTGAATCCTTCCGGCTTTCGACGCATCGCCCCCCGATGCCCGAGGCAAAATGCAACAGAAGGAATTTTATGGCCATGTATAAAATGATTGGCGGCGACGGCAAGGAATACGGTCCCTTTTCCCTTGAACAACTCCAACAATGGCACAAAGAGGGGCGGATCAATTCCGAAACCCCCTTGCAGGCCGAAGGCGGCGCGGAATGGAAACCCCTCAAAAACATCCCCGAAGCAGCCGCCGCCATGGGCTGCGTCCCTCCACCCGCCAGCAACATCCCCCCCGTCACCTCCACCAGCCGTCAAAAAGCCGAAAACATCGCCAATGCCATCCTGGCCCGCGACTACTCCGTCAATATCGGATCGTGCCTCAGCCGCGGATGGGCGCTGGTCAAAGCCAATTTCTGGCTCACGGTGGGAGTCACCACGCTCATCGCCATCATCCTCGGCATCTCAAACTATATTTTTATCGGACTCTTGCTCACCGGTGTTTTGACCGGTGGACTGTATTACTTCATCCTCAAACTGATCCGGGGCCAGCCAGCCGCCTTGGAGGATGCCTTTGTTGGTTTCAAATTGTCCTTTGCCCAATTGATGCTGGTCGGCCTGGTGTCCGGCATCCTGACCAGCGTGGGTCTCTTCCTTTGCATTCTGCCCGGCATCTATCTCGGGGTTGCATGGTCTTTTGCCATCCCCCTGGTCATCGACAAACAGCTCGAGTTCTGGGACGCCATGGAAGTCAGCCGCAAGGTGATCAGCAAACATTGGTGGCAATTTTTCGCCCTTCTCCTGGTGCTGGGGCTGGTGGCCATGCTGGGACTCATCGCCTGTTTCATCGGCGTTTTCGTCACCATCACCATCGCCCTGGCCTCCATGGCCTATGCTTACGAAGACATCTTTGCCGAACCCTCCTCCAAAACCCCTTGATCCGCCCATGGCTTGGGCGTGCCTTGCCAGCAACCTGCTGGTTCTTCCCGGAATGGGAACCCTGCTGGCGGGCGAACGGCGCGCCGCTTATGTCCAGATGGCGCTCGCCCTTGCCGGAGGCGCCCTTTCGGTGGTCTTCCTTTACGGCGCAGTCAGGCAATGGTTGCAAACCGAAATGATTCCGCTCGACGGCGGTCCGTTTCTGAGAGAGGGAATCATCGGAATCGGAATCTTCCTCATCAGCTGGTCATGGTCCCTGCACAGCGGCATCCGCCTCATTCGCCGCGCCGGCTCTCCACTCCCTGATCATTCACAGACACCAAGGCACTAAGGGAATATCCATTTGAAATGCGCAGCGCTCATGGAACAAGGCTTTCATCCCAACCCGTCAAAATTTCGCGCAAAACTCGAGACATTTATTCCCCTCACTGCCCTCGGACTTTTCGCCGGACTGGCCTGGCTGGGCGTCCGTCATGGATTGCCCCTTCCCTTTTGCCCCTTTCGCGCTTTGACCGGCATTCCCTGCCCCATCTGCGGCAGCACCCGGGCCGCCATGGCTCTCCTTCAACTTGACATCCCCGCCGCCTGCCAACTCAACCCCCTGTTTGTCGTGGTTGTTTTTGTCATTCTCCTCCGGACATTCCTTCTTCTCATCCCCTCCTTCCCGCGGACGTTTTTCCCTTCAGTCACCCCTGCCGCAAAAATCAAAATGATCGGCGGACTGATCTTTGCCAACTGGATTTATCTTGTTTGTTGAAAACCGGCTGAAGACATGAAAATTTCCGGCGCCCTTTTCCCCCTTCACCTTGTTCCCCGCCCTGTCTTCGCCCGGCGTTGATCATGCGTTGCCTGCATGCGATCCTGAAACGTTTCCTGCCCCGTTCCGAGAAAACGCCGGACCGTCCTGGAAATAAACACCTTCCCGCTTGAAACAACGCGGACGGCTTCCGCCAACTCCATCGCAGCATCCTCCTTGGCCAGATAACCCGTGGCGCCGGAACGAAATGCCCTGACAACAAATTGTTTGTCCGCATGTCCGGAAACCACCACCACCCTTATGGCCGGGCATTCATCCACAATCATGGCTGCGGCATCAAAACCATTGAGTTCCGGCATGGAAAGATCCATTACAACCACATCCGGACGGCGCTTCAGCGACAGTCTCACCGCCTGGCGTCCATCATTCGCAAAATCCATCACTTCAAATCCCCTTGTCCCGGATAAAAAACCGCCCCACAGATCCAAAACAGCAGGACTGTCATCCGCCAAAATAATCCTCTTTGCCATGGGTGAAGTTTCAGCCATCAAGTGCAGGAGTCAATGGATTTCTCGCAGTAAAAATCGGGGATTGCGAAGAATTTTTATCCTGCGGGAATCCAAGCGCCATCAAGTATTGCGCGAACAACGGAACTGGCGCGGGGTTTGTTTGAAAACCGCCCGGAAATGACGGTTGAAATTCGACAGGGTGGGGCAACCGGCGCTGAATGCAATATCCAGGATCTTGCGATCGGTGTTTTTCAACAACGCGGCGGCCACATTCATTCGAAAACTGATGAGATATTCATGCGGCGCCAGGCCGGCGGCCTCCTTGAAAATCCGGCGGAAATGCGGCCGGCTCATCCGGCATAAACGCGCCAGATCGGCATCCATGACAGGCCGGTCGTAATGGCTGGCGATATGCTCGATCGCGGGCCGGACCCTCGCGAGATGAAGGCGGGACAATTCCCGGGACGCCCCCTCCCCTCCGGAACCGGGCGGAAACGCGCGGTGCAACCGCACCATGAGATTCCAAACCAGCGATCGGACCAGCGACCGGTACCCCCGCGGCTGTTCCGCCATCTCGGTCACAATGTCGCGAACCACCGCGCATAATTCCGGATGCCGGTCTGAGTCAAAAACATTGGTGAACCCGCTGCCGCAAAACGAATCGGCTTCAAGATGGGGTTCGCCGGCAGGCACATGCCCGGCCAGCAACCGGACCGGATCCAGGTTGCAAAAACGCCACCGGCTCGTCTTCCCGAACGCGCTCACCATCAAATGCAGTTCGCGGTGGTTGACCACCACCATGTCCCCCCCCTTGAAAGGAAGAATCTTGTTCTCCACCGTGAAAACCCCTGTCCCCTCATAACAATACCCGATCTCAAAACAATCATGGGTATGGGGTGGAATGGGCGCCACATCCCCCCGAATGTTCCACCCGGGCACGGTGATGGGAAACCGTTCATCCAAATGAACCGCATCAAATATCCCCTTCGTGGAATGATCATTTTTAACCGGTTTTTTCATTAAAATGAGGAAGATTAACTGTTTATGCTGATTTATATTCGATTTGTCAAAGGAAACCCATGAAAACACCCCTTGTCGTTTTTCCCCGGAAAAAAGCGGCGGAAATCCAATATCACCGCCTTAAAAAACCGGGTCCCGGAGAAGTCCTGGTCAGAAACGAGCGTTCCCTGATCAGTATTGGCACGGAAATGACCGTTTTCAGCGGGGATTATCCCAAAGGATCCATTTGGGAAAAAGCATTTCCCTATCCGTTCAAGACAGGTTATGCCGCGGTCGGCCGGATTGTCGAGGTTGGCAAAAAGGTCAACAAGGCATGGATCGGCAAAAGGGTCGGCAACACCGGTCCTCACTGCCGGTACGCCACCCTGCCCCTGGCTGACACCCGCGAAGTCCACCGGATCGAAGTCTCCGATGAGGAGGCGGTTTTCTACATCATCGCCCAGATCGTCATGCGCGGCATCCGGATGTCCAGGGTTGGCTGGGGCGACGCGGCGGTGGTGTTCGGGCTGGGGTTGCTAGGCCATTTTGCCTCCTGTTTTTGCCGGCTGTCCGGCGCCCGCCCCGTATTCGCGGTGGATGTGTCGAACTTCCGCCTCGGCCTGCTGCCGGAGGACAAGTCTTTGATCAAGGTTAACACCGCGCGCCAGGATGTCATCGAGCAGGTGAAAAAACACACCCGCAACCGCATGGCGGACATCGTGTTCGAAGTCACGGGAAACGCCGGATTGATCCCCGGCGAGTTCAAGGCGCTGCACAACCAGGGACGCTTCGTGGTCATGAGCAGCCCCCGCGAAAAAACCGCCTTTGATTTCCACGACCTGTGCAACAGCCCCAGCCACACCATCATCGGCGCCCACAATTTTTCCCATCCGCCCGTGGCAACCCTTGAAAACCCATGGACTGCGGCGCGGCATTGCGAGCTGTTTTTCGATCTTGTGGCCGGCGGCGAATTGAACGTGAAACGAATGATCAGCCACCGCATCCCCTGGCAGGAAGCCCCCGGAATTTACAGCCAGTTGCTCAAAGACCGCTCCCAATACATGGGCATCGTCATCAATTGGGAGGGCGCCGGATAATCCGGCGTCCCGCGCTTCAGGAAAACAAAGCCTGTCATAATCAATCAGCGCGTAGTGGCATTACGACATGATGCATGCTTTCCTCCACCGGCTTTCAGAACCAGAATCCACCACATCCAACATCCCATTGATCTGCGGAAAATCGCGCTTCACCCAGTAAAAATACTCCAAATCCTTTCTCATCAATTTCCGCTTCGCATCCTGCCGGAACAACCATTCCTGTCCATCCATGTGAATTTCAAATGAATCACAAGAAACCCCATCATGTTTTCCGTTGACTTTTGAGGGGGATTGCCTAGCGATACGGGGATGCAATCTTTTTCCGCCTTTTTCCTCTGCTTCTTTGCCGCTGTTTCGCTCATGGCAGCCGACCCCAAGGACAAGGAGGCATCAAGCCCCAATGTTTCGGATGAAAAACAATCCTCCGAAAGCGTAAAAGCCGCGACAAAGAAACGCGCTTCGAAAAAAGAAAAGAAGCCCGCCGCCGTCGAAGCCGTGCCGGCTTCCATTCCCGCAACACCCGTGACCCTTGAAACATCGGCGCCCACCACCACAACCACCGGCGAAACCGTGGTGCAGGCCACGCGCAAAAAAGGAGTGCCACTGGATCAAAAGGGGAAAATCGAGCAAATCAACGCCGCAGCCGGCACTTTTTTCGTGGATGGAAAACAATTCAAACTCTCATCCAAAGGCCGCGTCTCCATCAATGGAGAATGGAAATCCCTGGAAGATCTCCGGGTCGGCGATCTGGTCGCGGTAACCTATTGGGAAATCTCCGGCGCCAATTGCGCAACCAGGGTGCTCAAGGGATTTGCAAAACGCAAGAAACCCACAACGCCCTCCGCGGACAAGAAGTAAACGCGGTTCAAAGGTTCAAGGTTCACGGTTTAAACAAGAAGAAACCATGAGCTTCAGCCTTCCCCCCTCCACCCTCGTTCACCCGGTTCACCCAAACCGTTGCTCTTACCGGCAGGATATTTCTGGAAAACCCTTGTCATAGGAAACCTTTACCACGCCATCGCTTGTCGGAAATTCACGGACGGTTTTTTGTTCGAAATCAACAGGCCCGGACAACCGCCTCATCTCACCGCTCGAAGGATCAAGATATTTTCCGGCAAAAAACCGCAGCAATTCCGTCCGGTCGCCAATGGCATGCCCGCTTTCCTTGACAAGTTTTCCGTCAATATCCTGTTTGGAAATGTAATGAGGCTCAACATCCATCCCGGACGCCTTCATGGCGTTCACCACCCGCTTTTTATCATCCACCAGACAGGATGTGTCGTCCTCGCCATGAATGACCACAACCTTGCATGTTCCTCCCGCCTTTGCGTTCAGGGCCAGATGTTCCGCATTTCCCAAGTCGCGGATTTCCTGCATGCCTTTGCTCAAAGAGGCTGGACTGCCTGACTCCTGGCTGTAACGGGCATTCAGGCGGCTGCCGCCAGGAAGGTTGAAGGCCATGTCATCCGTAAGGCTGGCCATTCCCGAATGATCGACAATGCAGGCAAAGGTGCAGGGCGCAAATTTGCGCGCCATCTGGATCGTATAGCCGCCCCCCGACCCTCCGGCGCCATAAATTCGGGTCCGGTCAAAATTCATCCCCCTGGCAACCAGCCCCTGATACACATGATAAAGTCCCCGAAGCGCGTCCATGGCCTGGTAATATCCGAAATCATATGGCTGCTGTTTATTCAAATCGCCGCTCTGATAATAATCGACGCCAACCACCACCAGATTGAAAGGATCGGCCAGTTTTTCAGGCTGCGGCGCGCCGACAAATGCGGTTCCTCCCCAATTATGGAGACTCAACATGAGACCGGTTTCCGCGCCAACCTGGCTGAGCTGACGGCGCGGATATCGAACGTAAACCTTGACGGTTCGAGGTTCGTTCTTTACCGCCGGCTGGGCGGGGATTTCCACCACCCCGTCAACTTCCGGCAACAGCGGCAAAGACATGACTGGCAAATCTTTTCCCGAAGACATGGCTGGCATTATTCCCAAAACTCCCAACACCACAACCCCAAAAAAAGCAACAAATTTTCGATTGCTCATAAAACCGACAATGGATGAAGGAAGGGCGACAGGCAACGCAATTGCGGAAATCCGCCGGTCGGGGACCGAGGCAATCTCCGCTGCCTGGTTTGAAATAAATTGGCCTTTTGCTCGGCGTCAAAATTCCCTACAAATTCCATCAGGAATGAATATCTTCGCCTGCAAGGTTTTTTGCGATCTGGTGGACTGCCAGAGTTTTTCCTCGGCGGCAGCGTTGAATGGCATCAGCCAGCCAGCGGTCAGCCAGCAAATCCGCTCTTTGGAAAAGGAATTGGATTGCCGTCTGCTGAACCGCACCACCCGCAGCTTTGCCCTCACCCCGCAAGGCAAACTTTTTCACGAAAGCGCCGGGAAGATCCTGCGCATCCACGGCCAGTTGCTTCAGGATCTCAATCAAACCATCGTCCAACCGGGCGGGGAAATCCGCCTGTCCACAATTTTCAGCGTCGGATTGCACGAACTCCCCAACCTCGTTCAACATTTTTTGAGGGATCATCCCAACGTGAAGGTTCATGTGGACTACCGGCGGGCCGCGGAGGTGTACGATGACCTGCGCCAGAAAAAAGCTGAACTGGGCCTGGTGGCCTTTCCTGAACGCCATTCCGACATTGAAACGGAAATCATCCGCAACGATCCGATGATCCTGATCTGTCATCCCAATCATCCGTTGGCCGAAAAACCATCCATTCCCTTCGCCAATCTCGCCCAACATGCCTATGTTTCCTTTGACGCCGACCTTTCCACCCAGAAAGCCCTGGAACAGGTTTTTAAAAAACATGGCTTCTCCCCGAAAATCGCGGCGACTTTCGACCATCCCGACGCCCTCAAACGGGCGGTTGAAATGGACATGGGCGTGTCGATCGTGCCTCTTTCCACGGTCAAGGACGAACAAACCCGGGGAACCCTGCGGGTGGTGATTTTCAACAACGAAAAACTGATCCGCCCCCTGGCTGTCCTGCGGCGGCGGGAACATCCTCTTTCGCCCATGGCGCAGGCATTCCTTGATATTCTGCGCAAAGTATGATTGGAGTTGGGTTTGGACATTTTGCGCCACAAAGCCGAAATGATCCGAAACTTTCATATGAACCCAACCAAATCCAAAGGAGGAATTCCTCCGCATGGCCGGCCATGGAAGGCTTTCAGCCGGGCCTTCTATGCGGTATCGCGCATTTTCAGCTTCGTGGTCCTCCGGACTTTCTTCCGGGTGCGGGTTGTGGGCCGGGAAAACTGTCCTCCCGGCGGGGGCCCCCTGATCATTGCCTGCAATCATCTCAGCGAATGGGACCCCCCCCTTCTGGGCACCTCCGTTCCCTGGCAACTCACCTGGGTGGCCAAGGTGGAACTCTTCGAATTGCTGGACGGCAGGGCCAATCTCTTTTTCGATCTTCTCCACTGCATTTCGCTGGACCGGGAAAAAGTGGATCTGAGCACCATGCGACATGCCGTTCAGTCGGCCAGGCAACAACGTCCGCTGGTTGTCTTTGCCGAGGGAGGCATCAAGCATGATGAAACCTCCGTCCTGGGATCAACCCCCCAGATCAAGGAAGGCGCCGCCACCATCGCCCTGATGGCCAAATGCCCCATCCTTCCGGCCGTGCTCAACGGCACCATGGCTGCCTATGACTGGCGAAACTGGGTCTTCCTGCGGCGTCCCCTGATGGAATTGGTCATCGGCCGCCCTTTCACTCCTTCCAGCCGCGACCGTGCGGCCGCCACCGGCGAAATCCTGGGCCGGATGGTGGAACTCCGCGGACAGCTCCAGACGAAAAGCCCGTGCTGAACGGCAGTCCTTGTTTTTTAAAAGTGGCAGAGCCGGGACGGCCATTGCCGCTAACGTTTGGTCCATTTGGCGCCATTCCGTTCTGATGAGGCGGTGCGGGAGACCCGCCCTCCATTTTTTTGCCATACAGACAATGGAGGGCGTGGCTCCCGCATCTCCGTTTCCCTCCGGTTTACCCGGATGTTTTCGGGGCAAGGGAACGGATCAGCCTCAAGATTTCCATCAGGCGGGCATCGACATTTTCGCTTGAGAGCCGGGGAAGGCGTCCGCCCACGGTGATCAATCCGCCGCCGCGTTGGAGAAGCAACTTGCCCTCCTCCACCTCGACCGCCTGGACCCCCGCGGCGGCGGCGGCCAGGCGGATCCGTCCCAATTGGTGCAACCGCTCCACGGGCGCGGGCAACCGGCCAAACCGGTCGCGCCATTCGTTCACCAAGGCGGTGAGTTGAGCCTCATCCGCCGTTTCGGCCAGTTTTCGGTAGGCGTCGATGCGCTGCCGGTTCTCCGTCATGTACGCCTTGGGCACAAACGCTCCCGCCCCCCCGCCCGCCAGATCCTCGGAAAGCTCCAGAAAATCAAGCCGCACCTTCACTTCAATGCGCGGTGGCGTTTTTTCCCCCTTGATCCGGGCCACGGTTTCGCGAAGCAGCTGGCAGTACAACTCGAAACCGATCGCGCAGGCATGGCCGCTCTGCGCCGTGCCAAGCAGGTTGCCTGCGCCGCGAATTTCCAGATCCCTCATCGCCACTTTGAATCCCGCGCCCAGCTGGCTGTACTGTTTGATGGCGCTGACGCGCTTGCGCGCATGGGCTTCCATCATCAAATGACGGGGCAAAAGCAGGTACGCGTAAGCCTTCATCTGGCTGCGTCCCACGCGGCCGCGCAACTGGTAAAGATCCGCCAGGCCAAACCGGTCGGCGCGATCGATGATGATGGTGTTGGCGCGCGGAATATCGAGGCCGCTTTCAACGATCGTCGTTGAAACCAGCACATCGACCTTGCCTTCCACAAACCGGGACATGATTTCCTCGAGTTCATCATCCTCCATTTGCCCATGTCCTGCGGCCACACGGGCGGACGGAAGCAATTCCTTGATGCGGTCGGCCACCCGTTGGATGGACTGCACCCGGTTGTGAAGAAAAAAAACCTGCCCGCCCCGCGCGAGTTCCCTTTCAATGGCGCCGCGGATCACCCGCTCGTCGTACGGGACAACCTGGGTTTCCACCGGCAGGCGGTTGGGGGGCGGGGTTTCGATCTGGCTCATGTCCCGCGCCGCCACCAAGGCAAGATAAAGCGTCCGGGGAATGGGCGTGGCGGAAAGCGTCAGCATGTCGATGAGATGAAACCGTTCCTTGAACCGTTCCTTGTGTTCCACACCAAAGCGCTGCTCCTCGTCCACCACCACCAGTCCGAGATTTTTGAAAACCACATCCGGCTGCAAAAGCCGGTGCGTGCCGATCACCACATCCACGCCGCCCTCGCGCAAAGCCTGCAACACTTGTCGCTGCTCCTTCCGGGTGCGGAAACGGGTCAGGGACTCGATCCGGATCGGGTAATCCGCCATGCGCTCCTTGAAAGTTCTCTCGTGCTGCTGGGCCAGCACGGTGGTCGGCGCCAGCACCGCCGCCTGGCGTCCGTTCATCACCGCCTTGAAAACGGCGCGCATCGCCACCTCGGTCTTGCCAAAGCCGACATCGCCGCAAATCAATCGATCCATGGGCTTCGGGGTCTCCATGTCCTGCTTCACTTCCTCGATGGCGGTCAATTGGTCGGGGGTTTCATCGTAGAGAAAGGAATCCTCCATCTCCTTCTGCCATGCGGTGTCGGGCGCAAAGGCAAAACCGTTCTCATGCTGCCGTTCCGCCTGAATCCCAAGCAGCTTGGCCGCGTAATCCATCACCGCCTGCTCGGCCTTGCGCCGGGTCTTGTCCCATTTGCCGCCTCCCAACTCGTCGAGGTCCGCCGAACGTTTCCCCACCCCCACGTAACGCCCCACCAAGTGCGCCTGTTCGATCGGCACATACAACAGGGCGCCGCCGGCATACTCAAGGGCAAGCGCCTCGCGCTGCGCGCCTTGCTCCTCCACCTTGCGGATTCCCAGGAAACGGCCGATGCCCTGCTGGACATGCACCACAAGATCCCCTTCCTCAAACTCGCTGAAATCGATCGGGTCACGCTGCAACCGCGCCCGCGCAAGACGCCGCTGCAGCCGGATCATGCCCTGGGTCTGGTAACGCCCGAAAATTTCCGCGTCGGTGAGCACCGCCAGACGCGCGTCCGGCCAGCAAAACCCGCGCAACAAAGCCCCCCTCAACCAGGTCATCTGCGGACAGACAGCATCGGCGCCCAACACCTCCTGCAACCGCCGTTCCTCCCCCTCATTGTTGCAAAACACCGCCACCCGCCAGCCTTCCGCCAGCCAGTCGCGCCAGTGCCGCAAAAGCAATTCGCGGCGTTGCTCCTGCAAAACCGCGTCAAATGACGGGTTTGCCAGAAAATCATGACTGCAAATCCCCAACTCAACCCTTTCCATCTCTCCTTTCCCATCGGCCCCCGCCCGGCAAATTTCCACGGCGCCGCCCTCCCCCTCCGCCTCCCGCCACTCAAAATAATTTTCACCCAGATAATCCCGCAAAGTGGCTTTCCCCTCCCTGAACCGCGACACATCCAACCCCATCAATATTGTTTCTTTCACGTTCTCGATTGAAGTCTGCCGCGCCAGATCAAACACCCGGATGGATTCGACAGCATCGCCATTGAATTCCAAACGGACAGGCGCCTCCCCTTGGAATGAAAAGACATCCAGAATCCCGCCACGGCGGGCAAATTGTCCCCGTCCTGTCACCATCCCGGCTTCACCCGGACGAGTCCCTCCCTGATTCTCATATCCCAGCTTCACCAAACGCTCCAAGGCGGCCTCCATCCCCGCGTTTTCCCCCTCCTTCAAAATCCAGACAGCTTCCAACAACTCATTTTGAGCGGGCAATGGTTGTTCAAACGCCGCCATAGTGGAGATCACCAGCCGGCGTCCGCCTCTCTTTTGCAATTCCGCCAGGGAATTCAATACCTCGGCCAGGATTTCCAAGTCCGGCGCATGATTCGCATCCAACCCCGGTTCCCGTTCCGGCACACAGAGCAACCCCACATCTGCCGGCAGCCATGCGCGCAAAGCGCTCAATTCCGAGGCGTAATGTTCCTGCTGCCGGACTGAACGCGCCAGGACGCACAATACCCCCCTCACCCCCATGCCCAAAACAGCGGCCAGAAACGGCCGCGCCGCATCGGCCACTCCATGCAAAGACAAAACGCACCCCTTTTCCAGTTTGCCCGGCAGACCGCGAATTCCGTCAAACTGGAACATCTCCTCCAATATCGATATTTCGGGCACGAGCCGGAATCATGAAAGAGTCCATCCGCAGTTTCAAGCCCCTCCTGCTCATCTTCTCCTCACAACGTGCCGTGATCACATCCTCCTTTAAAGACCGGCGCATAATGCCGCGCCCCGAAGATGAATCTTTCCTGGAAAAACAAGGCCCGCATCACCTTCCAAGTCCTTCCATTTAAATATACCTTAATCAAGGAACGATCGTCCCTCGATTGAGGTATATTTCCAAAACATCAACTTTTGAAATTAAAGAGCAATAAACACCTGCTGTTTAGGATTTTGTTTTTCAATCCCGGCAAGAATATCATCGAAAAATAAAATATCCTCCAAAAACGTTGGGAATAGAGGAGCCGCCATATTATGAAAAAAGTTGAATGATCCAAAAAAACACACCTTCTGATGCAGCGGTTCCGAATTAGGGATTTTTCGGGTTCGTCCGGCCAAAATCCGGCACGACGGTGGGTCCAGCCATCGCGCCAGACTTGATTGAGAGGCAAAACGCTCCCCTATGCGGGGAGGGTGCCTCC
>JAQUAF010000002.1 GCA_028687435.1 Verrucomicrobiia bacterium | reverse complement strand
GCTTGGGCAAGTCAAGGATGCGATGCGGGTCATTGATGAGGCGAGGCAGGATGCATGAACACGCCGCAACATCAACAGGAGCAGGCAGGCATGGCACCACCCCCCCACCCGTGGTTTAGGGAACCTTTAACCATGGCGAATACCCGTAGGTTCCGCATCCAGCGCGGCATTTTCGTATGAGCAGCCAAAAATCAAAAAAACGCGCATTTTCATCATTTTATGAACAAAAAATCATCATCAGATTGGGCCGATTCCATGCGGAATGCGGCGGGAACCCTCGAAATTGACCTTGAAATTGTGCGCCAAGCGAAAGCTGAAGGATGCGCGGCATTTAGGAACGGACGAACAAATCTGGCCGTCTTGCGCCAATGGTTACGCGAACACCGGCGACCCAGCAGGCGGTTTGTCACTCCGGGATGCCCGGAGGCGTTTGAGTGGTTGGATGAGATGATAAATCGCTCACAATTCGGCCTTGCGAACCTCGACGTTTCGGAGATGACCGATGATCCAGCCCACCAATGGCGCATCCAGAAGGCCATCCGCCAGGCCTCTGACGCGCTGGAAAAGGTGATTTCGGCGGCTGGATATTTTCATTATTCCGCGAATGCCGATGACGAAACCGCCGTTGTTGACAATCCGTCGAGGAAACAGGCCGAAATCGTTGACACGCCGCAATGTGTATGACACACAATTTTATCAGCCAATTTCGCGCCGGGAAGGTCGATTCCATCTCCAGCATCATTTCGGACGTCAGCGTCTGCACCATCGGAGAAGCCAAAGGCCACGGTGTTTTCTGTGACATGACCATGCTGCAACAGGTTAAGAGCGCGATGGAGAATAAGCGGAGCGGAACAAAGGTTCAGTTAGACCATGGAAGCAGCGCAAAGGATGTCATCGGCAAGCTGGTTAATCCACGCATCAAAGGCGATCAACTCTTTGCGGACTTTCATTTGTTCAGCAACTCGCCCCATCGGTCTTACATTTTGGAGGTTGCAAACGAGATTCCCGAGGAAGTCGGAATGTCGATTTCATTCTCCGGGAAAGATGTCCAGATAGGCGGCAAGGTCTTTGCCCGTTGCGAAAAGCTTCATTCATGCGATTTGGTAAACCGTCCAGCCGCAAATCCAAGCGGGTTGTTTTCGGTGGGCGAGGGCAATGAAAACTTTGGTGCCAGCGAGATAAGTGAGGCTCAATTTTACAAAATGCTTGGGAATGAGCAAAGCCCAGTTAGGCTGGAATCGCTTGGCAGTGGTGCGCAAACCTGCCGCATGCCGCGCTCCAGTTTCCGCGATTGCCTGATTCGTGGCGTCGTTAAACCCGTTGGTTTCATTCGGCGCGGCGGTCAAAAGTTTTTCCTGTTCGGGAAAAATGATCTAAGCCGATTGGCTGAGGCGCACACGCGGGCCATGGCCCAAGTCATCGAAGCCACTTACAAAAAATTGGATTCAAACAACCCACAAGCGGCGATTGCAACGCTTCAAAATTTGCAATCATTCACCAAAAAATAACTCAAAAAAAGGAAACTCATATGGCATTCGACGTAAAACTTCATATCCGGAAATTGTTTCAACCGAAATCCGCGCAAATTGCCGCATTCAAAAATCTTAAAAACGAAATCCAGCGGCGATGGGATTTCATCAACAAATTGAGTGCGGAATGCAAGAAACTTAATGATGAAGTGATTCCAACCTTGCATCAAAGGGCGCTCGAAAAATTCGATCAAGAATCCTGCGACCAACTGTTAGCGGCGCGGCGACGGCACGAGGATGTTTTCAGCCTGCGAAATCTGCTTCTTCAAAATGCAAATGAAGTTATTCTCGCATTTTCACGGAAACCTGAAAATTTGCGAACGATCGCCCTGGCGCTTGAGCATGTCGGCAACACGATTGGAAGTGAAATTGCCCGAGTGGAAAAGTTTGAGCGGGAGAATAACACAAAAAATGGTTTCGGCGATTGTGGGGATTCTCCCGCGCTCGCAAAATTAAGGGAAGAATTACAATTCGTCCTCCGAAAACACGGCGAACTTAAAGCCGGGGATTTCGTTGATCCGATTGCGGAATGCGATTTGATTCTTGCGAAATACCTTGATTAGTCGTCCGGATTCGTCCCCGGATGGCAAGCGCACGGCCAACTTAGCCGACTTCCCGCGACGCCGGGCGCGGGCGCGAACTCCGGCAAAATTTCATGAGCAATTTCAAAACCGATTACGAAAAGATCCAAGAGAAAATGGATAAAGAGTATCGGGCCGCATGGAAAAAATGGTTTGTCACTCTTCCAAAAAAACAACGCAAGATTTTGGGGGCATTGCCGAAAAATCCGAAGGAAAGGCTTTGTGATGAAACATCATCCCAGCCACCGTCAACGCCGCCAGCTTGAGCGATTCCGGCGCGAGCGCCAGGGGCGGGCTTTCAGGGTTTTGGAAATTCTCCGGGACATTGAAAAACAAAATCTAAATTTAGAAAAGAAGGATTCAAAATGTCATCCGCTCCATTATGGGTTGGAATAAGTTCAGCGCGGGAACAGCCGCGACGCTACAACTACACATCCGCAAGAAACGAGCTTTCGCAGTCGTACGACGGCGGGAGCGGAAACATTCACGCGGCGCGTCCGCAAATTGGATCAACCATTGCGGGAATAACATCTTACGTTGTTGAGCGCGTGGAAATCATTGAGGATTTTGGCGGACAGGCAAAGATGACTGTTGTTGCGGTTGATGAATCTCCGTCTGGAAGTGTGTCAATCGTCAATCAGCAACCCACTTATGAAATTGAATGGGTTGCCGTCGATAAAAAATTATTGCATCATCCAATGTGGCAAAGCGAGACGGGTTATCCTCTTACGGAGGCCGATAGGGATGCCATTGCGGAATGGGAAAGCCAGACTAGCGCAACAAAACGAGCCGAAGCTTATGCTAAATTGGGAGAGAATGCGAAGGTTTACGCGGACAAGATTGATCTTGGAATAGAATCATACACGGTCTATTCGCCGGTTGCCCGCAAAACAAGTTGTTCATGGGAGGCACCCACAACGGGCTATTGTGGGAAAATGCAAACGCCTCAAGCTCCAAGTTTCCCAACCGGTTATGTGTGGGTGAAGACCGCGGACAGATCCACGCGCACCGGGCGAAACGGCAAATGGGAGCGCGTTGAAGAATGGACTGGCGCGGAGTGGGTTGATTCAGATTTATATCCCGACTGGGCCTAACCATGCGCCTGCCTCCTGAACCGTCTGGTAGGCGCGAATTTCATCTAAAAAACAAAAACCCCCGGCCACCTTTGGAGGCAACCGGGGGCTTTGTGTTGGGGTGGATGGGGGTTATTCCTGCTCGATAGCGACTTTCGTCATTCTGAAGTCCGAGTGTTCCAGAGAGGTTATCAACTTGCGGATGCTTGGATTGTGTGTATCCATCGATGAAATCTGGCGAGCAACAACCGCCCCATTCCCAATAATTTCCAAAAGAGGCGCAAGATCGTTTCGGTATAAATCGCCAGCTCCATCTATTGTTGGCACCGGATTCCAACCGTTCGGCGCAACTTCCAAAAACCTGTCCGCCGCTTCCACAAGCCCGGTTGCGGCACGAAGCACAACGGCAACCTTCTTCCGTATGATTTCATCACGGCCTGCCAAGGATATGGCTTCCTCCTTCACTCGAAATTCTTTGGCGGTATCACGACAAAATCCGGCAACCTTGGGCTTGTTCCTGTCCTCCCAGTGGCGGGCGTGGGCATCAAAATCTTTTGCCCCTTCATGGAGCTTGGATTGTCTGTCCCATCGGTCACTTGGTAGGCACGCCAAAACGAGGCGCTTTTTCCGTTTGAAGTAGTCCACGATTCCACGTTCTGTAAACAGAAAGCCGGGATCTTCATGCCCGTTGCCGTTATGCCGGTTGTTGTTCGCTCCCTTCTTTTGCGGCAAGGCTGGTTTGCGGTTATGTTCACCCTCGCCACGCCCTCCGGCCAATCGTGGGGCACTTGGGCGCGATTTTTGGCCGCTTCTGCGTGGGCTGGCCGTCTGGCGATGGTGCGGCGGGGGCGTGGTGGATGGGTTGGTTTGGCTGGCGGTGGTGGTTTGAGACTCTGAGACTTCGATTTTCATGATTTGGTTCCTTTGGTTTTGGTTGACGGCAGAACAGGACGACCAAAAACCCAAACACTTTCCTTATCACCCTCCTTATCACCCCTTGCCGAAAATTCGGTGGTTTTGAGTAGGAATGGGAGAAAAGCCAAACCCGACTTTTCAGAGGTAAAAACAAGTGAGTAGCCTTGAGTAGAAATGGGGGTAAAACCCTGTTTCAAGTTTTACAGTCTGCCCCGTTTGGCCACTTCGGTACCTACCCCCACAAACACTTGGCATACCTCACAAAAATCACCGGTTTTCTATCCTTCGCTTCCATTCGTGGCAAGAGAAAAAGACCGCTTTCCTGTTCACGCATCCATCCACACCAGCCCCGCGCCTCCCTTCCCAAGCCCCACCCCTTGAAGATGTCTCCACGGAAATGCGCTTGTGCCAGACGGTTCAATTGGGCAATGTTCCCGTCAGACATCCGCAAACCGGCGGATGCCAATAAAACCGCTCATTCCCATGCACAAGCACGGCAAAACTCAACACGGCAAACCCGTCTCCAAAACCATGCCTCCCCGCCCCATGCCCGGCTTGGGCCGCGGGTTGTCCGACATCATTGCCCAAGGCGCAAGAACATCCTCCACCCCTCCCGTTCCGCCATCCGCCCCGCCCCCATCATCCGACAACGCCGGAATCCGGCAGTTGCCGCTTTCCCTGATCAAGGCCAATCCCAACCAGCCGCGAATCCATTTCACCGGGGAACCCTTGGATGAATTGGTCTCATCCATTCGCGAAAAAGGCGTTTTGCAACCCATCACCGTCCGCCCTCGCGACCAGCATTTTGAGATCATCGCGGGCGAACGCCGGTTCCGCGCCTGCCAGAAACTCGGACTGGAAACCATTCCCGTCCTTGTCAAAAACGCCACGGATGAAGAAACGCTTGAACTGGCCTTGATCGAAAACCTTCAACGGGAAGACCTCGACCCCATCGAGGAAGCCCGGGGATATCGACATCTGACCAGCTCCTTTTCGCTTACGCAGGAACAAATCGCCGTGAAAATCGGCAAGAAACGCGCCACCGTGGCCAATGCCCTTCGCCTCCTCGATTTGCCCGACGAGGTGCAGGGATACCTTGCCCAAAAACGGCTGACCCCTGGTCATGCCAAAGCCATTCTCAGTCTTTCCGATCAGGAAAAGCAGCTCCATTTTGCCCGGGAAATCATCCGTCGCGGCTTGAATGTCCGGCAGGCGGAACAATTTGCTCAAAGCCATAAACCCGGCGCCAAACCGCAGGCGTCCGGGACAGCCTCTCCCAAAACAGGGCCTCACCCTCTGCCGCCCAATCTTCAAGTGATTCAGGACGCCATCCAGCAAAAGCTCGGAACCAAGGTTTGCCTGCATGCCAGCGGCAATGGAGGACGGGTGGAGGTTTTCTATTACACACCCACCGATCTCGACCGTTTGCTCGAAATTCTACAGATCAAGCTTGGATAAAACATGCCTTGCAAAATTCAAGCCGGCTGGATCTTCTGTCTCTGGCCCTTCTTCGTCCTGCATGCGCAAAAGGGACCGCTGGCAGACCAGTTCGACGCCGCCCGCGCTTTCGCGCATGTGGAAAAACAGGTGTCGTTCGGCCCCCGTCCGCCAGGCTCAACCGGAATCCAACTCGCCCGCCAGTATCTTTCGGAAGAACTCCGCCGCCATGGAATCAAAACCAGGGAACAATCCTTCCAAGCCAACACACCAACCGGCCCGATCCAATTTACGAACCTGATGGCCACCCTGCCCGGCAAATCCTCCCTGTTCGCCAGACCCCATCCGCTCATCATTCTCGGCTCCCATTACGACACCAAATGGTTTCCCAAACAACGTTTTGTCGGCGCCAACGACAGCGCTTCCAGCACCGCCACATTGCTGGAAATAGGACGGATTCTCTCATTGAATCCCCAGGCGCTGGGCTCAACCGATGTTACGCTTATGTTCTTCGACGGCGAAGAAGCCTTCCGGGAATATGACGCGGCAGACGGTCTCTATGGATCGCGCCATTGCGCGGCAAATCTGGGCAGGGACACGTCTCGCGCCAAGGCCATGATTCTTTTGGACATGATCGGTGACAGGGATCTGAATGTCGAAATTTCCCGCGGCGAACCCGGCCTGGCGGCAAAGGTTTTGGAAGCCGCCCGGCTTGCCGGTTGCCGGGATCTTTTCAGCCTGATGGACCATGAGTTGCTTGACGATCATGTCCCTTTCAAACAGCGGGGCATTCCCTCCATCTGCCTGATCGATTTTCAATACGGCCCGCAAAACCGATGGTGGCACACCCCCGACGACTCCATGGATAAAATCAGCGCCGAAAGCCTGCGCGCCATTGGCAAAACCACCCTTCATCTTCTCGAACTGCTGGCAAAATAACCCGCGCCGCTGTGGAAATCAGACCGGTTCCCGGCGCAAAATCCCGCCCTCATCCCTTCGGCATCCGGCGGTACCGTCCAGGCGATGTGCCCATCACCCTGCTGAACAAGCGGGAAAAATAATAAACGTCTTCATACCCCATCTGTCGCGCGACATCCTGCACCCGATCCCGGGTTGCGGCCAACAACCGGCAGGCGCGCTGCATCCTGAGCCGGATGAAATAATCCACCGGCGCAAAACCGGTTTTTCGCCGGAACAAGGCGCTGTAGTGGGTGATCGACAACCCCGCCATTTGCGCCAATTCCCCCAACTTCAAATGACTCTCCACATGTTCCCTCATGTACCCGATCGTTCGCGTCAAATTCTCATCCACCGAACGCGCCCGCGGCGCGGCCGCCTGCCGCCGCAAATTCACCAGCGCCAGAAAACGCGACAGATGCGCCGTGATGGACAGAAAATCCGCCCGCGAAGCCCCCTTCACCACATATTGCTGCAACTCCACAAAAGCGGGTATGAGAGCCTCCGGGTCGGGCAGGTAAAGCAGCGGACGATTTTCCGCAACCTCCATCAACCGCAAATAGTCGGGAACCGCCCTCCCCGCAAAATGAAACCAATAAATCTTGTAGGGATCCCCCGGGTCCGCGCCATAGGCATGAGGCCGTCCGGCCGGAAAAAAAATCGCATCCCCTTTCCGCAATTCATACCGCCGCCCCCCCACGGTTCCAAATCCCTTCCCTCCCACACAATAAATGAAGAGATCATCCGGCCGGCCCTGGGGTCGGTCAATGTCATGCTCCACCAAATTCAAATAGGACCCGACCGCCACGCAATACAGATCCCGCACCACCGGCATGGATTTCATGTCATTGATCAATGCTGGCGCAAAACCAAAAGCCTGGTTCCCAGACGGCTTTCTGATCTCGATTTCTTTCACCCACTCATTTTATAAAAAAAAGTAAAATAGTCCATTTAAAACATCAAAACGTCCATTGCATCTCATATAAAAGCAGGTAAATTGTGCATAATCAGTTTAAACTTTCACCATCTTATGCCTCCCCAACCCATCCGCCAAAAATGGAAAAGCGCCATGAGCGACCGCGAGCGCTTCAACAACCAAATGCACTACCGGCCGATTGACCGGTGCTTCAACCGCGAGTTCGGCTATTGGGCTGAAAACTATGAGCAATGGCCCGGTTTCATTGAAAACGGCATCAAAACCGAGGATGAAGCCAATCGGTTTTTCAATTTCGACCGCATGGAAGTTGTCACTGGCAACACCTGGATCTGTCCGGGCTTTGAACGCAAAGTCCTTTCGGAAACCGCCACCACCCAAACCATCCTCGACACCAACGGCCTCATTTGCGAAGTGCCCAAAGACGCCCACAGCACCATCCCCCACTATCTCGGCTCCATCATCAAGACGCCGGAGGATTGGAAAAAAGCCCGTCAGAAGCATCTCAATCCGGACCATCCGGTCCGCAAACCCGATGTGGCCGCATTGAAGAAAAAACATCCGGACAATCGGGATTATCCATTGGGAATCTATACCGGATCCATGATCGGAGTGGTCCGGGATTTGCTCACCGTGGAAGGTCTCAGCTATGCCATCTATGATTATCCCGAAATGGTGGAGGACATGATCGAAACCGCCTGCGTGCTGATTGAAAACCATCTGGACGCCGTTCTCCCCCACATGCAGTTCGACTACGCCTGCGGATGGGAAGACATTTGCTTCAAAAATGGCCCGCTGGTTTCGGTGGAATTTTTCCGCAAGATGGTTGTGCCCCGCTACAAACGCATCGGCGCGCGGCTTCAAAAACACGGCATCGACCTTTGGTACACCGACTGCGACGGCGACGTCCGCCCCATCCTGAAGGATTTTCTCGCCTGCGGCATCAACTGCCTGTTCCCGTTTGAAGTCCTCTGCTGCTGCCACCCGGGCGAATTGCTCAAGGAATACGGCAACGACCTTCGCATCATGGGCGGCTTCAACAAAGTGGAAATGGCCAGGGGTCCCAAGGCCATCGACGCCTATATGAAATCGCTCGTTCCCCTCGTGGAACGGGGCGGCTGCATCCCCTTCTGCGATCACCGATGCCCGCCCGATGTCTCATGGGAAAACTATCTCTACTACCTCGATCTCAAGGAAAAAACCTTTGGGATGAAATAACCATTCATGAATTGCCATTGAGGACCATTCTTAACCTGACAGTCTCCAGCCTAAACGCCTGTTTTCTTCACCCTCACTTCTGACATCCGGAAATCCAGCGCCATGGGCAGGGGCATTTCCTCGCGAATGCGCCGCTTCAACTCATCCGTAACCGGACTTCCCTGACGTTTGGCAAGACGACGCTCCTGGATGGAATACCAAAGATCCGAAAGCGCAATCTCTCCCTCCCGAAGCCCAGCCACCTCCAAACCGCTCATCAGAATCGCCCCGGCCTTGTCCAAATCGCCCAATTCCATCAATGCACAGGCCTTGTAGGCCTGCACACGCCCATACTCCTGTCTCATGGGCGGCTGCTTTCCGATCAAATCCAAAACCTCCTGGTTCCGCCCCGCGTCAAGCAATGCGCGAAGGGTTTCCAGCAAAAGCGGCATGACACCGGGCGTCATTCTCAATGCCTCCAGGCTCAAATCAGCCGCCTCGCCAAGACGTTTTTCGTCGCCAGCCAAAACAGCCAGATTCCGGAGCGCCCACGCGTTTCGTTTCCGGACAAGGGATTTTTCCCATGCGGCGCGCGCGGCATCCCTCGCACTCCTCTCATATTCCATCACCCCCAAATGCAGCCAGCTCAACCAATGATCTCCGCGCCCCTGTTCAGCCGACTTCGCCAAAATCGCCTGCCATTCCTCCTGGATCATCCATGAGTCGGGCGGCTCTTGCCCGGCCCGTTCCGGCAATACGCCTTTTTCCAACAACTCAAGCCATGGTTTTTCAAGCGTTCCAATGGAAGCCTTGTCAAACACCAGCGCCTTTGGGCAAAACGGCGCCAGTCCGGCCTTTTCCCTGCGGCACAGTTCCAACGCGCCCCATCCAGATCCCCGCTGGATGATTTCCACAGGCGCCCGGTTTGCGGCGGCCGCTGTCCGGCTCAAGCGTTCCTCCAATTCAGCCTCCGGCAGCAACTCCTCCAAGCGCTTCCCGACCTCCTGTCTGGCAATCCCCCAATCCTTGGAATGAACTTTTTCCGCTCCGGCTTCCATCAAGCCGTAAGCCTCCATCCAACTCCACTCCGACTTCGCCGGCATGGCCTTGCATTCATACTGGGTGGGCAACAATCCGGCCTGAATCTCAATGTAAGGCGACTTGCCATCCGAAAGAAACTTCTGCCAATTTTGCCCCCCATCGCCCACTCCCCATGCGAAAAGCTTGCGCCCGCGCAACGCCGCAGTGGACACTTGGATCAACCCCCGCCCCTCGCGATCCAATGCGGCAATCCATGGCCGCTGTCCATCGGGCAGATCGTAAAAATAATCCGCCGCATCCCTCAAATTCGTTGAATAACTCGTGTCCACCCCCCGGTGAATGGGAACCGGCACACGGGACATGATCTTGCTGTAGTCAAAATGATACGCCGCGTCCGCCGGCGTCAGCACCCGGATATCCTCCCTCTCGGGAACCGCGATATTGGACCACCAATACATGGGAATCTCCCGGCCATGCGGATTGAAAACCCGCGTCCTCACCAGCAGACAGGGCGATCGCGGAGGAAGATGAAAATCCATTTGATAAGGCACTCCGCGCAACCTCTCCCATTCATAAAGGCGGAGAAAAGGCGTTCCCTCATCATCCAACACCCTGGCCGCAAACAACGGCGAACAGGTATGGGGACTGTGACCGCGCAAAGAAACATTCCATTCCACCCCGCCGCTGAACCATGCGTTGCGAATCGCCAGATTGGCCGGTTGCAACACGGGATTCACATAGAGCAGTTCACGCCCCGAAGGCTTGTGAATCAATGACCACAACCGCCCCCCCAACCCCAACAAAAAAACAGCCTTCAAAATCTCATTCTCGAGCACCGCCGTCTTGAATTCATGTTCCGCCCTCGTCCGGCCATAGTCGTCTTGCAAACCATAGGGCAGGCAACGGGTGTTCAATCCATACCCCAAAACCTTCTGTCTTTCCGCCGGCACGCTTGCGTCCACCTTCATGCCCGCCGCAAACCCCACCGGCGGATGCAACGGCGGCAACGGGCTTTCCCCGCCCAACGCGGCGGATATCATCCGGCAAGTCTCAAGTCTCAATTCAGTCGTCATGGTCGTTTCCCCAAAAAAACTTTTCCAAAACCTACCACACCGGACAACACCCACAACTGCACAAAACGGGGATTTGACTGCACTTTCTTACGATCTCCCGGAACAAGGCGCGTTTTCAGGAAACTTCAATGGCCTTGAACTTGCATGCTGTGGCGCAAATGCCGCAACGGGTGCAGCGCTCCCTGTCAATAAGATGCGGTTTTTTCCTTTCGCCGCTGATCGCCCCAGCCGGGCATTTGCGGGCGCAAACCGTGCAACCCGTGCACGCCTTTGCATCCACGGCATAGGTCAACAGCGCCTTGCACGCTTTGGCCGGGCACCGTTTTTCGCGGATATGGGCCTCGTATTCGTGACGGAAATAGCGCAAGGTGGTCAACACCGGATTGGGGGCGGTTTGCCCCAAACCGCAAAGAGATGTCGCCTTCACCTTCACCGCGAGTTCCTCCAACAGTTTCAAATCCTCCTCGCTCCCCTTCCCCTCGGTGAAGCGGGTCAGGATTTCCAGCATTCGTTTGGTGCCGATGCGGCAGAAGGTGCATTTGCCGCAGGACTCGCGAGTGGTGAATCCGAGAAAAAACTTGGCAATGTCCACCATGCAGGAACTTTCATCCATCACCACCATTCCGCCCGATCCCATGATCGCCCCGGTGCGGTTCAACTCATCGTAATCAATGCGGGTCGAGAACAGGCTCGCGGGAATGCAACCGCCGCTGGGCCCTCCCGTCTGCACCGCCTTGACCGGAAGACCGGAAGGGCTGCCCCCGCCGATCTCCTCCACGATTTCGCGCATGGTAATGCCCATCGGCACCTCCACCAAACCACCGTGCTTGATCTTTCCCGCCAGCGCAAAGACCTTGGTGCCCTTGCTTTTCTCAGTGCCCATGGCCGCAAAAGCCGCAGCTCCCTGCCGGATGATCCACGGGATATTGGCCAGTGTCTCGACATTATTGATCGTGGTCGGCTTGCCCCACAGTCCCTTGATCGCGGGAAAAGGAGGACGAAGACGAGGCATGCCGCGTTCGCCCTCGATGGACTGCAACAGGGCGGTTTCCTCTCCGCAAACAAAGGCGCCGGCGCCTTCGCGCACCTGGATTTCAAAGGCAAATGGAAAACCCATGACCTTGCCGCCCAAAATTCCCTTCTCCGTGGCCGCGCGGATGGCCATGTGGATTCGCTTGACGGCCAGGGGATATTCCGCCCGGACGTAGAAAAATCCAACCGAAGCGCCAATGGCATATCCCGCAATCAACATGCCTTCAATCACCCGGTGGGGATCGCTTTCCAGCACGCTGCGATCCATAAACGCCCCTGGATCGCCTTCGTCACCGTTGCATACCATATACTTGGGACTTCCCTGGGCGCCGGCTGTAAATTTCCATTTCACTCCCGTGGCAAAACCGGCGCCGCCACGACCGCGCAATCCGCTCGCCGTCACCGTTTCGACCACCTGCGCGGGAGTCATGCCTTCCAAAACCTTGCGAAGGGCCTGATAACCGCCTGCCGCCACATAAGCGTCAATGGACTCCGGATCAATGCGTCCGCAGTTTTCCAAAACAATTTTCTTTTGCTTGCCCAGATAGCGCTCGACCGCATCCTTGCGATCCGCCCCGGCCAGCAAGAAGTCATCCACCGGCTTTCCACCGCCAACATGTTCCCTGAGAATCCTCTCCACGGCGGCGGATGTCAGATGAACATACGTCCATCTCCCGCCTCCGGGTGACGCCACCTCGAGCATGGGTTCCCGGTGGCAAATGCCGGCGCACCCGGTTTTCTTCAATTCCACCCGCTTGTGATCCGCTGTCTTCTCCAACTGTTCATACAGCGCTCCGGCGCCGGCCGCCACGCCACAGGATCCCAACCCAACCGTAATCTGCCAGCGTTCAGTATTCATGATGATTTTGTGGCGGCATTGTTCCGATAATCCTTGATGATCTTTCGCGCCTGCTCGGGCGTGAGGCGTCCGTAAACGGTGTCATCGATCATTTTTACCGGCGCGAGACTGCAACATCCCAGGCAGGCAACGGTTTCGAGGGTGAAAAGATTGTCCTTGGTGGTCTCATGATTTCCGATGCCCAATTCATCCTCAAGCGCCCCGCTGATTTTTCCGGCTCCATTCACGTGGCAGGCGGTGCCGTGGCATACCCGGATCATGTGTTTGCCCACGGGCGTAAAGCGGAATTGATCATAGAAGGTCGCCACCCCATAAATCTGACCCTCGGAAATTTCCGTGTTTTCCACCACATAACGCAGGGCGGCGTCCGGCAGATAACCATAGGCAGCCTGCAAATTCTGGAGGATTCTGATGCAGGCATCCCGCCCACCGCCATGCCGCGCCACAATGGCCTTGGCCGGCGCCAGATCAACGCTTGATGATTCCAATGTATTCATGGATGTGCTCCATCAGAATAATTCCCCGCCGGCAAAGCAACCTTTTTTTTCCGGCATTCCTCAGGACAATGCCGCCGCCGGTGTCCCGTTCTCCAAAAGGATAAGTCCTTGACCGTGAAAACAGCGAAGGTTTACATGTCCCTCGCTTCCAGCAATATGAAACACCCGGAAAACCAGCCACCCCCCCCTGTCATTGCCATTGTTTCCACATCCGGTCCGGATAAAACCCGCCCGTATGTGGACGCCATCGTCGCGCACGGCGGTCATCCGCTCGTCATCTCCCCCCCCCTGCAACGCCGGCGTCCGGTTTTCCACGGACTTCTCCTGACCGGCGGCGAGGACCTCGGCGAATCTCATTATGGACGTCCGCTGACCCCGGAATTGCGAAAAACCCTTGGGAAAGCGGAACCGGAACGCGAACGTTGCGAATGGCAATTGCTGCGCCATGCCATCCGAAAAAACATCCCCGTGCTGGGCATCTGCCGGGGTTGCCAGGTCCTCAATTGTTTTTCGGGCGGCGCCCTCATCCCGGACATCCCCATCTGGCGAAAAACCGCGGGAGTCTCCATCCGTCTGCCACACCGCCACCGGCGTTCTCCCTCATGGCTGGCCCACGAGATCAAACTTGCCCCCGGCAGCCTGCTCCGGCGAATCTTGAAAAAACAAATCATCCGCGTCAACAGCACCCATCATCAAGCAGTTGAACACCCCGGCAAAGGGCTGAAAATCACCGCCCGCGCCGCGGATGGAATCATCGAGGCCATTGAACATCCCGGACACGTTTTCTGGATGGGCGTCCAGTTCCATCCCGAACGGCTCTGGCGGCGGCATCCCGAATTTGGCGCTCTTTTCAATGCTCTCGCCGCCGCCGCCCGTCAGCGAATGTGAAGCATGGCGTTGACATCCCCTTCCTTCGGGGCATGATCTTGTTTGGATGGTTCACATTTTAAAAAGGCTTTCCTTTGGCCTGGGGTTGATTGCCCTGGCTTCCGTGGTGTTATTGCTTTCGGATCTGCAACAACGCCGCCAGTCCTCCGTTTCCACCGGAGGCGCCGTCCGCCACTCCCCGCCGCGCATCGCGGTGTTTCAATTCGGCACCCGCGTCATTTTGGATGATTGCGTGCGCGGCGTGACCAATGCCCTGGCTGCCGCTGGATTTGTGAATGGCAAGACCGTCCACTGCCGTTTTTTCAACGCCGAAGGCGACCTTCCCACCGCCAACAGCATCGCAAAAAACATCGTCGATGGAGGTTTTGACCTGGTCATCACCGCCAGCACGCCCTGTCTGCAAATCATGGCCGCCGCCAATCAGGCGGGGTCGGTCACCCATGTGTTCGGCTGCGTCACGGATCCCTTTGCTTCCGGCGTGGGCATCAGCCGCGACAACCCGCTCCATCACCCGAAACATCTCGTCGGAATCGGCACCTTTCAGCCGGTCAAGGAAACCTTCCGTTTGATGAAGGAAATCCGCCCCCAAACCCGCACCGTGGGAGTCGTCTGGTGCACCTCGGAAACCTGCGCCGAGGCATGCGTTCGGCTGGCGCGCGAAATCTGCTCCGAACTGGGCATGACGCTGATCGAGGCCCCCGTGGACTCGTCCTCCGCCGTTCAGGAGGCCGCGCAGGCGCTGGCCGCCAGGGGATTGGACGCCTTCTGGGTGGGCGGCGACAATGTGGTGGAACAGTCCATCAGCGCCATGATCAAGGCGGCGGACGACGCGAGAGTGCCGTTGTTTGTCAATTCTCCCGCGCTGATCCAGGATGGCGCCACGATCGGCCTTGGCGCCGATTATTATCAGGTGGGACAACTCACCGGCCAGATGGCGGTGAGTCTGCTTCGCGGCACGGACCCCGCCTCCATCCGGATCGAAAACAAGGTTCCCCGCCAGCTCGGGATCAACCTTGGAAAACTTAAAAAACTGCGCCACCCATGGAACATCAGCGACTCCCTGCGCAAGGAAGCCGCTCTCATTTGCGATGAAAACGGGACATTGAAAACATGCAAATAACCCGCCAAGAGATTCCCAACGGAATCATCCTCAAGCTGCAGGGACGCCTCGACGCCTCCTGGGCCGGTTCGGCCGCGGCCGCCATCGAAGAGGCGGCCAGGGCCGGCTGCCGGGATCTGCGGCTGGATCTCGCCGATGTTTCCTTTCTCAGTTCCGCCGGGGTGCGCTCCCTGATCCTCGCCCACCGGCAAATGCAATCCCTGCGCGGAAAACTCCGCATCCTCAAGGCATCCGGCGAAGTTCGAACAGTGTTGCAACTCAGCGGCCTCGACACCCTGCTGCTCCTGGCTGAAACGGAATCCCCCCCCTCTTCCACTTCGTCCTCCGCCCCCCCTCCGGATGGAGACACGATTCACATCGAAGCCGGTGATTTCCAATTGAAAATCTTTTCGCGCCCGCAAGGCGAACCGGCCAGGGGAACGCTCCTTGGATCGCCGGACGGCTTTGCGGGTTCCGGCAAAAACTGGTCTTCCATCCAACACCAACCCCTGCCCTCCAATGTCCTTTCGCTTGGCATTGGCGCGCTGGCATCCAACGCGGACGATGCCTCCAACCGTCTCGGGGAATTCCTTTCCATCAGCGGCGCGGTGGTTTGCCAGCCCACGGACGGTTCCAACCAACCCGATTATCTGCTGGCCTCCGGCGCGTTCACCCCCTCCATCCAAACCCTGTACGCCATCCGTTGCGAAGGGACCCTCTCCGGCCATGCCCGTTTCCGTCCGCAGACTCCCGGTAATTCCATTCCTCTTTCCCTGTTATTAAAAAGCCTCGAATCCCTTTGCGAAAACACCCCGCTGGCCGTTGTCATCCTGGCCGAAACCGCGGGACTCATCGGCGCCTGCCTGAAAAAAGCGCCGGATCAATCCTTGCCACCGGACGCCTTCTTCGAACATCCCTCAATCCGGCGGCGGATATCCTTCACCCCCGAACGGCAGCATGCGCGCAGCCTGGCGCTTGCCGGCGGCGTGATCATGAAAGACGCCCCGGGCCAATGGGCGGATTTCGTCCGTCCTCTCGACTCGGAGGAAACCCGGTTCGGACATTTTCACGCCATGGTTCTTCCCGGACGCCCCCTGCCCGCCGGCGCCCTGCCTTTGCCATCCACCGTGGCCAATCTCTTCGAAACCGGCACACCGCAGGCCGCAATCCATCTTTTGCGCGATTCCCGCAAACTGGGCGGCGGGGAAAGCGGATTCACCCGGGGCGCCATCTGGTTTGGCCCCATCCAACCGCAAACCTCATGAACCTGCTGCTCAGCGCGCTGACCATCGGATTGATCCTCTCCCTTCTGGCGTTGGGAGTGTACATTTCCTTTCGGATTTTTGATTTTGCAGACATCACCGCCGACGGCTCCATCACCCTGGGCGCCGCCGTGGCGGCCGTTTTGATCACGCACCACGTTCATCCGCTCTGGGCCACGCTCGCGGGCGCATTGTCCGGCGGTTTTGCCGGCGCCGCCACAGCCCTTCTCCATGTCCGGTTCCGCATTCATCCCCTGCTCTCCGGCATCCTGGTCATGACCGCGCTTTACTCCATGAATCTCCACATCATGGGCCGCAGCAACATTCCCCTGATCTCCGAGAGAACACTGGCCAGCGTCGCAGAACAATGGATTGGAACCTGCCGGGGTGGCAGCCCGTTCATCAACTTTCTCGGATGGGAAATCCCGATCCGCGATGCCGCGATGCTCGCCGCCATGTTCGGCATGATCACCCTGGCCGGCATCGTCCTGGACCTCTTTTTCCGCACCCATCTGGGAACCGCCATGCGCGCCACGGGCGACAACGCCCAGATGATGCGCGCCCTTGGCGTGGACACCGGACGCATGATCATCATCGGCCTGATCATCTCAAATTCCCTGATCGCGCTCTCCGGCGCCCTGCTGGCCCAATACCAGGGATTCACCGACGTCCAGATGGGCATCGGCATGGTGGTCTGGGGACTGGCCAGCGTCATCATGGGGGAAAGCCTCGTGCGCAGCCGCCAGCTCGGGCTGGCCATCATGGGGGCCATCATGGGCTCCGTGCTGTTCCGCCTGCTGGTCGCCATCGCCCTGCGCTGGGGACTCAACCCCAATGACCTGAAACTCATCACCGCGCTCTTTGTCTTCGCCGCCCTCACCTCGCCCCGGCTGCTCGCCTGGATTGAAAAACGGCGCCGCGCGGCCAAGCAGTTGAACTGAAGGCTGAGGGCTGAAGGGAAAAACGCCATTCCTCACGCAAACAAAAAAATGAAATTTCCTCCCATCAACAACCCTTCGCCGTTCGCGCAAAATTTCCGGGACCTTCAGCCTTCGGTCTTCAGCCTGTTCACCCCACATGCTTGACATCAAAAACATCTCCGTCACCTTTTCTCCCGGGCTGCCCAATGAATTGAAGGCGCTGCGCTGCGTCACCCTGCAGATCCCGGAAGGCTCTTTTGCGATCGTCATCGGCACCAACGGCTCGGGCAAATCCACGCTTCTCAACGCCATCGCCGGGGTCTTTCCCGTGGATGAGGGATGCATCCGCCTGGGGGGAACGGATCTCACCCGGCGCCCCGAGCATTGGCGGGCTCTGCGCATCGGACGCGTTTTCCAGAATCCCTTCAGCGGCACCGCCCCAAACATGACCGTGGCGGAAAACCTGGCACTTGCCGCGCAACGCGGCCGCGCGCGCGGGTTGGGTTTGGCCTTGAACCGCCAGACCCGCAACCTCATCCGCAATCGTCTCGAAAACTTGAAAATGGGACTGGAAAACCGCCTCGACACCCCCATCGGCTCGCTCTCCGGCGGACAACGCCAGGCCATCACCCTGCTCATGGCCACATGGAACAAACCCAGCCTGCTGTTGCTTGACGAACACACCGCCGCCCTGGATCCCCAATCGGCGGCCCAAATCGTCCAACTCACCAACGAAATCGTGCAGCACAACCAGATCACCACCCTCATGGTCAGCCACTCCATGGCCCAGGTCGCCGCCTTCGGCTCCCGCGTGGTGATGATGCACCAGGGGGAAATCATCCACGACGTCAGCGGCCCTTCCAAACAACGACTGCGAGCCGAGGATCTGCTTGCCATCTTCGAGGAAGTCCGCCGCGGCGACCAACTCGACCCCTCCGCCGCCGAACTCCTCCGCCAGCGATACGTGTGACGCGGGAAAAGCCCTTCATTGAGCCATCCGCGAAAAAACCGACCAATCCTCAACAGCAAGCCCCTCAATGCCCGCAAAATGTTTTGCGTTGAGAGTGGCAAGAATCAGCCGGTGAGTTTTCGCCGTGGCGGCAATCAACAAATCAAAAGGCGCCATCGGCTGCCCTCGCGATTCCCTCTTAAACTTGATCTCCGCCGCGGTCACAGCCACCCGCTGGTCAATGGTCAGGATCGGAAAACGATCCTTCAACAAACATTCATAAACATGCCGGAGTTGACCTCCGTGGAGACGATTTATGCCGAAAAGGATCTCCACTTCACAAATGACAGAGATGGCCATATGGCGATCTCCAATCGCATCCATCCACCGCATCACGGACTCCAATGGATGCCGCCGGATCGGCTGGCAATACACACACGTATCGAGAAGATGGGAGGCACTCATGCTTGGACCAATCCCTTATTCATCCAATGGATTTTTCCGTTCCAAATCCATCTCTCGTGGCGGCAGTTCGAAATCTTCGGTTACCTTTCCATATTCAGCTTCATATGCCTTGCGAGCCTCCCCCATCGACAAATGAGAAAATTTACGAACCGGATCCGGCTCGGCATCCACCGCCACGATCTTGACCAACGGTTTGTTGCGTTTGGTCACAACATAAGCCACTCCTGTCTCCGCAACCTTGTTGCAGATTTCCGAAAGTTTGGCCTTGGCCTCAAAAAGTCCAACCCTTTTCACACTCCGAACATACCAGTTAACTAGATTATTCTCAAGTCAATCTTTATTTTCCCCAAATGTGCTATCTCCATCCACACGATAAAAAACAACCTTCAACCCCGTGTTGCGATCGGAACCGGCAAACAACAGCGTCATTCCGGGCAAAGGCAGGGTGGCGGCAAGCGCCTGGCAAACCAAAGTGTCTTTCACCGCTTCCGGACCAAGGGTTGACAGGGGATCCTGCAAGCCGCCCGAGCAACGCACCTCCACCTGCATCCGTCCATCCCCGCCCCGCACCCAGCGTTCTTCGTAATCATGGCTGGTCAGCAACAAATGCGTAACCCGCTTTTTTTTCAGTTCCCGGATCGCTTTTTCCGACGGCAACGCCGCCAGGGCCATCCACTCCGGGTTATGCTCCAGACGTTGAATATTGGCCGTGGGTTCCGCGCCGGTCCAGCTCTTGACCACAAACCCATACGATGGATTGCACCAAACCAGCGCCTGTTGAGGCGCCTGGCGCGCCGCCGCCAAAGCCCGCAGGATGATGGAGGGACAATGACACTCAAAACCGCGTCCCGCCGCCGCCAGCAACAAGCCTGCCACCACCGCCCCCCCCATCCATTGCCTGGCCCGGAACGAAGGCGCCACCCGCGCTAAAAACCACCCAAAAACAACCAGCCAAGCCCACTCCAGGAGAAAAACAAACCTCACCGCCGTGAACGCCAGCAGAGCGCCCATGACCAGAAAACAAATCTCCACCACCCGTCCGCGCCAGCAGGCTGCGAACACCGCGACACCCATCAAATAAATCATCCAGGGATAAGTCGAAACAAGATGCCCCCAACTCAACGGCGCAAGATCTCCAACCTGAAGCCGTTGTTGGGCGGCCAGATCAATCCCCCGCATCTTCATCGCCAGATTTCCAACCAACGCCCCCGCGACTTCCCTGGCTGAAAACCAGACTCCAACCGCAACCACAACAACTCCCCCGGCAATCATCCACCGCCGCCAGGCAGGCGCCGCATCCCGGAAACGCCACAACACCACCGCCGGAACAGCCGCCGCCAATAGAAAAGCCGTGTCCGGCCCCATGCACAATCCCAGCAGAATCAAGCCCGTCAACATCCACGCAAACCGTCTTCGTCCATCGGCCGTTTTCTCCCGCAACCATCGCACCCCTGTCCGCATGACCAGAAGCATCACCGGCATCGCCTCCAGTTGATGAACAAAATTGCCCGTGCACAACAAGAAGCCTGTGCTCACACAACCAAAAGCTGCGGCAGCCCACAAGGCCGCCCATTCGTCACGATAAATCTCCCTCACCAACCCAAAAAACAACCAGACCGCCGCCAGATGAAGAACAATCCCCAGCGCCAATACCCCCCAAAACAATGTTTCAACCGGCCACCCGCGCCCCAGCCACAACAACCACGACAACGGATCAAGCGGGAACAGCCTTTCATCCCCCCCCGCCACCCCCGCAAAATACCAGATGTCCGCTCCCGCGCTTGAGTATGGGCCAAACAACCGGAAGAACAACCAGTTGCCAGCCACCCTCACCGCCGCCACAAACGCCAGCAACAGCCATCTGGCCGGCAAAGGAAGGAACCGGGTCATAGGCAAAACCAAGGCAGGGCTGTAATTTTTTCGTGAATTTGTTCGGGCCGTGAACAACGGCACACAATAAAACCGTGACTGGCTTGTTTCGGATGTTCTTGAAGAAAACTCAACAAATGACGGGCGTCCTGAAGCGCCGGCCTTTCGCTCCATTTTACTTCAATGGGAGCAAGCCGTCCTCGATGCTCAACAATAAAATCAATTTCCATCCCATCGCGAGTGCGCAGGTAATGCAATCGCCCTTCTTGAAGATACTGCAAGCGTTTCCACAACTCCACCCCCACCCATTGTTCAAAGAACAACCCCGGATTCACCTTGACGATTTCCCGCGAGGGATTCAAGCCGGCTGCGGCATGGCGAACCCCGGGATCAAAAAACAAAAATTTTGAACTCGAGAGGAGGTTCTTGCGTTTGCTCCCCGAATAAGCCGTCACTTGAAAACCAATGAACATATCCTCCAAGAGTTGATAATATGCCTTGATCGTGGGCTGAGAAAGCCCCGTCTCCTGCGCAATGCCTGCGTAATTAAGAATATGACCTGACTCAGCCGCAGCCAACTCAAGAAAGCGCAGGAAAGCGCCCCAATCCTTCACCAACGATTCCCGCCGGATTTCCTCCTCCAAGTGGACCATGGCAAAGGCGTTTAGCAATCGGGAACGATCATTTTCTTCACTTGCCACAATTCCCGGCAGGGATCCATAGGCCAATCGTGTCTCCAGATCGGCGGGAGGAAAAAGATTCAAAGCCTCCCCTCCCGGCGGCCAGGACAAAGGAAGGGGGGAAACCGCATAAGAAATGCGCTCAGGCGCAGGAGGATGTTCGGCCATGGTCAGTGGATAAAGACGATGAACGAAACTCCGCCCCGGCAGAAGATTGGCGCCGGTCTTTCGCAGCTTTCGCGCGGAACTGCCGCAAAGAACAAACCTCCACCGCCGTTTATCGTTGTCATAAAGATGTTGCACGGCGTCAAAAACGGAGGGAACCGCCTGTACCTCGTCCACAAAAACGAACTGCCCCTCACGATTGGAGGGCATTCCCCGGCACCGCTTGAGAAACAACCCCGGATCGGCCAAATGCCTTGAACGTTCCATGGGATCCGAAAAATCCACGCGCACGGTTTCCGAAGGCAACACATGGTTGAGAAGAGTCGTTTTGCCGGTCTGTCGCGCGCCAAAAATCAAATGCACAAACGGCCTGGCCAAGCTTCTCTTCAACTCGGTGGCATACCATCGCTCATACATAGGGCCGGAGGATATCACTTCCCCACTAAAAATGCACTTTATTTTTGTAGCAAAATAATAAACATCTGTTTTTTCAGAAAATCAACCCCCGTCCGTTCCTATTCGCACGCATGGGATTCCGCGGAAAACTCCAAGCCATCCCCCTCGCTTGCCGCCATCCAAAATCCATTGCCCCCGGAACCCGATCCCACTTTGACCAACAATTCATTCCATCCTTTTCTCAAATCCACATCCAACAACAACTGCCCCTTGCACACATTTTCGCCGCTCGCAAAATCCTGCGCAACACGCCCGTTCAGCCAGATCCTCATGTAATAATCCACTCCATAGGAAAGCCGGACCCTGCGCGCCTCGGGCGTATAAACATGGGTTGCCGCATAGTGAATGCTGCCCAATCCCCGGCCAAACAACGCCCGGAAATCCACAAAATCCCCGTCCCCCTCAAGCGTTTGCCATTGTCCCATTTTCCCTCCGGCCACCGCCATCCGGGCCTTGAAATCACGCCGGCTTTCCGGCGGATAAACAACCTCCTTCAACACCTGCTCCATCCCGCACGCGACCGGCGCCCCGGGCGTCTCCTCCGGCAGAAAAGACCCCGCAACCCTCCAAAACTTGCGAACAATGTCACGGAAAATCACCTGGGAATGGACAAACCCCAACCCCATCCGCCTTCCATCCGTGCGGCGAAACTCCAGCACGGACTCGCCCTTTGGAAAAAAGATCTTTTCCGGAAGAACCTCATGCCGGATGCGCGCCTTGGAACCGGAACCCGGCAAGCTTCCAATGGACTCCCCATTCAGAAGCAACTCCATCCCGCCCCATCCCCCTCCTCTCATGCGCGCAACAGCCAGCCTCTGATAAGCATCCACTTCCGAGATCAATTTGATCCGCATGGACGCCCCCTTCCCAATCAAAACCTTTTCCCCCTGCCACCGCTCATCCGCCATCCGGCTGTCCATCATCTCCACCTCCCTTGCGGAAACTTCCATCCTTTTCCGCAAATCCCCGGCCAAAAGCGCATCCGGCGGAGGCATCGGCGTTCCGGAGGATTTTCCATCGCTCCGACGTCCCCCCGCCATTCCCCGGGTGGTTTCCGAAATCCAAAGCGGATGGCTCAACCGGTGAGCCTCATCCAAAACAGAATCTTTTGAAAATGCGGTGGAAGTCCACAGGATCAACTCATACTCATGCGTCCCCTGATCCGTGACAGGATCGGCCCGCCGGGGGGAAAGAGGAAACGGCTCGTGATGAGCGTAGATCGGACAACGCAACAAGGTCACTCGCATCGTCCCATCCGGACGGATGTCACCGGCGGAAAAATCCGGGCTGACGACCGCCATGCAGGCGTTTTCCCCCTCCACCGCCATCAAATCCCGGACCGGATATTCCCTGCCATCCAAAGGACGCCGCAGAACCGCGCCGGGCGTTCCGTCAAAACGGCGGCTCGGGACAAAGGCCGGCGGGATGATCAACTTGACGATCCTCGCCTCCCCTCTCCAGTTCAGCCTTAACCGCATCCTCACACAACTCCGCCCCTCTTCCACCGCCACGATCCAATGCATCGACGCATGTTCCGACTCAAACCGGTTCGACAAGGCCGCCCGCAACGGTCCATCCTCCAGCACGCTCCATGGCCTGTCGGCGGCAAAAACACCCAGGCAGGCGCCCCGGTAATCGCTCACCCCATGCGACCACGTATCCGAGGCATCCTCAAATATTCCCACTTGAATGCCTCCACCTCCCAGCAAAAACCGGCCGCCGGCCTCAATCGAGGAAATCCCCGTGCTCCCCACCGACACGGACAATTCCCGGCTCGAAAGAATATGCGGAGCGGCATGAAGTCCCGATTGGACTTTGTCCCGCAGGGATCGCCGCCGGATCTGCAGGATGCGCCGCCCCCCCGCCGGAACATCCACCGGGAAAAGAGCCCGTTCCAATTGATCCATCAACCCCTCCGAAGCAATGCGCTGCATGGGAACTTCCTCCCCCTTTTCATTCTCCAAGATGAACTTTCTGGGGCCACCATCCACTGAAAGCCACGGTTCAAACTCGGCCAGCCCCCGCCATCGGCGGTCCGATGGATTGAAAATCACCAACCGTTGCCGCGGCCAGGGCGGAAGCGAGACAACCTTGCGACGGGTCAATTCCACCAGCAAATCCCGCGCCTCGCTCCTGGCATGGCCCAATTCCTCCAACGCCTGCTGGCAGGCGGTCCGGATGCAGGTGCCGCTCAGGATGTCATGAAACTGGTTGAACAACGCCTTTTTCCACGCCTCATCCAGACGTCCGCGCAACAGGGAATGATTCTGCCCCCGTTCCGTCATCATATGCTCCGCCTGCATCAAAAGCGCCTCCGCACGCCTCACCTCGCGTTTGATGTCATGAACCACCGAATAACATCCCACCGCATAATGCTGCAATTCCGACGAAAAAACCGGCAACCGCTTCAAATGTCCCCTGACCGCGCTGAAAAAAGCCTCGGGATGACTGAATCTCAATTCCACCCCCCGTCCATAATGGCGATGCTCGCGAATCCACTCAATTTGATCTCGCGTCGGACCGCCGCCGTGATCTCCCACCCCGTAAAAACACATCGTATGCCCCCATTTCCGATCCGTGGATTGCGCCATGGCGTCCAGCCTTGCCGCCAGATCAGGCAGCCCCGTTGCCGAGTAAGCCCGTTCGATCCGGAAAGCCGTCACCTCATCCCCCGCCGGACTTCTCCACCGAAACAATTCGCCGGGCAACGCCAGTTTGGAAGGATTGGGGCGCATGAAAACATAGGCGTTCATTCCCGCCTCGCGCAAAAAAGCCGGCAGCATCGCGCAATGGCCGAACGAATCCACATTGTATCCCACCGTGACCTTTACCCCCAGCTGTTCCCAAAAGAATCGCCCCCCGATTTCCGCCTGCTTGCGAAACGACTCCGCGCCGGGCAGGTTGCAATCCGGCTGGATCCACCATCCATTGACCGCATGCCACCGCCCCGCCCTCACAAACCGCGCCACCCGCCGGAACAACGCCGGGTCCAGCTTTTGAATTTGCGCGTAAACCCACGCCTCGCCCCGCGTGACATGAAACTCCGGATATTCCTCCAGCAACTCGCACGCCGTGCGGCAGGTGTTGAGCGCCTCATCCGTCCCCGCAGGCCACGTCCAAAGCCAGGCAGGATCCAGATGCGCATTGCCAATCATGTGAACGACCAATTTTTTGGATTTTGAAGCCATTACGGAAAAACGGGAGAGTTTTTTTCTATTTTTCATGGAATAAATCATTTACTTAAAATCTCATTTTTACAAATGCGACATGGATTCAATTGTCATTGTTGCACATCACGCAATTGGCCACGCTGGACCCATTCGCACTCTCGAATGACTCCCCGTCCACACGCACGCAGCTGCAAGCTGACCTTCTCTTTCAAGACTCGAACCACATAGTAAGTGCGACACCCGCCAAAATAAGCCCAATAATATGGCGTTGCGTTCCTCGGAAAAATCAACTGTTGGTCTATCACAGATTTTAGGGCATCCTGACAACCGGTCCGCAGCGCGCCCTTGACCTGTGTAATGGCGGCCCCTTCAAAATGACGGACAACCACACTTAAACGATGGATATGGCCGCAAAAGTAAGCATCGGTTGGATTCGAGCGCAACGCGGGAAGAATTGACGAAGTCAAAAGAGGATCAATCTGTTGAGCTGAGATTGTATTTCGCCATAAAGGAGGGTGAGCAAAGACAAACAAGCGATTGATGCCTGACGTTTGACGCGCCATTGCCAAAACTCTTTGCAGGAACTCATTCTGCTCCTTATAGTCGCCAGACCATGAATCCAGAAAAATAAGAACAGCGCTATTATAACGGACGGAAAAATAGTTTTGCGAAAGAGTTAATCCTATCGACTTGGAAAGACATGGCAAAACAACATCGCGATAAGCCTTGGCGCCAGGATCCATTTTATCATGGTTGCCAGGAGCGATAAGAACAGGCAAGTTGAAACTGGACGCCACATCCCGCAGCGCAAACTCAAGCTCTTCTTTCATCTCCAGATAAGTTGCCCGAACAAACTTTTGCTTGCCCGCCACAATTTGATATGTGCCACCTTCCGCCAGATCGCCGGTTACACCGACAAGCACGGGAGCGGGAGTAAGCGCCTTTGTTTCGATGGCAATGCAACGGACACACTCCGAAACCTCCTCAAATGATGTTTTTGAATAATGAAGATCACTCAGCACGAGAAAGGAAAACGGCTCATTTTCGCGAGACATTACCGCTAGCTCATCAGCCAAACTGCAAGTCAAAAAAAAGCCTAAAAGAATGATTGGTTGCGCATAAAACATGGCTCTGTAGCAGGATTTGTGGGTTGGAGGGATAGATTTCATAGTGATTGGAGGGGCTGAGGGTTAGGAGAAGAGACCAAGGTGGAGGTTAGTGACGGCGGAAACCTCCCGGCAAGCATCGCGCCAAGAGAACTTGGCACGCTGCTTGCCCGCCTCCCTGACGCAGGGGGCATCGATGTTTTTTGCCCCTTTTGGAGGGGGGCAAAAAACAACGATGGGATAAAAAGATGGCTGGCTCAAGGTGAAACCAAATCCCAAGATTTGGTGAACATAAAACCTCAACCCCAAACCAGCCATGCAACTGACAGTTAAAACCATACTCAACAAAGTGCATCCACTCAAGAACTTCATTTACTCCGACATCCGGCTGGCGCAAAGCGTCAGGCTGTTGGTCGAAGTCAGCATTGCGCCTCGCAAAGGCAGCAAACCGATCTGTTCGAGGTGTCATTTGGAAGCGCCGGGTTACGACACGCTGCCGAAACGCCGCTTTTCTTTTATTCCCTTGTGGTTGATTAGCGTGGTGTTTCTCTATGCCATGCGCCGGGCTGGCCGCAAACCCCTGCTGGTCAACCTGCGTTGGGCATTGCTTAAACGCTGGAAAAATCTCCGCGGGGGTTTGCGCGTATCCCTGCGTCAACTCTTGAGCCATAACCTGCGCACGATCCGCGCCTACATCCTCAAGGAAGACTTCGCCAATTTCTGGCATTATCGTTCCAAAACCTGGGCCAAGTATTTCCTGGATCTGTGGACCAGCCAAGCCCTCCAATCCAGAATCGAACCCATGCGCAAGGTGGCTCGAATGCTGCGCGCACATGAACCGCTCCTCTGGAATTGGTTTGAGGTTCGAGGCCAGCTCAGCAATGCCGTGGTCGAGAGCTTCAACAATAAACTCCGGGTGATCACCCGCCGTTCCTACGGCTTCCGCACTTATCGCGTTATGGAGTTGGTTCTTTATCATACGTTGAGAGAGTTACCAGAGCCTGTTCAAACCCACAAATTTTGCTGACGAAATTAAAAAAACAGGATTGACAAACAATCCTCGCCTTTTCTTGTTATTTTTCAAGATTTTCACTCCGCCAAATAAAACGGATTGGTCGCCAAGCCGCAATGGTCGCCAACCACCTCGATGCGGACATATCCGCGCAAGTCGCAAGTTTCCAATTCGACTTTCTTCCGGATGCAACGCCCGTTTAATTTCTCCCGGACAAACACTTGATCCCGGCAATAAACCCGGAGACTTTGAAGTTTTCGCTCCGACTTGATGTCGATCGTCAAGCCAAGCCTGGCGGCTTTTTCCGGAGAAATCTCATCGCCCGGGCGGCAATCGCCCATCCGCACATCCGCCGACTCGATCCCCAAGGCCGGCATGACCCGCCCTTTTCTGATCGCCTCCAGCACGGTTTTGCGGGAGGGTTTTCCATCGAGATAAACAAACTGAAAAACCGGGTTTGCGCGCAACCACTGAATCCCCCACATGTCCACCGGCATCAGAACGGTGATCCTGCCCCCTTTCAGCCAGAATCTTTCAACAGAGGTTCCTCCCAGTCCAGTCAAAGGTTTGTCCTTGATGTCAACCGCGTCAAAATCAAAATCATGCCAATAGTCGTCAGCGGGATCCGAATGTGTCGGAGACGCCAGCCCCCCATTCCGATGAATGTAATCAAGGGCTTTGCGCAGGTAACGGCCAATATCCCGCTGATTGAACAGGCATCGATGAAAATCGCGCGAATAGGTCTTGCCGCCCATGTTGAGAATATGCAGGCGGTTGATGGGCTCCTTGCCCTCCCAGTTCAAGGGATGGAATTCCTCTCCCGGCAACATCAAAACGCGGTCGTCATTGTAACGCTCCAACCCCTCCAGCACCGGCTCGCCAAAGGCGTGGGCGTTGTTCACCGACATCAGGGCGATGTCAAAACCCATGTATTTCATCGCCGCATTGACCGTCCCCGGATGCGACCCCGCCCCCCACCAATCCAGGCAATGAATGTGATTGATGAGTTTGTAATTCACTTTTTCGGGCAATGAACGGTTTTTCGCCTTGGGCTTGACGACGGATTTTTCGCCTTTTTTAAAATGCTCAAAATAAGCCAGCGCATTGGCCAGGTATTTATCCCAAAAAGCCAGAACCCGATCCCCCCTGGCAGGCCGCGTCTCTGGAAAAAGAATCTGGTTCCAGAAAAACAGTCCTTTTCCATATTTTGCCTGCAACAACAATGCGCCGTCGCGGATGGCGGCGTCCTTGTAACTTCCCAAAATCTCCCAGCCTTTGGCATTGATGACGCAGGATGTCGCGCAGCTCTTGATCCGCTCCGGCGTCTTTTTGTGATATTGGGCAAAGGAATTTCCGTCCACCTCCCAATAAACCATCTCCTCCAGGCCAATCCGATTGGGTTGATCAAACAAAAACCCACCCGCCGCCTCAACCCAGGGCATCATATACTCTTTTTTCCCCGGGGTGGTTTCAAAATGCCGGGCGACCAGGATCGGATGCGCCAGATGATCGGGCAAAAAGTGGGGAGTCCAACGCTCGTGATCCTGATGCATGATCCAGCAAATGCCGCCTTGGGCGACAAACTCAAGCAAACACATCTGGTCCACCTCAAGGAAATCGCTCAGGCCGTTCTGCCCGATGATAAGCGCATCCAGCCCCTTGAGATAATCCATTTTCTTGAAATCCGCCACTCGGACAGGAATCCCCATCTTTTCCCCCAACCGCTTCTCAACCCCGTAGTTCGGCCGCAAGTGATGCAAAAAAACACCAACGCAACGTTTTGTTTTCATAATACTTATGGAAATGGGGCACGACCGGTCGAACTCCGCATGCCCAGCAACGCCAAACCGACAATAAAAATTTGCCCGTCCTTTTTCATCGTGATTCGGCCTTTTATTTAGTGCAACATTTTTTGGGGGATGCACCCCATGTCAAACCTTGATCCGGCAAGTTCCCTTTACCTGGAGCTTGTCCGCATGCGAGAGATGAGAGGAGAAAGTTCAAAAAAAGCTTGACCGTTGAAAGCTATTATCCGCATCAGGAATCGCATGAAGGGATTACCAAGCCACCCGATCAGGCTGAATATTCAACAATAACTTCAACCTCACATATGGAAATCGCATCATGATTATGACCTTTCGTGCTATGGGCGACAAAAATCGAAAGCTCATTTATGCCCATTCGAGCCACACCACCGTCCAATAAAATGGAATATTGCCAGTAAGGCGGTCTCTTAGGGGCATCCCGATCTTTCGGAAATGCTTCTTTTTCAATTTTTGCCACGGGAATCTCCTGCCCATTAATTCTAATTTTTATTTCGTCATCCGAAACGACATGCGTCAGCTTGAAAACAAGTTTTGCTCTGGCATTGGAATTGGACGCCAAGTCATCGGTCACCCTGAAAATAATTTTCTGCCAGATGGCCTCATCTGGCCTCCAAACAGGCAACCAAATCTCATGCGCCATATAACAATAACGGTCCTTTAGCTCGACAGAGGATTCCTCACGTTTTCCAGCCACAGCCCTCACGCTGGTGGGATAATCACATAAATGGGAAATATCAAATCCATCCCAATTATAAATCAACCTTCTTTTTTTCATTTTCCCTCCATTTCAACACGACGACCGCAAAAATCTAAATCATCAAACAATTCCTTCAATCCAATCTCGCCATAGAGTTCCCTATATCCGCGCAAACGATCGAGCGACCATGTCGCCGCATGCATCTTGCTCACACCCCGGCCTTGATTCAACTCCTCGAACCGCTTGCGCCATTTTTCCGAGCCATCAAAATGTTTTTCAAACCAATTTGCCAAAAGAATTCGCACTTCTTCATCATCTCGTCGTTTGACATCCAACCATTTTTGCGCCGCAATAATCTGGTCTTGCCTCATCTGCGCATCCACTCCCTCAACGGCGCCCAACCAAACAGGATCGCCCATAATGCCCCCATGATTGCCATTCATTGACTGGTCTAGGATCATGCAGCGCTTGTTATCCCTTCTCAATTCAGCGCTTATATTTTTCATTGGATACCATAATACTAAGCCTTTTAATAATTCTTCCGACTTATTCCCCGCATATACTGCAAAAATTTCATCATCCGACAACGCCCGATTAAAAATCCGGAGGTCTTCAATCTGTCCTTTAAACGGCCCGATGTTGCAGTTAAACGCTCCAGCAATGATCAAACGCCTGTCACCCAATGTTCCCGACGCACCTCCGCCATACAATAGATCCTTCTTTTGCTTTATGCCGTTAGAATATAATTTCATCATTCCATCGCCATTGGATGGAGCACTCCACACCGCTGACAAATGCCGCCACCGTTTGCTGTCTGCAATCTCTTTGCCCCAATCAAGATATCCGCTTTCTTTTCTGTCCTGGCTCAACAAATAAAATCCAGGACCGCATGAAAAATGAATAATAATCGATCCACGAACAAGATTCCCGACTGCATATTCCCCCTTTGCCCACATCATGACCGTGACAGCGCTCATGCCTTCCGTTGTGAATTCTTTCAGCACGATAGCGTCATTTCTTCCATTAAATCTGACACTGGCTTCTGCAATCCCGTTTGAAATCATTGCAAAAATCAGTGTTATTGCGACCTTGGAAAAAGGAAAATTTAAAAACCTCTCCAAAAGCCAAAAACCACTTTTCATTTTTTCCGGCGCATTATGAATTCGCGCGTCATTACACAGGTATTTTTTCCATGATAAGCGCATTGGGAAGGTGCATTCACTAAAAAGACCGGTTCCAATTTGTCCCTTTTTCCATCCGATTCTCGCGGCATATTCGATGGTGCGATACGCATTCAATGATGCGCTCCTTGGCAGTTTGACGCCGCTCCCGAGTCTATAAAAACCGACGTGATTTGCCTAGTTCTCATTAAATAAAATTTCAAGTCGTTCGCGCCCCAAACAATTTCTGCTTTTGCTTTTCAGGTCGACACATTCACGAAATACCAAAGAAAGTTTTTGCAAATCAGTCGTGGCCTGAGCTGTTATGGCCAGCGCCTGATCCCATGCCTTCAGCATTTTCTCCACCTCCTCGCAGGGCCCCCTAATCTTCCGAATCTCCATGAGGTCATTTATATGTTTTTTGGCGATCCCGGCCAATTTCCCGATTTCTTCTTTCATATAATTCATATAAGCGCGATTAATCTCTCTTTCTTCCTCGCGAACTTGTTCGCCAGGATTTTTCTTGAAAACAAATATTCCAAAATGCTCTGCATCATGAAATCCCTTTTTCAAAAGGGGCCAACAAGTAAAACGCTCTTCCACGGGACCGGCAGGAATGTTTCTGCCTACATTCACAAGCCATTCCTGCCCTTCAGAAGGGGGATTGTCCATTAAAACCCTGAATGGAACGCGCCATTCCATAAACCATTCTTGAGATCCAATCGAAAATCTTGCCTCCCAATCCATGTTTTTTTTCCCATGCCCGAAAAATCGGCCTCCCGTGCAATTTGCAGCCAAATGGGCATAAGATTGAGCTCCAGGGGGCAAAAAAAATAATTCCACGCTGTCATCCTGCCAAATTTTTGCATGCTTTTTTTTCGAAATCACTTGCTCTGGGGCGGAATCTTCAGCGCGAATTGCAAAATAAAGCGCTTCTTGAGTCCAACCCGCTTTAAACGATGTTTGATTCTTCATTGCAAATTTTTTTCCCGTGCCACTGCACATATAAAACCCCATGGATTCCGGAATCTTTTTCCAGGAAACATCATCCAACCTCCCGTCTAATGCAGGTGTTTGCGTCAGCCGATAACAGGGATAAATTCGACGGACATCAGACGCAAGACACGACGCCGTTATCCAAAAAGCAATTATCAAAAAAACCATTTGTTTTATCATAATATGATGTTCGGCCATGCCAAAGACGCCAATAAGGCAAGCAATCGCAATGGCTCCAAGAAAAATCAAGAATTCTCACAATACATAATGCCCGCGTCAAAATTAAAATGTGCCATGCATTTTCACTCCTTGCGTTTTTCAACCACAAAGGTGCCAGTCGCAGTTATACCTGTTGCCACATCTTTTAGCAAAAATTTCCATTCTCCAACCGGCTCATTAAGCGCCAAGTGGATCTTCCCCTCAACTTTTCCATCATGACCTATAAAATTGTCGCCATAACAGGGAACCTTTTCGCCTTCTGGCGACACCAAGTCGGCATGAAAAACATGCAGACCGGGACGACTTGCTCCCTCTATTTCCGCGTCAAATTTGAATATTTCGCCTTGGCCAATCAGATTCGGCATGCGCACTTTGACGCCTTCCACTTTATACGGCAACAAGGCGAACATCAGAGCTTTCGCCGGCTCAATCATGGTTTTTATACGATCTGTGTGGCCAAGATATTTTCCAAGGCGCATGTCGTATACATGTTTTTTTTCTTTCAGTTCCAATATTCCCGGATTCCCATTCAACGGAGCGGCCTCACCCGCCACATAGGCCGCAGGAGGTTCGGGCAATTCCTGGAGAATTCCTAGATAACCAAGACCACCGTGGGCAAACCGATATAAACGCGTTCCCCTCACTTCATGCTGCTGTCTTATCGGCCTCGTAATTTTCGATTGTTCAACCAGTACTTCAAATAATTCCTGGATGCCGGAAGAATTCTCTCCCGCCTTGACTGCGCTATTTTCCAACAAACCAGCCACGGCGGCATAATCAGCGAGGGAAAAATTGAGTAAAATTGCCTTTCCATTTCCGTAAGAATTGATCATCAAGGCTGGATATTCTCCATTCAATACGGCATGAGCCTTGCCATTCCGCACTTCAAGCGAGCCATCGCCAACAATTTCCATCAAGGTTTTCGACCAATTTCCAAGCTTAATATGGACCTTGCCCTTTGTTGCTATTGGCCCTTCGGTCTTTTGCTTCACCCCAAAAACATCATCCAATGTCCCGCCCTCGGAATAGGGTTTTCCATGCTCGTCCCGCACTCCTGGACGCAAGTCGGCAATAACCGTCCCGCCTTTTTCAACAAAAGCCCTGACTTCCTCCGCCTCTTTCAGAGACATCGCTTGAACATAGGGAAGCCATAGCAGACGGACCCCGCTCCGTTTAAGTTCGCCTTGAGCCAATTGCTCATATGAAATAATCCTGAATTGGCAGCCGGCATCCTCAAACAAAGGAGTCAGCGCATTCAAAACATTCTCCATTGCCGGCAACCGCTCGGTCAGTGTCGAAACATGCACACTGGAAGCCGAATACAGAATGGCGATGCCGTCATCGTCATATTTTGCGGTCATCAGCAATTTTCCTATCCCGTTTTTAATTTCTTTTAACTCATTTGCGTTGGGCTTAAAAAAATCATACAAAGACAAATCCGGCGCCATCACGGGTTGCTGTCCGCAAGCATCGGCTGTAAAAATCCAAAATGAATTTGCTCCACGAAATAAATGACGCCACGCTATATATCGTTGGAATTCCGCACACCTCGTGCGATTGTATCCGCCATACCAACCAAGCCCTATGAGTGACTTTTGCTGAGCAAAACATTTTACCGCGTAAGGCACAAAAGCCCCATCATAGGTGTTGTTCACCTGTAAAACTTTCATCAACTTATAAAAATCAGACGCACAATAGCTGTTGATGAAAGTATCGCTGCCTTCATATCCGACCCGGGCTATGGGTGCAACCTTTCGAATCACCTCGGCGCCATAGGAATAAATCCCGGCCCAAACGGTTTCCATGTGGCGTCGAAAATCGACCCAAAGAGGCTGGAATCTCCTTTCTTTTTTTGCTGTTTCCAAGACGATCGGAACAATCTCATCGAATGTTTTATACGCTGTGCCGCATTCCTGATTCAAGACATTGATCGAACGGTACTCTTCGGACAAAAATTTTCGAAAAGAGGCCACACAGGTGGGTGAAAAACAAATTTCATTTTTCCCCTCTCCAAAGCGGCACTCATCGCCCATTGAAAATTCGGCGGTGGAAAAGGGCCCTGTTTGCTTCGCACACTTTGTCAATTGCTCTGCCAACTTTTTCCCATAGGCCGGATCGGTCAGACACGGCTGGCGGACATGTTTTGCCCTTCCAGGTTCAGGCGACACATGGGTGGCGTAGGCCAAATTAAAAAGATTATATAAAAATGGAATTTCGTTAAACTGTCTTTCATACTGGGTGTCAAATCCAGCCTTGGCGATCTCATCGAACATACGGTAGGCCAGATAAGATCTTCTGTTTTTTTGCCAGCAACACCATCCAATCAATCGAATATCATCTTTGGGAAAAAGATCCGAAATCAAAAACACTTTCTTTCTTTTTTCAAAGATATCCCCTCCTCTTCTCAACTCCACTTCTAAATACTGGACGATGGTCAGTGGAGGTTGTCCCGAAAAGGCAAAGTCAATTTCCTGCATCCGATGGGCTTGGATCGAAGGAACATCCATCCGCGATTCTGCAACCATGCGTCCGAAAGCATCCCACTGCCGCAAAACAAGAACAAGACTGTCCTCTCCTTGTTTGGCGTCTATCGTAACTTTTCCGGATATTCTCTCTGCAGCACGATAGCTTTTTCTCAGATCAACCGAATGAATGAAGGGACTTCCAGTCAACTCGATAAATGAAGATCCGCAACCCCATGTTTTCCCATTCTCTTTCACCCACAAATCTGCAAAGTACCGCCCAGATGGCGATTTTGGGAACTCAAACTCCACCGCCGTTCCTTCGTCAGAAAGACTGATCTGCTTCTCCTGGGCATTGATCACCCGATTGTCCTCATTGCGAAAAACGAATGAGCAAGTTGCTTTTCTGCATTCTAATCCTGCAATAAAATATTGCACCTTATTCAAGCTATTTCGATCCGCCCTTATATAATCATCGCCTGTCACACGGACAATTTTCCGTCCTGCCGCATACCTCAACAGATGGCCAAGCCATGCCAAATAATAATCATATTCCACAAATTTAGGATCCAGAAAATCTCCCATCGGGCCAGGTGTAAATTCTTGCAAGCCGCATGGAATGCCATATCCTCTCAAGGTCAGTATTTTTCCCTTGCCAAACTCGGCATAGTCGACAGTGGCGCCAAGCCATTCCGATCTGCTTTTATAGCCAGCAAAAGCCGGCAACCCTCTGAAGGGAATCAACGCCGGCAACTCAATTTTTATCTTTTTAACTGTTGCACGCTTAAAATATTCGTCGGGTTTGCCTGAAAAAACCAAGGGTATCCCATCTTTTACTTTTTTCATCAGCTTATATCGGACAAAGAGGGGAAATGTGTTTAAATTAACATTGCCGGCCACAATCAAATCGTACGAGCCATCAAGCTTGCTCTCAAACTCATCGCTCATCGAGTCTTCATCTCGCGCACGGTCGGGCTCATATTGATTAACAGCAAGAAAACTGTTGAATCCTGAAAGATTATAATTTTGGCCACCAACAGCAAAAACTGTATACTGCAAATCCATTCGTTGAGCCAGTTCGACAACTTCGCGCATGCCCAGCCTGCTCACAATAAAAAGCACTTTCAAAGGCCCTTGGGCGTCCGGTTTTGTCCATTTAATATGAGGCGTTTCCACTTCATCCGTTGGAGACCAGTACTTGGAGCCATAGTCGTTCACCGCCCATAATCTTGTCGTGATTGCAAAGAGAGCCATGGATAAGATTAAGGGCGCCTTTAATCTCAAATCTTTTGAAAAAGTCTGGCGTTGCAATACGTTTTTCATATGTTTCATCTATCCAATTGAAAAAGACCGGTTTCCAGTTTCATGCTGCATTTATGGCAACCATATGGTGTTAGATGAATCCAACATTTCAGATGGCTCTATGGAATCGCAATGGCCGTCCATAAATACAACATTCATTTTTGCATGATGTCTGAATGCCCCGGTTCCCGAGGCAATCGACAATCCCAAACGCAGAGATCCACTGCAGTCTCCAATTAAAACATATTTTGAATGAACTTGCTGCATATCGATCAATTTGCATAATTTTGCCCCAGGCGCCGATGTTGAATTTAAATAAATGTTAAAACCATAATGACTTCCATGCCATCCAGTCATTGTGCCGTCGTATGCGCTGACGCCCTTCTCGCTGGAACAGGCAAAGATTCCGTTGCAATTCGGATTGGAAAGAGTATAAAATCCATAATGCATTTTTGTTTTGATATAATTATGCCTCACCAAGGTTTGGGGCCACCAATAACCATCCGAGTCATATCGAGGCGGCAGCCATTCTTCATTGTCTTGGCAATATTGCAAAACAGCCAAATGAAATTGCCGCAGTGTGTTTATGCATTGAATGCTTTTTGCTGAATCTCTCGCCGACTTGAGACCTGGCGACAAAAAAGCCATAAGCACCAGTAATAGGGAAATCATAACAAGCATTTCAATAAGTGTGAATGCAACACGACCGTTTTTTTCAATGCGGCTGGATGATTTCATATGTTATAAATTCTGTCGAAGGGGCGGCAGGTGTCAATTGAAAAGCGGCTCATTTCTCTCGAATGCTGGATCCGCAGACTCATCACCTCCACGATTTTCCTTAAGACCATGTGTCGCCCCCGCCCGCCAGTTCGCCTGGAGCTTCAGGTTGACGGGGGGGACATCGGTTTGTTGGATGGTTTTCACCAAATGCTCGACGATCAGGCAGACAAACGATTCAAGATTGAACTCAAGGCGGCTCCAATCCGTCCCGGCGGGCAAAGGGATGCCCCGGTTGCTGTGAGAAATCACTCCCAAGTCAAATCCGGGCCGGATTCCGGCCTTGTCCAGGGCGGACGCGACCGCGGGCATAAGCGTGTCGTCGGCCACATAAAGCGCATCGGGAGGTTCCGGCTCGCGCATCATCCGCGCGACGGCATCCATGATTTGTTCCGGATTCAGCGGCACATTTTTGAGCAGGCGATACGATTGCCCCGACAGTTCGGCTGCGCGGTCATAGGCCGTGGATTCAATCCGGCAATGGGGCTCGGGTTTTTCCAGATTGATCACGGCAACACGCCGCCGCCCTTCCCGGTGAAACAAGGCCACAGCCCTCTCAACGGCCTCGCCTGCATCAATCTGAAAAAGGGGTTCATGAATGGCGGAACAGGCCCCGGTCCAGAAAAAAGCCGCAGGAGGACACCGTCCGCCAACCGCCTGAAGAAAAAGATCCGCCCATGTCGCAAGAACAATGTAACCGTCGCAGGAGTAGTTCTTAAGAGCATCTGCCATCTGATCAACCACCGGCATTTGAAAGTCCGCCGCCTCGCTTTGAAAAACAGGACAGACCGTCAGACGATGACCTTTCCCGGCAACCTGCCGGAGAAATTCCGACAACATCTTCTGGCTGGAAGGATGCTGCAACTTCAGATCGCCAATCAGCCCAAGATGCAACTGTTGCCGGGCAACGGGAAAATTGACACCTCCTCCGTTTTCGTTCCCTTTCAGAAAAAAATCGGAGGGAGTCAGCTTCAGCGAAGTCAATACATCGGACGATGGGGATGAGTTTTGCAAGGTGCGCCTTACAAATGTGCCGCTTCCCCTCATGCGCACCAAAACCCCTTTCTTGACCAAATGCCCAAGCGCAGTCCGGACCAAATGCCGTTCCTTTCCCAAAAGCCCGGCCAATTCCCGCTCAGGCCGCATTTGCACCCCTGCCCGCGCTGGAGGATGCGCCAACACACATTCAAATATCATGTCAAGATGTTTAATTTCTCTGGAAGCCATTTTATACACTATATCCAATGAAATCCACCAAGTCAAATTTAAAAACGGTTTTTTTAATGAAAATTGGTTGGATATGTAATAAAAATAATTGGGACACTTCGCCCTACCATGATAAATCGGGATAAATCAATCCACCTTCAGGCGCATGAGCAGTTCGGCGTTGGACTTGGTCAACCTGAGTTGCTCGATCAATTTCTCCATGGCCTCCAGGGGCGGATACTCGGTCAGTTGCTTGCGCAGGGCGCAAATGCGCTGGTATTCGGCGGGATGATAAAGCATGTCCTCGCGCCGGGTGCCCGTCTTCTCAATATGAATGGCGGGAAAAAGCCGGCGTTCCTGCAAATCGCGGTTGAGGTAAACCTCCATGTTGCCCGTGCCCTTGAACTCCTCAAAAATCAGGTCGTCCATGCGGCTGCCCGTCTCCACCAGCACGGTGGCCACAATGGTCAGGCTGCCGCCATTTTCAATGTTGCGCGCGGAACTGAAAAACTTGCGCGGCTTGGTCATGGCGCCGGACTCCATGCCGCCGCTCATGAGTTTGCCCTTGGACGACGACAGGTTGTTGTAGGCGCGCGACATGCGGGTCAGGGAATCCACCAGCACCAGGACATGCTTGCCCACCTCCAGCATCCGGTGGGCTTTTTCAATCACCAGTTCCGACATCCGCACATGACGTTCGATATCCTCGTCAAAAGTGCTGCACACCACCTCGCCTCGAATCGTGCGGCGCATATTTTCCGCCTCCTCGGGACGCTCATCAATCAACATGACCAGGATGTTCACATCGGGATCGTTCTTTGCCACGCTTTCGGCGATATGCTGGAGCATCACCGTCTTGCCCGCCCGCGGCGGCGCCACCAGCAGGCAGCGCTGCCCCCGCCCCAACGGCGCCAGCAAATCAAGGGCGCGCATGTCAATGAAGCCGGGTCCCGACTCCAATATAAACCGCTTGTCAGGATGAACCGGCACCATGCTGTCAAAAGGAACACGTCCCTTCCATCGGGAAGGCGGGGCGTCCCACAAGAGGTCCACATGCGCCACGGTCGAAAAACGTTCCCGGTAAGGGGGCACACGCACCATGCCGCAAATCTGGTCGCCATTCATCAACCCATGCTGTTTCACCACCTCCGGCGGGATGAAGGGATCGTCCCTTTGCGGCTGATAGGCAAAAGCGGGCAGACGCAAAAAAGCATGTCCGGCCCGGGTGTACTCCACCACCCCCTCCGCTTCCTTTAACCCCAACTTGGCGGCATGAGCCTTCAAAATGTCCTTGATGATTCCCTGGCGATCTTCCTTTTCCACCTTGTAACCTTTTTTCCCCGCCCACTGCGCCAACTCCCCCGGCGACAATTCCTCAAACATCTCCACGTTCAATGCATCGGCCACGGGTTGGTGCTCGGCAAATTTGTTTCGGGGTTGCCAGTGGCTAAAACGCCTGCCGCCGCCCCGGCGATCATAATGATGATGCCGGTAGCCGCCATGATAACGGCGGCCTTCCCGTTCCTGCGGACGTTGATAATCCGGTCGTTCCCCTGGTTGCGAACCTTTAAATGCGTCGTTCATGAATCATCTCAACAACATCAACTGTTTTTCCGTCAAATCCCATCCGGCATCGTTCCACACGACCCGGCTGGCCAGATCAATCTTTTTCTGCAAACCCCACTGGGCGGCGAGACGGGTTGAAATCATTTTCTCGTCCAACCCCCTGGCCAGCAAACGTCTTTTCTGCTCCGCAGCCGAACAGGCCGCCACCCAAACCTGTTCAAATTCCTTTTCCACCCCGGCCTCGTAAAGCAGGGGGATCACCACCATCACGGACTGGCCGCGCCCCAGCGCCTCCCGGCTTCGCAAACGCCAGACCTTCTGCACCTCCGGATGCACCATGGCATTCAAGCGTTTCAATCCCTCCTCATCGCCAAACACCTTTTCCCCCAGCCGCCGCCGATCCACCCGTCCCTCAGTCGTCAGCACCCCGGCGCCAAAACACTCCGCAATCCGCGCAGGCAAAGGCTGTCCCGGCTCATAAAGCTCATGAACGATGCGATCCGAACAAATGACAGCCCATCCGCGTTGCGCGAACCAGTCGCCAACCTTGGATTTGCCCGTGGCCATCCCTCCTGTCAAACCAATCAACATGTGTAATTCTTTTCCGATTTTAACAATTTGAAAACGCAATGACGGCGTCAAGTTGTCCGTCTTTCCAGCGTTCAGAAAAATGCCGGCATTTCAGAGTCTCAAAAAAGGTACATCTGACGCCCGTCCGAAGCTTCCTGAGCCTCCTTCTCATACCTGGCATGGAGGCTTTTGAGTTCAAGCTTCGCGAGCGCGGCGAGTAAAGGCTGGCACTGGGGCGGTTTCAAGCGAAAATTCTCAAACAAGGGAAGATCCGGAACCGGACACAAACGGATCAACTCCATATTGCGCCGCACACATCCCTCGGACGCCGCCACCTGCTCGCGAATCCGGGGTTTCTCCACTTCCGAACACCGGCGCAGCAATTCATCCACCGATCCAAATTGTTTGATCAACGCCAGCGCCGTCTTTTCCCCCACCCCTTTCACCCCGGGGATGTTATCCGATGCGTCTCCGGTCAACGCCAGATAATCCGCCACCTGGCAGGATTCCAACCCCCAATGTTCGCGCAACCAATCCTGATCCACCACCACCGTTTCCTTCGGTGTGCTGCGCAAAACCTTGATTCGCGGGTTGAGAATCTGGAAGAAATCCTTGTCGTTGGAGGCAATCCGCACCTCCTGCCCTTCGCGGGCCGCCTCAAGGGCAATGGCCGCGGCCAGGTCATCCGCCTCATGCTCGGGATGATAAGCCACCGGCCAGCCCAACAGGGGAAACAAATGGGTCAATTCCTTCAATTGCGATATGAGGGCCTCGGGGGTTGGCGGACGGTTGGCCTTGTAATCGGCAAGCAGTTGCAACCGGCGTCTCGGCGTCTCGGCGTCCATGACCACGGCCAGATGGGAAGGCTTCAACTCCTCATTCCAACGCCTCACGGATTGGATGAATCCGTAAACGGCATTGGTGGGGCGTCCATCCGATGTCTTGAGCTCCCGGATCGCATGAAAACTCCGGTAAGCGACATTTAAAAAATCGACGAGCAACAGCATGGGAATATTTGGATTTTGGAGTTTTGGTTGGCGATGCCGTTTTTCCATTGCCCCCTCAGACCAGCCCTCACTCCCCGGATTTCATGCCCCAACCGTAAATCAAAAATTAAAAATCTCAAATCCAAAATCTCACCCTTTCCTCATCGCGGCCGCTTCGGCGGCAAAATCCGGCGCTCCAAACAAGGCGGTCCCGGCCACCAGGGCATTTGCGCCGGCCGCCACGCACTGGCGCGCAGTCTCCCGGTTCACCCCCCCGTCCACCTCCACCCAATAAGGATTGGTCTTCCGCGCCGGATGATCCGCCAGCCAGCGCACCTTTTCCATCACCCCCGGCATGAAACTCTGCCCGCCAAAACCGGGCACCACCGTCATGCAAAGGACCACATCCACCAAAGGCAGACACGATTCCACCGTCTGCGCGGGAGTCGAGGGATTCAAAACCACCCCCGGCTTCACTCCCAAATCCCGGATGCGGCGGAGCGTATCCATCATCACATGGGGCGCCTCCGCATGAACCGTGAGGTAATGCGCCCCCGCCCTGCAAAAGGCATCCACATAACGATCCGGACGCTCGATCATGAGATGCACATCAAGCGGCAGATTGGTGATCTTCCGGATGGCCGCCACCAAACCCGGTCCAAAAGTCAGATTGGGCACAAAATGGCCATCCATCACGTCCACATGCAACCAATCGGCGCCGCCCTTTTCAGCCCGATGAACCTCATCGCCGAGGCGGGTGTAATCGGCCGCAAGAAGAGAGGGTGCGATGACGAGGCTTGCCATATGTCAACTTGTCATTTAAAAGGTGTGTGGTCGGTTGTGCGAAAAGGCCACGGTGATTGGTGGATATTGGCCCGCCCGCCTGCCGTGCCGCAAGACAAAATTGATTTTCAACCAACCCTTATAACCAGCCGATCCGATTCGCCCAGCATCCCATTGTTTATGCCGTTGTGCAGTTATTCCGAAAAAATCGAACTGAACGCGCCCGTTGACAAGGTTTTCGAGTACTTCAGCGACACCGAACAGCTGCCGCTCATGCTCCCCCCCAGCCAGCGGTTGCGAATCCTCAGGCGCACAGCCCGTCATCTCGGCCAGGGGGTAATCATTGAGATGCAGGCCAGATTCCTCGGATTTCCCGTCCATCTGAAATCCTATGTCATCTCCTACACCCCCCGCCGCCATATTGCCTACGTCTGGCAACGGGGTCCATTGAACAATCTGGAACACAATTTCTATTTTGAGTCCCTGCCCAACAATCAAACCCGGGTCATCGACTGCCTTCTCTACACCCTGCCATTCGGATCTTTTTCCCCTGCCGTCAACCGCTCCTGGATATCCCCTTTCCTGCGACGAATCTTCGAGCACCGGCGAAAACACCTGCTTTCCCTGTTCCGCACCGCCGTATTGCCCGACACCCCTCCTCCGACGGAAAAATCCGTCCAAAAAAATCATGGCGGCAAACGGCCCTTTCCATCCCGTCAAAACCAGCAGCCGTCGCGCCGATTCCAATTCAGGAAAAAACAAAACTCCCCCCACCGTCCCAACCCGTCCCGCTCTTGAAGAAAAAGCCCCTCCCCTTCCTCACCTCCCCCAAAGTCGTCTCTCCCGTCCGGCTCGCCACATTCGCCCGCCAGTTGAGGAAGCGGGGAAAACGCATGGTTTTCACCAACGGATGCTTTGACATCCTGCATGTGGGACACGTTTGTTATCTGGAAGAAGCGCGGCAACTGGGAGATTACCTGGTGGTGGCCCTCAACTCGGATGCCTCGGTGCGCAAACTCAAAGGCCCCACCCGCCCCGTCAACAACCAGATGGCCCGCGCCCGCGTGCTGGCGGGGCTCTCCTGTGTGGATTTTGTGACGGTTTTCGGCAGCAAACGCATCAATCCCCTCTACGCCAGGCTTCGTCCGGAAATTTATGTGAAAGGCGGCGATTACACCGTGGAATCCCTTGACCGCGCGGAACGGCGGATCATCCAATCCATTGGCAGCAAAATCAAAATCCTTCCCGTTTATCAAGGATACTCCACCACCCGTCTGATCAAAAAGATCCGCACATGATTGCCTTCAATCTCATGGACCGGCCTGACCTGTCTGAAACCGTGATATCCAAGATCACCTTTCTTAAAAAGTGTCACACCAACCGGTATGGCGGCGCGGGAGTTCCGCCATCCATTGTCTGCACGGTAAAAAAAGGAGGGCGGGGCTCCCGCACCGCCTATTGTCTCAATATTTTCCCGCGTATTTTGCGCAGAATTCAATTACCAACAGTCTAACAGCCTAATAGTTAACAACCTCGACAGAAAATCATGAAACGCATCGGTGTTCTCGGCTCCGGAAAAGGCTCCAATTTTGGCGCAATAGCAAAGGCGGCTGCCGCCGGCAATCTGCCGGTTGAAATCGGTATTGTTCTCGCGGATGTCGAAAACGCCGGCATTCTCGGTCTGGCGCAACAGCACGGCATCCCCAACCGTTTCGTGCCGCCCGGCAAATATCGCACCAAGCTTGACCCCGCCGCCGAACAGGAATACATCCGCCTCCTGCGCGAGGCGCGCGTGGACATGGTGGTCCTGGCGGGATTCATGCGCATGCTCAAACAACCGTTCATCGAGGCCTTTGCGGGACGGATCATCAACATCCACCCTTCCCTGCTGCCCGCCTTTCCGGGATTGGAAAGCTGGAAACAGGCGTTGGACTACGGCGCCCGCTATGCGGGTTGCACCGTCCACTTCGTCACCCTCGAGATGGATGCCGGCCCCATCATCCTTCAAGCCGCAGTCCCCATCCAGTCCGGCGACACGGCGGCAACCCTGCACGAACGCATCCAAAAAGAGGAGCACCGCATCTATGTGGAAGCCCTCCGGCTGTGGGCCGAAGACCGTCTTCGCATCGAAGGCCGCCGCGTCATCATCCGAAACACCTGATTACCCCTTTCCATTTCCCCTCTAAAAAACCAAATCACCATGCACGGCTGTGAAATCAATCCTTGGATGACCGCCCCTTTTGCGATTCTCCTGCTGGCCATTGCGATCATGCCGCTGGCTGCCCATGAATGGTGGGAACATCATTACCCCAAAGTCTCCGCCATCCTGGGCGCGACAACCCTGTTTTACTACCTGGTGATTCTCAGGGAAATCTCCCGTCCTTTGGGCAGTCTGCATGAATACTTCAGCTTCATCTGTCTGATCGGCTCCCTTTTTGTCGTCTCAGGCGGGATCCATATCGGTGTCAAAGGCGAATCAACCCCCCTGACCAACACCCTCCTTCTCTTGATTGGCGCTGTGCTGGCCAATCTCATCGGCACCACCGGCGCATCCATGCTGCTCATTCGTCCCTATCTGCGTTCCAATAAATACCGGCTCACAGAGTTTCATGTGGTCTTTTTCATCTTCATCGTCGGCAACATCGGCGGCGCCCTGACTCCCATCGGCGATCCGCCGCTCTACCTGGGATACCTCAAAGGCGTGCCATTTTTCTGGACGCTCCATTCGCTCAGTTGGATGTGGCTGCTGGGCGTTGGCTGGCTGCTAGGGGTGTTTTATCTGTTAGATCACCGGAATTTTCTCCGCGCTCCAAAGGAAATCCGTGAACAGGAAACCGCCCATGAGACCTGGAGTTTCGGCGGCTGGAACAACCTGTTCTGCCTGGCCATGATCCTGGGCGCCCTGTTCATCCAATCCCCGCTTTTTCTGCGCGAGGCACTGATGATTCTGGCCGCCGGTCTATCGTGGAAAACCACCGCAAAAACCATTCACGAACAAAATCAATTCACCTGGGCGCCCATCCGCGAAGTGGCCATTCTCTTTGCCGGAATTTTCATGACCATGATGCCCGCCCTCGACTGGCTGGAAGTCCATGCCTCCAATCTGGGCGTTTCAACGGCAGACGCGTTTTTTTGGGGATGCGGAGTGCTTTCCTCCATCCTCGACAACGCCCCCACTTACCTGAGTTTCCTGAGCGCCTCCATCGGGCTGTTCGTGGATCAGGATATCATCAACGGAGTCCACCATCTTCTAAAAAACGGCGCAGCCGGGCTGACCGCCGCGGAAGCAAATCACACCGTTGAAATCAACAATACCCTGGCCATGCTCAAACGCTATCATCCTGAATCATTGGTTTCCGGTTCCATTCCCCTGCCTCACCTTCAAATCGCCTATCTTCTGGGCAATCATGCCGCCCATCTCAAAGCTGTCAGCATCGGCGCGGTTTTCTTCGGCGCCTGCACCTACATTGGCAATGGCCCCAATTTTATGATCAAAAGCATCGCCGATCATGCCGGCGCAAAAACCCCGAGTTTTCCCGGTTACATCTTCAAATACACCCTCCCCATCCTTCTCCCCCTGTTTATCATGGTCTGGTGGCTATTCTTTCGTTGAACACAACAGGTTGTTTCCCTTGCCCCTCAGCGCCTGAATTTCACTTTCTTTTCGCGACTCAAGCACCCCGGTTGTCAAAAAAAAATTTGACGCCGCGCCAAAATTATGCTAACACGTGTTGGTATAACATTGCATTTTCATGAAACGAATCCTTCTTACCACCACATCGTTCCAGGACACCCCTGGCGAACATCATCAACTTCTGGCCAGCGAAGGCTTTGAGATCATCCGGGAACGGGGTCCCTTGCCGGAAAAGCGAATGTTGGAACTGGTCGGCGACATCGACGGCCTGCTTTGCGGCGACGACGCCATCACCCGCGCGGTCCTGCAAAAGGCCCTGCCCCGTTTGAAAGTGGTCAGCAAATATGGCATCGGCTTGGACAAAGTGGACGTCAAAGCCGCCACTGATCTGAAAATCCCCGTCACCTTCTGTCCAGGGGTCAACCACACCACGGTGGCCGAACACGCCTTTGGCCTGCTGCTGGCCATCTGCCGCCATATCGTGGAGGAATGCAATCACGTGAAAAAAGGCGACTGGAAACGCATCACCGGCAACGAATTGATGGGCAAAACCATCGGAGTGCTTGGCATGGGCCGCATCGGCAAGGAAGTCTCCATCCGCGCCCGGGCTTTTGGCATGACCGTTCTCGGTTTCGACAAGTTCTGGGACGAGGAATTCGCCCGCAAGAACGAGGTCAAACGCCACTCCAATGTGGAGGATATCCTCAAGGTGGCCGATATTGTGACGTTGCATGTGAATCTTTCGGATGAAACCCGGCATCTCATCAACGCCCAGCGCCTGTCCCTGATGAAAAAAGGCGCCGTGCTCATCAACACCGCCCGCGGCGAACTGGTGGAAACCCAAGCCTTGGTGGCCGCCCTCAAAAGCGGGCAGCTTCTCGGCTATGGCGCCGACGTGCTGGAACAGGAACCCCCTCCCAAGGATCATCCTCTATTCGCCTGCCCCAACGCCATTTTGACTCCGCACATTGGCTCCCGCACGTACGAAAGCGTGGTTCGCCAGGCCACCATGGCCGCCAAAAACCTCATCCTGACGCTCAAGGGCCAGAAACCTCTCGCCCAGGCAAACCAAGTCTGATTCAAAATGATAACAGTCTAACAGCCTACAGCCTAACCAACCTAAAAAAAATGAGCACCACCGCTGACATCGGCCTGATCGGCCTCGCCGTCATGGGCGAAAATTTGATCCTGAACATGGAAAGCAAGGGCTTCACCGTCGCCTGCTACAACCGCACCACCAACAAAGTGGACGCCTTCACACAAGGACGCGCCAAGGGCAAAAAAATCATCGGTTGCCATGGCATTCAGGAACTAACCTCCAAACTGCAACGTCCGCGCAAAGTCATGATGCTGGTCAAGGCCGGCAAAGCCGTGGATGAGCTCATCGACCAACTCCTGCCCCACCTTGAACCGGGCGACATCATCATCGACGGCGGCAACAGCCATTTTCCCGACACTGTCCGGCGAACCCAATATGTGGAAAGCAAAGGCTGTCTCTATATTGGAACCGGTGTTTCCGGCGGCGAGGAAGGCGCGTTGAAAGGACCTTCCATGATGCCGGGCGGCAGCCCCTCTGCCTGGCCGCACGTGAAAAACATTTTCCAATCCGTCTGCGCCAAGAGCCCCGCCGGAGAACCCTGCTGCGAATGGATCGGCGAAAACGGCGCCGGTCATTTCGTGAAGATGGTGCACAACGGCATCGAGTATGGCGACATGCAGCTCATCTGCGAAACCTACGACCTGATGCATCGGGGCTTGGGTCTGACCAACCCGGAAATGCACGAAATTTTCACCGAATGGAACAAGGGCGAACTCGACAGTTATCTCATTGAAATCACCCGCGACATCCTTGGACACCGCGACGAGGAAGGCAAGGAAACCGTTGACCTGATCATGGATGCCGCCGGACAAAAAGGCACCGGCAAATGGACGGTGGTGTCCGCCCTCGACGACGGCATGCCCCTCACCCTCATCGGCGAGGCCGTCTTCGCCCGATGCCTGTCGGCGGTCAAGGAGGAACGGGTTGCCGCCAGCCAGCAGATCAAGGCAAAGACCGGGCGTTTCACGGGCGACAAAAAGAAGTTTGTCAACGATCTGCGGCAGGCGCTTTACGCCTCCAAGATCATCAGCTACGCGCAGGGATACCAACTCATGCGCGCCGCGGCAAAAACCTTCAATTGGAACCTGAATTACGGCGGCATCGCCCTGGTCTGGCGCGGCGGTTGCATCATCCGATCGGCTTTCCTGGGCGAAATCAAGAAGGCTTTCGATCGCAATCCCCAACTCGTCAACCTTCTTCTGGATCCCTTCTTCAAAAAAGCGGTGGAAAAAGGCCAGGCGGCCTGGAGGCGCGTGGTGGTCAAAGCCACCCAGTTGGGCATTCCGGCCCCCTGCCTCAGCGCAGCCCTGACCTACTTCGACGGCTACCGCAGCGACCGGCTGCCAGCCAACCTCCTTCAGGCCCAACGCGACTATTTCGGCGCGCACACCTACGAACGCGTGGACAAACCTCGGGGCCAGTTCTTCCACACCAACTGGACCGGCCGCGGCGGCAACACCACATCACAAACCTACATTGCCTGAGTCAAAACAAAGGTTTACCCCTTAAACCTTGACCCTTGCCGGATTTCCCATGAACACCTACTTCGTCGTACCCCAATCCACACACAACCAGCTTGTCGAAAACGCCTACCGCCACCGCGGTTACACGGCTCAGGAGGCGTCGGATGGCGCACGCTTCTGCGAACTGGCCTCCACGCACGGCATCCGCACCCACAACGCCATCAAGGCCATCCACCTCGATGAACTCTTCGGCTCCAAGGTCGGAGGATGCAAACCCGGCGCAACCATCGAGAAATTGCCCGGCCGATTCAAAGCCGTGCAACGCTGGAACGCCAACCGCAAACTCGGCCAGTCCGTCGCGTTCGAAGCCATGGACTGCTGCATGAAAATGGCGGATGAATACGGCGCCGGCATTGTCACTGTGGACAACGCGTTCCATTACCTGTGGGGTGGCGGCTATGTCATCAACGCCGCCAAAAAAGGATACATCGCCTACACCTGCTGCACCGCAGGCACATCGGAGGTTGTTCCCTTCATGGGAAAACATCCCACCATGGGCACCAACCCCCATTCATGGGCTTTCCCCACCCAGGATCAGATCGGTTTCCCCATCTGCATCGATTGGGCCACCAGCACCGTCGCCATGGGCCGCGTGCAGCAACTCGCCCGCGAAGGCAAACAACTGCCCCCCGGCGCCGCTGTGGATGCCGAAGGCCAGCCCACCACCGATCCAGCCAGGGCCAAATGGCTTCTCTTTTTCGGGCAACACAAGGGCTACGGTCTGGCGCTGGTCAACGAACTGCTGGCCGCCTTCACCGGCAGCGGCATCCCCTTCCTCCGGGGCAAGTGGAACGAAGGCCCGGCCGGCGAAAAACACACGCCCCATTTCTTCTTCCAGTGCATCAAGGCCGAGGCGCTCTCCTGCGACAATTTCCCATGCGGACGCAACCAAAAAACCAACGTCCAGGCCGTCATCAAGGACATCCTGGGCCATGGCAACGACAAGGTCATGCTCCCCGGCCAGCTTGAGGCCGAAGGCGCCAGACTGACCCAACAACATGGCGGCCTGCTCTTTACCAAGGCCGAAATGGACGCCTTTGCCGAAATGGCCCGCGAATGCGGCGCCTCCCCATGGAAAGAAAGTGACTTCAAACAGGTCTCCATCTAAAATCACCATTCTAAAATCCAAAATCCCAAGGATTCCCATGCCACTCAAAATCAAAGACGCCGCAAAATGCAAATTCGACGAACTTTCGCTCGGTGAAATCATGCTTCGCCTCGACCCCGGAGAAGGCCGCATCCGCACCGCACGCGAATTCAAGGCATGGGAAGGCGGAGGCGAATACAACGTCGCTCGCGGCCTGCGCAAGTGCTTTGGCCTGAAAACCGCCGTTTGCACCGCCTTCGTGGACAATGAGGTAGGGCATCTCATCGAGGATTTCATCATGCAAGGCGGCGTGGCCACGGATTTCATCCTTTGGAAACCCGACGACGGCATCGGCCGCTCCGTTCGCAACGGCCTGAACTTCACCGAACGCGGCTTCGGCATCCGCGGCGCCGTTGGCGTGCCCGATCGCGGCAACACCGCCGCCAGCAAACTCCAGCCCGGCGACTTCAATTGGGACAAAATCTTCGGCGAACTCGGAATCCGATGGTTCCACACCGGCGGCATCTTCGCCGCCCTGTCCGAGTCCACCGCGGCCATCACGGTGGAAGCCGTCAAGGCCGCCAACAAACATGGCACCATTGTCAGCTACGACCTGAACTACCGCCCCAGCCTTTGGAAAAGCATCGGCGGCCAGGCCAAGGCGCGCGAGGTGAATTGCGAAATCGCAAAATACGTGGACGTGATGATCGGCAACGAGGAGGATTTCACCGCCAGTCTCGGCCTTGAGGTCGAAGGACTCGACCACAATATCACCAACATCGAAACCGAAGCCTTCAAGAAAATGATCCAGAAGGCAGTGACCGTCTATCCGAACTTCAAAGTGGTGGCCACCACCCTGCGCCGGGTCATCACCGCCACAAAAAATGACTGGAGCGCCATCTGTTACATGGACGGACAACTCCACGAAAGCCGCAAATACGCCGAGCTTGAAATTCTGGACCGCGTCGGAGGAGGAGACAGCTTCGCCAGCGGACTCATCTACGGTTTTCTCACCACCGGCGACGCAGCCAAGGCCGTCAACTACGGCGCCGCCCATGGCGCCCTTGCCATGACCACCCCCGGCGACACCTCCATGGCCACCTGCAAGGAAGTGGAAAAGGTCATGAAAGGCGGCAGCGCACGCGTGGTTCGCTGATCATAACCGCTCGAGGCTCTTGCAAAACTACGATACTTGGCGTTGCAGCGGATATTTTTCGCTGGCAAGGCGTGGAGCTTGGCCAATCCCTGCCAACGGTGCCGCTTGTGCGGCACAAGCGATCCCGCCACAGCGGGACCGCCAGCGAAAAATAGACGCGCAACCCCTTGGGCGGCAATCACTTTGGCCGACTCCGGCGTTGACCTCCTCGACTTCGCTCGGAACAAGTCGACAGCTTGTCTCGCCGAAGCGCTCGGGCGAAGGCGGATCAAAGCCCGCAGTGGGGATTTTCCTGCCTCATCGCCTTGGATTCGGCCAAAGTGATTTATCGCGCCATGCATCGTAGTTTTGCAAGAGCCTCGCTCAAGAGACAGGCGGCTGGAAAACTGAAATTCCGGCAGGAAATCGTCCGGAAGGTTCAGCCTGCGCCCCCCTCAGTCTTGACAGCAGGAGGCTCCCTGCCCTGACGTAGATCCTCCAGAAGCTGGCGCGCCTGAATCAGCTTCTTTTTTTCATTCTCAAGCTGCTTTTCCAGATCGGCAATCCGTTTTTCCTGGGCTTGCAGATAAATTTCCGTGGCCATTTCCGGCGTCTGCGGAAGCTTGTCCACTCCCATTACCAGCATCTTTTTCCGGTTTCCATCCGGCATCTGATGGTAATCATCGAAGAGCACAACCTTGCCCTGAACCTTCTTCGGCTCCAGTTCACGGACTTGAATCACGCCGGTTTGCTTGAGGGTGTAAAACTTGCTTGGTAATTCCACCCCCAGCTCGGCCATGTCCCGCGCCGGCACCCACTGGTTCATTCCCGCGCGACAAACCAAGGTTTCCCGGGTGATCATCTGATTTGAAAACATTTTCTTCATTTGCTGGAACGACAACGGCCCCACCGGCTGGTCAGCCTGATCAAGATAGTAATACAATGCGTCCGCCATGCAGACAAACCTATACCTGCAACACCCCGACAAACAAGATGGAAAAAAAAACGATTTTTCAAGGGATGGGGTTGACGAAACACCATGCCCCCGTTAGGATGCGTCATAATGCATCGCCCGCATTGCCTTTTCCTGTTCTTCGTCTTTGCCTTGGCCGCCGGGACCATTCCCTCGGCTGCCCAGGACAAGGTTTATCAAACCGGCGCGTCCGAGCCTGCATCGGGAACCATTGTCAAGGTGGACGACGTCAACATCCACATCACCCTCGGACAGATTGGCACAACCACCATTCCCCGGCAACGCGTCGAACGGGTCGAAGTCCCCATCCCCCCCCCGTTCAATCAGGCGCTGCAAGCGTTTGAAAAAAACCAGTTTTCCGAAGTCGCACAAGCCTTGGAACCCCTGTACACCAAATACAAGGGCCTTCCCCAGGATTGGCTGGAGGAATGCGCGGTGCGACTGGGCGAGTCCTACGCCGAATTAAAGGAATGGGGCAAGGCCCGGGAAGTCTTCAATGCCATCCATAAATTTTACCCCCAATCCAGGTTCAAGGATGAAATGGCGGGCGTGGAAGCGCAAATCATGCTCGGCCTCAAACAGCCCGATCAAGCCAGGGCGCTCTTGGAACCCTTGATCAAAAACCTGGAGGAGGAAATCTCCAAAAGCAAGGAAGGCGCCTTGGGCGAAGACGACGCAAAAACCCTCGGGCGCGCATACTTGGTCATGGGCCAATGCCTGTTGTCCTCAAACCAGCCCAAGGAAGCGCTGGAGGCATTTCTGCGAACCATCCTGATTTTTCATGCGGACGCCAATGCGGCCGCCAACGCCCTGTACCAAAGCGCCTTGGTCTACGAACAAACCAAAAACCCCGCGCAAGCCAAAGGGCAGTTGGAAGTCTTATTGAAAGAATACCCGGCCGCTCCCGTGGCCAGTGAAGCCCGAAAAAAACTGGAAACCCTCAAGGTTTCCAATCCAAGTGAAGGAACAACTCCATGAAATCCCATCCCCTCATCCGTCGTTTTTTGCTTATCTCCATTCTCCTGAGCTTTATCCTGGGCTCTGAAATGGTTGTCGAAAAGGGCCATGCCCAGACCGCGCCCGCCGCAGCCGAGGGCGCCGCGCCTGCCGGAGGGGAAGGCGCCGCAGCCGAAGGCGCGCATGGAGACAAAACCCTGTTGGATCTCTTCAAGGAAGGCGGCTGGATCATGTATCCCCTCGCCTGCATGTCCATTTGGTGCGCAGCCCTGATCATCGAATGTTTCATCCGAATCCGGCTGCCCAAATTCGTCCCAGCCAACGCCATCAAGGAACTCCGCCAGGCTTTTGGCGAGGAAAACTATCAGCAGGCTTGGCGGATTTGCAAAAGCAACCCCTGTTTCCTGACAGGTGTTCTCATCCGGGGCCTTGAACGCCTCGGACGCGGACGCGCCGCATGCGAATCCGCCATCAGCGAGCACAGCCTCAAGGAAAGCATGATGTTCCGAACCCGCGTCTCCTATCTTTCCACCATCGGGGTGGTATCCCCCATGGTCGGTCTTCTCGGCACGGTCACCGGCATGATCAAGGCATTCCAAACCCTCGGCGCAGGAGGCATCGCCGACCCATCCCGCCTTGCCGCAGCCATCGGCGAAGTGTTGATCGCCACCGCCACGGGGCTTTTCATGGCCATCCCGGCATTCTTCCTTTATTATTACTTCCGCAACCGGCTCCAGTCGGTCATCGTCCTGGCAGAGGACATCATCAACCAGCTTGTGGCCGATGTAAACTTCGATGAATTGCAGGGAATCAAAATCGGCGAGGGTGTCGGCACTGATTCGGGCGCCATTGCCGCCGCTCCCGCAACCGCCGAACAACAGGCATCCCGCGTCAGCCAGGCCATCAGCGGTGTGACGGTCAATTGCCCCTCCTGCAACGCCCCCATCGCCGCCGGATCTCCAAAGTGCGGTTCCTGCGGCACCGAGTTGCAGTGGAACTAAAACGCCCCCTCTTCATCACAACCGCATATGTCCAAACCGCGCGGCAGCACACAGGCATTTCCCGAGGAAGACCCCGAGTTCCAGGTCGCCCCCATGGTTGATGTCCTTTTGGTGCTGATGGTTTTCTTCATGAGCATCACATCCACCGAGGTGTTGAAGACAAAGACAAAATTCACCACCATCGAGCTGGCTGTGGCCAACAACAGCAAGGAAGCGTTGAAAAACGGCCCTCCTGAGGTGGTCATCAACATCGGATGGACCGCAAATGACGGCGTGCTTGAGTTCGAGGAAAAAGTGATCAAATCGCCGGACGACCTCACCAACATCATCCTTCAACGCAAGGGGAAAAACGCCAGCTTTCGCGCAAAACTCCGCGCCTCCCGGGGTGTTCCCTATCGTTACATGCAAAACGTCATGGCAGCCTGCGCCGCCGCCGATATTGACAACATCACCTTCATGGTTCTGGACAAGGAAGTTCCTGGCAATAAGACCTACAAAAAATAGCCGACACCTCCAAAGACTCACCACCCATGTTTTGGCCCATCCCCACCATCCGTCCCTCAAAAGCGCCGCTCTTTTCCCCCGGCGGAATGATCGTCCTGGCGGTTGCGGCAGCCTGCCTCAACCTGCGCGCCCAAGCGCCCGCCCCTGCCCCCGCCCCCGCGGGCGGCCCGAAAAACCTGGTCAGCAACGGCAGCTTTGAGCAAGTCGTCACCAACCCCAACCTCTACGATGGCGTGGATGCGGCGAACTGTCTGCGCGTCCGCTCCAAGCGCTCCGCGATTTTCGACAAGGGACGGACTTTTGTTCGCCAGGAATTTTGCGCCACGGTCAACTATGTGGATGTCGATGCCGATAAACTGCCGGATCTGGTTGTGAGCTCCCCCGACGGCCATCTTCTTTGGTATCCAAACAAAGGCAGCAAGGAACAGCCTTCGTTCACCCATGCCCATCTGGTCCAGACATGCCTCGGATGGTCGCCCAGCTTTCACCTTTGCGACTTTCGCGGTTCCGGAAAATTTGACATCCTTTTCAGCACCATGGATGGCGTCGCCTACCTGATCCCCAATTTGGGCACCCCCAAGGAACCCAAGTGGATAGAGGCCATGGACAAACCCCGGTGGGAAGGACCCAGCCACCATCACGAAGGTTTTCTCGCCAAACCCATTCCGGGGGGGCCAACCGGCAAGGATCCCCTCATGGTCTGCACCTATGGCACACCTGTCTTCGCCGATTGGAACAAGGACGGCCTCCCCGATTTGATCATGGGCGAAGGCTCCTATTCGGCCAACAGCATCTACATCTGGCTGAACAGCGGGGGCAAGAACAACCCGGTCTTCAAAGGTGAACGAATGTATCTGGCCTACGGCGATGGGCGCGAACAACTGGCGCCATGGGTATACGATTGGAACAGCGACGGGATTCCCGACCTGCTGGTGGGCGATCGCTACGGACGGCTGGCCCTGCATCTTGGCACCCAGGAAAGCATAAAAAATCCAAAAAAAATCGAGACCGTCGAAATGACCAAATACGTCAAGGCGGGCGGACGGGAACAAATCAGCCCGATGCTCCGCCCCCACATTTGCGATTATAACAACGACGGCATTCCCGATCTCCTGTTCTCCGCCCCCGGCGGCGGTATCAAGGCCGCCTTGGGCAAGGGCAAACGCGAAGATCCGGAACTTGCCTCCCCCACGGACATCAAAGGAGTGGATTTTCACAAGGATTTCAAATCCCCCGCCTCGTGGAGTTGCGGAACCTTCTCCGGAATACCCGAGGTTGTTGACAGCGATACCAAGGTTGAAGCCAAGGAAGGAAAAAAAGTTTTCCATTTCTCTTATTTTGAGAAATACGGACATTATGCGCCCACCGGCTGGGGCTGGGATCAATGGTGGTGGCGTTACGGCGAGCCGCGCACCATCTTCCGGGTAAAAACCGGATGGCAGCCGGCCTTCACCCTGGTCAGCCAGATCAACAAGGATTTCCTTTTGGGAAAACAATTTGAACTTTCATTCTGGTACCGGGGCAGGGATATGCATCTCTGTTCGCTCATCCACTATTCCGAGCGCATTCCCAACCCCGACAATCCTGGCGCGAAGCCCTATGACCTGGTGCATAATTACCCCGATGATGTCACTCCCGGCCCCAACTGGACCCTCTATAAAAAAGTTTATCTCTTGGAAGGCTTCAAGGGCAGGACCTTTGAGCCCGATGAACGCACCAAGATAACCTATCAGAAGGAGATTGACACCAATAACAAGGTTGGCGTTTATGAGCCCGGACGTTTCCCCCAGATTCACTTGCGGCTTCACGGCAACGGGGAAGCTTGGATCGACGACGTAAAATTGATCGAAGTGACAAAATAACCCCACAACCCCTCGACGCCCCCCTTTTTCCCTTCGACAAAACATGCGGACAGAGCTAAAATAAAAGCGCGGTTTACATCAACAATCAACATCACTCAATAATCTCACCAGGATATCTATGGCAGGCGGAGGCGGCAATGCGGATGGAGACATGGGATTTCAGATCGCTCCAATGATCGATCTGATCCTGACTCTTCTGGTCTTTTTCATGTCCACCGTGGCATTGAAACAGGTGGAAAACGAATTGAGCATTCAGCTGCCCGGCGCGGGCGGAGTCAAAAGTTCAGATGCAACCCAGAAGGTGGAACAAATGGTGGCCATCGACGTGGATGGATCGGTAAGCGTCAACAGCGACCCCGTCGGCACGCCCAACGACAACAAACTCGAAGCCCTGCGTTCCAAGCTCAAGGAGCAAATCAATCTGTTTGGCGACAAAACCCCCGTGGTCATTGTGCCGCAACCCGACGTTCTACACGCCCGGGTCATCGATGTCCTGAACGCCTGCTCCGCCGCCGGCGTTCAAAACATCTCCTTTGGAGGATCATCCTAGGAATTTTGCCATGCTGACCGAAGAAGATCTCTTTGACCGTTCCATTCGCGCGAGGCTTAAACGCTTCGCAAAGCGGATCATCAACACGCAGTACTTTTTCGCGGCGGTGTTCCTGCATATCATCTTTCTGGCCATCTGGGGAGGCCAGGTCATCTTTGAAAAAATCGAAGCCAAGGGCCTTTTCGCCAGCGACAGCGAGGTTTTCGTGGCCGGCCCCCCCGGAGGAGCCCCGCCTCCGCCTCCGCCTCCATCCCAGGAAGTGCAACAGAAGGAAACCGATGTCAAAAACACCGTATCCGCCGCGCGCGCGCCCGAACGCGCCATGACCCGCATTGCCACCAGCAAGGTCAATCCCAATTTCAGCGTCCCCGAAACCGCCCTGCCGCAAATCGTCACCGATGTGGACATCAAGTCGGACGGCGCCATTCAGGAAAAAATCGCCAGGGCCGAAACCGCCCGTCTCATGGGAGTGCGAGCCTTTCACCAAGGGGGCATCCAAGGCGCCGGAGGCAAACGGGGCACCACCGGAAAAGGGCGTTCCACCGTCGCAAAATTCACCTGTTATGTCGGCAAGTACGAAGGCGGCGATTGGGACTGCAATTTCGGCTTTGTGGCCGACAATCGGTGGTACCAGAATTGCATCAACAATCTCATGACCCAGATCGGACGGTGGACCAAGGGAAACGTAAAGGCCGACCTGCGTCCGGAATCCCTCCAGATTTCCAGCCGGGAATGGATCGAAAAGGTCAAACCCCCCTTCATCTTCATCACCGGCCATCAGGACTTCGTCCTGAACGAGGCCGAGGTTCAAAACCTTCGCGAATATCTCATGTTGGGAGGATTGTTATGGATCGACAGCTCCCTGCCCGGGCGCCGCAGCCGGTTTGATCTGGCCATCCGGCGCGAAATGAAAAAAGTCCTTCCCGACCGCGATTTTGAACCCGTGGGCAACAACCATCCTGTTTACAGCTCCTATTACATGTTCACAGGCGGTCCGCCCGTGAGCATGAACTTTTACCGGGAACCATGCGAGGTCATCAAGGTGGGCGCCGGGGAAGGCGATGTGGCGGTGTTCTACACCATCAATGATTACAGCGATCTCTGGGAAACCGCCCTCACCGACAAGGACAAAATTGATGTGGAAACGGATTTCAGCCACCAGAGAAACCAATGGATCGGACGTTGGGGCCCCCATTGGCGAAGATACACATGGAACTGGGAAGATGAGTTTTACTATCGCAATATCACCGAAAAAACCATCCATGAATCCTACAAGTTCGGCATCAACATTGTCATCTATCTGTTGACCCGCTTCCAGGATAAATTCATGAGCCTGCCCGGCGGATCACTCTAATCCCGCTGTGTTCGAACTGAAATCCACCACCCGCCCCATCCGGCATGCCCTGCTTGTCAGCGTCTGCTGGCAGCGGGAATCCGGCAGGGAGGCCGCAAGCCTGCTGGATGAACTGCAAGACCTGGTTGACACCTTGGGCATTGTCGTCGCGTCAAAACAGATGGTCAACATCCCCTCGCCGCAAAGCCGGTATCTCATGGGCAAAGGCAAGGCGGAGGAAATCGCCGGATTGGCCCGGGATCTCAAGGTGGATGTGGTCATTTTTGACCAGGAAATCACCCCGGCCCAGCAACGCAACTGGGAAAAACTGCTGGAAAACCGGGCTGTCATCGACCGCGAACAGGTCATCCTCGACATCTTTGCCCGCCGCGCCCGCACCCAGGAAGCGCGGCTCCAGATCGAACTGGCCTGCATGGAGTATTCCCTGCCGCGGCTGACCCGCGCATGGGCTCACTTCAGCCGGCAAGCCGGCAGCGGCTTCGGCATGACCGGCGCCGGGGAAACCCAGCTGGAAGTGGACCGCCGCATTGTGCGGCGGCGAATCGACCGGCTCAAAATCGAGCTGACCCGGATCCGCCAGCGGCGCGCCACCCGGCGAAAACTGCGGCGGCGTTTCTCCATTCCCCATGCCGCCATTGTCGGTTACACCAACGCCGGCAAATCCACCCTTTTCAACCATCTGACCAGCGAAAAAGTCCTGGTTGAGGACAAGCTCTTTGCCACGCTCGACACCACCACCCGTCATGCGCAGATTGCCCCCGGGTGCGGCATCCTGATCACCGACACCGTTGGATTCGTCCGCCAGCTCCCCCATCGCCTGGTCGAATCCTTCAAAGCCACCCTCGAGGAATCCGTGCTGGCCGATTTTCTCATCCACGTGCTGGACGCCAGCAATCCCTCCGTGCTCGATTTTCACCGGACCACCATGAATGTGCTGGAGGAATTGGGCGCCGACATGAAGCATGTTTTCCTGGTCTTCAACAAAATCGACCGGCAACCGGACAAAACCATTCTCGCCTCCCTGTCCCGCCAGTTTCCAGACGCCCTTTTCATTTCAGCCCTCACCGGGGATGGCGTCACCCGGCTGAAGGAACATCTGCACGACCTTGCCTCCCGCACAAACCACCGGCTGCGGCTGGCAATCCCCCAAAAGCGCTACGACCTGGTTTCCGAACTCCACCGCCACGCCACCATCCACGACACCCGTTACCAGAACGACTCCGTCCTGCTGACCGTCAGCCTTCCCGCCAATCTTCTTCCCCTCTACCAGGATTTCGTCTCCAAATCATAATCATCCAAAACAACCGCCACAACCGTTCCAAGCGCGTCCGGGATCCCGCCTTTCCCCGCTCGCATTTCAGGATTCCATGGCTTCAAAAATATTCTCCAATGGAATCGAAGCAAAGGTTGAGGCCTGATCCGACGTGGCATAGGGAATGATCAGCAGCCCCCGGTGGACAAGCGCTCCGCAGGTGTAAACCACATTGGGCACATACCCCTCCCGTTCCGATGCATCAGGTTTGAGCAATGGCTCCCGCAACCGTCCGATGACTTTGCGGGGATCATGCAGATCAAGCAAAAAAGCGCCAAGGCAATACTTGCGCATGGGACCGACTCCGTGAATCAAAACCAACCAACCGTGTTCGGTTTCAATCGGCGATCCGCAATTTCCCAGTTGAACAAATTCCCATGAATGTTTCGGCCTCAAAATCACCTCGGCGGAATGCCAGAAATGGATGTTGTCGGAGAACATGAGAAAAATATTTTCATTGTCCTGCCGGGAAAGCATGGCATGACAGCCGTTGATTTTTTTGGGAAACAGGGCCATTCCCTTGTTCTGCACCGCCATCCCATTCAACGTATTGAATTTGAAATGCAAAAAATCATGGGTTTCCAACATCTGGGAAAGAGCCATCTTGCCGTCGAAGGCGGTATAAGTGGCATAGTATCTTTTGCCGTCATCGTCATCGAAACAGACAAAACGGGCGTCTTCGATTCCGTTGATTTGAGATGGGGAAACGGGAAAAATGGCGCGTTCGGAAAGATCGCCGCCGGCCTCGAATTCCACCTCGAAATTGGATTGGGCAAGCATTCGGATGCCCCTCAAAATGTGCTCATTTTCAGATGGCGCGGCGCCAGCCGTTTCTTCAAACGCCATTGAAAGACGGTCTTCCAGTTCCCGCATTGAGAAAAAATCCGGCAGGCAAAGCAGTATCCCCCGGCTCAATTCATTGTCCAGTCCAACTTCACTGAGTTTCCGTCCGAACAATTCCTTATTGTAGGAGGAATTGGGAATCACCGCCGGCTCGGACACAAAACGGGCCGGAACATCGCATCGCACTCCTCCATCGGCGTCAATCACCCCGCTGCGAAACGTCAGGGAGGAAATATGCCCCTCCCCCGTGGCGCGCAGGCTGAGAATGAAACGCAATGCGCCGGGAGACAGACTGGATTGATCCGGATGGGGCATGATGGACGGATTGAACAAGGCCGCCGATTCCAGCGAATATTCCTGGGTGAAATAAGCGGCCACCAAGAACCTCTTTGCGGAGGACAAGGAAAGGTTCAAAGACAAAATCCTCTCCAACTGCGCATGCCGGCGCTGAAGAAAAACCTCCATCCTGGCATGCCGCCCGGAAAATTCGCCCATCACCTGCTCCAACAAGGCCGCCGCCTCATCCTCCCCCAGATTCACGACGCGCCGGACGATCCTCTCCGCACGTTCAAGGCTGGCCGGAAAAAAAGGGCGGAGCAGGACGCGGGAGCAATCCGGACGGAGAAACATGCCGGTGCGGCGCACGGAGAGTTCCAGGGAGTTCATGGATGAGAATATTTTTTCCTTTTTACCCGTCACAAAATCAGGCCGGATTCTTCAGAGCCGCCATTTCGTTTTGCTGCAAAGCCATCTCGGCAAGCGACAGCAAGAAAACCAAGGTGGATTCCGCCCCTTGGTTCTGGTTGACCCGGTCCACATGCAAGGCATCGCAACACCCGCCCGTGTTGGAATCGTAAAGGGGCGCCCCCAAATCGTTCAGGCCGAAAAACCAGTCAAAGACAACCCATGCCTGTTCAAACCAAAAATCGTCCGCCGTGGCGCGAAATGCCTCAAGACAGGCGGACAGGCAGGAATAAGCCTCTATCGGTTGTTGGTCGAATTGCGCCATGGCCTTGCCGCGCTCATAAAAACCGTTCGACCCAACGGGGTGAAAGCAGCCGTTTTTGGATATCTGTATTTCAAGCAGCCATCGCAGGGACTTCAACCCAGCTTCCACGCAGGCGGGTTGATTCATGGCCTTCCCCGACAAAATCAACGCATGCGGCAATCTGGCGTTGTTGTAGGTCAGCGAATCTTCAAACCATGGCCAATCCGGCGCCGCCACACGCTGTTGCAAATCCATCAACCGGGAAACCAAGGTTTCCCTTGCCTGAGTGGCAATGCGGTCGCCCCCCAGCCGTTGCAAGTACTCGTGGATTCCAATCAGAGCCAGGGCCCAAGCCCGGGGACTGGACAACTCCAATATCCTGGGAAGCGCCTTGGCAAAAAGCTGGCCGGCAAGGGTTTGAAAACCGCTGTTAGGAAAACGCCCCACGCAAGTGCCCAAGGCCCACAAGGCTCGTCCATGGCTGTCATCGGCCCCCTTCTCTTCCAACCATCGACGCTCAAAACCCAGAAAATTGCGGAATTGCCGCATCTTGGCGTCATAGGCATGATGGATGAAGGCAGCGCAAGTGGCGGCCATTGACTGCAATTGGGCTGTCGACTGCCCCAGTTGATTCAAGAGAATGGCCAGGATCAGGGCGCGGGCATTGTCATCCAAACAATATCCATGCGAAAAATTAGGCACGGTAAACACGGCGTGCTGAAACACGCCCGTCGAGTCGCTCATGCGAAAAAGATGATCCAGCTTGAATTCGGGCAATTGTCCCTGCCGCTCGTCCAATGTTTTGATGATGACAGGCTTCCTCGACAAAAAATTGTGATCCAAACGGGCCTTGGCGAAAGACTGCATGTAAAGGTGCGCCACATGGCTCCAAACCATTTCCCGGCCCATCTTATACGCATTCTTGCGAATGGCATGCCTCCGGGGCTCGTCGGAAAGCAATTGCACAACCTCCCGGGCAATCGCACGCGCATCCCCAAACGGAACAAGCACCCCCCGGTTTTCAGCCAGCAATTCCGCGGCATGCCAATAAGGCGTTGAAACCACCGCCTTGCCCGCCCCAAAGGCATAGGCCAGCGTGCCCGAGGTGATCTGCGCCTCGTTAAGATAAGGAGTCAGGTAAATATCAGCTGCGCCAATGAATTCCTTCAGTTCCTCCAATTCGACAAATTGATTGTAGAAAATGACATTTTTTTGAATTTTATTTTTTTTGGCCAGCCGTTCCAATCTGAGCCGGTAAGTTTCCCCTTCCGTCTTCAACAAATTGGGATGGGTCGCCCCCAGAATAATATAAACCACATTGGAAAATCCCCTTAAAATTTCAGGCATGGCGTTCAAGGCGTGTTCCACCCCCTTGTTGGGCGCCAGCAGGCCGAAAGTCAGCAACACAAGTTTGCCCTCGACGCCGAATAGATCCTTGTAGAAATTAGGATCCACAAACGGCATATCCGGTATGCCATGGGGGATCAAGTCGATTTTCTCCGCCGGGACGTTGTAAACCTCCCGCAAAAGCCCTTCTCCGGTCTGGGTCATCGCCACCAGCCGCGTGGAAAGGCGCAGAAGTTCGGCCATCACCCGGCGCTGGTCGCGCGTGGGATCGCGCAAAACGGTGTGCAACGTGGTGACGATCGGCGCCTTGAGATCGCGCAAAAGCGCCAGAAGATGCCCTCCCGCCGCCCCGCCGTAAATGCCAAATTCGTGCTGCACGCAAACCGCATCCACATCGTTGATGTTCAGAAAATCCGCGGCCCGCTGATAGGACGAAAGGCTTTGCTCCTCGATCTCAAATCTCACCTCCTTGGGATAAGCATATCCGCCCTCGATATCATTGACGGGCACCACAAAGCAATGCGTCTGGCTGTATTGGGAAACCACCGCGCCGCAAACATCGGAGGTGAATGTGGCTATCCCGCATTTTCGGGGAAGATAATTTCCCACAAAAGCAACCCTTTTAATCTCGGAAATTTTTTGTGTCATGTCATTTGGAAAAGGCGCCTGGCGCTATTCGATGAATGGCGGCCCGACCATTCAAACAACCTGCGGCTTTTCATCTCTGCCGCACCCTTTGAGACGCACCCGCCTCGCTCTCCCGAGGCCGCGTCAACATGACCATGTTGCGGCAGGCGCGCTCTGTTTGTCAAGCCCCGGCGCGTTTTTGCCAAAGAAACCCCTATTCCAAGAGCGATGTTTCGGCGCGCAACAAGTCATGCAAGGTGACGATTCCTTTGATCTCCCCCCCGGAATGTTCCATGATCGCCACCAGGCTTGTGGGGGTTTCGATCAATTTCCGGGCCATTTCCTTGATGCTTTGCTCCGGATGGCAAACAAGCAGCGGCTGGGGGGAAACGGTTTGATGGCGGTTTGAAACGCAACGGCAGCCAACCCCGCGCACCCCCCCCAAAAAAACAAGATCCATTTTTCGTTTCCCGCTCCCATGCGCGCCCGAGGCAAAAAACTTGCGGCTTTTTCGTTGGCGTGCAAGACTGGGCCATTGCGACGTTTGATGTTCATGGCCGGACATCCTCCTGCCTCACTGCTCCAATCGGCGCCAAACAACATGGAACTTTATCAATTGCGATATTTTCAGGCTGTCGCCAGCAAGGGCAGCTATTCGGCGGCGGCCCGTCACGCCCATGTTTCCCAGCCCTCCCTGTCCATCCAAATCAATCGGCTGGAGGAAGAATTGGGACGGCGGGTGTTCAAAAGAACACCCAAAGGCGTGCGCCTCACACCCGCCGGGGAAAACGTGCTGGAAACGGCCAATTTGATTTTCGAGCAATTGCGAAAATTGCGCCATGATCTTCACGAAAGCGAACCCCATCAAATCATCCGCATGGGCGTCCAACCTCTCCTGGCCGCCACCATTCTGCCCTCGATTTTGAAGGATTTTCTGCGCGAACATTCGCGAACGCACCTCGCCGTGCTGGAACGCCCCAACTATTTGCTGCCCGAACTCATGGTCCGCAACGAAGTCCATTTCTGCCTGATGACCCAATTGGAGCATTTTTCCCCCCAGGAAAATGTCTCTCCCCTGTTGCATTGCAAATACGGCGTGTTTTCCCGCGACCCCCAACTGTTGAAAAAACACCGGAGATGGGGTTTTGCCCAGGTCGTGCCGGAGGCTCTGCTCATTTTTCGCGACCCAAATTCCCTTGAGGAGCGGCTTCGCCGGATGGGCATGCAAATGCGGCGCCCCGCCAACATTGTGTTTTCAAGCGACCAGGCCTTGACGGTTCTGGAAATGTGCGCAAGCGGCGCGGGCGTGGCCATCCTCCCCCTGTTGGTGAAAGAAACCGCTTCCCGCCTCAAACTTCACTGCCGCCAGCTTGACGAGAAAAAACTTCAGACGCAAATCGCGCTTGTTTCCAGGGAAAACAAAGTCATGGCAACGGCAACCCAGCAATTCATTTCCCTCCTGACAGGCAGGTTGAAAAAGATGGCTTTTTGACCCGGCCCATTCCGCCGCGCGGCAGCCCCAAGGAAAACGCCTTTTGGCCAAAATCGGAGATGGGTGAGTTATTCTGAACTTTGTGTCATGATGATTGGAAAAAACGCGGTTCACGATCCTTTTGCGACCGCCCCCCTCGCCGGCGCTTTGCCCTGAAACTACTTCTTTTTGGCTTTGCCGCCGGTTGTTTTCTTAAGCTCTTCGGCCTTTGTTTTGATGTTTCCAACCTCCTGTTCCATCTGGCCAAGAGCTTCCTTCAAACGAACCGCCCGTTCCGAGGCTTCCTGGAATTTTTCGCTGCCTATCATGCCGTCAAGTTCGCCAAGCCCAATCTCGGTTGCGGAAAACTGATCCTTGAGCGTCTGAAGCAGATTGGTCGGAAAACTGGCGCTTCCGGCAATAAACTCCCTGATCTTTTCCAATGCCTGTTTGGCTTCCTTCGAACTGGCGGCTGCCGCCTCTTTTGCCCTGGCCTTTGCCTCTTCAACGGTTTTTTTCGTCTTTTCCGCGGCTTCTTTGGTTTGAATGGCCGTTTGCCTTGCCGTGCGATAATCCTTCCCGTCCATCTCGGCATTCAACTTGTTCTCCAACTCCCGGACAGCCTTCGCTTCCTCCGGGGCATATTGTTCCGCTCCGGCCACGATTGCCTCCTGAACGGCGGATTTCGCCGCGTCAACCTCTTGCCGGGGAGGCTTCCCTCCACAGCCCGCGGCAAGCATGACAACGATTCCACCGCAACATAAAACGGCCTGCCATTGAGTCGGACTTTTTTGTTTCATTTTTGATTCCTTTGGTTGGCTCTCAAAGCCCGGCGGAGTTCTGTTTGATTTGCCAATTTCAAATTCCGCCGTCTTTGAAATCGGACAACATAAACGGCATTCTACACATGATTGGAGACAAAATCTAATAGGAGGTTTCTATCCGGGCTATAGATGTTTTTTATATGGACCGGGCCGCGCATGGACGCACGGCTTCACTCTCCGGATATCCCGGAAGGGGCGGCAAATCATATCCTCCAGGAAAAAGCGCCCCTTGCCGCATGGCCGGAAAATCATTCCCCCATGCAATCCTTGACCAGGGTTTCCAATCGCCGTTTGGCGACCGCAAAAGAGTAATGTTTCAGCGCCAGTTCGTAGTTGCGGGACGTCATCTCATCCACAAGCGATGGATTTTCAAGCAACTCCCGGGTGCGGCTGACGGTTTGATCGGTGATATACCCCTCAAATCCCACAACATGAAATCCCTTGGGCTTGATATCCATGTCAAAGATGGAGTAGTTGTTCACCACCAATGGACGGCGATAGTAAACCGCCTCCAGAAAGGCGTTGCCGAATCCCTCCAGCGTCGATGGATAAGTGACCATGTCCACTTGGGGATAAACATCGCCCAAGGTGAAAATTTTTCTGCCGTTCGAGGTCAAACCCCGGCAACCCCGGATGATATCGGACTCAAAATTGACGTTCACCTTGAGCAGACCGGCATAAGCGCGCACGCGCTTTTCATAATCGTCCCCCTCATCGCCGCTGGCGTTTGAGATGACCAGCCGGGACTTGAGCCCCATCCGGTGAATCAACTCAATGGCATGCTCAATGCCCTTTCTCTGGACCACCCGCGTGGGTTGAAGAAAAAAAATCTCGCCAGGTTCCACCCCCAAATCCCGGCGAATGTTCCGGGCATAATCGTCAACCGGCGCGGGCGGGCGCTCGAAATCCATCACGTTGGGAATCAGCATGGCCGACTCTCCCGTTCGCTGGCTGAGCATCTTTGCGGCCCATGAGTTGATCACCACATGCCGGATCGACGGAAGAGCCGGCGGAAAAGCCATGGCAAGATAATCCGAAACGCAATTCACAAGAAAACGCTGGCGTTCCCAAAAAAAATCATGATGATGGGCGATCACCGGAATATATGTCTCGGCAATCATCTCCGTCAGGGCCATTCCCAGCGGCAGGTTGAGGGGAATGGTGATGGCATTCTCGGAAATCAGCAGATCAATTTTAAAATCGCGGACAAAGGCGCGCAAGTGCTCCTTGAGAAGATCCTTGGTCCGTTGGATGCCTTCGGTTATTTCGGGCGGACGGGTCCGTTTGGAAAACGCCGCGGCACACATCTCTCGAATCGAAGGAAAGAAAAAATGAGCCTCGGGCACCACACGGGTGCGATCCTTCGGACGATCCGATGCCCCCGCAAAATAAAAACAGTTGTGCCCAAGCTGCTCCAAAATCGCCGCCCATTTTTCCGCCTCGAGCGAAACGCCGTCCGTTCCCTCCAGCCGTGTTGCTACGAATCCAATTCGGTGTTGCATCGTCATGTCGCGGTTCATTTCCAGCAAAACCAGGCCGCCTGAAAAGGCTTCAACGTCATCTCAGCCTGCTGGCCGGGGGAATAACTCCCCCCGGAAAGCAGATCCGCACAGTTCTTTTTGGCAGGCAGAATCTCCTGCAAGGCCTGGGATGACAGTCTGACCTCGCTGTCGGACACATTATGCAGGGCAAGAACCTGCTCGCCAGTCTGGGAATTCTTTCGCCAAACAACAAAAAGCCTGGAATCGAGATTCAATATCCGTTGTTCCGCGTCAGGATGAAACGCGCTGTGCTGGCGGCGGGCGGCCAGCATCGCGCAATATTGCGGAAAAACCCGTCCGGCCACGCCGGACGGATCTTTGACCTGCCTGTTGAGATCATCGGCGCGCCATTTGCCCCGATTGATCGAACGGTTATGACCGGTCTTTTTGATCTCCTTCAAATCGTTGGCGGCGCCCGTCAACGAATGAAAATAAACCGCGGGAATCCCCCTCAAGGCCAGGGGAATGGCTTGGGAGCAAAGAAAACGCCGGATATGCAAATCCGCGGGTTCATTGCGCGCGCCACCCATGGCGTCAAACCACGTCACATTCAATTCATAGGGCTGTTCCGTCCCATCTCCGGCCTTCCGGCGGGAAATTCGCCCCCCCCGTTTTTCAACATGCTCCAGCAACCGGGTGAGTTCCCCGGGCGGAACCAATCCCTCCAATGGCCTTACTCCAACGCCGTCATGAGATGCCGTAAAGTTGAGAAAGGCGCAGCCTTTCGGCGGCGGCGCCAGTTCGGACGCCCATTTGGAAAGATAATCCGCCTTGCCGGAAACAAACGCGTGGAGGATCAGCGGCGGCAAGGCAAACTGGTAAACCATGTGCGCCTCATCCCCCTCCCCAAAATACTGGATGTTTTCGTCATGGGGCACATTGGTCTCCGTCAACAAAAGAGTCCCGGGCGACATCAATCGCAACACATCGCGAAAAATCTTCACCACTTCATGGGTCTCCGGCAGATGAATGCAGGGAGTCCCGGGCTTTTTCCACAAATAGGCGATGGCATCCAGACGAATGATGCGAGCCCCCATGCTCACATAGAACAACAGAATGTCCAGCATTTCAAACAACACATCCGGATTGGCGTAATTGAAATCAATCTGGTCGTCGCTGAAGGTGGTCCACACATGCCGGTCCCCGCTTTGCGTCTTCACGGGACTGAGCAGGGGCGAGGTCCGCGGCCGCACAACCGCCGAAACATCGGCATCCGCCGGCAGATCAATGAAATAACTCCGCCCCGGCGCAATCCCGTTGATGAAATCGTCAAACCAGCCGCTCTGCCGCGACACATGGTTGAGAACCAGATCAAACATGAGTTGGAAATTTTCCCCAATGGCACGGATATCGTCCCAGGTCCCCGACCCGGGATTCACCTGCCGGTAATGAATCACTGAAAAACCGTCGTCCGACGAGTACGGGAAAAAAGGCAGCAGATGAATGGCGCTGAAAGCCTGCCGCAGATTCTCGTCGGCAAACTTTTTCAATTCGCGCAAGGGCGCGCTCTTCGGCGCCGAAACCATGTCGGGATAAGCGATGAGCAACGCATCCTTCTCGCTCCACAACGCCTTGGAGCCGGATCTTTCCGCCAGAAGCCCGTACCGCCCGATCAACATCAACAACCTGGAAAAACATCTCCCGGCCTCCCCTCCATACAGGATTTTCAGCCGGTTGCGCAGACGCTCCGCTGTTTCGCTGCCATAATGCTTTTTCATTTGTCCGGATACAGGTTTGAAATATTGATGATCAGGGTGCGCAAACAGCGTCTCAACTCGGCATAACTGAAATACTTCCTCGCCAGACGATAGTTGTGATCCACCATTTTCTGCCGGTGGCCGGAATCCTCCAAAACCCGGCGCACCTCGTCCACCACTTCATCGGTCAGATAGCCATCCATCACAGGCCCCCGAAACCCCTTTGGCTCAATGTCCCGGTGAAAAATGGAATAATGATTCACAAGCACCGGCTTCTTGAAATAAACCGCCTCCAGATAGGCGTTCCCAAAGCCCTCGTAAAGACTGGGATAGGTGATCAGGGAGGCATGGGGATAAATGTCCCAAAGCGCGTAGGTCTTTTTCCCCTCGCGATTGATCTGCCGCCTGTCTGTGATCCGGGTGGCCACAAAACGCATGTCAACCCCCGCCTGCCTGGCATACTTCACCAGCATGCTGCGGTATTCCAACCCCTCATCGCCCGCCTCGTGGGTGATGACCAGCTTGTATTGCGGATTGTTCAACCGCCGGACCAGGTCGATGGCATGCTCGATCCCCTTTCGCGGCACGATCCGGGTGGGTTGCAAAATTAGAATGTCATCCCTGCCCAAACCGATTTCCGTCCAGATGTCCGAAGCATAGGCGTCCGGGGGAGGCGGAGGATTCTCGAAATCCAGCACATTCGGAATCAACAGCGAGGGAACCGCCTTGCGCCGGGCCAGTTCCTCCTGCGCGGCATGGTTGATCACCACATGCTGCAAATCGTGGTCCCTCGACGGAAAAGCCATGTCGAGAAGATCGTTGACCGCATTGACCGAATAACGGGTCCGTTCCCAATAAAAATCGTGATGGTGCGCAATGGCCGGAATATGCGTCTCCGACATCAACTCGGCGATCGCAACCCCAAGCGGCACATGCATGGGAATGGTCTGCACATTTTCAAAAACCAGGATCTTCAAGTCAAAACGCCGGATGAAATCATGCAAAGTCTCCTTGAGATAACCCGCCATTTCGCGGATGCGATCCGAAACCAGCGGTTCGCGCGCCGTCCGCCCCCAAATTCGCCCATTGATCCACTCGTTCTCCGGATGCCCGAAAAACGCCTCCGGCACGCACAGGCTGGTCTCGGGGCGCGTGTCAAGGCGTCCGGCGTACCAGAAGCATTGATGCTGGTCGTCGGCAAGCACCTGCGCCCACTTGGCGCTTTCAAGCGACACGCCGTCCGTCCCCGCAAAACGGGTGGATACAAAGCCGATCCGCTGGGGTTCGATGGAACGGCCTGCCTTCCAATTCTTAATGGTTGCCATGGTTCATCCGGCAAATCGCCATTGCCGGGATACCAACGTATGACGCCAAAAGCAAACGTTTTGAACGACCCCAACAGTTTTAACGCATTTTTCCGAACGTATTTGCGAACCAGGCTTGACAGCAACAAATTGAGCAATCATCCTTGCCGCGTGTTTTGCCTGCCTTCGGACAAGACACATTGCAAGGGTGCGGTGGACGCAAAACTGCCGCAGGTCATCCGGATGGTCGGGCCGCCATTCATCGAATTGCTCATATGCACGAACTGGATGAAACCAATGCAAGATCCAAAAGAAAGTTTCCGGCTTGCCTCGCATCTGAGTCTCCTGGACTGGGGCATTTTGGCTTTCTTTCTTGCGGGCATCCTGGTTTGGAGCGCATGGCTGGGCCGCGGCCAGCGATCCAGCCGCGATTACTACCTGGCTGGCAACACGCCTCCCTGGTGGGCGGTGGGGTTGAGCACGCTGGCCACCCAATGCAGCACCAACTCCCTCCTGGGAGGGCCGGCCTTTGTCGCCTTTGCGGCCGGAGGCGGACTGGTCTTCCTCCAATGGGAATTGGCCGTTCCCATGGCCATGATCCTGTTGATGGTTTTTGTCTTCCCCGTTCTGCGCGCCAGCAGAGTGGTTTCAATTTACGAATTCCTGGAACAACGCCTGGGCCTCACGACCAGGACGACGGTCAGCGTCCTTTTCCAATTCTTCCGCGCTTTTGCCACCGGCGTGACCATTTACGGAGTGTCCCTCTTGCTGTCGCACATGCTGCAAATCCCTTTCGCGGCTGCGGTTCTCCTTTTCGCCGCCACGACCATTCTTTACGACTTTCTCGGCGGCATGCGGGCGGTGATCTGGACCGATGTCATCCAGTTTTTGTTTCTTTTTGGCGGGATCGGACTGGCGCTCATGGAGATTGTCCAGTCGATTGGAGGTTGGGGCAATCTTTGCAACCTGACAGCGCCCGAACGGCTCAATGCGTTCCGGTGGAAAGGCCATGGAATGGGCGACGGCGAAACATACAGTCTCCTGCCCATGTTCATTGGCGGCCTGTTTCTGTATGCAAGCTACTACGGATTCGATCAAACCCAGGCCCAGCGAATCCTTTCCTGCCGCAATGACGGGGACTCCATGCGCGCCCTTTGTCTGAACGGGCTGGTGCGCCTGCCCTTGGCGCTGGTTTATGCGCTGGTGGGAGTGGCGCTGGCTGCTTATGCCTCCATCCATTCCTCCTTTCTGTGGGAACTCCCGCTGAAACCGGACTTGACCGGTGTGGATTACAACATGGCATTGCCCATTTTTGTCATAAAACATTTGCCCCAAGGAATTGTCGGACTGATTGTGGTGGGATTGTTCGCCGCAGCCATGTCGAGTCTGGATTCCACTCTCAACTCCCTGAGCGCCGCCACCGCCGAGGATGTGATCGGCCGTTTTGGATGGTTCGGAGTCAGGCGCGGAGAACCGGTCAGCGCCTGGATGGGACGGTTTACCACGCTTTTTTGGGGGGCCATATGCACCTTTTTCGCCTTTTTTGCCGGCAACATCAGCGATTCCATCATCATCACCATCAACAAAATCGGCTCGGTGAGTTATGGCCCTGTGCTGGGAATCTTCGCCCTGGCCCTGTTTCGCCCGCAAGTGGGGGAAAAACCGGCCTTGCTGGGACTGGCCGCCGGTTATGCGGTCAACATCCTGCTATGGATCAAATTCGATCCCGCCATCAGCTGGCTGTGGTGGAATGTCGCCGGCACAGCCGCCTGCCTCGCAACCGCCCTTGCCGCGGCGCCTTTCAACCGCCAGACCATGCCCCATATCCCCTGGAAAGCGGAACTCCCGAAAAACCTCAAATGGAACGTTTTGATCATGCTCGCATGGAGTCTGGTCATCCTGTCATCCATTTTGATCATCGGCAAAGTTTTTAAAACGGATTTTTGCTCATGAAACCCCTTTCAAAAAATAATTTCCCCTGTCATTTTCGGCAACGCCCGCATGCGGAAAAAACGCAAAAACCGTCAACGTCCAACCAAACACCCCCATGAATTCCCTGCTTGTTCCGACATCGAAATGGCTGGACCTGTGTCCGGCCGGAATCGAAATCTGGCGTTGGCTGGCTTTTGGCGCATCCCTTGTCGCAGCATGGATTTTATCAAGAATTGTGGTGTGGCGCGCGGGAAAAAGCCTCCGCAAACTGACCCTGAAAACCAAAACCGATCTGGACACGAAACTGGTGGACTTGGGCGTTCCCATCATTCAGTGGGCGGTTTTGCTGTTTGTCGCGCGACAGGGCCTGCATTTCCTGGCATTCGGTCCATGGATGGAATGCCTTATTGTGGACCTGTTCAAAGCCGCCTACGCAATTCTTATCGCCGTGTTCGGCGCGCGAATGGCGGATGTTCTGCTGGAAATATGGGGCGAAAAATTCAATTCCTCCGAATCAGGCGAACAACTAAAAACCAGCCTGCTGCCGGCTATTTCGCGCCTGCTCAAAATCATGATCAGCATTCTGACCTCGCTTTTGATCCTCCAAAATGCGGGCTACAATATCGGAAGTTTGCTGGCGGGACTGGGAATCGGCGGCCTGGCGGTGGCTCTGGCCGCCCAGCATAGTCTGGCCAATATCTTTGGCTCAATCACCATTTTCTGCGACAAACCTTTTATTGTTGGTGACCGCATAAAAGTGGACCGTTATGATGGATCCGTTGAAAGAATCGGACTCCGAAGCACCGTCATCAGAACATTGGACGGCACCGTGGTCAACATTCCCAACCGGCAGATGGCGGAAGCTTCCATCGACAACATTTCCCGCCGTCCCACCATTAAACGCATGTTTACGCTAAATCTGGTTTACAACACCTCCTTGGACGGCATGAGAGAGGCATTGACAATTCTGAGAGACATCCTCGGCCGCCACCCCGGTGTTGAAAACCATTGGGTTTACTGGGAAAATTTCGCCCCCCACTCCCTGGACATTTTGGTGATCTACTGGTCCAAACATCTCAAATATCAGGATTTTCTCATCGCAAATGAGGAGATCAATTTTGAAATCAAACGCCGATTCGAAAAGGCTCTTTTGGAGTTCGCTTTTCCCACTCAAACCATTTGTTTGTCGAAAACGAAGCCGCCGGCGCCAATCCAGGGGGAACATTTATGATTCTGATTGTTCTCCATCATCATTTCCGCCCCGGCGGGGTCCGCCGCGTGATTGAAAAGGCGGTCCCGGCGATTGTCCGATATGATCCGCACAATAAAATCGAACGGGTCATCCTGGTCAGCGGCGAACCCATCCCCGCCGAATGGATGGCGGGATTTCGCAAAAACATGGGAAAAACGCCGGTCGGGGAAAAAATATGGACTCAGGCCCGGTATGCCTCCGAACAATTCCATGTCGACGCCGCCACCTGGCGGGCGCTCCTTCTCGAATGGCGGCTGTGGATCTCTTCACTGGACAATCCGGATATCCTGATCTGGACCCACAATCTCTCCGTGGGACGCAATGCCTCGCTGGCCCACGCCTTGTCCGAATTTTCCCGGCTGGAACCTGAAACGCTCCAGATTTGGACCTGCCATGATTTTTGGTTCGATGGACGCCTCCAGCGCTGGCCGGAAATGCGTGCCGCCGGCGCCTCTTCCGTGCTCGACGTCGGGCAATGGCTTTTTCCCGATTCCCCAAACGTGCGTTTTGCATGCATCAACCATATTGATTATCAAATCCTGCATGCCTCAACGGGATGGAGGACATTCTATCTTCCCAACATCGCCGAACCGGCGCCCGCGATCCCTGAAACCGAAAAAGCGGCGGCTCGAAAACTATTAATGGACAGGACGGGAGGCCGGGGATCTCCCGCATGGCTGATTCCCTGCCGGGTTTTGAGGCGAAAGAACATCGCAGAATCGCTCTTGATCACCCGCCTTCTGAAACCGGACGCATGGACCGTCACCACCGGCCAGGCCGGTTCCCCGTCTGAAAAACAATACGCCCTTGCATTGTCTTCCCACACGAAAACCCGCCAATGGCGCCTGCATCTGGGCATCCTTGGAAACGACACTCCGGATCTTCCATCTGTCGCCGCCATGATCGATGCGGCTCAAACCATCCTGCTCACATCGGTGCAGGAAGGATTTGGCCTGCCGTTTCTCGAGGCGGCCGCGGCGCGAAAACCCCTCGTGGCTCGCGTGATCCCCAATGTCATGTCCGATCTCATCCAGTCCGGCCTGAACTTCCCCCAGACTTATGAGGAATTGCTCGTCCCGGTTTCCCTTTTGAACTGGAAAGACGAACGCGAAAGCCAGCGAACAGCATGGGAAAAATGGCGTTCCCTTCTCCCTGCCGAGTGGTCCGGCTTCGCCGAAGCCCCCCCGGCGCTTCAAGCCAACAATGATTGCGTGCCCTTCAGCCGTTTGACATTGGAAGGACAACTGGACATCCTGTCTCATTCCGACGACGAACTGGCCCGCGCCTGTCTTGACATGAACCCGCGCCTCCGCCCCTGGCGGGAACGCGCCGGACACGGCTCATTGGCTGCCACCGAATGGCCTCCCCAGATCGAACAACATCTTGGCCCGCGGATTTATGCCAGCCGCTTTTGGATGACTGCGGATTCCGGAATTTCCTCCCGCCCCTCAGGCAGCGGACAGTCCGCGCAGGACGCCTTGGCGCGTCTCAAATTAACCTCAAAATGGCTCTTTCCCATCCTATGGTGACCCTCCCCATTCAGGCCGTGTTTTTTGATGTTTATAACACCCTGTTGAAACTCAATCCCGCTCCGGCCGACGCAAACGACCGGTGGCGCCAATTGAAAAAACATCTCAATCTGGAATCATTGCCTGATCTGGCCCGCTTTCAAGAAGCCAATGAAATCGTCATCGCGCGCCACCATGTCCGCGCCAGAACCATCGGCATTGGATATCCCGAGATTTACTGGCCGCAGGTGGTAAAACTGGCGTGGCCCGTCACAACCGGATTGTCTCCCGCGGCTTTGGATGACTTTTTATTCGCCCACGCCAGGCTTGTTCATTCCACAACACTGAACGATGGCGCGGCAAATCTTTTGGGGGAATTGCGCGGCCGGAAAATCCCGGTCGGAATCGTCTCCAACGCCCAACCTTACACCTTGCGGGAATTGGAGGAAGGGTTGAAAAAACAGGGACTCTCAATGGATTGTTTCCGTCCGGAAATCTGCTTCTGGTCTTTTGAATCCGGTTTCAGCAAGCCCGACCCCCATGTCTTCAGTTGGCTGGAGGGACGCTTGCGGCGCTTTGGCATCCAATGCTCCGAAGCCCTGATCGTGGGCGACCGCCTCGACAACGATATTCTTCCCGCCCAGTCGCAGGGATTTCAAACATGGATGACGGCTGAATCCGGCGCCCATTCTCCGGCAAATGGAACCGGCACTCTCCTTGATCTTTCAAAAACCCTCGCAACCCTTGGGATGTTGCCTCAAAAAAACATCCGGTGAATACTTTTCATTTTGCCCCCGAACCCAAACCCCGACAGAAGGAAACACCATGAGCGACTTCTACCAACATGGACTCATTTGCACCCTGCATCATCTCAACAACCATGCGCTTGAAAAAATGGAGTCTGAAATGGAGCAATCCAACAAGCGCCGTCCCATCGGCCTGCTTCTGCCGTCGCTTTTTTCGGAATTGGAACGCCCCGCCATGCAAACGATCGTGGAGGAACTCAAAAAAGTCCCCTACCTCTCGCAAATCGTCATCAGCATGAACCGCATGAGCGGCAGCCAGTTCGACGAAGCCAGGCGTTTCTTCGACCAATTGCCGCAGCAGCACATCATCATTTGGAATGACGGACCGCGCATCGAAAAACTTTACCGCTGGTTGAAACAGCGGGACTTGGCCGCCTATATCCCCGGAAAGGGCTACAACGTTTGGATGGGGCTGGGATATCTCCTGGCCCAGCGAAACATCGACGTGGTGGCGGTCCACGATTGCGATATCATCAATTACAATCGCGAATTGCTGGCCCGTTTGCTTTATCCCGTGGCGGATCCCAGCCAGCCTTATGAGTTTTGCAAGGGATTCTACAGCCGGGTGACGGACCGCCTGCACGGGCGCGCGACCCGCCTGCTCATGCAACCCCTCCTCTACGCCATGATCCGCGTCTGCGGACATCTGCCCCTGCTCGATTACCTGTCGAACTTTCGCTACGTGCTCTCCGGCGAAATGGCCATCACCACCGAATTGGCGAGAGCCATTCGAATCCCAGGCAACTGGGGCCTGGAAGTCGCCCTGCTCGCGGAAATTCACCGCAACACCACCACACGCCGCGTCTGCCAGTCGGATATCACCCTGAATTACGAACACAAACATCAACCCCTTTCCCCGCGCGACGCGCGCGAAGGCCTGCACCGGATGGCGGTGGACATCTGCAAATCCCTGTTCCGCACCATCTCCAGCGAAGGGGTGCACCTCTCCCCAACGCTGTTTGCCACCTTGCGAACCACCTATGTGCGCCACGCCCAGGATCTGGTGGACCGCTTCTCGCATGACGCCGAGATCAACAACCTCAAGTTTGACCGAAACGAGGAATTGACGGCGGTGGAAACATTTGTGAAGGCAATCCACGAAGCCGGCGAAGCCTTCCTGAAGGACCCCTTGAGCACCTCCTTCATCGTCAACTGGAACCGCGTCAATTCGGCGCTCGAGGGCTTTTCACAGGAATTGATGGAAGCAGTCCGGCTTGACAATCAACCGTAACGACAAACGCCGCGTCCATCACTCCACCACGCTGTTCACCTCGCCATCCTTGAAAAGCGTTCTGATGCGTTTCCCGGCGGAAACCATCGCCGCCGAACGAATCACCCCGCCGCTGCCGATCTCCCGGGTGATCGAATAGCCCCTTTCCAGAGTGGCTTTGGGACTCAGCAATTCCAGCCGTTGTCCGGCCATCTTGAGCCGGTGTCCCAGGCGATCCAAGGCCAGCCGCCCGGCATGCCGCCTCCGGTCATCCCACTGCTGCAATCGCTGCCTTTTCCGCAACATCATCCTCCGTGGATCGGCCTCCCTCAAACGCCCCAGCCCAGCCTGCCATCGATCACGGGAGGCCCTCAAAACCTCGCGCATGCGCGTCTCCATATCCGTCGTCATTTCATCCAGACGCAATCGCCACTGCCGCATCCATTGACGCGGCTCATAACGGCGCAAAACCCGGTCTTTTTGGGATAAAAACTGGCGGCGTTCCAAAATTGCCAGCCTTACAACCCGGTCCAAAGCCGAGGATCCCGTCAAGACATCCCCCATCATTTCGTCCCGGGGCCGGATCAGCAGTTCCGCTGCGGCGCTGGGGGTCGGCGCGCGCACATCGGCCGCAAAATCGCAAATGGTGAAATCCACCTCGTGTCCGACCCCTGAAATGGTTGGCAACGCCGAACGGGCCACCGCCCTGGCCACCGCCTCCTCATTGAATGCCCAAAGATCCTCCAAAGAACCCCCGCCACGGATCAGGGCAATCGCATCCACCTTCAATGCCGCCGCTGCCGGTGAGTTCAACAAATCCACCGCTGCCGCGATCTCCTCCCCGGCCCCCTCCCCTTGAACCCTCACCGGCGCCACAATCACCCGTACGCCGGGAAAACGGCGATGCAAAACCCGGCAAAAATCACGAATGGCTGCGCCCGTCGGCGAGGTCACCACCGCCACAGTCCTGGGAAAAACCGGCAAGGGCCTCTTGCGTGCGGCGTCAAACAAGCCCTCCGCCTCCAGCTTCCGTTTCAATGCCTCAAAAGCCGCCTGCAAAGCGCCCCGTCCCGCCGGCTGAATTGTTTCGATCACCAGCTGATAATTTCCGCGCTTTTCATAAACCGTCAGCCGCCCCGACGCCTGCGCCTGCATGCCATCCTTGAGCCGGAAAGGCAGCCGGGCAGCCGACGAACGAAACATCACCGCCGTCAACTGGGCCTGGGCATCCTTCAGCGTCAAATACACATGCCCCGACGAATGATAATGCAGGTTGGAAATCTCCCCCTCCACCCACACCTGTCCAAACGCCTCCTCCAACGTCATCCGCACCCGGCGGGTCACTTCCGTGACGGTGTAAATTTTTGGGTTCATCTCGATTTCAGGCATGCAGGCCGGAACGCCGCAAAATCAAAAATCTTAATTCTCAAATCCAAAATCTAAAATCTTAAATCAATGCCCCTGTCTCAACTGGCGCAACTGGCGCATGGTGGGAACCGCATGGCGTCCAAAAATGTCATGCAACCGGAGATATTCGGTGTACAGGAGATCATAACGTTCGTGATGGGCGCCATTCGGTTCAAAATGACGTTCCCTGATCCGCGCCATTTTTCCCGCCGCCGTCCGCAGGTCCGGATAAATCCCCGCCGCCACCGCCGCGTAAATCGCGGACCCCAGCGCGCCAGGCTGATCCGTCGCCGCCACGGAAATGGCGCGCCCCAGCACGTCGGCGTAAACCTGCATGAGAAACTCATTTTTGCCGGCCAGACCGCCGCAGGCAAAAATCTCCTGCGCCGCCATTCCCTGCGCCTCAAAAGCCTCCATGATCCGGCGCTGTCCAAAAGCGGTGGCCTCCACCAGGGCACGGTAGATATCCGGCGGTTCGGTGGACAGAGTCAGGCCAAACAGGCATCCCGAAAGCGTCGAATCCATCAGCACCGACCGGTTGCCATTCCACCAATCCAAAGCCAGCAGACCTCCCTCCCCCACTTTCTTCTCCGCTGCGTGGAACGACAAATACTGGTGCAAATCCATCCCCGCCTTGTCCGCCTTGCGTTTCCAATCAGCCGGCGCGCCTTTTTCCACATACCAGGCAAGAATATCACCCACGGCAGCCTGCCCCGCCTCATAGCCCCAATAACCGGGAACAATCCCGTCGCGCACCGCGCCGCACATGCCCTCCACCGGACGAAAATCGTCGCCCAGAATCATGTTGCAAGTCGAGGTCCCCATGATCAACACCATTTTCCCCGGGGTCACAACCGTGGTTGCAGGCACTGCGGCATGCGCGTCGATCAATCCCGCCGCCACCGGAGTCCCCTCCTTCAATCCCGTCAATCGGGCGCCCTCCCGGCTGAGCCCCCCGGCGCTCGCGGCCAGCGGCTGAAGATTCATGCAAAGCTTGTCAAACACATTGGAAAGTTTCGGATGCAGGGCATGAAAAAAACCGGGGGACGGATAAGCCCATCCATTGCCATAAGGATAAACCCACATGGCTTTGTAACCGGCGCCGCAAACAGAACGGGTTTCCCGTCCGGTCAGTTGCCAGACAACCCAGTCTCCGGCTTCGATCCACCTTTCACATGCATCGTAGATCTCCGGATCGTCGTTCACCACCTGCAAAAGCTTCGAGAAAAACCATTCGCTGGAATACCTTCCGCCATACGCGGTGATGAATCTCTCATTCCTCAAAAGCCCCATCTCATTGATGAAATCCGCCTCCGGCTGGGCCGCATGGTGTTTCCAAAGCTTGACCCACGCATGGGGCCGGCCACTCCATTTCCTGTCAAAACAAAGCGGCGTGCCGCAGGCATAACAGGCCATCGGACTGCTGGCCGTGAAATCCACACCCAGCCCCTTCACCTGGGATGGCGCGATTTTCGCCCTGGCCAAAACCCTGGGCACCGTCCGGCGCAAAACCTCCAGATAATCCCGGGGATCCTGCAACGCCGTGTCAGGCTCCAACCGTGTCTTGCTACCCGGCAACCGCGACGTGATCACCCCCTGTTCATAAACATGCACCTCGCTGGCCGCCTCGCTTCCATCGCTTAAATCGACCAGCAACGCGCGCCCGGACAAGGTTCCAAAATCAATTCCCAAAACATAGGATTTTTTTGCCATAAAATTTTCAAATGATGGGAAAGGCAGCCGCCATGCCGGCCTTTCATCGTTCCGCATCCCCCCTTACCGCAGCTTTGTCATCAAAGCCAGATAACCATACATCACCGGCGCGGTAAAAAGCAGGCTGTCAATCAAATCCAGGGCGCCGCCAATCCCGGGCAGAACACCGCCGGAATCCTTCACCTTCATCTCTCGCTTGATCATGGATTCCGCAAGATCTCCCAACACCCCGACCGCCCCCAGCAAAAGCCCCACCGCGATCGCATCCGCAAATCCAAAACCCACCCCGGCAATCCGGTCATGCAAATACTGGTAAGCCATCACGCTGGCCACGGTGGCCACCACCAGCCCGCCCCAAAACCCCTCCCACGTCTTGTTGGGACTGATCCGCGGGATCATCTTGTGCCGTCCGAAAACACGACCGCTGGCATAGGCGCCAATATCGCAAAACTTGGTCACCACCACCAGATAAAACACGAACAACCGTCCGATCGTGGCTTCCGGATAAAGAAAAATGATTTTCGGAAAAAAATCAAACATCAGGGGGATGTAAAGAATGCCCAGCAGCGTGCGCCCGATGGTCTGGGCGCCGGACATATTGTCGCGCTCCGCTATCTGTTGAAGGAACAAGGCAACCACCAGTCCGGTGAGAAACAACACCTCGAATGTCGCGGTGAACTCCCGCCGCGCCACGCAGAAATACCAGACGCCGCCCACCATGAGCAAACCCGCCGCCGTTCCCCAGATTTTCAGGCACCGCAACTCCGCCTGTTTCATCATGTCATAAAATTCGCCCAGGCTGATCATGACCACAAAACAGCAAACCAACGCGGAGGCAAACTGGCCCGGCGCGCTGTTCGGCAGGTAAAAAATGACCGACAACAACAACGCCCACAAAACAATCGAACTGAATAATCGTTTGGCAAACATACAGGATCAGCAATCAAATTCCCCCAAAACGCCGGTGGCGCCGGCCATATTCGCGCAAAGCCTCCAGAAAATGTTCCCTTCCAAAATCCGGCCACAAAACCGGCGTCACCACCAGTTCGGCATAACTGATCTGCCACAACAGAAAATTGCTGATGCGCATCTCGTCACTGGTCCGGATCAGCAAATCAGGATCGGGATAATCCTTGGTGTAAAGATGGGCGGCCACACATGCCTCATCCACCTTCTCCGGATCAAGCCGGCCTTCCCTGGCCTCGGCCGCCATCAACCGGACTGCGCGGACAATCTCCTGCCGGGACCCATAACTCAATGCCAGGATCAGCCGCAACCCTGTGTTGCCGGAGGTTTCCCGGCGCGCTCCATCCAACACCCGGCGAACGCCCCCCGGCAAATCATCAAGATTCCCAATGGCATGGAGTTGCACGTTGTTCTCCTGCAATTCCCGGATTTCGCTCTTGAGAAATTGCCCCAGCAACCGCATGAGCGCCTGGACCTCCAGCCGGGGGCGGCTCCAATTTTCCTGCGAAAAGGCATACAAGGTCAAAAACCCCACGCCGGCTTCGCCCGCAGTGCGCACCACCGCCCGGACCGACTCCACCCCGCGCCGGTGCCCCTCGATCCGCGGCAGGGAGCGCTCCTTTGCCCAACGTCCATTGCCATCCATGATCACCGCCACATGACGAGGAACGTTCACCAGACCGTGGCTGTTTGGCTTGGATTTCACAACAGCGATGCCAGGATCAGCTCTTCACATAAATGGTGTCATCCCTGCGAGGTCCCACTGAAATGATCGAAAGGGGCGCGCCCGTATGCCGGCTGATCGCCTCGAGATAAAGCCGGGCGTTCTTGGGCAAATCCTCGAATTTGCGGATGTGCTTGGTGGATGTCCTCCATCCGGGATAGGTTTGATAAACCGGACGGCATCGTTTGAGGGCCTCCAAATCCGAAGGAACACTTTCGTAAAGTTTCGGCCCGACCCGGTATCCCACGCAAATCTTCAGCTCCGGCATGTCGTCCAACACATCCAGTTTTGTCACGGCAAGCTCATCAATTCCGTTGATCATCCGGGAAAACCGCGTCACCACGGCGTCAAACCACCCGCAACGCCTGCCGCGGCCCGTGGTCCGCCCGAATTCATCCCCGATCCGCTGCATTTTCTCCCCCAATGCGCCGTCATGTTCCGTGGGGAACGGTCCCTCGCCCACCCTCGTGGTATAAGCCTTCACCACCCCCACCACCCGGTCAATCCGGTTGGGCGGAATCCCGCTTCCCACACAAGCGCCGCCCGAGGTGGGATGAGATGAGGTCACATAAGGATATGTTCCATAATCAATATCCAGCAGCGTTCCCTGCGCGCCTTCAAAAAGAATGTCCCGCTTTTGCGCCACAGCCTGGTGCAACAGCATCACGCTGTCGCAAATAAACGGCTTCAAAAAACGTCCGGCGCGCAAAAGCTCCTCGCATGTCGCCTCAAACGGCAGCGGCTTGGCGCCATAAGAACGTAAAACCGCATTGTTTTCCGCCAGCCGCATCCGCAGCTTCTCCCTGAAAACCGCCGGACGAAGCAACTCCTGCAACCGGATGCCCGTGCGGGAAACCTTGTCCGCATACGCCGGGCCGATTCCCCGCTTGGTGGTGCCAATCTTGAGCTTGCCTTTGCGGATTTCCCGCAATTCATCCAGAATTTTATGATACGGCATGACCATGTGGGCGGTGTCGGAAACCGCCATGTTGTCGGATGTCACTGAAATGCCGCGTTTGCGCAACTCGGAAATCTCCCCCACCAAGGCAACGGGATCCACCACCACTCCGTTGCCGATCACACAAACCTTGCCGGAATGCAAAATACCGGAGGGAATCAGGTGCAGCACATAAACATCGGAACCAATGTGAACCTCATGTCCCGCGTTGCTGCCGCCCTGGTACCGAACCACATATTTTGAACGTTCAGCCAGCAAATCAATGATACGTCCCTTCCCCTCATCCCCCCACTGTCCTCCAACTAAAATTGTGATAGCCATAAAATCATCCAAACGCAAAAAAGCCGAAATCATCCCCGCCATCCGGCGAGAGTAATTCCGGCCTGAAATTACCTTGAAACCCTATGGATCGAACCGCGCCGCGTCAAACCAAAAATGGCGCCCGCAAAAATTCATCTCCATCCTCCCCATGGTTTGGATTCGTTTTTGCGCAGGTCTTTTCCCCTCACGCTTGACCCTCTTTCCCGTTTCGGCTACTCCCCTCCCATGCCGCCGCCCCCTCATTCCCCGCTTTTTTCCGCCGTTTTATTCGATCTGGACGGCACCTTGGTGGATTCCGTTCAGGATCTCACTTTTTCGGTCAATCACATCCGCCATCTTCACCACCTGCCCCCCATTTCCACGGAAGATGTCCGCAGCTTTGTCGGAGACGGCGTCCGACAACTCCTCTCGCGGGCATTGAATACGCAAAATGAACAGACCATTGATCGCGCCCTGGCCGTTTACAAACCCCACTACCTCGACCATTGCCTGCGCCACACCTGCCTCTATCCCGGCATTTTGCCGCTGCTGCGATCCCTGAAATCACAGGGGCTCCCCTTGGGGGTTGTCAGCAACAAACCCTTCTCTCCCACCGAAAAGATTCTTGCCGGATTGCAAATCGATCATTTCTTTTCCGCCGTGATCGGCGGCGACAGCACCCCAAAACGCAAACCCGATCCGGAACCCCTGCGCGCCGCCGCGCATCTGCTGCAAATGAAAACCCATCATATCCTGGTGGTCGGCGACAGTCCCAATGACATCATCGGCGCCCGCCGGGCAGGTTATGCCAGTTGCGCCGTCTTGTGGGGGCTTGGCCGGGAAGAAGCCATCTTTGAGGCAAAACCCGATCATGTCGCCCGCCACGCCCACGACATTCTCGCAGCCGCCGGCCTGGGATGACAGCCCCAAATGCGCTGGACCGGTTGGCCATTCCCCCAAAATCATCAATCAAAAATCTTGAATCTCAGCTCCCATCTTCGATCCGCATTCAAACTTCTGCTCAAACGATTCGGGCCCCAGCGTTGGTGGCCGGCGGAAACCCCTTTCGAAGTTTGCATCGGCGCCATCCTCACTCAGAATACCGCCTGGACCAATGTCGAAAAAGCCATTGCCAATTTGAAATCCGCCCATGCGCTTCATCCAAAAGTTCTTCTCTCATTGCCTGACCCCACACTCGCCCAACTCATCCGTCCCTCCGGATATTTCAATCTCAAAGCACGACGGCTAAAAGCCTTTGTTCGTTTTTTCGTGGAAAACCATGGAGCTTCCATCAAACAGATGGCCCATCAAGACACCGACATCCTGCGCCAACAATTGCTTGGTGTCTATGGCATCGGGAAAGAAACCGCCGACTCGATTCTTCTTTATTCTCTTGACAAACCAATATTCATTATTGATGCTTACACGCGGAGGGTATTCGAAAGGCATGGCTGGATACGCGGGGAAGAGGATTATGACACCATCCGGGAAATGGTAGAAGCCGCATGGCACAAGTTTTCACCTGAACAGCAACGAAAGGATTTCAACGAATTTCACGCCCTCATCGTGGCCTTGGGAAAAGACTTTTGTCACAAAAAAAATCCTGTTTGTTGTAAGTGCCCATTGCAGAGGATGTTACCAAAGAAAAAGGATTGACCCAAAGTCAAATTCTGGTAAAACTGACACGTTTGCATCGCTCAACCCTCCTTTCATTATGAAAATCAAGCACTTTTATTTTTGGATTGCTCCAATCGCCGTGGGGCTCGCCCTGACCGGATGTCAAACTCCCCAACAGGATGAAGCTCAAGATACGGAAGGGACTCCCACTGCGGAGGAAGTCACTGAGGAGCAAAGCCAGGCCCAAGTCTTGGCAAGCAAAAAGGTTGCTTCCATTCCAACGCTGAGGGATGAAAACACCGGCAAAACCGAATCCACGGAAGCCAAAAATGAGGAAAAGACAGAGGAGACAAAGGCGCCGGCCCGGATCGATGAAGCCAAAAAAGAAAGCCAGGAAAAGGAGGAACCTGCCAAAACGGAATCAACTGCCGCTGCAGCCAAATCCGAAGGCTCCGTTGTGGTGACCACCTCGGAGGCCGCTTCCAAATCGCCGTTCCACGGAAAAGTGGCGCTGGTTAATCTTCAGAAAAAGTTTGTTGTCGTCAATTTTCAGGGCAGCGAAATCCCCCCTCTCCGTTCGGAACTGGGCGTTTACCGGGACGGCATTTTCATTGGCAGCCTTCGCATCACCGACCCCATCAAGCCACCCTTGGCCACTGCCGATGTGGTCACCGGCACGCTGCGCCGGGGTGACGTGGTGCGTTAAAGAACCCGACTTCCATCCAACCCCTCCTTCCCATGCGCAAACTCATCTTCCTGACAGGCTTGCTCACCGCGGCATTTGCCGTTTCAACCCTCCACGCAGAATCGGCTGATGACTTCCTGCAAGCCTACTTCCAAATCCAAGACGGTGATGCCGCGGAAAAAGGCGGCGATACCGCCAAAGCCGCCGAGAAATTTACGGGCGCCTTGAAAATTCTGCGCAAGATCAAGCAGGCAACCCCCGATTGGAACCCAAACATCATCGCCTACCGCATCAAGTATTGCACCGATCATATCACCAAGAACAGCGGAACCATTCCGCCCGAGGAGGCTGTTTCCAACGAACAAAAACCCACCGAGGTTTCCCCGCCGATCTCCAAGGATCCGGTCAACACGGTGCCGCTCAACGCCGCACCGCCTCCCGCCGATCAAGTGGAAACAGCCGGGACGGCTGTCCCGATTCGCGATGGAACCTCCGAAAAGGTTGCCGCCTTGGAAAAAGCCCTGGACCGCAGCAAAAATGACATGAAAAAGCTGCAGGAGGAAAAGAGCGATCTTGAAAGCCAGTTGCGCCAGGCGGAGAAAAAACTGCAGGAGGAAAAAGCCCGCATTGAAGACCAATTCCGCAAAACCGAAAAGAAACTGCAGGACGAAAAAGCCAGTCTCGAAGAACAGTTGGGCAAGGCTGAAAAAGCGGTCAAAACCTCCACCGCTTCAAGCGATGAACGGGTCCAGGAACTCCTGAAGGAAAACAAATCCTTGAAAGACCGGCTTGCGGAGGCTGAAACCAAGCTCAACAACATCCCATCATCGACCGAGGAAATCACCTCTCTCCGTTCGGAATTGGCCAAGGCCCAGGCCAAGATTGAAACCCTGCAAAGGGACAACGATCGGTTGCAGGCTTCCAACGAATCCCTGAAAAAGGAACTGGAGCAAACCCGCACCCAGTTGAAAACCGCCTCCAGCAATACTTCCGTCTCACCCGACATCAATCCTGAAATTCTGCAGATGCTCCAAAAGGAGAACAGCCTCCTGCGAGCCATCGTGGACCGCCATTACCAGGAAGACGCCCGCCGCACCGAGGCTCGCGACAAGATCTCCAAGGAACTGGCCGAACTGGGCAATCGCGCCACAACCATTCAAACCCAGCTCGAGATCATCAAAACCCCCCTCACCCCTCTGACCGAGGATGAAAAACATCTTCTGAAAACCCCGCCAGCCACCTTGCGGATTGTTTCCGACGATCCCACCAAGTTCAACGCCGTGGTCAAAGCATCCAAGAGTTCCGACTCCCCCCCGGAAGATCCCTATGCAAAATTGACCGGGGAAAGCGCCACACTGGCCAACGAAGCCAAGGCGCTGTTTCTGAGGAACGACATTCAGGGCGCCGCCGGCAAATATGAGAAGATTCTGCAAATCGAACCGCGCAATGTCTTCGCCCTCTCCAATCTGGGCGTCATCCGCTTCCGTCAGGAACGGCTGGCCGAAGGTGAAAAACTTCTGCGCGAAGCCCTGACCATGGCGCCCAAGGATGCCTTCTCCCTGTCCGTCCTCGGCATCGTCCTCTATCAGGAACAAAAATATGACGAGGCCGTCAGCGTTCTCACCCAGGCGGTTGCGGTTGACGCTCAAAATCCCGAGCCCCACAACTATCTCGGAATCGCTTACAGCCAGAAAGGCTACCAGGAAGCCGCCGAAAAGGAACTGTTGAAGGCCATTGAATTGAAACCCAACTATTCGGACGCCCATTTCAATCTGGCGGTTGTTTACGCTTCACAGAATCCCCCCTCGATCGAGTTGGCCCGCAAACATTACAAGAAAGCCACCTCCCTTGGCATGGCCAAGGATCCCGAACTCGAGAAGCTGCTGCGCAAGCCCTAAACACCTCTATTTAGACTTCATAATCAGCACGCCGTCCCAGTCGGGCGGCGGAGCGGCCATTCGATACTCCTGGCAAGCCTTCAGATATTTTTCGGCGCAAACATCCCCCGGATGCCGGCGAAGGGTTTCCTCAAACAAACGGATTCCCTCCTCAAATTGCCTGGCCAGATAAGCCTCGAACCCCTTTTCGTAAACCTCCACCCATTCAAACCCCGGCGGCATCGCGCCATCCTTGCGTTCCGACAGCACCTCATAAACCCGCACCGCCTTGGTTTTGCCTTGGACTTGGATGAGTCCCACCGTACGCGTCAAAAACTCCTCTCCTAAAAGTTCCTTCACATTTTCGCTGACGGCCAAAACTATGCCAAACGTCTTGGTCAACCCCTCCAGACGCGAAGCCAGGTTCACCGCATCGCCGATCACGGTAAATTCCACCCGCTGGGGCGCCCCCATGTTGCCCACCACCACCTCGCCATGGTTCAGACCAATGCCAATCTTGATCGGCGGACGTCCCGCCGCTTTCCAGCGCTCATTCAACCCCTTGAGTTCATCCTGCATGGCCAGCGCCGCGCGCACCGCGTGACGGGCATCGATTTCCTTCCCGGTGGAAACCACATCGCCCCACACCGCCATCACCGCGTCGCCGATGTATTTGTGCAAGGTGCCATCGAATCGCGTCACGCAATCCACCATGCGTTCAAAATACTCGTTGAGTTTCCCCACCAATTCCTCCTCGCTCAATCCTTCGCTCATGGTGGTGAATCCCCGGATATCGGAGAAAAGAATCGTCACCGCCTTGCGCTCCCCTCCCAGCTTGATTTCATCCTTCTGCAACATCACCCGGTCCATCACCCGCGGCCCCACATAAGCGGAAAACATCTTCTTGATCTGCTGCCGCGAACGCTGTTCCCGCCACCAGTACAAACCATTGATCCCCAGTTGCAAAAGGACATAACCGGCAACCGGCCAAAACACGGGCAGCAACGTTCCGCCAAAGAAAAACATCCCCATCACCCCGCCCAAATAAGCCGCCACCGCCACCAGGGGAACCGTGATCAACGTAAAAATCCGCGATTTTCGCAACCCATACAACGTCCCCCAGCCGATCGCCAGCCATGGAAAAGCGCCCCAATCAAAAGGAACGATCTTCAAATAGTCTTTTTTAAAAACGCTGTTGAAAACATGCAAATGCGTATAAACCAGGGGCGCCAAAGGCTCCAGCGGAGAAGGCCCAAAATCGGTCAATCCCGGCTCCGTCTGCCCCACCAGCAAAATAGCCCCCTCGATCTCCGGATAATTCGACGGCCACGGAACATTATCCCGATAACATTTCCCCAGCGTCCCGGTCAGATCCGCATAGCCGATCACCTTGGCGGATATTTTGCCCTCCTTGTCATGGGATGGAAAAAGCCGGCGGTAATTGATGGGCATTCTGCCCTTTTCATCAATGGGAATTCTCCTCACTCCCTCCGGAGATGGCAATTCAATGAACCGCCCCAATTTCACCATCACCTGTTCAGGCTGGATTTTCCAATAAACGCAAAGCGCCTGCAAAACCAGTGATGGGAAGACCCGGTCCCCCACCCTCGCCAGCATCAGGTAATGCCGCCGGATTCCATCCATGCCGCTGGGCTCATTGTTGACAAAACCGAACAAGCCTTCCTTTTTTAATCCTTCAATGGGCAACAGGACGCCCGGCCACGTTGGAATCCGGCTTTGATCTCCCTCGATCCGTGTCAATGGCCTGGTCCGGCCGAGATCCACCGGCAGTTCCTTCCCCGCCACATCCGTGCCCACAGCCCCGGTGATCGTCTGGGGAAGCATCCCGATCCCCTTGGCGAAATGCTCATCCGCCTTCACATCCTGGCTGGGTTCCGAAAAGAAAAGATCGAACGCCACCACCGACGGCTCCCTCAACGTCAACAATTGCAAAAAATCGCCATGCACAGTCCTCGACCAGGGCCAACGTTGGAGTTTATCCAGCGATTTCTGGTCAATCTTCACCAACACCACCCGTGGATCCGGGGTGGAATCAAACCCCCAATGCGATCTCAACCGGAACAACAGGTTCGCCGTTCCTCCATTCATTCCTTGCAACTGCGGCAGCCGTTCCGCCGCAAAAATCAAAAACAAAACCGCCACCGGCGCCCACACCCGGTACCACTCCTCCAGCTTCGCCGGAGCAAATCCTTTTGCAAAAAACCTTCGCACAGACTCCATCACACCACAACCCGCCCGGAAATCCAAACTTTTCCCAGCACGCTCATCCAACATATCGTCCGGATTCATGAACAATGCCGGAAGTTTTCAATGCAAGATTTTCAAGCGGAATTTTTGAACGGACATGCACCTGCACGGGTTCGTGCTCATTTTTGGCGCATTGCACACGGATCACCGGTTTCTCCCCGCCTGTTGGATCGGCATCGAGACAAACCTTGACCAGTGTGTCCTCAACCCAAACACAGGGCGCAGCTTCTCCTGAACCCCTTGCCAGAATGGCCAGATTGCAGATAAAAAGGACAATTAATGATTTTCTCATTTTGATCTCCATGCTTCCGCGTTTCATGGCCCCCACATGTTGGTGCCTCGCACCCAATCAAGAATGGGAACCCATCGAACCGAACCGTCCGCAAAACCGATATTGGCGCCTCCGCGATGCCGGGGCCGCAAACCGTTATAAATGGTCGTGGCAGCGTTGCAGCTGTCAAGAATCCCGTCGCCGTCATAGTCGCACAGAAAAGACCAGTTAAGCGGATGAAAGATGACGCCTATTCCACCATCGGCGATCAACATCACACGGGGAGGAACATCAGCGATGTTTTTTGACCCGATCCACCATGGCGGCTGCCCCTCATAGGCAATGAAATTAATATTCAATGTTGCCGGCCCATAATTGGCTCCATAAGTTCCAATGGCCAAATCGGGTTCGGAAGGGCATCGGAGATAGCTGTAGATGACAGTGCGGCTGGATGGGCAATTAAGATATCGTTTGATCAAGTTATACCACTTGCGGTCGTCCACTGAAGTCGCAATGTTTCCATAACAGGGGAGAAAACCCAAATTATCATTCGTGTACGATATCAAGGCCAGATCAATCTGGCGCAGATTGTTGACGCACTGGATCGCCTTTGCGGACTCCCGGGCATTCCTCAAGGCGGGACTCAATAAGGCGGCCAACATGGACAAAATCACCACGGTGACCAACAACTCCACCATCGTAAAGCCGGCCAGGAGAAACCAATGCCTTCCGTTCTTTGCCAAGCAACACCCGCCTTGTTCAAATTTCCATATTGCTTTCATTGCAACAAGAACCAACCACAAAATCAAAAATTACTCCACATCAAACGCCAAAAATCTGCTATATTCCCCCCCCAAAGGGAATCAATTCATAAGTCTGGCTGAACTCCCAACTCTCACCCGGCCGCAAACACGACGGAGTTGAAAACAGCTCCAGGTTGGCCTGTTTTAAGAATGAGGAGGAAAACAAATAACACTGGCTTACTTTTGCCGGATCAAATCGGTTGATCACCTCCAGTCCGCTGGCTCCGTCAACAAATGACCATTCGCCAAACGGAAGATCATTTCCCCGAAACCAAACATCCATAATCCCATCTTGATCCTTCAAGGCGGCCAGCGGCTGTTCGCGCCAACCGCCGTCTTTTCTCCTAATTTTCACCATCGCCCTGCGGGGATCATCCATCGCAAACGCCGGGTGGATGCGCAAACCGGCCTGGCATGCAGTCTGGGTTTGATTGACAAGGGTTGTGACAATACGAAGGACCGGCTTGTGCGCGTCCAGTTCAATGCGCCGGATCAACCTTATCCCTTGTTTCGGCAGAAACGTCTCCAAGACCAGACGCTGTTCCGACAACTCCTTGACCTCGTATTTTTCACACCATCCCGGAGAACGATACTCGGCGCCACAGTATTCCTCATACCCGTTTTCGCCGATCTTCCATTTGTCCGGCTCGCCAACAGGCCTGAACACTTCCCTTCCAGTGGGAAGATATTTCATCCGCCAAATCCGTCCGCCAAATCCAGGCAGAACATCCAATGACAGGACGGCATTCCGCAGACGTTTGATGGCTGTCCTGGCGCCGCCAGCCCGTTTGCCCCGTATCCACGAGTCAATATCCGGCTTAGGAGTCTCACGGGTGTGCGTAACGCCAGCCGCTCGCGCCACCTTTTCGAATTTCTCCACAACGGCGGAATCGACATTGGCAAACAAGTAACCTTTTTCCTCACGATGGGTTCCACACTCAAGCCTCAAAAACAGCAGGGGCAATCGGACGGTTTGCACGCGTTTGAGCAGGACGGGATCATTCGCCACCGCTTCCTCGGCGCGATCAAAAAGTCCTTCCGCCCGAACAACAGCTTCAGGAACAAAAAAAGACAAAAGCGCCGGAATGGTGGTGTAACAGTCCATGAAAACCTCTCTCTTTTCGAGGGAATCATGCAGCAAATCGACATACTGCCGCAAATAGGGCGCCGCAGCCCCATAATATCCATCCAGGAAAGTTTGCAAAAGTTCATTGAAGTCCGCATCGGGATTCCACAGGAGCTTGGCCAGCAACCAGGTTCGCAATTCCGCAAGCTCCCCCCCCGGAGACCGCCCGTTTCCCTGCTCAAAAATGCCTTTCACTCCATTTTTGATGAAAAATTGGATGTTGGGTTTGAGCACCCGCAAATTGGGATGGGGCAAAAGGTAATGACGGAAATTGGTCACATAATCCCAAACATAGAGACGGCGGCAAATCCTGCTCCATCCAACAATGTCCTCACAAAAAGCCCGATCCTGCTTGTTCGCCTCCAACGGACGGTCAAACGAACATTCGATGCTGCACAATCGGACAATCACATTGGCGCGCGGCTTGGTTATTTTCGGCGGAAATCGCGAATAACGATAAGCCAGCGTATCAATGGCCACATGGGGATGCTCTCCCTCCACACGCTCAGCCACGCGATTCACAAAACGAAGCAAAGACCCCGAGGGACTGCCTTCCTCATCGTCAATCGCCTTGCATTTTGCGCACTGGCAACCGGCAAGGCTCCCGTCATTTTGGGAAACCGACACAATGCTTGCGTCGGGAGTCTCCCTCAGCCAGCGCTTCACCTCTTCCACCACAATATTTTCAACCTCCGGATTGGTCAGACAAAGCTGGGCTTTCTCATGATGCCGTTGCCCCTCGTTTTCCGCATAATATTCCGGATGACCCTTGAAATATTTTTCCGGAGGAACCAACACTTTGAAAGTATGGACAAACCCCCTGTAATCAATCCTGCCCCCCTGTTTTTCACTTACCTTGACACGATACCCATTCACTTTATTATGGGCAGCCCAGTTGCCATCCCTGCCAGCAATCGAAGAAGGTTCTCGATATTCCAACGGCGGAACATAGGTTTTATCAATGCCTTTCAGGTCAAAAGTTCCCCTCTTGGGAAAAACCGTGCAATCGGCCGAAAGCCAGCGCACCCCGAGATAATCCTCCAACAAAGTGGAGCAAGCATAAAGCGCGCCCCGCTGGCCTCCGGCCAGAATCAGATGCGGTCCGGATGTTTTGATGCAGATTCCCTCCTTGCCCAGCCGATTCCAATCCACCTTGACCTTCCAATCTTCCAATAACCGGCTTTTCCCCACCACCAGGAAGGCGCGCTTATCCCCCATTGCATCTGAATCCTTCAGAATAGGCAGACACTGCCCGCTCAACAACTCCAGATGATATCGCAAATCCCTGGCGGCATACCTTTCCGTCAATGCCGCATCATCCGGCATGACAATGGCATGCGAATCGGGACTCAAAGCTTTGCCTCCCAACTTGATCCTGCAACACCCTTGCGATTCTTTTTGCCTTGCGAATCTTTCCCTGACGCTTTTTAGCGACCGTTTTGCGCCATCAACCTCCGCAACAAGGACGGCATCGGCCGGTAATTTTGCCGCGATCCGTTCAAAAAAAGAATCGGCCTTTTTGATTTCGGACTCCATTTCAATGCAGGTCAGCGGTTGCTGGGAACTGGCGTATTGCTCAAGGAACCTCCGATAAACATTCCACAAATTTTTCGCGCCGGGAACAGACATCAGGGCATCCTCGCACCAGGCAATCATGAATACTTTTTCCTCAACGGCAAAGGCGCTGAAAATTTCATCAAAACGCTTCGAGCCGCCTGTCTTGGTCAAACCGCCCGCCCGGATCATCTCACCAAACCAAAATAAACGCCGGGCGCAATCCGGATGATTTTTTGCCAGCAAACATGCGATATCGGCCTTTGCCGGGGCACTGGCTCCGCCGGCCAATCCTTCGGCCTTCGCAAAATCCCTTTTCGCAATCCAATAACGCGCCAAAAGCTGGATCTCATCCGAAGCAAGATCTGTCTTTCCCTGAAACAGCCTCATGGTTTCCTCAACCGGCTTGATTTTTTCCAAACAAATGTCATCCACCCATGCCTCCCACCCTGCTGCGCCTTCAAAATACAACGGACGGACATAAAGCCGGCTGCCAAAAGCGACAATCACAGTCTCAACTTTTGTCCACTCGGATGCGCCGCCCAATGGAACACGATGAATATTTGCCCACCCATCAAAGGAATCAACCTCATAAATCTGAAGCGCATAGCCGTTCCCCTTGCCAGATCTGGCCTTGACCCATCCGCTGATACGGTAAGTCGCAAACGGTTCCACTTCAACATACTTGAAAAGATTTTGATCAACCTTCCCTGATCCCTTTTCGTCCACCCTCAAATGCCCGGCTTTTTTCCCGGAATGGGCATCCCCAACCACGCCATTCGCCTCAAAATCCGGATCGGGATAGAGATTCTGACCTTTTAACAGGCCAACCCCAAAAACCAAAAAAACAACTCCAAGACTGATCTGTTTTAGCATAAGTGCCTTCCTTTCCAAATGAACAATCGCAAATCCAAAATCATAAATCAAATTTGAGGGGTTTTCACCCCACTCGAATTTCAACCGGCCCGAAAAGGCCGCTGGGCAGGCTTTCCTTTTCAAACACACGGGTTTTGGCGTCATAGGGAACGTCCCAACCCGGGCCCTTTTTCTGAGCCCATGCCTTCTCCACTTCGGGATCCAGCAAGGCGTTGGCAAACGTGTTGGTCACCTGGATCGTCAAGGTGTTCCTGCCCGGGCGGAGAAATTTTCCGACATCCACGCAGAAAGGTTCCCAGATCAACCGGCCGGCCTCAACCCCGTTCACCGTCACCCGACAGGCATGATTCACCTTTCCCAAACACAACCGCGCGGGACGGGCCGCCTTTGACGCGGGCAGATCAAACTCCAGCTTGTATTCGACATCTCCGCTGAACGATTTCCCTAAAACTCCGCGCCAGTCTCCCAACTGGCAGGCCGCAAAAACGGCCTTGCCCGTCTCTTTCATCTCATAATTGTGTTCCCCGACCGAATAACGGCGGATCGGACGCAACTTCCAACCGCGCTCAAGCGCCATCGTTTCCGTGGAAATCAATTCCTTCAAAGGCGTTTCCGTTTTCAGTCCAAAAATGACAACCTTGGAACCCCACGGCGCCAACTCGAGATCAAGCGCTGTTCCCTCCGATGTCTTCTCCCCTTCCAACCGCCATAACCCGCCCGTGACAGGATCACAAAGACTCGCCTCGGTATTTTCGTCAAAGGTCACACGATGCCGCATTAAACGGTTGGCCTCATTCGTCAGGAAATAAATCGAAAGTCCATTCTCCATCCGCTTGCTCACCCGGATGTCATGGCAGGCGGGTGAAAGTCTCACAACGGGCTCCACTGAAAAGGCGGCTTCATTCATTCGCGCCTGCAACACCCGTCCGCTTTTACCCGCTCCGGACGGCGATTTTTTCAATAATTGCCCCGGCAAACCTTTCGTTCCTCCGTTTGCGCGAGGGAGTCCCTCCACAGTCACAAGCGTGCCCCCGGATCGGACAAATTCAACCAGCCCATCCAAGGCTTTCTCATCCATCCAATCCGTGGCAGGAACAAAAATCGTGTCGTATTGCATCGGTCCCACCTTCAAAACCCCTTTTTCAATGCGGCTTCCCTTTCCGCACAAAAGATCGTCATCCACAAAATCGAAATCCCGCTGGTTGCGCAGCAGCTCTTCAGCCAGGCGGTCGTGCAATTCAATGGCGCGCTTCCTTGCCTTTCCCCCGGCCCAGATGGAACGCACATCAAAGTAAACCGCGGTCGAACAGGACGGTTTTCCCCGCGAAAGAAGATATCCCAGCCGGGCGGCATAAGCATGGAGAGGCGCAATATGCCGCCACTGGGGATGAAACGGCCCGAAATGCGGACGGCAACAGGGCATGAAATGATCGCGGGTCGAATAGGGATAGTTGGAAAACACCGTCATCGTCGCGCCACGCACATACTGCTGATCGATCATCCATTTCATTTGCGCCAGGGTCAGGCCGCTGCCGTAAACCGCACAGGATTCGGTCAGCACATACGGCCGCCCCATTTGCCGCGCCACGGATGAGGCATACTTCACAAAATGATGACTCCGTTTTCCCGGAAAAAGCTGCCGCCAGATCGCATCGACCCCGGGCAGGTCGAGAGCGCGCAGGGATCGCAAGATGTGCCCGAATCCGCCGTCGGCATTGTACCGGGGTTCGTCCTCGCCGCCAAAATGACCACCGGAAAGCAATCCATTTTTCCGACACCAATTCCGGATCGGCGTCAGATATCTTTCCACGAACAACCGCGAACAGACATCGTAAAAATCGATCCGCCAACGCCGCTCGTCCGCCCCGTCATCATCCTTCGGCGCATCCAACAAAACCGGCAGATGGGGAATCATGTCGTAGCCCTTCATCCGGCGAAAGACCCCGGTCATGTCGTCCGTCCAAGGCAACTGCCCTGGAATATTGTAAATCATGGCGGATTCGTCGAGAAACGCGAACCGGATGGTTTTGCCAAAGGCGTTCCCCACATGTTTCCTGTGACGTTCGTGGGTCAACTCGATGAAATCATCGACGGCTTTCCGGCACAACAAGTTCACATAAGGGGTCGAACGGCGTTCCTCCGCCCCATACAAATACTTTTTCCTCCTGATCGAATAGGTTCGCAGTTTCGCATCCTCCTTTTGGCTTGGAATGGTCTGCCCGGGCAGAAAGGTTTTCCATTCCCCGGAAATTTGCACCGCCATGCAAAGCGCATCCTTCGGAACAATCAACGTGTCGCCCGCAGCAAAAGGCGATTCGTGAAAAGAAACCATCCTGAGGGAATAAGCCCCGGGATTGCGCGCATAAACCTGTCCGGCGGCGGTGCCGGAGGGCCATCCTCCCTCGTCATACAGCCAGTAATTCATCCCCAGCCGGGCGCACTCCCCCACCACGTTGCGGATGATTTTGAAATAATCCCCGCCGAGATAATCCGGTGTCATTTCCGAGCCAAAAAGCTCCGGCTGAAACTCCTTCGGCAGCGGATGCAGGCAAACCGATCGCGCATCGTGCGCGCGCATGTCCCTCAACTGCTTGAAAAGCAAATCCTCCTCCATTCGATCGTTGATCGCCCAGAAATAACCCGGCCAGAAACAGGAATCCGGTTTGCGCAATGATTTCAGCGAAAATCGGATGTCAGGGGCTGGATGAAAATCGGAATTTTTCGATCTTTGAATTGTTTTCATAAAAAATTTCAGAGCCATCCCATAATTTTTCAGAGATTGCTCTCGCCTCGTCGAAGCCTTCGGCGCAGCACGGGTCGGTCCCTTTTTCCCAAACCTCGCAATGACCTCCTAAAATGTCATTGCGAATCCCGCCACGGCGGGAGCAACAGGGGGTGAAGCAATCTCCGGATTCTTAATCTCAGCTTTTGGCATTTTGCTTCCTTCTCCTCTGAACAAAAATGAAAAATTGGCCGTTTCACGAAATTATGGGATAGCTCTGAAAAAATTTCATTGGAGGGCGGGCCGTTGTCTCTTTTGGAAATTATCGCAGCACCGCCCGGAGCGTTTCGCCAAAGATCCTCAAAATCTCATCGCACTCGGCCTGGCTCACGATCAACGGCGGCTTGACCTTGAGCAGATTTTTGCGAACGCCGGCCAGGCCGAAGATCGCCCCGCGATTCATGGCCTCGTCGCGGATGCGCTTGGCGGCGTCGTTCAACGGCTCCTTGCCCTCGGGATCCTTGACAAACTCGACGCCGATATGCAGCCCCACCTGGCGGATGTCGCCCATCTCAGGAAACTCGCGCCGCAACTTCAAAAGCCCCTCGTTCAGATAGGCGCCCATGCGGTTCACATGGTCGAGAAGCTTGTCGCGCTCGATCATGTCGATCATCTTCAACGAACCGATTTGCGAAAGCGAATTGTTGGCAAAGGTGTGGAGTTCCTCAGCGTCCGGCTCGAAACCATGCAAACCGTCGCGCACAACCGTCACTCCCAGCGGCATGCCGCCCCCAATGGCCTTGCCCAAACCGATAAAATCGGGAGTGACGCCAAAATACTCCGCCGCCGTCCATTTGCCGATGCGGGCAAACGTCTGGATTTCATCGAAAATAAGCGGCACTTCGTATTTTGTGCAGATTTCGCGGACTTCCTCCACATAACGTTTGGGAAAGCAAATCTGCCCTCCGCTGGCCTGCAAGGGTTCGATCAGCAAACCGGCGGGAGGGCCGTTGACCCCCTTCTGAATGGTCAATTCGAGCATCCTGGCGCACATCAAATTGCAGGAGCCGGACTTCAGTCCAAAGGGACAACGATAACAATACGGATTGGGCGCCCGCACAAACTGGCGGGTCATCGGAACAAAACGGCTGCCTCCGGCATAGGAACCCGCGGACCGGGTTGAGATCCATGAGGCGCCCATGGTGCCCAGGGTCGCGCCATGATAACTGTCCCACAGGCACATGAAATGCGACGAGCCCGGACGATTTTTCAGGGCAAGCTTCATGCATCCCTCCAGCGCCAATCCGCTGGTGGGAACAAATGAGACGCGGCTCATTCCCGGCGGCATGATGCCCGCCAGCCTCCGCGCCAGGGCGAAACGCGGCAGGGTGTCGAATCCCTGATGCACATGGGTCATGTTTTGGGCATGCTCGTTGATCGCCCCCCAGATTTCCTGGTTGCAGTATCCCAAATAAAGCGCCCAGCTTTGAGAGGTGCAGTCAATGTACTCCCTGCCATTCGCATCCCAAACGCGCACCCCCTTGCCATGGTGAAGCACCGGTCCCCCGCGGGTCCCCCCGCCAATCATGAGGTGCGCGGCGCACTCCTTCATGTCTTTTTCAGTGAGACTGTAAATACGCCGCAGCGTTTCATCTTTTGGCTGGAATTGAGTTGTCATAAATTGATGTGTGTTTTCGCAAGACAGATGGCGGTGCGGGAGCCCCGCCCTCCGCTATTTCAACGCAGACAATGGAGGGCGGGGCTCCCGCACCGCCACATCGACGCAATCGGGACAAACAGCACCTTTTGAAAAAATATTTTCAGCATTGCCCGTCGACGTTTCTCCAGCCAAAATCAGTTTAAACGGTTCGGATTGCTCCAATCGCTGCCGAATTTCCGGATCGAGCCCTGCATCCGTGACAAAGCCATGAATCTGCCGGTTGGCAACTCCCAAGAAAAGCCCCTTTGCATTGAATTTGGAATGATCCGCCACCACCACACAACGTTCTGAACATCTGGCCATGGCGCCCAGCAAATTGGCATCGTCCTGGGTATTGGCAAAAACCCCCCGTCCGGGAATAAAACTATCGATCCCAAGAAAAGCGAGATTGACCCTCAACCGGCCGAATGCCTCCACGGCTTCGCTGCCCAACAAATCAAGATTTTTGGGATTGAACCGCCCCCCCACCAAATAAATATGGATCCCTTCCACCGCGCCCAATTCCTCAACAACCGACATGGAATTGGTCACGATATCCAACGGCGCCTTGTTTCTGAGCACACGGGACAAAAACCATGTTGTCGAACCGCTGTCCAACGCCACGCTCATCCCCGGTTCCACCATTTGCGCCGCCTTCAGAGCGATCTGCCTCTTTTCCTCGCTCATGATTTCCCTCTTCTCACGCAATAAATTAACCGTCAGGGAAGATGAATCCTTCAGCCTCGCTCCTCCAAAAGTGCGAATAAGCAAACCGTCGGTTTCGAGTTTGGCCAGATCCCGGCGAACCGTGGCCTCGGATGCGTCCAATTCCTTGACCAACACTTCAACATTGGCTTCGCCATGGGCTTGAAGAAAAGACAGAAGCTTTTGCTGCCGGGGAGTCGTCATAATTTAAAGGGGAACAGTTGTTTGGTGTGATTATTATAATCACATAACCTGATTAAGTCAAGCGCATTGAAGTGTTTTTTTGAAAAATAATCGTTAAATCCTTGATTTTTAACAAAATTTTGATTAGATTGATCAATGCAATCAAAAGTGACAGCAATTCAAAGTTTATGGATGAAACTGAAATTGCGAGGGATTTTAATTGGCGGCAATCTCTGTATCCGCGTCGATCGCTTGTCTCGCCACAATGCATAAGCATCCCCACCTAATTTCTCCATGATCCAGCACAGGAACGAATCAAGAACATGCCGATTGGCCACGGATGCCCCACGGACATCCCCTGACCCTGTCCACTCGACTCTGCTCGTGGCAATCCACCTCCCTCCTACCCAAGCATTGCATCTGGCTGACAATGGCCTGATGGGCAGTTTATCGAAGAGGCGCAGCGATCTGCGCCTCTTCGATAAACCGCCCTCTTGCGATGAGGATCGCATGCGGGAAGGAGGGCAAAGGGATCAAGGGTCTGAGGGATGTCCGTGGGGTTCCGTGGCGAAAAATCTTAGGTTGACGCCCATGCGCCACAACGAGACGAATACGGATCAAACAGTTGTTCCGCACCGCCTTTTCAATGCAAAATCAGGTTAAGCGAATTTTTTCATAGGAGGCTCTTGCAAAACTACGATATTTGGCGTTGCAGCGGATTTTTTTCGCCGGGAAGGCGTGGAGCTTGGGCAATCCCTGCAACGGGCTTGCCCAAGCGACACAACGCCGCCAGCGAAAACAAAGACGAGCAACCCTTTTGGGCGACAACCGCTTTGGCCAACTCCAGCGTTGACTCGGCAGTCAAAGCCCGCTTTGGGGATTTTCCTGCCTCATCGCCTTGGATTTGGCCAAAGCGGTTCATCGCGCCAAGCATCGTAGTTTTGCAAGAGCCTCGAAGAACTCAAAACATATGTTGACGATTGATCTGCAGGACAAAACAGCATTGGTGATTGGCGGAAGCCGGGGAATTGGGGCGGAAATCACCCGGACCTTGTGCCGGGCGGGCGCCTCCACCCTTTTCACTCATACCGGCAACTCAAAACATCAAAATCAAGTGTCCTCCCTGCTGAAGGAAATTCACGACGCTGGAGGGACCGCGGAAGCGGAAGTTCTTCAAGCTTGCGACTCGGCGGCAACAACCCGGTTGATCCAAAAACTCACAAGCAAGTGGAGCCGCATTGATCTGCTTGTCTGCAATGTGGGACAAAACCTTGCGCAACCCGCTGAAAATGTGACCGACGAGGGATGGCGGAAGTTCATCGACATCAATCTCAGCTCCGCCTTTTACGCGGTTCGCGCGGTTCTTCCCTTGATGATGGCCTCAAAACACGGGCGGATCATCCTGATCGGTTCCTCGGTGGTTTACGATGGCGGCGGCGGCGCCATTGATTATGCCGCCGGCAAAGCGGGGCTGGCCGGAATGATGGCCTACCTGACCCGGAACTACGCGCGAAAAGGAATCCTCACCAACATCATCCACCCCTGCGTGATTGAAACCGATCTGTTGAAGGAACGTTATGGCACTCCGGAAAAAAAACAAAAATTGATCGAGCAGGTTCCCGCCGGACGACTCGGGCAGCCGCGGGATATCGCAGGCTTGGTGGCGTACCTCGCGAGTTCCTGGGGGGATTTCATTTGCGGACAGGCCATCCTGGTGGACGGCGGCCGGACAATATTCTAACCCGGCCTGCACAGCCACAACCAAGAATTCAGAAAACAGAATCTTTTTTCACATTGATAGACAGAATGGACAGGATCAAATTCGAACTGCCTCTTCAGAATTAAAATATCCTATTTATCCTGTTCATCGATGTTTAATAATTTTGACCAGATGCCTTAGTACCCTGTTTCATAAATACGATAACGTATGGCTGAGAGGATGTTGGCGATTGGGCAAGGCAGGCGTGGAGTGGCAATCCCCGCAGGGCTTGCCCTCCCACGCCTAACGCTGGCCATCGCCAAAAGCCTCCAGCCCGCTGCGGGTGGGGCGGCACAAGCTCCACGCTTTGTTGCGGCTGGGAGCCAAGCCCCATGAAGGGGATTGGCATCCCAGCCGCGCCGCGCGCAGACTCTTGTGGCGCTCCCACCATACATTATCGTATTTATGAAACAGGGTACTTAGGTTAACATCTATGCGCTTTCGCGGAAATGAGAAAAAGTTTGAGTGAAAAATTCAACCTATCAATGATTAAGAAAACACGAATCATGAATCCCATTGAAAAACCACGTGTTGTCGCAGCGGGCCTGAGCATTGACATCTATCGCACTTCCTTTCCGGATTACGTGGAACGGGCAAGCCGGCAACTTGACCGGTTTCTGGATGAAATCGTCCCCTTTGCCGATATCCTGTCGCGCAAAGTCTGCCTCAGCCAGGATGACGTGACCCGGCAGACAAAGGAGGCCGGGACAAGCGAAGCCGACGCCCTCCTGCTCATCCCCCTCTCCTACACCCCCAGCCTCATGAGTGTGCCTCCGCTCTTAAAAACCCGGATCCCCATCGTAATCTGGAACACCCAGGAGGATCAAATCATCAGCGAAAACTACAATTCCGACACGCTGCTGATGAACCATGTCACGCAGGGCACCCAGGATGTGACCAATGTGCTGCTCCGCAACGGGCGGCGGTTTGGCATGGAATCGGGTCATTATCTGGATCGCGCCGCCCTTGACCATTTGCGCGAGTGGCTGGAGGCCGCCAAAACCCTGCGTTTCGCGAAGCGGCTCCGGGCCGGGTTGCTGGGGCAACCTTTTCAAGACATGGGCGACTTCGGCTTTGATGAATCGTTCCTGGCTTCCCATTGGGGACCCGCCATCATTCGACTCAGCCCGGGACAACTGGCCCGGATCATCGGCCATGTTGATGAAAAACAGGTATCCGAGTGTCTTGCCAGGGATCGGGAACAATTCGATGTGGCGGAGGAAATCACGGAGGAAATCCACCGGACATCCATCCGTCTGGAATTGGGGGTGCGGCAAATGGTGGCCGACCATGGGCTGGACGCCTTCAGCATGAATTTTCTTGAGTTGATCGAAGACGGGCGTTTTCCGACCATGCCATTCCTGGGGATAAACAAGCTGCTTGGGGAAGGTTTGGGCTATGCCGGCGAAGGGAACATCACCATCGCCGCTCACATGGCGCAAATGCGCCAGTTGTGCGGCGCCGCAAACTTCACGGAGATCTACACCGTGGACTACGCATCCAACCGCATGATGATGACCCACATGCAGGAATGCAATCCGGCGCTTGCCCGCAAGGACCGGAAAGTGCGTCTGGTGCGAAAGGATTTCTGGGCGCCCGGGATGGGTCCCTATGTCGGAATGCATTTCACTCTCGAACCCGGACCGGCGACCCTGACCTGCATGACCCCTGACGCAAAGGGGAATTTTCTCTATATCGCCCATGAAACCGCCATCCGCGACATGGCGCCGTTGCCAAAATTCGACATACCGCACTGGATGGTGGAATTGAACGAGCCGGCGGGCGATTTTCTGACGCGCTACAGCATGGCTGGCGGCATGCATCACCTGGTGTCCGTGCCGGGGAAACAAGTCGGCGCGCTCCGCAAACTCGCCCACCTGCAGGGATTCAATTTTGTCCGCCTTTAATCAAGTTCGCCTGCAACTGACATGTTTGACAGGATTAACAAAATTAACAGGATTGTTAGTCAATGCTGCCCATAAAAAATCCTGTAAATCCTGTTAATCCTGTCAAATATTCCTGCTGCACTTTTATTTTTCAAACATCAAATGACTGCGCCATCCATCCACAACTTTCTTGCGATCGACCTGGGCGCCAGCAATGGGCGCGTGGTTCGCGGCCAATTGAATCAAGACCGCTTCAACTTTCAAATCATTCACCGGTTTGAACATGCCATTCAGTTCATCGACGGCCACAAACGATGGGATTGGAACACCATTCTCCACAATATACGGGCGGGACTGTCGCAAGCGGTTGAACAGATCGGGGATGAACCCATTGTCTCCCTCAGTTGCGACGCATGGGCGCAGGATTTCGGGCTGCTCGATAAGACAGGCCGTCTGATCTACTCCCCGGTTTCCTATCGCGACGCCCGCTCACAGAAAATCCCGGAGGATTATTTTCAACAGTTGACCCCCGACGATTTGATCCGCCGCGTCGGAGGGGGCATTTCCCCCATTTCAACGCTTTGCCAGCTTCATGCGATGGCCCGGCAGGAACCAGTCGCGCTGAAAAATGCGGCCACCCTGCTCCACATCGCCGATCTGGTCCATTTCGACCTATGCGGAAAGGCCGCCACAGACTGGACGCTGTCAACGGCATCCCAGTTGCGCAATCTTCAAACGGGCGAATGGGACCGGGAACTGATGACCTCCATGGGCATCCCCCACCATTTCCTGCCTAATATGATCAACAAACCCGGATTGTTGGGTTCTGTCACCAAGGAACAAGCGCCGCATGCAAGGCTGGCCGGGGTTCCTGTTGTCGTGACAGCCAATCATGACACGGCGGCCGCCAGCGCAGCGGCGGTCCCTTTGGATCACGAAACCCTTTTTTTGAGCGCGGGAACCTATTCCATGCTGGGGTGTGTTTTCGACGAACCGAACATCCCCAAGGATGCCGTTTCCGAAGAAAGCGCCATCCTCGGACTTGCGGACCGCCGATGGGGAGTTTTCGTTTCAATTCCGGGGCTTTGGACCATTCAAGAATATCTCCGCTGTCTGAAACAGGACGGTGAAACGCCCATTTCATATGACCAACTGCTTGCCGAGGCAAAGCAATCGCGCATCGACAGCCGGATCCGTCTGTCGGACGCCCGTTTTCACGCGCCACGCAATATGAGGGATGAGATTCAGCATGCCTGCGCTGAAACCGGCGTCCAACAGCCCCGGACTCCCGGCGAATTTGCCAGGGTCATATTCGAGTCGCTGGTGGAAGAGTATCAAGCGGCCATTGACCGGCTCGCCCGGTTGACCTCGCGGCGTTTTCGATGCCTGCGCATCGTCAGCGGAGGAAGCCGGAATCCCTATCTCTGCCAACGCCTGTCCGATGTATTGCAATGCCCGGTGATCGCAGGCCCGGCCGAAGCCACCGCCATCGGCAACATCCTGCTCCAGGCCCGGGTGATGAAAGTAATTTCCTCATCAAAACACGCCGCAAATATTTTGCAAAAAACCTTTCCGCCAACCCGATACGTACCCCTATGAATTAAGCCGGGCCCAAGGCCCGGCGGCTTGACGCCCGACGCCAGACGCTCGACGCAGAAAACCGGCAAGGCGGTGCGGGAGCCCCGCCCTCCATTCATTTCGCGACAAATGGAGGGCGGGGCTCCTGCACCGCTTTTTCCAACAAACATTGAAATTCCTTAACATTAAATTAAATCCGCCTTTTCCAGCAAATCTTCTGACAAAATTAACAAAATTTACAGAATCAGATGTTCAATCCTTACTCATAAAAATTCCGTCAAAAAATCCATCTGCATTTCATTTGAAATCAAAATATGAACGCAACAACTGAACTCCATGCTTTGCGAAAAGCTTATCATTCGATTCAACAGGCCCTGCCCTGGTTCGATGCAACCGTGAGGGAAAACGATCCTCCCTTTTTCAAGGCGCATGCCCATCCCCTGTCCACGCCCCATGCCCAATCTCTGCCTCTCGATCCAAAATACGCCGGACGACTTGCATCCCTTCGAAAGGAAAAATCCGTCCAAATCCTGCGTTACGATCCGACGATTTCCGGACCGATTCAATCCCTTGAACCGTTTTTCGCCGAGATGACCGGCGAAAAGATGCCGCTGGCCATCCTCCACACGGATCTGCCGTTTTCCGAAATGGGACCGCTGGCCGTCCGTCATCCAGGGTTGAACATCATCATGGAATCCGGCCCTCGCAAGATTCTTTATTCCATTGTGGAAATCGAAACCTTGCTGCTGGAACACCCCAACATGCATCTTTCCACATGGAATTTCGTCAACTGGCTTGGGATCGAACGGTTTTTGGACAAGGGACTTGGACAGCGATTGCTTTTCGGCAGCCATTGGCCGGAACATAATCCGGATGTCGCCATGGGACCGATTATTTTCGGACAATTTTCATGGCGGACGAAATGCGAACTGGCGGGAAACAATCTGCGGCGTCTTTTGCAACAAGATCCGGTTCATCCGCCGGAAGTTCCATTTCATCCGCCCCAGCCATTCATCATCGACAGTCATTGCCACAATGTGGAACTGGACGCGCCTTCCCCCAATGGTTTTCCCACGCCCGATGAACACATGGCGGCCAGGGACTGGACCGCTTTCATGGATCACACGGCCATTGAACAGATCTTTTTGATTTCGGCTGGCTCACTTTTCCATTCCGACACCAAAACATGCGGGGAAGGCACCCGGGAACTGCGCCAACATTCACCCGGCCGATTCCTCTACTGGGAGACCTTTCACCCGTCCGGCGGTCCAAAACAGCGGGAACGGCTGCTCCAATCCCTCAAGGACGGGAAATGCGTCGGAGTAAAAATCCATCCCTCGCTGCATCGCGTGGCGGCTGATGATCCATCCTATGCGGCTGTTTTTGAAATCACCCATTCGTTTGGAAAGCCGATCCTGAGCCACACTTGGGAAAAATCCTCCTACAATCCCGTTCAACATCTTTCCCATCCCGTTCGTTTTGAAAAACATCTCAAACAATATCCCGAAACCCGGCTGATCTTGGGACACGCCGGCGGACGTCCTTCGGCCTTCGACGACACCGTGAAGATTTGCCGCAGTTATCCCAATGTCATGGCGGACATCTCCGGCGATTACTTTGACAACGGCTTGATCGAGGCGCTGGTTGCTGAGGCGGGAGTCGAAAGGATTCTTTTCGGAAGCGACATGGACTGGATCGATCCGCGCTGCAACCTGGGGGCTGTTCTTGGGGCAAAAATTTCAGACCAACAGGCGCATCAAATTTTGCGCGGGAACGCGGAGCGTTTTTTCAAACTGTAATTTCCTGTGGCGCACAGCCGGACTCTGTGGCATTTTGCAATCCAGAGTTCCGCCATGAGCCATCCCTCCCAGATCATTCGTTCCGCGCCGGTTGAAAAAGCCTGCGCATGGGGTTGCGGATTGCTCGGTTTTCTGATCGTGGTCTGGCTCACCCCCTTTGGCTCGGCAACCACGCCGGATTCACTTCTGTATCTCGACACCGCCCGGCATCTCTCAACCTTCCAAGGCTTTTCAGTCAGCGACATCTCACTCCACTCGGAGGCGATCGCCAAACCGCTGACCACATGGCCGCCGCTTTATCCCCTGACTCTCGCCCCCCTTGTTTTTTCCGGCATTCCCCCTGTGACGGCCGCCCGGTGGATTTCCGCAATTCTGTTTGCCGCAACCGGACTGATTTTCTTCCGTCTGGCGCGCCCCGCCGCCCATTCCCCCTCCCTCGCGCTCCCCGGATGCCTGGCCGGTCTTGCATCCCTGATCCTTCTTCTCCAGCCCATTCTTCTCACCGTTTACACCCATGCCTGGAGCGAAACGCTTTTCATTCCCCTGTCATTGCTGGCCTTTGGCGCATGGGAAAAATTTATCCGTCGTTGCGACCAGATTTCCAACCCGAACGTTTTCGACATCGCCCTGCCATGCGCATCGGCCCTGCTGGCCCTGGCCTGCTGGACGCGTTTCATTGGCGTGTCCTTTGCGCTGGCTGCAGCCATCCCCCTGCTTTTGCGCCGCCGGTTCATCCAACTGGCCACCCTGCTGGCCCTGCCCATTCTCAGCCTGATCGCCCTGCTCATTCGCAATCTTTCAACCGCACAACGGTTTATTGAAATCGAGCAGGCGGGTTACGAAGGTTCCCTGATCGGCAATCTCACGGCCACCGGAGGAGTCATCTGGACGTTCTTCCTCGCCCCGCATCCGATGATTGCCTTGGGATTAGCCGGTCTTGTTGCGCTGGCCTGGACAACAAGCCCCATCCGACGGCTTCCCCCCCCCATCCGCCGATCCATTCTCCAACCTCTGCTTTGGGGCGGCGCTTATCTTGTCATATTGGTGGCGTTGCGCACATGGCATCCATTCGACCCCATTGATGTCCGGCTGATCAGTCCCGCCATTCCCTTCCTCCTTCTGGCGCTTTGGCGTTTTTTCCTGCTGCTTCCCAGCCATCCCCTTTCAACGCTAAAGCGTCAGGCTGCTTTGGCTGCCGCCGCTTTTTGGTTGATTGGCAGCCTGATTGCGGGGATCGCCCTCATCCAACGGGTCCACCTCTCATGGATCGTCCGTCATACGCCGGATCTGCCTTCCAGTCCACGCGCCACCTACACCAATTTCACCGCCCCCATCAATTCCGCTTCATTTGCGGAACTGAAAAGCGAACTCACCAGACTGGATCGCTCGCCCATTCTGCTCTTTGAAAATCCCCGGCTATTGCGTCTTCACACTTCCCTGCCCGTCAAGGAACTGCCCGCCCATCCTCTCACCCCGGCTGAAATCACAACCATCAACCGGATCGGCCCCTGCGGATTCATTCTTCTCGCATCCAAACAGGCCGTCCACAATCTCTCCATGACCTATGGAGGACGTCTTGACCGGCTCCAAGTCATCCCTCTCCGCCAATCCCCCGATTTGCTGGTCGTTCGCCTGCCGCTGCCGGTCAAGTAAGTTCCAGACCGATTCCCCGCCAAAAACGCCGGATGGCCGCCTCCAGAGCCTTCTGATCCCTCACCCTGGGAACGGGATGCCACTCATCCGGACACAGCCGCCTGTACAGGGGGGTTGAAAAACGCTCATCGATCAACAAGACCACCCCCCGGTCCGTTTCCGTCCGGATCACCCGCCCCACCGCCTGCAAGACCTTGTTCATCCCCGGATAAACATAGGCATACTCGAACCCCTTCCCCCTTGAAGCCTCAAAGTAATCCCGGATGACATCGCGTTCCGGATTGATCTGCGGCAACCCCACTCCGACAATCACCGCGCCCGACAAACGCTCGCCAACCAAATCGATTCCCTCGCCGAAAACCCCGCCCATGACGGCAAATCCGGCAAGCGTCCGCTCATTCACCCCGGAAAATTCGCCAAGAAATTCCTCCCTTTCCCTTTCCGTCATGCCCTCCCGCTGACAGATCGTCCTTGTTTCCGGCGCCATTTCGCAAAAATGCCGGTGAACTTCCCGCATGTATTGGTAGGACGGAAAATACGCGAGATAATTGCCCACCCTGCCTTCCACCAATGTCTTGATCGACTGTGCGATGCCTCCGGCGGTCTTTTTCCGCATTGCGTATTTTGTCGAAGTCCTGTCATCAAGCAGAAGGCAGAGATTTTCCCTGGGAAAAGGCGAGGCCAGCCTCAACCGGGGCGACGTTTCTTCGCCGCCCAGCGTCCGGACGAAATACTCCATCGGCGTCAGCGTGGCGGAAAAAAAGAGGGCGGCCTTCCCGCGTTTCAACGCCTCGGCCAGCAATTGGGATGGATCGAGACAAAGCAGTTTGACGGCCATGCCTCTGTCGTCATGCCTGCAGCAAACAACATGGCGTTCATCATGCTCATCCGCAACCCTCAAAAACGCATTGGCCGAAAAATAAGCGTCCAAAAGCTCCATGCGAAACGCCGCCGGCTTGTTGCGCGCCAGCCAGCGTTCCGCAGCAAAGGAAAAAGCCCGCACCAGTTCAACCAGATCCTCCGGCAACTCTTTCCGGACTTGAAATCCCTTTCCCTCGCCCATGACCCGCCTGGCCTTTAAAAACCACGCATTGACCTTGGTCAGATGCGACGCAATTTTCGGCTGTTCCTTTCCGAGCGCCCGCCGCAGGCCCAGCAAATCCTCCTTCACCAGTTTCGCGGAAAACATCTCGCGGGATCGATCCACCAGGTTATGCGCTTCATCGATCAAAAAAACATAATCCTCCTTCACCTCCATGAAAAACCGCTTCAAGTGCGCCCGGGGATCCAATACGTGATTGTAATCGCATATCACCCCGTCAACCCAAAGCGACAGATCAAGGGAAAACTCAAACGGGCACAACTTGAATCTCCGGGCCAATTCCTCAACAACCGGGCGCGTCAGGTTGTCCATCGCAAACGCCTCCCTCAAGGCATGATTGACCCGGTCATAATAACCTTTTGCAAATTCGCACAGTTCCGGATCGCAAACCGCAATCTCCGGACAGAAACAACATTTTTCCTTTGCCGCAAGAGTCAGGCTTTTAAACCGCAATCCCGCCCCTCTCATGTTGTCGAAAGCCTTCTCGGCAATGGTCCGCGTGATGGTCTTGGCGGTCAGATAAAAAATTTTCGCAGCATGCCCCTCACCCATCGCCTTCACCGCCGGGAAGAGGGTGGCCATGGTCTTTCCAATGCCGGTCGGCGCCTGGACGAAAAGTTTTTCGCCGTCTCTTGCCGCGCGATACGCCCGGACCGCCAGTTCCCTCTGTCCGCGGCGATAACCGGAAAAAGGAAAGGCCAGGCATCGAATCGAATCGTCCCGGACCCCCCTCCATTCCCGCACCACGCCAACCCAGTCGAGATATCGCTCGATCAGATCGTCGAAAAACGCCTTGAGTTCATCAAACGGAAAATATTCCACCTGGGATTTTTGCCGTCCCTCGTCGATCCGGTAATACGTCAACTTGACCCCCATGGAGGCCAGCCCGTTTTGCGCCGCATACATGAAGGCATAACATTTCGCCTGCCCCCAATGAATGGGATCGCGCTCCTTCAGCTCATCATCCGGATCCCGCGCCGTGGTCTTGATTTCCTCGATCACCACCGCGCCTGCGTCCCTCGCCACTCCGTCGATCCGGCCTCCCACCTCCAAACAGACGTTTTTCTTTTCAACCAAAAATAAAATCGGGACCTCCGCCTGATATCCCTCTTCCTGCGCCTCCTGCACAACCCGGTGCCCCTTGGTCCCTTCCGCCGCTCTCCGGACGCCGGCAAACCCCGTTGATGAAATATCCCCGCTCCGAAGCGTAAACTCCACCAGATCCCGAACCGCAATTCGAATCACGTTTTTTTGGTCAGCGCTCACGTTTTTTCAACAAATTCACGATTCAGCCTTCAGCCTTTTATCATCCCCCGCCAGCAGCGCCAGCGTTCCCAAACCATAATAGGTAAATTCCAGATCCGCCTCCGGATCGTCCGCGCTCCCGGCAAACCCGCCGCTCCCGCGCAGCACGCAACGCGCAAAACGCGCCATTGCCGGCAAGTCAAATTCCGCCATCCTCCCTGCATAAGCCGCCGCCGTCAGCCCGTTGAAAGTGGACAGCAAATCCCCGCACGCCACATCCGGATGCGCCCTCACACCTCCGTCTGCCGCCTGCATCTTCCGCAACCATGCGGTCTGCCTCCCCATTTCCTCCATGGAAAGCCAGCCGTTCCCCCCTCCCATCACCAATCCGGCCGCCACCAGCGAAGTCAATCCCCTCTCATATCCTTTTCCCTCGCTCCACTCCGGCAGGCTTTTCATCTTGAATTTTGAATCTTGAATCCCGAATCCCAAGGTTTGTCCGCAAAGCCAGCATAAAAAAGGCTGGTAAGGCCCGTCACACATCGCCTTTGCCTTCTCCCAATAACTCCGGCACGCTTCCCATCCAAAATCCGCCTCCACCCCCCGCCGGAGCAACAACCGTTGAATATTCAACCGGTTGAAACACTCCGTCAGATTCCGCGGTTCGGCCGGCAGAGAGGCGGCATGCGCGGCAATCCTTCGCAAAACCGCATCATCAGGCGAAAGCCATGAGAGCAACCGAACGGCAAAATCCGTGTAATAAATATCCGCGCCGCCCCGGCGTCCCCGAAATCCGCCCCCCGGACACTCAAAGGAAAGCGCAAATGACACATGAGGACGCCAAAACTCCGCGCTGAAACGCCCCTCCCCTCTCCGAAGCCGGTCATCCAGCCAGTCAAGAAACCGCATGCCATCCATCCTCAAATCCGCCTGGAGCGAAGACAGCCGGATTCCCGCATTCGCGGGAATGACGACGAACCTGAAACACCAAAACTGTCAGAGGCTGACGCATCCCCCCCGTCATTCCCGCAAATGCGGGAATCCAGAGACAGGCGCAAAATCAGTCTCCATCGCGGCATTATTTTCATCCAAAAATCCTGGGTTTCCTGACATTAAAAAAGTTGCGCACATTGAAACCCCTCCGGCGCCCCCTGTCAAATCCACAATCCAAATCCGATTCAGTCTTTTGGCTGTGGCAGACATCTGAACATGGATGGGCAGGATTTCCATCAAACCTGCGCAATCAAGGAACCGCCTTTTCTGCGAAATTCCTCCTGCTGCTCTGCGGGAACCAGACTGCCGCCCGTGGTCCAGATCACGTGCGTCGCATGGGACAAGTTTTTTTGCAAATCGTGTTCCCGAAGATAGGATTGCCCCCCGGGAGTGGAAAGCAGGCGTTCCGGCCCCATGCATCCCGCGGCGGCCGAGGGTTCGACGGATATTTTCTCATCCTTCTCCAGTTCCAGCAAAGCCTTGTACAACTCGCCATCCCGCACGGTATAACATCCGCTCACCAGTTCATTGACCAGGCGTCCGACCAGGCCGGAGGGACGCCCCACCGCCAGCCCGTCGGCATCCGTCTGCAATTTGATTCCCAGTTCGCCAATCGACGCGGCTTCATGGCGTCCGGTCAGCAAACCGTAAAGCATGCATGGGGCCTCGGTCGGTTCGGCAAAAAAACAATGGGCGTGATCCCCAAAAACAAGTTTCGCAGCCAAAGTGATGCCTCCGGGCGCGCCACCCACGCCGCAGGGCAGGTATAGAAAAAGCGGATGCCGGGCATCGACCGTTATTCCCTGCTGTTGCAACTGCTTTCTCAGCCGCGGCACGGCGACACTGTACCCCAGCAAAAGCTCGACGGAATTTTCATCGTCAATAAAATGGCGGCGCAGATCACCGGCGGCCTGTTGCCGGGCGGCGGCGCAGGCTGCCGTGTAATCGGACGGATGCTCGACCACCCGAACACCCCGCTTTCGCAACCGCTCTTTCTTCCATTCCTTGGCCTCCACGGACATGTGAACCGCGACTCGAAACCCGAGCGCAGCCCCCATCACTCCAATGCTCAGCCCCAGATTGCCCGTGCTGCCAACCGACAATTCATATTGCCCAAAAAGGGAACGAACCGCAGGCTCCCGCAAACATCGATAATCACCGCCAGCCTTGAGCAGACCGCCATCCATGGCAACCTTTTCGGCGAAACAAAGAACCGCGTAAATGCCTCCGCGCGCCTTGATGGAGCCCGCCACCGGCAACTGGTGATCGGCTTTGATCCGGAAGGTTCCGGCGGATTGAGCGTCCGCTCCCAGTTTTCCGGCAGCCCACCGGGATACGGAAAGCAGGGGCGACTCAATCATCCCCCCGGCGGACTCAAGCTCTGGAAACAGATCCGCAAGAAGCGGGGCAAAACGATCAAGGCGGGCAGCCGCATCCTCGACATGCCGCCATCCATAAGGCAACGACGGCAGACTCTGCGCCGCCGGTTTCCACGCCGGATTGAGCCACAGGAAAGGTTCCCGAGCCTGCAATCGTTCGATAACCGTGGAATAAACCTGCGATTGGCAGGCGCCCGGGGTTGGGGAAACAATCTTGCGCATGGATTTTTTTCTGCCGAAAAACAATCTGAAAAACAATCATTGTTTTGCATCCGTTATTTTTCCCTTGGCCCAAACCTTGATCTTGCGTCGCATCTCAGCCGTCAGCCATTGATTGACATTCCTGAAATATGGCGTCTCTTTTGGAATGCCGGCGCGAAGCGCAAGAACTCGCGCGGCTTTGAACATGTCGATCATTTTCCTTCCCGACACAATGGCTGCGCGCAACGTATTCTTGTCATCATTGACCAGATGACATGCGGCATGGTTGACAGCTTCCTGCTGGTGGGACATGACAGCCAGTTCCGCCGCCTCAAAACGGGCTCGGGCAACCTCCTTTTTAAACAACTCCTTGAAAGGGCGGACGCCTTTGGCGTTGAGATTTTTTTCCAGCACTGCCGCCGCCCTCGCAAGTTTATTGGAAGATTCCGCATAATCCCTTGCCCTTTCCCGGCCGAACGGACCGGTGTTTTCGGGCAGCCAGCGGTAATCAAGATAGATGTCCGTATCGTAATCACACATGCGCATGGCCGAAGTAAAGACCGCCGCCCTCGCATCCAAATAATCAGAGACCGCCCTTGTTCCCCCGCCCAGCGCTGCTCCAATCATGAGATTGAATTTCTTGGGAGAGAGACCTCGATCCCAGTTAAGTTTTGCAAAAAAAAGCATGTTCCATTCCGGCGCCACAGCCGGGCCTCCAACTTGCAATGCCATGTGAGTCTTGATGCCATGCTTCTCATATGCCCGCATATCCCGCGCAATGACTTCCGGCAAATAGGGGGCGAGTCCCCGATAGAGAATTCGATCAAAGTAGTACTCAAAAGTGTGGGCGTCATCAACTCCCCTGAACTTCTTCATCCAGGCAACCAGCGTCTTCAAATAAAAACGGTTGCGAGCGCAGCCAGGGTCGTCAAGACCATGGCCGTAACAGCGTTCACGGGGGGCAAAAAGCAAAAAATTCTCCTTTGCGGGTGGAATGTTACTGTTCGGCATCATGGTGTCATGATAGGCGAGCATCGGAACACGCAGGGCCAATTTTTTCTCGCGAACCACCGCGGCAAGGTTGCGCATCGCCAACATGGCCTGATCGGAAGGACCGAATCCCCGGCAAAGAGGACACAGGCACCATCCGCCGCCGGGCAAATCGTCCGGCCACAAATGCATCGCGTGATAACCTCCTGCAACGGCGTCTCTCGCCAGTTTTTCAAAATTCCGCCGCATGATCTTGCGCGCCTCAATGTTTGCCGCGCAGGAATTGTAGTCATCCACACGCTTGCCGCCAAAATCCTCCGGCATCCGCATTCGAAAAAGCCCGGGATTTCGCGCGAACAGGTTTCGCGGCAGCAGATCGCGATAGCCGTGGCCTCCCGCCTCCGCCCTCAGGCCAAGGCGTTGAAACAATCCGCGTTTTCCCGCCACTGCATCACCGCCCAGGCGAACCGCATTGAAACGGAGTTTCGCAAAAAAAACCAGCCAATCGGCAACTCCGAAATCATGCGTCGGCCCGGAATAAAAAACACCGCGATATTTGAACCGTGGACGCATTACGATCCGGCGGCATCGAATGGCGAGGCTCCCATCATTTGGAATTTTCGGCGCCCGCTCGCCCTCTTCCCCGGGCATCAGGAAAACAAACCCCAACAACTCGGCCAACTCATAAACTCCATTCAAAATGCCCTTGCCGCTTGCCGAGGCAATGGCAATTCCTTTTTTAGAAATCTCCAAGACATGGGCGTCTGGAAAAAGATTTTCCGTAAGCCGCGGAACGGCGGGCAGGGGCGCGCCCCTTGGCGCAAGTATAAGACAATGTTTTCCGGAATCGGCAGAAGTTCCGCGCTGCCGGGCGGTGATCTTTGCCCTTTTCAGGAGCCTGGCAAGTTCGCAAGCCGCATGGGCGAGGCAAGGATCCGACCGCCTGTCCGACACATGGATTTCAACTGATGATGGGAATATAAATCTGGCCATAAGGCTGCCTTTTCATTGTTTGAGAGCGCTGTCCATGAATGGATTCAAGGGCAAAATCATTCGCCAGCTTTTGATCCATAGAATCTGATTTGAGCCAGCCCAACCACCCTTTTTTTTCCGTTCGCTTCTGATGCCTGTGAAATCTCCCCTCCATCCTCCCTTTCGGACACAATTCGGACAAAACGCATCCTTTTGCCCCCGGCCATGACGATATTGGAAGGGGATGCGGAGTTTGCTTTCTTAAGCGCGAGGGCTTCCAGAAGAACCCAATCCCCTCTCCTTCCGGTTGCGGAATATTCCACCCGGACATTTTTCATTCCACGATCTCCCGGATGATTCCATATTCGGATTTCATCAAGCAGATAAGGCTGCATCAGGTCAAACTTCACCCAGACGCCATCAGCGCCAAAACCATGCCAGCAACCGGAACATTTCGCCATGTCCAATCCTGCATCCCTTGTGCCCAACAAACCGGCTTTGCTCTCGACCATGCACCGGCCATCCACCAAGCTGTAGGGAGAACACTCCGCGCTGTGCGCCATTACGCGAACATATGGGATGAAATCTTTCGCCAATCCTTCATGTTCAACCTTGTCATGAATGACGATCTCTTCCCTTGCATTGACCGCTTTTTCCCATTCGTCAACGCCCTTCCTCCGCGCCGACTCCTTTTCAAGCCACTTCCTGTGCATTTCCTTGCCCTCGACCATTCTCTTCCAAAAAGCGGCCTTCCAAAGTTCCACCCTTGCCTTCTCTTCCCGGGTCGCAGCCAGATCAAGGGCCTTGGCCATGCACGAACCCAACTCCTGCATTCTTTTGTCCGTCCCCAGAACGCTCCAGGAAATTTCCAGGCTGGTTCCAATGACCCCCTCCTCCCTGTTGATCTCCATGATCCGGTCGTAGAATTGCCGCATCGGCTGTCCGGCGGCTCCAAAATACCCGGAAAAGAACTCATCCAGAATCAAATTGCAATCGGCGTTAACCCCGGCATCCCATGCTGTGCGCATATAGACTTGATAATCCGGTTGCAATGGCGCGCCGCAAAGGTAGACCCCCTCTATTTTATCTTTCACATATTGTCTGACATCTTGCGAAATGCGATCACCCACAAAAAGAGGAAACACATTGAATCCACCCAACATGCCTCTTTCAAACGGAGCGTGAAAATATCCCCAACAAAACAGGCTGGCGCCAACTTTGCGCGACCAATCAACCCATTCGCCATAAAACTGCCGGTCATTTGCCAACGGCCCTTTTTCATAACCACAGGCCAACAGGCAGGGAGACACCGTAATGTTCGATTCCAATTCCAAGCCTTTGGGCATGTAGGAATACCCGGCATACGCAAGGGTTGCTATTTTTTTGTCGGGATGGGTTTTCTTCAATTCTTTCGCAACCTGGTTGAGCAATTGGAAAAAGTAATAACTGTCCTTTGCCGTTCCAAAACAGCCCTTTCCCCGTTCATCCCGGGAACCCATATCATACAGTTTCCGATCCTCCGCTGTGACCCGAACCAGATTTGAATCATTGGGAACAATGGCAAAATAGTCACCCATGGCAAGGGCGCTGCAATTGGGCTTTTTGGCGAATTCCGGCAGGCCTTTGCCGTCAAAAAAATTCCGCGCCGCCTCAACCAGTTTGTCAACCAATCTCCGGTCGGAGTATCCCAGGGCATCCCCTGTTTTCTTGTCTTTCAGCCAGTCGCCATCCAACGCGCTGTGGTTGGCCATCCACCGCAAACCGCCGTCGCGCACGCGCTTCTGAAATATGGCGTACTCATCATCGTTTCCTTCGTTCCACAAAATCCGATTCTCGACAGGCCAGGGCCGCGTCGCCAACTGGCGATGTTTGATGGACGGGAAGCGGCGAAGACCCTCTCCTTTCACGACAAGCGAACCGTTTTTTTTCGGAAAAACAATGTTCAAACGCGTCGGCCCGTACCAACGAACGCCGACATAACGCTCCAGAAAGTCATACACCGCATAACACGTTCCCTGTTCTTCGCGGCAGGAAGGAATTACGACATTGAGTTTTTCCCGCGCATTTCTTCCCACCGCCTTGTTGTAGTCAACCGTTCTGCGGCCGTCAAATCCTTGCGGATCTCTGGCCGGATCGGCCATCCCCTTGACCCAGTCCAGTCCGATCAGGACAAGAGTGTCAGGCAAAAATTTGATCATATACTCGGTTGCCGCAAAATCCGCCGAACGGATGCCGAGATCCCGGGTCCCCTTGCTTTCGCCGACAAGCATCCGATTGCCCGTTACTGCGGCAACATCATCTTTGATGGGCAGGACTGCGCCCGTCAGCTCCTGAATGTGATACTGGAGTTCAAGGGCGGCCAGCCTGGCCGAAAGAGCGGGTTTTTCCCCGATCACAATGGTCGCGTTTGGCTTCGAATCCCGCACCAATTCCAATGATCCAGCGCTTGCGGATATGCCGACACAAAGGCCCGCAAACAATGAAAGCTGCTTGATTGGCTTCATCAAAATCGTCTCCATATCACTTCCAATTGCGTTGTTTGATCCATTCCCCGAGATCATTCCCGGCGTACCGCGCCCCAACATGGAGCATAAACCATGCGTTGCCTTCCGATCCTTTTGCGGGCGTCACTTTCAATGCAAGATATGATTCCTCGCGTTTAAACCCCGGGGGCAATTCGAGCAGCATGCGCCCGTGAGGCTCTCCAACTCCATCCTTGAACAGCGCATAATAGGCCAATCGGACGCCTCCAGTTCCCTCCCACGTCCTGGTTTCGTCGGTGACACAACCGAACGTCACATACTTGTTTCCATCGATATACAAGTCGTAATCGCACTTCATATTTGGGCGGATCCAGCCAGTGCCAAAACCCATGGGGATGTCAATGTAAGTCTTCCCCTTACCTCCGGAAAAGTCAGGCGTTTCCCATTGTATGAATTTTCCCTCTTCATATGGATAGATCACCCGCATATCCACCTTTTGAGTGCTATAGCAAACATATTGCCCCTCCCTCCCCCCTTCCAACCTGGGATTTTTCGCTATTCCATAAACATAGATTCCCTCAGGATCATCATAAACTTCGCCTGCCGATATGATGCCAGGCGCCAGCAGGATTTTTGAAACAAGACTCATAAGTTTGTTGAATCTCATGCCCCATGCCTCCAATGGTGAAAGGTTGTGAATGCCGCCGCACGGCGAATGGGAATGGCGTTCATCACCAAAGCGACGCATTGCCATACACATCATTCCGCCACTCCACATGCCCATCGACAAAGACGGCGCAGCATCCTCCGCCATGCCGCAACGCCGGCCCAATTCCCACGGCCAGCTTGGCTGGATTTATGGATTGGTGTCCGCTTCCTCCGGTAACCGTCCCCGTCCAATTGCCTGTGGTCTTTTCATGCTTTCCATCAACAACAAGAATTTTTCCGCCCGGATTTTCGATTGACGCCACCGAAACCGGCGGATCGCTGCAACCGTACTGCTCCGGCCCATAAAAAGGCATCAAATTTAAATTTACTGAATACGAACGCTTGGCTGCGCCTCCGACTCCAACGGTCGAATCCATTGCAACAAGCGGTTCCAAGACGCTTTCCGGACAGTAAAAAACCCGCAGGTCATTGACATACTTCATCTTGTACAGCATGCTCGCATGGGTCCATCCTTTCACGCCAAAGATGTTCTCCGGCCCGTCGTCGCCAATGCAGCAAAACGGCAGACATCCATTGTAATCAGTGGCAACCAACAACAGCATATATCCCTGCTGCCGCAGATTGTTCATGCATATCAACTGCCGGCTTTTACCTCTCACCAGGATAAACGCCGGCATGAGCAGCGCTGTTAAAACGCCTATCAGCGCCGTCACCACCAACAATTCTGTCAGTGTAAAAGCCAATGAATGATGGACTTTCGCGTTTATCTTCAATGCCTTCAAACTTGAACAAACAGTTTTCATGGGCGGTTTTTGCGCGAGGCCAACACGATCCTCAACCTGTCCTGCAAATTCATAAACCGACAATCGTTTTGGGTCAAACATGGAAAATATCCGCGTTTTTCACGCCGTGCTTTTTCTATTTTGTTGGAAAAGTGAGTTTGACATGAGAGGCCGAACCCCATGGACTGAGCTCAAAACCAGCGTCAGGATTTTTCATGTACTCATGGATTCCTTTTGCATGATCCTCTTCCGCCAACTTTGCCGCCAGAATGGCTCGCGAATTGAACGCCTGCAGTTTGCGCACCGCCAAATGGCCGGCCCATGATCCCGTAGCCAGGGTAAGCGCTTGCGGGCGCGCGGACAGGATGAAATTCAATTCAATGGTCTGTTCTTTTGCGGCGATGAACGGTGTATCGTGGTAAATCACACGTTGGGAGCCCCCTCCAAAATCGGCCGCAAGGATGACATCCACGCCCTGTGGACAACCATAGGGATTTCTCAACACAAGGGAAACCTGCCAGCTCTTCTCCGTTTGATTGCAAAAAAGACGCTTTTGCAGTTCCACAAGACGGCCGCAAGCTGACGAATAGGAACCCGTCTTCAGATCTTCGGCCGCCTTTTCCAGAAAAGGCCGGATATTTGAATCGCCTTCAGCCGTCTTGGAAAGCGATCCCGCCACGGAAACGGCATGCGCCCTGATTTTTTGTTCCATCGGAAGAATTTCCCCGTAAAACTTTGCCAGCGTGCGAAATTCCTGGGAAAGCGATTCCCATTTTCTGCCCTGCCTGACAATGGCGGAATATTCCATCACCAAATCGTCGTGGATCCACTCTTCAGCGTGCGCCAATTGAATCAGTTGATTGAAATCCATCCATTGTTTGATTTCGGACATCTTCTCGTATGCGGCGTCAAGCGCGGCCCTGCGGTATTTGTAAACATAATCCGCCAGTGCGCAAAGCGATTCCCTTGTCGAAGGCTTGGACATTTCAACTTCAGGCAGTTGAGGGATGTCCAGCCCCTTTATTTTTCTCAATTCATCCACCATTTGCCGGGTGCCCTCCATCAACCCCGACACGGTGGCGCGGTGTTCAGTCATGTCATACGGCGCGTAGGAACCGACGCCACGCGTGTCCAACAGGCGAAAGACGGGATCGAGCAATGAAAAACGGGGATTAAAAAAACCCAGATTTCTGATGCCATGCTGGAGATGCAGGCCAACGACCTTTTCAAATCTCGCCAGTTCAACCTTGGAGTCGAGATTGCCATATCCCCAAAGAAGCACATATTGTTCCGTTTCCGAACCATACGCCCGCAACCAGGCATTCATGTTTTTTCCCTCCTGCCCAAGGCCTGGATAATTGTCCATTACCACAGCGTCATACTTCAAGGTTCCAGGCTTGACCCAGGCCGGGTAAAAACCCGGCGAAACCCTGACACCGGGATAAAGCGATTTCACATATTCATAAAGTTCGTTGTGCGCCCGTGCCAGGACTTCCCGGGCTTCTTCCCGGTTTTGATAGCGCAGCTTTTTTTTCTGTTCAACCGCCCCGTCAAGAAAACGAAGATTTCTGATGCCGCAATTGGGTTCCTCTTCGGACAAAATCACTCCATGGATTGTGTTGATGCCAACCCGTTGGGCAATTGTGTCGAGTTGCCACTTGATATCGTTTTTTACGTTCTGCATGACAATGGGATCTTCCGCCATGTCAAACCAATCCTTGCCCTTAAGATTGCTGCCGCCGGGCGGGATACCCTTCTCTTCCAGCCGTTTTTTCACTTCCGGATCCAGATCCATGCCCTGCCAACTGGAACGATCCCCCCACCAAAACAGCTCCACCCAAATCCGGGCGCGCCTGCTTTCAGCAATCATGTCTTTCCGCAGGTCTGTATGATCAGCCAGGAGAAAGATGACGGCCTGGCGATTCAGCCAATACCAGTTGAAATGGTGTGATCGCAGGGTGGCGGTATCTGAGTAAACCCCGCTTGCCTTATGCTGGCCAATCAATCCGTACCACCCGCCGTTGATTTCGTTTGCAAGCATTCCGGGTTGCGCTGATTCGACGCGTTCAGCATTGGCAGGATCCGCAGGCCTTGGAGTTTCCGCGCCAATGATGGATGGCAAACCTGCCAAAACGGCAAGCCAAAAGGCGCAAAAAAAGCAATGCTTTATGAGTTGCGCAGGCATGGTCATTCTTTCAAATTCAGGTTAGCCGAACCGTTTTTCCAATCCCCCGTTTTGAAGCGTTCCCATTCGTTTTTGTTCCGCCTTCAAAAGGAGTTTGCATTTCCTTCTCATTGCAAGGAAAGGCTTTCAGTCCTATGCGTTGGATGGTTGCCATCACCGGTGAAATGACGCTCCGCTCATGGGGCGAAAGGCAGCGCAAGGAATCAAGCGTCGAAAACAATGCATGGCAGGAATCGTCGTATTCCAACCCGGTCAGCGACGAAATCAAACGGGTGCTCCGGTCAATCAACTTCTTGTTGGTGCATTCCACACAGGCCATCCAGTTGCCCACAACGCGCCCGAGAACGGTCATGGTGATCGTTGAAAGCGTATTCATGACCAACTTCACCAGAAGATGATTCCAGATATTGAGAGGACTGGCCGGGACGCGGACCGAAACATGAAACAAGGCGTCCGCATCCCCGCGAAAAACCGTTTTTTCCCCAATTGCAAGAACCGCCGTGTTTCCAAACTTTCCCCGGCAGGCCTCCATTGCCGCCTTCGAAAAAGCATTTTTTCCGTCATCGCCCGCCAGGATCCACAACGCAAGGGAGTTGCCGTCGCGGTAACGGGAAGGATCCTCTTCTCGTCCAATCAAAAATTTGCGAATTTCCCCGTTGTCCAACTTGGGTGGCGCCGCCTGAAGATGGGCCGGCCCATTGAGTCTGGCAAAGGCCGCCCCATCCCACGTCAAGCCCCGCGGTTCACGGCCAAGCAGCGTTCGCCATGCTTGAGGGGTGTCCAATCGGGGATTTTTGACAAACACCCATGAAGGGGGAGAATCGCGGTCATCGCTCTTGCGAAATGGAGGCGTGCTAAAGGTTGGCGCCCGTTCGGTGGTGTCTGTGAGAATGTCCAATTGATAGCTGTCGGCAAAGTAGGTCACCAACCCATTATTTTGATAAAATCCAGCTTCCATCCGAACCAGCGCAGCCAAGGCATTCACCGACGGCTCGGCCTTTAACTGGTCAACAAGGTTCTTGAAAACATCGGTCGGTTCGGGCGAATCATCAAAAGAAAACCCTGTCTTGCGTAAAAAATCCTCCGGCAAAACATAAGCAGCCAAACGCAACAGCGCCTCTTCCAAAGCCATCCCCACCACAAGGAGTTCGGTCGTGACCGCCTGCATGCGCGTGGATCCCGCAATCGCCATCGGTCCGGTGGACAGATCCAGTTTGGTGATGCGGGGTTCCTCCATGACCTCGCGAGAGCGTTTTATATGCTGACGCAGAATGTCCGCCGGGTTGTTGAAGACAAAAAAAACTTCCGCTCCGCACGACAGCGCCTTCCATGCCGCGCCGATCACAAACGTTGTTTCGCCCCCCTCGGTAATCGCCACCACCACATCGCCGGCGGCAACACCGGCTTCCTCCATCTGACATTCACCGAAAGCGCGATAATCCTCATAACCTTCCACCGAACGGATCAGGGCGTAGTCGCCGCCCGCCATCACACTGCAAACCGCGTTTTCATAGTCCTTCCCGTCTTTGGCCATTTGGGAATGAATCTGCGGATGCGACATCCAAAAATCACGCCAAGCCGCTTCAAGCAAAATGCTCAAACGTCCGGTTGCGCCACACCCCACGAAAAAAACGCGGCGCCCATGCGACAGCGCCTCAAACAGGCAGTCCGCCAAATGGCGATATTCCCTGCTGCGAAACACGCCGCATGCCTTGGCGGGAATAAGGCTGTCTATATCCAAAAGAGTCCGTATTCCCCGGACAAGATCTTCCTGCACAATCCAGCTTAGGCGGGCAGTCCCGGGATGAGACTGTTCTGTCGGTAAAACCCCCAGCCGAAATGCTCCTTCCTTCTCAAGAAAATCGCTGGCGGCTTGTTGAAATGGAATATTTTTACTGGTCATAACCGTTCTTTCTCTTTTTGGGGCATTTCCAATTTTGAGGAAAGCTCCCGCCCCCCTTGGATCAGAGCTGAAATGATGGCCTTGGACCGCGATGCGAACCGAATCTTGGGCAAATAAATCCCCAAAGATGCAATAACCACCCCCAAGGCGTTGCGAACCGGCACGCCAATCGCGCTAACCCCCATGTCACCTTCCTCATCCGCAATCGCATAACCTTGAGCGCGGATTTCTTTTAGATCCTCAATCAGGCAGTCAACCGTTGTGATGGTCTGGGAAGTGAATCGTGGCAATCCCTGCCGCCGGACAATATTGCGCACATGGGCTTCCGGCAGGTAAGATAACAACAACTTGCCCGTCCCGGTGCAATGAACCGGCCTCCTTGCCGTGGTGGGGTTGACGCTCAAAAGATGATCGCTTTCGATCATGGCCACCACCAGAAGTTCGTCATTTTTCAGGGTCGCAAGAACCACACATTCATCAAATGCCTGGTGGAGTTTTTGCAGGATGGGATGAGCGACACCGGCGAGCGCTGACCAAAAACTCGGCTTGGCCGCCAAAAGATAGGGTTTGATCCCCAACCGATAGCTCGCCCTCAATGAATCCTGTTCGACATACCCTGTCGCAGACAGGGTCTTGAGAATGCTGTGGGCTGTGGCGGGCAGCAATCCTTGTCGTTGGGCGATGGCGCGCAAGGGCAGCCCCGCCTGTTCATTGGCCAACAATTCGACGATCTTCAAGGCTCGTTCAATGGATTGGATCATAAATCTATATTCAATTAGATCATATTCAATTTGATAATAATATATAGCCAATCAGCCAATAAGTCAAGCGAAGCAAGATCATATGGACTGTGTTTGGGGATAAGACGGTCCGCGCCACCTGCCAACCGGGTAAAAAAACAAAAATTTTACCGTTCCAAACTATCCCGAATACGAAGGGAGCGACTTGCGATAGGCCGTGGGCGCCTGGCCTTCGATCCGCCGGAAAACCCGGTTGAAATGGGTCAGCGATTGGAATCCCACTTCGAAGGCAATCTCACTGACCCGGAGATTGGGATTGAGCAGCAAATTCTTCGCCCTCTCAACACGGGCGCGGGAAAGGTACTCCGTAAAATGCAATCCGGTCGCCTTCTTGAACATTTTGCAAAAGTAAAACACGCTGACATTGACGGATCTGGCCACCTCGCCCAGCGTCAGATTGTCCGATTTCCGCTGGTTGATATATTCCCTGGCCCGTTTGATCATCGGCGGCTCATCGTTCTGTTGCTGCAAATGGATTTGGTTGGACACCATGGACAGGTGCTGCGCGAAAGACTCCAGCAAACGCAGAACAGCCTGATACTTTTCCACGCGCATCACCCGGCTTTTAAAATACGCCTCCTCCAAATGAGATCCATCCGCCGCCCCCCCCCACTCGAGAATCTGCCGCAAAATCTTTTTGAACTGATTCCGGGCCGGCCGGCGGGTGGCAATCTGGCCGGTCTGCAAAAACCCCATCGTCTCGCCTCCCATTCGCACGGGAACAGTCGAATCACAAAGCCCGGCAAAACAAGTCACGGTCTTGGTTTGTCCGGCATGGGGATCCGACAGTTTTTGCTGCACCGCCAGGCACGCCGCGCAGGTCCGGTTGGAGCGGGCCATGATGGCGCAAAAGACATTTTCATGCCTCTTGCCCTGCTGGGCCGTGGTCCAGATCTCCACCGGACGAAGAGTCAGGGGGAGCCCCGTCACCTCGCCAAACGCGCGCTCGTATTCGCGGTAAAGCGGCGACCGGACCAACTGCTGAATGATCCTCTTGGCCTCGTCCTTGTGCATCTCCTCCACCCTACACTCCGCCAAAACCACAAGCAAGATCAGGCTGGTTTTGAGCAAAAAATGCCAAGCCAAAAATCAAGACCCCGAGCGCATTCCTTTGCACAAGCCTTGGGGCTTGCGCAAGCCCTACTCCGGCAAAACAACCTCTTTTTTCAACTCGCGGGTCATCAGATCCCTCAACGCCGCCCTGGCCGTCTTGCCTTCGTAAAGCAGGCGATAGACCTCATCCAATATCGGCGCCTCCAATTTCCTGAGTTGCAAAAGCTGGCGCACGGACTTGGCTGTTTTGACTCCCTCTGCCGTTCCCTGCAAGGTTCGGAGAATCTCATCCAACGATTTGCCGCGCCCCAACCCTTCGCCCACCTGGTAGTTGCGGCTCTGGGAACTGGAACAGGTCAGCATCAGATCCCCCATGCCGCTCAGTCCGAAAAAGGTCTGGGCCTCCCCGCCAAAAGCGGTTCCCACCCGGGCCAACTCCGCCACCCCGCGGGTGATCATCGCGGCCAAGGCGTTCTCTCCCAACCCCAGCCCAGCGCAGGCGCCGGCGGCAATGGCCATCACATTCTTCAACGCCCCGCCAAACTCCACGCCGACCACATCATGACTGGTATAGATGCGAAAGTCCTCCCCGCTCAGGGTTTCCTGGACTTTTCGCGCCACCTTCTCCAAAGCCGATGCGCAAACCACCGCAGTGGGCAATCCTTTCAACACCTCCGAGGCAAAACTCGGTCCCGACAACACGGCAACCTCCTTCCGTCCGCTCACCGCCTCGATGATTTCGCTCATGCGGCAATCCGTGTCCAATTCGATTCCCTTGGCCACCGACACCAGCATGGCGTCCGCCGGGAAATGCGGTTTGGCATCGGCGCAAACCTCCCTCATCACATGCGAAGGCACGGCCAGAATCACCATTTCCGCGCCGGACAAGGCATCCGGCAGGCTGGGCGAGGGTTTTCCGGCAAACGGCGGCCCCCAAAGAGCCACCTTGTGGCCATGGCGTTCCGCCAAGGCCGCCAAACCCGATCCCCAGGCGCCGTTGCCAAGCACTGCAATTTTCATTTTTCCACCTTATTGAACCTGTCAACGGCATGCAACCGTCTTTTCTGCCACTCCGATTCAAAAAGCGTTATGGACACCGCGCTCAAATTTCTTTAGCGTGTCCGCGTCCCATGATTGAGACCCGCGAACTCACCAAAAAATACGGCGAAGTTCTGGCGTTGGATCATTTGAGTTTCAAAATCGAATCCGGCCAGATCTTCGGGTATATCGGCCCGAACGGCGCCGGCAAGACCACCACCATCAAGATGCTGGTGGGCCTGCTCAAACCATCCTCCGGCACCGCCTTTGTGGCCGGCCACGACATCACCAAGACCAAGCCGGATGTGCTGAAAAAACTGGTCGGATACATGCCCGACTGGTTTGGGGTTTACCGCCAGATGCGGGTTTGGGAATATCTGGATTTTTTTGGGGCCGCATTCCGGATGTCCAAGAAAGACCGTCTCAAGCGCATCGAGGAGGTGCTCGACATTGCCGGGGTTGCCGCCATGCGCGATTACGCTGTGGACTCCCTTTCCCGCGGCATGACCCAGCGGGTGGGCATCGCCCGCCTGCTCATGCACGATCCCCAGGTGCTCTTCCTCGACGAACCGGCCAGCGGCCTTGATCCCCGCGCCCGTGTCCAGATGCGGGAACTTCTGAAAAAACTCCGGGGCATGGGCAAAACCATTCTTCTCTCCTCCCACATTCTTCCCGAACTGGCGGGGGTTTGCGACCAGATCGGCATCCTGGAGAAATCCAAGCTGCTGGCCTTTGGCCCTGTGGAGGAGGTGATGCGCAGTGTCCGGACCAAACGCGTTCTGGAAATCGAACTGGTCGAAAGCCAGTCCACCGAAGCGCTGGCCGCCTGCCTTGGCCAGATCTGCTCCCCCGACATCTACCGTTTTATCGAACAGGAGGAAAACCTGGTTCGTTTCGAATACAACGCCGGCGACGAGCATATCGCCGAGCTTTGGGCGTCGCTCATGGCCGCCGGCTGGCGGCTCATCTCCTGCCGGGAAGTCATGGGCGATCTCGAGGAAGCCTATCTTAACATCACCAAACAAGTCACCGCCGGCGAACGCGCCTCGGGCGCATCAGCAGTCCCCGCTTGAAGTTGGCGGAGCCGTTCCCGGTTCCGCGCAAAAACAGCGACGGGACGCCGCTGCCATTTCATCGCGCCGCCCTTTTTACATCTAACCCCGGTTGTAAACTTCTCCGCCGGCTGCGGCAAATTCCCTGACCTTTTGGGCGCGAACCTCCTCGGTGATCTTCATGGCGCAATACCGGGGGCCGCACATGCTGCAGAAATGGGAGTTTTTGGAACCCTCCTGCGGCAGCGTGGCGTCGTGATACCGGCGGGCGGTTTCAGTGTCGAACGCCAGGTTGAACTGATCCTCCCATCGGAACTCGAAACGCGCCTTGCTCATGGCATTGTCGCGGTATTGGGCGGAGGGATGTCCCTTGGCCACATCCGCGGCATGGGCGGCGATTTTGTGGGCAATAACCCCCGCCTTCACATCCTCCCGGTCTGGCAATCCCAGATGCTCCTTCGGCGTCACATAGCAAAGCATGGCGCAACCGCTCCAGGCGATCATCGCCCCGCCGATGGCGCTGGCCACATGATCATGCCCCGTGGCGATGTCCGTGACCAGAGGTCCCAGCGTGTAAAAAGGCGCCTCATGACAGCTCTTCAACTGCAACTCCATGTTTTCCCGGATCAAATGCATGGGCACATGCCCCGGTCCTTCGATCATCACCTGGCAATCCATCTCCCACGCAACCTTCGTCAATTCCCCAAGCGTCTCCAGTTCCGCAAACTGGGCCTCGTCGTTCGCATCCGCGAGGGAACCCGGACGGAGGCCGTCCCCAAGGCTGAACGCCACGTCATAAGAACGCAGGATCTCGCACATTTCCCGGAAATGAGTGTAAAGGAAACTCTCCTCGTGATGAGCCAGGCACCACTTGGCCATGATCGATCCGCCGCGGCTGACAATCCCGCAGGCCCGGCTCACCGTCAGCGGCACATGCCTCAACAACACCCCCGCGTGAATCGTAAAATAATCCACCCCCTGCTCCGCCTGCTCGATCAACGTGTCGCGAAAAATCTCCCATGTCAGTTCCTCGGGCCTGCCTTCCACTTTTTCCAACGCCTGGTAAATGGGAACGGTTCCGATCGGCGTCGGCGCGTTGCGCAGGATCCACTCCCTCGTTTCATGAATATTCGGCCCGGTGGACAGATCCATCACCGTGTCCGCCCCCCATTTGATGGACCACAACATTTTCTCCACTTCCTGCCCAATCCCCGACGCCAGCGCGGAATTGCCGATGTTGGAGTTGATCTTGACCAAAAAATTGCGCCCGATGGCCATGGGTTCGCATTCGGGATGATTGATATTGGCCGGAATAATCGCCCTTCCCCGCGCCACCTCATCCCGCACAAATTCCGGCGTAATGAACTCGGGAAGGCATGCTCCGCAGGCATCGCCGCGATGCTGATGGTTCAGCGCATTCCCCGGCCCTTTTTGGGCATGGGAACGCACGCCATTTCCGCCTCCGCCCTTGGAATAAACCGTCTCCCCCGCCTTTTCGCGTCCGAGGTTTTCCCGGATTGCCACAAACTCCATTTCCGGGGTGATCATCCCACGCCGCGCATAAGCCATCTGCGTCACCGCCTGCCCCGGGCGGGCGCGCAAAATCCGTCTTTTTCCATCCGTCCTTCCGCATTCGGCCACATCCCTGCGGCCAAGGATCCAATCCAGACGAATGGCCGTCGCGCCCCGCTTCAGATCGCAATCCAGCGCCGGATCTCCCCATGCCCCGGAACAATCATAGATCCGCACCGGCTCGTTGATTTCAACCCGGCCATCAGCGCAACGCGTGGGCGTCAGATCAATCTCGCGGAAAGGCACCTTCACCGACGGATGCAACAGCCCTTGCACATAAACCCTCCTGCCGCAAGGCGGACATCCCGCCCGGCGGCCGTCGAATCCCTGTTCCCCGGAGGAAACCTTCCGCTCCGAAGAAGAAATGGAAGCTGTGCTTTTGGATTTCATGCAAAACACCCTGTCCCGGCAAAACTTCACTCCATGGCCCGGATTGGAGACGGGTGAAGAACGGGAATCCTATCACAACCTCCCCGCCAGAAAAGAAGAAAACCCCCATTATTTCCAAACAAATGGGGGAGGCATTCCACAAATTGGAATGAACCCCAAACACCGGGCATTGACCCCCACTCCAACCCCGCGTAGGGTGGCGCAATGGCGGACAAACCAACCATCGTGGTGGGAATGAGCGGAGGCGTGGACTCCAGCGTCGCCGCCTGCCTTTTGCTGCAACAGGGCTGGAAAATCATCGGCATCACGCTCAAACTCTGGCCGTCGGACTGTCCCGGCCTCATCGATGATCGCTGCTGCGGTCCCGATGCGATTCAGGATGCAAAAAACGTGGCTGCCACCCTCGGCATTCCACACAAAGTGCTGGATCTGTCTGTTGATTTCGACCGCGAGGTCATCCGATATTTCCAGCGGGAATACCAGGCCGGCCGCACCCCCAACCCCTGCGTGGTCTGCAACCGCGAAATCAAATTTGGACTCCTTCTTCGTTACGCCCTGGCCCTTGGCGCCAGTCATGTCGCCACCGGACATTATGCCCGGGTCGAAAAAAACGGAGACCGTTTCCTCCTGCGCCGCGCCACGGATCTGCACAAAGACCAAAGCTATTTTCTTTTTGCGCTTGCGCAGGAACAACTGGCGCATGTCCGATTCCCGTTGGGCGAACTGCGCAAGGAAGAAGTCCGGGCCCTGGCCCAAAGCAAAGGACTCGTGAACGCCCAACGCAAAGAGAGCCAGGACATCTGTTTTGCTGGCATCGGCGCTTACGGGGATTTTCTCAAAAAACGCCTGGGCATCAACCAATTCACCGGAGGCGAAATCGTGGATCTCCGGGGAAATGTATTGGGACAACATCAGGGAATCGAGCTTTACACCGTGGGACAACGCAAGGGCATCAACGTCGGCTCCCCAACCCCGCTGTATGTCCTGGGCATCGACACCCCTTCCCGTCGCGTCATCGTGGGAACGGAAGACGAAATCTGGCACAAACAATTGACAGTTTCCCGTCCCATCTGGACATCAGGAGAACCCGCTCCCGAAGGGGCCGAAGTCATGGTCAAAATCCGCCACAGTCATCCTGGCGCGCAGGCAACCTTTCATTTTGAGGCGGATGGCAGCCTTTCGGTTCAATTCAAGGACTCCCAGCGCGCCATCACCCCGGGCCAGGCGGCGGTCTTTTACCAAAACGATCTGCTGATTGGAGGGGGGTGGATCACCAAACAACAACTCATTCCCCTCCATCCGGACGGCTGAACAAAAACGGTTCGCATTCCCTGAAAACCCGATCAACCTCAATGCTGGTGATGGGATCGCCAATCGCCGCCGTCGCCACCGCCCGATGCGACTGCAAATCAAAAGCCGGTCCATTGATGGCCGGCGAGGATCCCACATCCCAGGGCGCAAAAAGGGTCACCGTGGGGACATCCACCGCCATTCCAATATGATAGGGACCGGTGTCGCCTGAAATCAGAAGACCGGCCGAATGAAAAAGCGCCGCCAGTTCATCCAAGCGCAGGATGCCCGCCAGATTGACCAACCGCCGATCCCCTCCCAAATCCCCGGCCACTTGATGACAAATCTGCTGTTCACCCCGGCTTCCGGTCAGGACAACCGTGCCGGAGGTGCGGTCAAGAATCCGCCTGGCCAGTGCGGCGAACCGGTCAGCCGGCCATTGTTTCCTTGGCTGGGAAGCCCCCGGGTGGATGCATATCCATGGTTTGGGCATTCGATTGAGAATCGCCCTCACCCGCTCGTCCGCCTCCGGTTTCACCATCAGTCTTGTCCTCGCCTCCCCCCGCGGCAATCCGAGGAGATCGCAGAATTGCAGATTTCTTTCAATGGCATGCCCGGTGGTATGGGAGGGGCTTAACATTTCAGGATTGGCGATCATGAAATGATAAATGGTATTTCGTTGCGGACGCCGGATCAACCTCCGGCAGCCACTCCACCAAAGCAGGGGAATAATATCGGGATCATTCGCATTGGCGATCAAGGCCAGATCAAAGCGCTGATTCCGCAAATCCTTCAGGGTCTCCCGCACGCAGCGGTACTTTCCATGATAAGGGAGGACGACATCCGCGCCGCAGAGACCCTCAAAAAGCGGAACAGCGCCATTCTGGACCCAAAAACCGAGATGCAAATCCGGACGGGAGTTTTTCAAGCTTTTTAAAAGCGGGGCGCACAACACCGCGTCGCCAATGGCGGTGGTCGCCACCACCAGAATCCGTTTAAAACCGTCGCGCCGGATATCCTCCAGCGCGGCAGCCTGGATCCGGCCCGTTTTGGCAAGGACACAGTGCAACCAGAAAATCAGCCGATCCCGCACGCGGAGGTTCACAATCGTCCCCCCCCCCCCAACTGGCAGGTGATGACACCGGAAGACGGCTCCGGGTTTTCCGGTTCCATTCCATCAAACTCGCGATCGCGGTCAAAAAGATTCTGCACCCGGTAAACAACATACTTCTCGTTGGCCCAGACCGGGCGCATGGGCAACGGCCGCCAGTGCATCAGGATCACCAAATAATGGGCGTGATATTCCCGCGCCATCTCCCACATGCCGGCCGTATTTCCATCGCGACACAAGGACGAGATTTTCTCCCTCCGGCACAACCACTCTCCGGCGATCTTTCCATCGCTTCGCGCCAGGCAAATCCGGTCATCGGAACAAAAAACCAGGGGGCGCCGGGAAAAATAGCGAAACTCCCCTGAATCAAAATAAAAAACCGACCGTTTCGAAGTGTTTTCGCGGGCCCAGGCGGCCAATTCCAGATCGGCCGCGTCGTCATTCAAGCGGTTGATCACCTTCCGGGCCAGCGGATCGGATCTTTGCCCCAGCAGATGCCAGCCCAGCCCCACCAAACGGTGTCCTGGAAGATTTCCGCTCAATGCAATCAAAACCGCGAGCAGGGGCACCCCCCACTTGACCCAGCGCCCCGACTCCGACTGCAACTGCAACCAGCAGGAAAAAGCCATGGCAACCCAAACAGGCATGACCAGGTAAATCAGGCGGAAATTTTTAATTTGTTCCGTTCTCAAACATCCAAACCCCGGCATCAAGGAAACAACGCTCAGCAACACAACAGCCAGTGGAAAACAAATGATCAGCTTTAATTCCCGTTCATTTTCCGATTCGGGATGCCGATCCCATGCAACCCACCCCAGCAAGGCAAGAAGCAAGGGGACTGACACATCCTCAAGGAATCCCCTCAACGCATGAACAGAAAAACCTCCTGCGTCCCCCGGGAAACCGCCTGCCCCCCATGCGCTCCAGCCAGACTCCCCCGCCAGCCCGATCATGGAAGGCAGGCTTCCGGCCAGCACCGCAAAACCGGCGGCCAGAATCCGAAGCCAGCTCCCCCGGGAAAAGCGCTCCACCAAAAGCCATGAAAGCATCAGCGCGCCGGTCATTCCCCAACCCGTGGTTGGATGCAAATTGGACAGGAAACCCCATCCAAGAAAAACAATGGACAATTGGGGCAGGCGCCGATGGAAGCGCAACACAAACCAGAGCAATAACGGACAACAAGCCGAAACCACCCCTTTGGAATCAATCGTGGAAACCGGCCCCACGCCCCAGCCATCCCAGATGGCCCGTCGCACAACCGTAAAACAACAAGCGGCCAAAAGACACGCCCAATCATCCTTTGAAAAGCGTCTGGCCAGCAAAAAGGTGCCGCTGAAAAAAAACACCTCGCAAAAAGGCAGCCATACCAAGGCCCAATCCACGGGTTCGACCAGGCTTTCCCCTGTCATTTCATTCGCCAAAAGCATCATCCATCTGGCGCCGGAGGAAAAATACCGCCCGGTCCCCTCTCCCTCCCAAACCAAATCCCCCGCAAATGCCGCCGGCTCGTGCGTCTTGAGCACCGCAGTGGCCAAAAGATACTGGTCCGGACTGTATGCGCGAAAAAGCAGCCCCTCCGCCACATAAAGGACGGCAAACATCAGGGCTACGAGCAACACCGGGGGTTGATTGCGCATTTGACCGTCAATCTGGCGAACCAGCCATCTTTTGGCAATGGAGAATATGAATTGAGCCGGGCCCAAGGCCCGGCGGCTTGACGCTTGATGTTCGATCCGCCTTCGCCTCGCTTGTGGCGACACTTCGGCGAGACAAGTGCTCGACGCAGAAAACCGGCAAGGCGGTGCGGGAGCCCCGCCCTCCATTTGTCGCGAAATGAATGGAGGGCGGGGCTCCCGCACCGCCTTGCCCATCAAACATTGATTTTCCTTAACATCAAATCCGCCTGCGGCGGACAACTTTTCGCATGGCGCTTTCGTGCCAACATTGAACTTCCTTAACATCGAGATTGTCCACCCACCCCATAATCGTTATGGTCCGCGTCATGCGCAAGTTGCGAATACTGATCACCGCCGGTCCAACCCGGGAACCCATCGATCCGGTGCGATTCATTTCGAATCGTTCGTCCGGAAAAATGGGGTTCGCCCTGGCGGAGGCAGCCCGGAAGGCGGGACACGACACCATCCTGGTTTCCGGGCCGGTTTCCCTCCCGCCCCCGCGCGGCGTGCGGCTGACCGCCGTTGAAACCGCCGATGAAATGCGCCGCGCCGTTCTCCGGGAGGCCCGTCATGCAAACCTGATCATCATGGCTGCCGCCGTCGCCGATTACACACCTGCGGAGCCGGCGCGCCAAAAAATCAAAAAAAACGCCCCCACCCTCCGCCTGCTCCTGCGCAAAACCCCTGATATTCTCCAGGAACTCGGAAAACGGAAAACATCGGCCCAAACCCTGGTTGGATTTGCCGCGGAAACATCTCTTGTCCTGCCCCGCGCCCGCGCCAAGTTGATCGCCAAAAACCTTGATTTCATCGTCGCCAACCGGGTGGGCATCCCGGGCTCCGGTTTTGAATCCACACACAACCTTGCCACCGTCCTGGCCCGCGATGGCCGCCGGTTTCCCTTTCCGCGCCTGACCAAACGACGGCTGGCCGGATGCCTTCTCACCCTTTTCACAAAGTCCATGTGAATCCCCCCCTTTACTCCCTCGACACAACCTCGTTTTACAACCTTGTGGTTGGCTGTCTGCTGATTTTCGCGCTCCTGACCCTCAGTCTGTGCGGCATCAAAGCCATCTATGCCGAAATCAAGACTCTCAACCAGGCGGATGACGGCGACACTGCCATCATGGATTCACGCGCCTGGAATATCCTGGAGGTCGGATTCATTCTTCTTTGGGCGGGATTTTTATACAGCCAGGTTTCAATCGTTGGTTTTTTTCTTCAGCAAAGCAAGGTGATGGAAAACGTTGAGAGCGAAGCCCTGTACCTTCTGATCGCCCATGTCACGCTTTATTCCCTTTTCTTTGCCGCCATTGTTTACCTGTTGCGGCATCGCCGCATTTCTTGGTCATCAGCCTTTGGATTCGATCATGGTCCATGGAACCGCATTTTACTGGCGTCGATTGCCGGGCTGGCGGTGATTCTGATCCCCATGGGGCTGGCTTCGAGCGGCACCGTCTGGGCGTTGGAAAAATTCGGCTGGCCTTCCGAACCTCAATTTCTGGTCAAGCTGGTCTTGAAGATTCACGACCCCTGGGTGGTCGGGGGATTGGTCTGTCTGGCGGTGATTGGCGCCCCGCTTTTCGAGGAAATCCTGTTCCGCGGCGTCATTTATCCGTATCTGCGCAAGGAAATCGGGTTCAAAAACGCCCTCTGGATCAACTCCGCCCTTTTTGCGTGCGTGCATCTCAACCTGACCAGTCTGTTTCCCCTTTTTCTTCTCTCCCTCATGTTCAATCTGCTCTACGAATGGAAACGCAACCTGGCGGCCCCCATTCTGTGCCACGCCCTTTTCAACGCCCTGTCCCTGTTGTATCTTTTTACCTGACCGCAGGTTGCCAAGCTGAAGGCGTCCGCCGGGAAGCGCATAAAACTCGCCGCCGATGCGCGCCCCCTTCAGTCTTCAGCCTAAACAACCTTACTTGGACAGCGTGTCGTTCAACCAGCCCAGCAACAGCCTGATGCTCTCCGGAGTTTCATCGCCCATGTGAGCAATGCGGAAGGTTTTCCCTTTCAACTTGCCGTATCCCCCGTCAAACACGCAATGATAGGTCTCGCGCAGCCGCTTGATCCATGCGGGAATATCCTCGTTGCGGGTATTGGCGGCGCAGGTCAGCGTCAGGGATTCGTATCCCTTCCTTGGGAACAAACCGAATCCCAGTTCGCACGCCCAGGACCGCACCATCTCGGCCATGATCCGATGGCGCTCATAACGGGCATCCAGTCCCTCGGCCAGCATCTCGTCCAGTTTCGACTGCAGCGCGTAAATGTGGCTCACCGAAGGCGTGGAGGGGGTCATGTTGGACTCGTGGTTCTTGAGGAACTCGAGGAAATCAAAATAATATCCCCTGTTGGGAACCTGTTTGGCCCGTTCCAATGCCCGCTTGGAAACCGCGAACAAAGCCAGTCCGGGAGGCAGGGCAAACGCCTTCTGCACCCCGCAAAGGAGAACATCCAAATCCATGGCATCCATGTTGATCCGCACCCCGGTCATGGAGGAGACCGCATCCACCACAAACAGGGTTTCGGGATGCGCCCGGACCACCTTGGCGATTTCCGCAACGGGGCTCATCACGCCCGTCGAGGTTTCGTTGTGGATCATGGTCACCACATCGAAATCCCCCTGCTTGAGTTTGGCCTCGACCTGCTCGGGCAGGATGGGCTGTCCCCATTCCACCTGCACCTTTTCCGCCGACAGGCCGTTGCGAACCGCCACATCGTACCACTTGTCGGAAAACGCGCCGTTCATGCAGCAAAGCACTTTCCGCCCGGGCCGCGTCAGGTTGCGGATGGCCGCCTCCATCACCCCCCACGCCGAGGAGGTGGAAACAAAGACCGGATTCCTGGTATGAAAAACCTGCTGCAGTTTGGGCTGGACGGAGGCGTAAAGCTCCTGAAAAGCGGCGCTGCGGTGCCCGATCATGGGCTGGCAGAATGCCTCAAAGGTTTTCTCCGATACCTCGACCGGGCCTGGAATGTAGAGTCTGTTATGGGTTTTCATGATAAAAATCTCGGTTGAAAAGCGGGATGCCTTCCCGCGCTCAAAAAATTCGGCGCCACGTTAAGACACGCGGGGCGTTTTGGCAAGCCATCAGACCGCCCCGATCCAATCCTTTCCTCCTTTCCCCCAAAAACAAGGGATCAGGGATAAATGTTGGAATTTTTCAGATTTTCCTCGGAACTCACATGGCCATCCAGCCACAAGACATTAAATCTCCCGCCATGCCTGGGTTCAACCCCCGAAGCCGCGGGCTCCCCCTCGCAAACCAAGGTTGTCCGGTCGATGTACGACCAGTATGCCCCATCGGCAATCAACAGAAAATCAGCCAGACGTTGGACTTCGTCGCACCGATGCGGATTGCCCGTTCCCGAGACGTACCAATTGATTCCATACGAACACCCCAACCGCTGGCTTGAGGATGCGTTTTCCGGAAAAGACGCCGGTCCATCGGGGGTTTTGTCGCTCGGACACTTGAGGATTTTAGGCATTCCATAATACTTGTACATCGCATCAAACCACCGGACATATGGAGAAGTTGAACTCGCCCGGTAAAGGGGCAAAAAACCGTCATTCTCTTCGGCATACGAGGTCATGGCAAGAGAGAGTTGTTTCAGATTGTTCATGCACTGGATCTGCCTTCCCCTTTCCCTCACTCCCTTGAGGGCGCCAAACAGCAATCCCATCAACAACATCAAAATGGAAACCGCGACCAACAGCTCCACAAGTGTGAAGCCCCAAGGAACCCCCATCGTCCGGCGGCCATCCGGTCTGTCATCTTCCACCCCATGAACATCTCTCTGTTTGCTGCCGGTGTTTTCATTCATTTTGCCACCTTGGAAAGGGACCTCATATCTCCAATGACATCCCATCGCAAGCCAGGACAATCCCCTTTTGCGCCAACGCCGGCGCAATGTCATCATGGATGGGAAAAAAGTGCGGGCAAACATGGGAAACACAAAAGTTCGAGTTCTCCTTCATCAATCCATCGTCCTTGAACAATTGAACCGCCTTTTCCAATTTTCGGCAATTAAAATGCGTTTCGCTTTCCGCTCCATATCCAAAGGTGCCTTCCAACACCACCAAATCGTAGCGGAATTGTTTGATCGCCTCATAGGTCTCAGGCAGAAACCAGCCGGTATCCAAGGCATAAAGAATCGTCCGTCCATTCAGAAAAACAACATAGTTCAACGCATCCTTCTCAGCGTTATTCTCCAGATGATTCGCCCTGAGCGGAAGGATTTCCATCCCTCCCAAGACGCATTTCTTGAAAGGTTCGACCAGATGAACCTCCATAGCGCATTCCTCATAGCTGAATTTCGCCTTTTTGATCAACAAATCGTCCAGCAAACGGCAAACCAGATGATTACCAGCCACATGCAGGGTTTTCAACGGCGTAAAACGAGCGCCAATCGCATTGGCCGGGGGCGGCAATGAAATCCTCGAATCAAGATACCGCCAGCCAAAGGGAAAAAGATTGAAGTGGTCATCGTGCGAATGGGTGACCAGAAGATATTCCAACCCGGTCAAATCAACGCCAAAACGTTCCGCCTGCATGAAGGCTTCGGGCGGCATGTCCAGCAAAATATTTGGGCTGATGAATGCGCAGGAATTCTTGCGGATGTTCCTTCCGCCAATCTTGCGCGCCCGGGTGCAGTTGTCGCACCGACACCACATGCCCGGATACTGTTCTCCGGCCGCTGTCCCCAAAAATTGAAACTTCATTTTTCAAATCCTTTGTCAGCGAATTTCATACACATGCCTTTCAAACGGCCTGAACCCATCCCTGAATGAATTTTTTCCCTCCACCGGAATTCCGCGTTTTTCAAACAACACATGGATTTCCCCCATCCGTCCCCCCGACTTAAACTCCGCATTCACCGGTTCATTGCCGGGATTGACAGCGATCAAATACGTCCTGCCCATATGTTTTTTCTGCAAAACCTCCAGAGTTGACGGGCTGACAGAAACCTCACGGGGGATGTCCGGCGAAAGGATTACGGAGGTCAATTCCTCAAATTCCCCGGACACCCGTCCCAGCCTCTCCCACAAAGGGATATACATGGGTTTGTATGAAAAAAAACCCACGCCCTTGGCGCCATGCACCACCGCCAGATAAGCCATGCAAGAGGCCTCATCCGGCGTGGGTTCCCGCTCGAACCACTCGGAACCGCCAAAAGCCTGGCAAACGACCCAAAGAGGCTTCTTCTGTTCGACGCATTTTTTCCCCTCCTCCACAAAATCCGTCACCATGGAAGGAGGGAAGCGCGGAATCGGGTAGGGATCCAACATCACCACATCAACCACATCCACGATGTAATTCACCCAGCAGGGCTGCGCCACAATGGACATGGCCACATGATTCGGATCGGTCCTTTTGACAAACTCATACACCTTCGCCATGGCCGCCTGCCATTTTGGACCGACAGGTTCATCCACCAGATACCATCCATAAAGGGCGGGATGTTCCCTGGCAGCTTCGATCACCTGTCTCAAAGAATCCAAATCCGGCTTGCTCCTCAATTCCCGGTTGCGCTGTTTAAAAAAGCATATCCTCACATCCACCAAAACCTTGATTCCAAGCGATTCAGCCTTGTCCAAATACTTTTTCAATTTCCTCAAATCAGGCGCGCCACCCAACGGCCAGTACGAAAAGGACGAATAATGAACCATATGCATCCCATTTTTCGCAACGTCCTTCAAAAAAAACTCGTCATTCACCTCCCATAAAACAACGGGAAATTTTTTCTTTCCGTTCACCATCAAAGCTTGATCCTCGCCAATCCTGGTGACATTTCCGGTGCCTGCTCCGCGCCCCCTTGAAAGATTGATTCCCGCCAAATCTCCAAACCGGGTGGGAGTATGAAATCCGCGGAAAGTCGGAACCCAGCCGCTCAACTCGTTCCTTCGCGGATATTCCCGGTTGAGGTTCATTCCCAAAGTCAGGTTCTCTCCCGGATCGACCTTCAAGTCACTGAAAGGAATGGCCATCTCGACAACCCAGGATTTCTCATTGATCGATGTCCCGGACCTCCAGTTCCCGTTCCAAGCTTTGTCGAGATTTTCGTCGGCATCCCATTGCACGCCCTTGGGATTCACCGCGAATTGAAAATAGGAATGATGATCGTGCCTGGGATCAATGAATATTTCCACGCAATCCTTGTGGAACAGATCGCCGTCCCGGACATCTTTCGCCGGCAAAACCAATTCCCCGATTTTGGAATCATGACAGACCATGCCAACGTAAAGGTTCCTGTCATCATACAACAAAAAGGCCTCGGTCTGCTGAGTTGGCAAGGATGTGCCGTTTACGCAGACAAACCTGTTGATCACCGCCGCATTTTTCCAACAGGAATCGTCCAACTTCCCATCGACAACCGGCGGCTCGCCGGTTTTGACCATTTGCAAGACGGGAATTTCCCTCCCGCCAATGTCCTTTTCGCCCGCCCCCCCCGTCTTGGGATCAAACTCCGGCGGTTCAAAGGAAGTTGCGACCTCTCCCTTTTCCATCTGCGCCGCATCCACCCAAACCCTCCCCTTTTGCCCCTTGATTTTGATGTTCAGTCGCAAAACCCCGGCATCAGCCCTGACGACAAAGGACTGCCTTTTCCACGAATCTCCTATTTCATTTTCAGCCCCATATTTGCCTCCATAGCTGCCAAAGGCAACCGTTGCCCCGGGCGTGTCGCTTTTCAAAAAGACGGAAAACACATACGACTGGCCTGGCGAAAGCGAAATCTGGGCGCATTGCAAAACGGCATATTGACTTCCACCGGATGGAGAAAAACATATTTTCGCGCTTTTCCGGCCATGCCAGGAGGTTTCACTATCGGCGCCAAACAAGACTGTTGGAGAATGTTCATACGCATTCCATGCGTCAGGAATACCGGGATATCCATCCGCTTCGGCATTGGTTGTCGTCTCAAAACTGCCATTGAGCAGCAAATTCCTGCCTTTCGCCTTTCCGGAGACCTCCGCCGATTTGACCGTTGGCGCGGCGTTTTTTTCCCTTCGCGGATCCCCCTCGATTTTGCCCAAAATTCCGCGAAAATGATTTTCAATCTCCTGCCGCGACAATACCCGATCATAAATCCTGACCCCCTTGATGAGTCCCTTGAAAAATCTGTCTTTTGAAAAAGCATGGGCGCCTATTTCGATCTTTGAGAGACCTCCCTTCAAAGGACGGTCTTTGGCCGGTTCCCTGGGGTTTTGAAACAGTTTTCCATTGATGTAAATTTTGACCAACTCCCTGTCGTACACGCCGGCGACATGATTCCAAACATCCAATTCGATGGGCACCTGGGGCGAACGAAACCAACCGCCATCCGCGTTCTGAATCTCAAAATAGACTGTGTCCTCATCCCCATATTTTGCCTGCCACAATCTGGCGCGTGCATTCGAATAAACCACCACACCCATTCTTCGCTCCTTTCCAGGACTTGGCGGTTGAGGAGATTTGGCCATGATCCACGCCTCGACGGTTATTCCATCCTTGATATCCAAACGGGGATCGGCGGGTGTCTCCACACGGGCATTTTCGCCATTGAACTCCAAGGCCACCCCGTTTTTTTCCCTCACCCATGTCGCGCCTCTGACACTTCCATCGTTTCCAGCCCCCGAACCGTCCTTCGCCACCACACCACTTCCTTCGTCAAAGGCAAAAACCAACGCGGCATCATCCGTCTTCTCGCCCCCACAAAGCAGCAACCCATTCATGACGGAAAAAAAACCAAACAACCATTTGAAAACATCAGCATTTCTCATCTTGCCTCCTTTTCATTTCATTCACGTCCCCCAAACACAATCCCCTCATATCAACAAAAGTTCACTATCTTTAAAAACCCCCTGCTCCACATGGTGTTCGGCGGATTCGATCACGCTTCCCCGAACCCCAACCGGCACATCAGCGGGACTTTCTCCGGCCATGCGCCGCTCCATGACACGCAACAGCTCACCCACCATTCTTCCCATCGGGAATTCGTATTTTGCAACAGGAATGCCATGGTAATGAAAAACATCCTCATTGGCGGCGGTCAGCACAAACAACCGGTCCGGCACCTTCACGGTCTCAAGAACAAGAGCCATGACCGCTCCGCGGGTTGTCATGTCATCGGATATCAACAAGGCATCCGGCCATCCATCCTCTCCACGCGCCTTCCATTCCCTGACAAGCTGCCGGACACGCGCGCACGCCTCGGACTCCAACATCCTGCCGCCCCCGACCCATTCACCCTTCAACTGGCACATCTCAATCGGAGGCAACGACAGGCTCCGAACCGCCTCACGAATTCCATTGAGATCCGGAGATCGTTCAACTCCATCCTCCAAGGTCCGCAAATACACAATCTTTCTCCGCCCTTTGCCCGCAAGATATTCCACGGACTTGCGGCCAAAATCGCAAAGGTCCATGAACACATCAGCCCCCAAACCAGGCAAGTCAGGCCCCAATTGGACCGTCGGCGCATTCAACTTCAAACCAGCCATCCGCAAAGTCTCCGCCGCGCCGCTGGTTTGAATGAATCCTTTGAACGGATAATTCTTAAGGTCATTCGTCAAACGCTGCCAGGTGTGGGAACACTCAAAATCCCTTTTTGTCTTCAACCCGTTCAATTCATCATACAAATAACATCGCCAATCGCCGCCATGCCGGGAACTTGTTTCCAAACAAAGGCGCTTGAATAACGCGCGATGGAAAAACGCAGCCTCATGAGCAAGTCTTGCTCCAACCAAAAAACCAATGACTCCCTTGTCGTTTCCGGGTTTGACAAAAGTTCCGCGCCGAGGCATCCGCTCAAGAAAACCGGTATCCTTGAGATTCTTCATCGCCCTTTGAACCGCCTTGTAGTCGGCATTCCACTCTCGAGCCAATACACGGGAAGAGGGTAAACGTTGACCTCCAACCAAAGTCTGAGTCCTGATGAGTCGCTGAAAATGTCGCTCAATCTGCACATGAGCAGGTTCAGCAGTTGCCAACTCAAAACTGAATCTTATTGAATCCATATGATTCTTTCAAGGAATCATATACCATCAAATGAGAAAAATCAAATTTTGTTTTTTTATTTTAATATATTGACTTTTAAAATCATTTCCGAAACGTATTAAAAAAGGATCGGGAAAAATATTTGAGACGCCCGCATCTGTTTGCCATGAGAAAGCTCTCTTGACTGTACCAACCGGACGGTATAGTAACTACGCCTTCTTCCAATGGCAAAAGGCAATTCATATGACAGCATCCTGATGGCTGCCGAAAAGGTGGTGCTCAGGGACGGCGCAGCGCATTTGACGCTGGATTCGGTTGCGCGTTCCGCCAAGGTCAGCAAGGGGGGGGTGCTCTACCATTTTCCAAGCAAGGAATCCCTGCTGAAAGGAATGGTCACCCGGCATATTGAACGGTTCGAAAACACCCGCCAGCAATTTCTCAAAAACCTTCCGCCGGGGCCGGCCCGCGAACTCAAGGCCAGCCTTCTGACCCGGGAAAAAATTTGCGGCAAAAACAAACGTCTCAACGCCTCCTTGTGGGCAGCCCTGGCGCACGATCCAAAGGCGGCCCTCATCATCAAATCTGTTTACCAAAAGGGTTTCCAGCGCGTGATCGCCGGTGGATTGCCGCCTGAACAGGTGGCCGTCATCACATCCGCCATCATCGGCCTTCGTTTGATGGAAGCGTTGGACATCTCCCCTTTCGACGCCTCCTGCCGCGAAGCCATGGTCAAGGAATTGCACCGCCTGACGGATGAGGCAGAGAAAAAAACCCTTCAAAAACGGGGGAAGGCTTGAGAAACCTTCTTCCATGCATCGTCCTTGCCTGTCTTCTGCCATGCGGCCATTTACGGGCGGCATCCGAACCGGCCAATCCGGTGCCTGTGCCGCCGGAACCGTTTGACCTGAAAACCTGTTATGAACTGGCGGTTTTGCGCAGCGACACCCTTGGAATGAAGGAGGAGGACATTCGCATCGCCCAAGCCCGGTACTGGCAGGCTTTCAGCGGAGTCCTTCCCAAAATTCACTACACCACATCCGAAAGCATCCAAAATATGGCCGCCGGCGGATCATCCTCCAGCGGCAGTTCCTCCAGCAGCACGGTTTCGGCCGCCAGCAAAGACAAGCTTTCAACCGGATTCAATGTCACCCAGCCCATTTTCAGGGGGCTCCGGGAATGGAGCGCCGCCTCCGCAGCCAAAGCCGACATCGAAGCCAGAAAACAGGACAAACAGCGCTACTATCAGCTCCTTTACCAGGACGTGTCCGACGTCTTTTACCAGATCCTCATGTACGAGGGAGATCTTCTCATTTTTTACAAGGTGGAAAAATCCCTCAACGAACGTCTTGCGGAATTGGACCGGCGGGTGCGCCTGGGCAAATCCCTGCTCAGTGAAATGCTCATGACCCAAACCGACCTGGCCGGCATTCAGGCCACCATCGAAGGCGTGCGCGGTTCCATCGGCGCGAGCCGGGAGATCATGGCTTTCCTCACCGGCGTTCCAGCCAGCCAGTTCAAATTGAAGGATACCCAGCCTTTCCCAACCTCTGACGCCTTGGAAAAGTACCTCGTCGAATCGGGCGAGCGTCCCGACATCCTGGCCGCCATCCAGAGCGAACGCTCCGCCACCAAGCTGCTTTCCGCGGCCAAGGGCGAGCACTGGCCGACCCTTTCCGCCACCGGCAACTATTACATGAAACAACATCCGGATCGCGGTCTTGACTGGGACCTGGCGCTGGTCTGCGACATGCCCCTGTTTGAGGGCGGCTTGATCGAGGCCAAGGTCACCGAACAAAAAGCCCGCCTTCAACAAAGCCACCTGAGCCTCGATCAAACCCGCCGCAATACGGACAAGGACGTTCGCGTTGCGTATAATAATTTCATCTCCTCTTCGGTTCAATATGTCCGCCTGCGGGAAGCGACCGCCATTGCCGCAAAAAATTACGAGGTGCAACAGCAGGATTACCGCATCGGCGCGGCCAGCAACCTGGATGTATTGGAAGCCCTCAAGCAAAAATACCTGATGGAACGCAGTCTGTTGGACGCGGAAATGGCCGCGCGCGCCGACCTCATCGGCCTCCACGTGGCGGCGGGAGTGATCAAATGACGCTTTCCGATCTTTCCATCAAGCGCCCGGTGTTCGCCTGGATGCTCATGTTCGGGATGATCGTGTTTGGCGCCATTTCCCTCGGACGGCTGGGTGTGAGCGACAAACCGGACATCGACTTTCCGGTGCTCAGGATCCGGGCTGAATGGGAAGGCGCCGCGCCGGAGGTCATGGAGGCCGAGATCGTGGACAAAATCGAGGAAGCCGTGGTTTCAGTTGAAGCGCTGGTGGAAGTTCGATCCACCATCCGCCAGGGGTTTGCCGAAATCACCCTCGAATTCGACATCAACCGCGACGTGGACGCCGCCCTGCAGGAGGTCCAATCCGCCATCAGCCGCATCCGCATGCCCAAGGATGTCGATCCGCCCACCATCGCCAAAACCAATCCGGACGACCAGTCCATCCTCTGGCTTGGCATCACCAGCACGGAACGTTCCCTGCACGAACTGATGGTCTATGTGGATCTGCATTTGAAAGACCAATTTCAAATCCTGCCCGGCGTGGGGGAAATCATGCTCGGCGGCATCGTGGATCGGAACCTGCGCGTCTGGGTGGACAATGAAAAACTCAAGCAATACGACCTGACCATTCTGGACATCCAGAACGCCATCGAAAAGGAACATCTTGAGTTTGCCGCCGGGACGATGGAAAACACCAATCAGGAAAGCAACGTGCGCATGATGGGCGAGGGAACCAGTCCGGCGGAAGTGGAACACATCCTTCTCACCCAGCGGGGCGGCAAACCGATCTACCACAGCACCATCCGGGTGGGCGACGTGGCCAAAGTGGAGGACGGCCGGGCCGAAATCCGCCGCAAAGCCCGGGTCAACAGCATTCCCGGCGTCGGCATGGGGATCAAGAAACAGCGCGGCACCAACGCCGTGGCGGTGGCGGATGCCGTCAAGAAAAAGATGGAGCAGCTCAACCGCACCCTGCCCAAGGACATCAAAATCGTGGTGAACTTCGACACCACCGTGTTCATCAGGGATTCAGTGAACGAAACCAAATTCACGTTGCTCCTTTCCGGCATTTGCACCGCGGTGGTCTGCTGGCTGTTCCTGGCCAACTGGAGCGCAACCTTCAACGTTCTGCTCTCGATTCCCACCTCCATCATCGGGAGTTTCATGATCATTTACTTCATGGGATTCACCCTCAACTTCTTCACGCTGCTGGGGCTGGCCCTGGCGGTGGGGATCGTGGTGGACGACGCCATCATGGTGCTGGAGAACATCGTACGGCACGCGGAACTGGGCAAGGATCGTGTCAGCGCCGCCGCGGATGGGGCCCGGGAAATCACCTTCGCAGCCGTGGCCGCCTCGGTGGCGGTTGCCGCCATCTTCCTGCCGGTCGCCTTCATGAAGGGCATCATCGGCAAATTCTTTTACCAGTTCGGCGTCACCATCACCGGCGCCGTGCTGCTGTCGCTGCTGGAAGCCATCACGCTGACCCCCATGCGTTGCTCCCAGTTTCTGACCACCAGCACAAACGAGGGCCGGTTTGGACGCTGGGTCGACCGGCAATTTGAACAGCTGGCCCGATTTTACAAACGATGCCTGGAAACATGCCTCTCGCATCGTCTCACGGTTGTCGCCGGAGCCATCGCCATTTTCGCCGCCTCCCTGGGGCTGGGCCTTTTGCTGCGCTCCGAATTGCTGCCAGCGCAGGATCAAAGCATTTTTGTTTTGCGATTTGAAACCCCGGTCGGATCATCCATTGATTTCACCTGCCGCAAGCAGGCGGAGGTGGAAAACTACCTGAAAAGCCGCCCGGAAGTGCTGCGTTTCTTTGGATCAACAGGCGGCATGAGCGGCGACGTCAACACGGGATTTCTCTTTGTAACCCTTCACCCCCCTGGAAAACGCAAGATGAGGCAGGAGAAATTCATGCAGGTCTGCGTCAAAGACCTGTCGAAAATCAAGGATTTGAAGGTGATTCCGCAGGATCTTTCGAAACAGGGGCTTACCCCCAAACGCGGCTATCCCGTGGAATTCGGCATTTGCGGCAGCGACTGGAAAGTCCTGCAGGAAAAAACCAATGAAATCATGGACAAGCTTAACGCCAGCGGCCTGGTCAAGGATCTGAACACCGACTACCGCCAGAACATGCCGGAGGTGCAAATCCGTCCGGATCGCGAACGGGCGGCCATGAGCGGCGTGACGGTTGAATCCATCAGCCAGACCATCAACGCGGCGGTGGGCGGGGTCAAGGTGGGCAAATACACCCAGGACGGCCGCCGCTACGACACGCGCATCCGCTTGATTCCCAGCCAGCGTGAACAACCGGACACCATCCGGGAACTCGATGTGCGAACCATGTATGGGGAAGTGGTGCCATTGAAAGATGTATCCAGGCTGGAAACCGTGAAGACCGTGCAAACCCTGTCGCGCCGCAACCGCGAACGGGCCATCACGGTCACAGCCAACATGGCGCCCGGAAAATCCGAAACCGACGCCATCCGGCTGGTGGAGGAACTGGGCCGCAAACTGCCCCCCGGCTACCGGCTTGTGCTGGGCGGCAGCGCGCAGGCGCTCAAGGAGGCCATCGGCAGTTTCTGGCTGGCGCTGGCGCTGGGCATCATCATCGCCTACATGATCCTGGCGTCCCAGTTCAACAGCTTCATCCATCCCTTCACCGTCCTGCTGGCGCTGCCCTTCAGCGTCACCGGCGCCCTGCTGGCCTTGCTGATCAGCAACCAATCTCTCAATCTTTACAGCGGCATCGGCATCATCCTGCTCATGGGCATTGTGAAAAAGAACTCCATTCTGCTGGTGGAATTCACCAACAAGAAACGCCATGATGAAGGACTGCCCTTGAGGGAAGCCCTTCTGACCGCGTGTCCCATCCGGTTGCGCCCCATCCTGATGACCTCTGTTGCCACCACCGCCGCAGCCATTCCTCCCGCCCTGGCCATCGGCCCCGGGGCCGAAAGCCGCATTCCCATGGCCATCACCGTCATCGGCGGCGTGCTGGTCTCCACCCTCCTCACCCTCTTTGTCATCCCCTGCTTCTACAGCCTCGCCGCGCGATTCGAACACGGCAAAAACATCCATTAAATTAAAAACTGATATTTACTTAATCAAGGTTTCTGCCACCCATGTATCGCGTGGCGGAACCGTAAGAATTCCATCCTTCAACTCAAATTCTTCCCCTGTCCAAATTTTTGCAGGCGCCTTTGCCACGGAAACCCGAACAGGTTTGTCCGTCACATTGAAGGCAAACAAAATTTCATAATCCGGCCCGGCACAACGCCGGATCAAAACTCCATCCGGATCATTCCCGTAATCCACCCCCAATCGTCCAGCCAGTTTTCGAACCAATGACCTGGCCGGATGCTCCCATGTATCGTCACACGAAAGGGAAAGTGATATCCCCAAAGAAATGACCTTCCCCCGGCCAAATGCGGTTTCAACGGCAGCCGGCGAACCATCCGGCCATCGGGCCAATATCTCTCCGCGTTGGGGTGTCAACCGGATTTTCCACCCCTTGGCCTTCATCCGGACGCCATTCCAAAACACCGCCTCCTCGTTTTCCGCAACCAAGCGTTCTTCCTCACAGCATCCCAGCAATTCGTCCAACCCATGCGCTGGACGGCGCGGGCTCACCCACGTATTGGCATCGCGGCAGGCAAACGGAAATTCCGCCAGCAAGGAACCTCCCTTCTCCACATATTCCCTTATCCAGCGCGCAGCAGTCTCATCCACCATTTCCGCCGCCGAAACCACCAGCAACCGCGTTCCCTCCAATGAATCGCCCGAAACCGCCCACTCCGGAGCAACAGCGCCATGGCTGAACAATCCAAACGCGGAAAAAGCCGCGCGCTTGTAAAAATAATCCAGCGTCGGTTTTTCATTCAGAAGGCTTTCCCCATTGGCTTCCATCCTCTGAATCCGGGAAATCAGATCCGAATCCAGACTGTAAAACTGGGCCACAGGCCCCGGCAACCGCCGCGCCCCCGCCAGACGGCGTCCGTGTTTTTTCAGGATGCCGCCAATCTCATCCGCCACCCGGCTTCGCTCGCTGGGAGAACCGTCGATCTCGCGCAACCCGGCCATGTTGCTTTCGTTGCCCACCCTCTCCGAACGGTATTGCCAGAAAGTAAACCCCGATCCCCCGCACGCCAGCCCCTGCCAGATCAACCGTTTCAAATCCACCGGGGCGGGCGCTTTGGCCCACTCTCCCAATTGCGGATAAAACTCATGCAGCCAGTAACGAGGATCCACCCGCCGCAGCCAGTTCCCGATGCAATCCGGCATCACATGCGCCGGGGGCGTCGCGGGAAACATCGGCACAGGCCAGGAGGTTCCATAACGATCCACCGCGCGGACATTCTGCAAATCGTCCGTCCCGTCACCCGCAATGTCGGTGACCACGGAGCAACACCCCGCATGACACATCACAAAAGCCCCGGCATCCGCGCGCTTGATGGCTTCCGCCGATCGCCGGATATGTCCCGCCACGGCGCTCATCGCCCATTTTCTCCACAGATGCATCTCGGCGTAATCCGCCGCCGATTGGGGGGGGCGTACGCTTTCCAAGGACGTCCATCCCTTTCCATAAAAGCGGTTCAACTCCTCAACCGTTCCAAAACGCTCTCGCAGCCAGCCTTGATAGGCGCGCACCGAATGAGGGCATTGGCATTGCCCCAGAGGACGGCTTCGAGGCTCGTTCCAGGCGTTGTAAAACCAAAGAGCCGGATGCGCCTTGTAACGTCCCGCCAGTTGCTCCACAAAACGCGCCGCCGCCCGCATCACCTCGGGGTTGTCAAAACAGGGCAGCCATCCGCCGACATAAAACGCCCCATGCGCAATCGGACTGATGGGAACCCCGTGAAACCCGATGCGCGTCCCGTGAAGTTCGTCAAAAACCCAATCCGGCGCCGTCTCCAGCATGGGCTTGAGGATCACCCTCAAACCATGTTTCTCCGCCAGATCAAAAAGCCGGTCCAGATCATCCCAAACCCACACCCCCCGAATCCGCTCGTGCAACCGCCATTGCGGACGAAATTGCACATGCGTATAACCCGCGCGCGCAAGCTCTCTCAAATCCCCGTCCCATTCCTCCGGCAATGGCGTCGGCGCCCGGTGGTATTGGACGCCATATGGGAAGAAATCCAGATTCTGATCAATTGCGGAAGCATTCATTTTGATTGTCTGATTTTCGTTTTATCCAACTCATCCATGCGGCCAATGAAAAAAACCCTGGTGGCGTATTGGGGAATATCGATTTCAAAACCATCGATGGCCCTGCCCATCTCCCGGTTTTCGATCAAATCGTACACATCCGTCCTGGCAGGCAGGCTGATCTTCCGTTTGCCCGCGGCGTTCGTGTGCAACACCAGAAAATTCCGATTGTGGTAGATCACATCGTCCCCATCCAGATACAGATGCACGCCGGACTGCCGGGCAATCCGGCTCAACAATCTGGCGGGGGCGGCCGGGCTTCCAATGTAAATCGATGTCCAGTCCGGAAACTTTTTCATCGCAAACCCCGTGCGTCCGTTGTCGGCGAATTTCGCCAACTCAACTGCATCCGCGTCCTTCACCCACAACCGGGGATTCAACACCAGCGGCTCGGCGAACTTGGGCGACGCCTTGCATGCGGCCGGATTGGAAATGCCGCTGGTGATGGGGCGGGCGAAATTGCCAAAAACAAACCCCTCGGGCAGCCCGGCGGTCAACGGATGATCCAGCGTGGCAACCTTCATCGCGGCCTTGCCCATTTGCGGTTCGGATTCGAAATTCATGCCGGTCAATTCCCTCATGTGCTCCGTGGAAATCTCCGGTTTCCCATCCGGATCCAACAATCCCTGCGCATAAAGCCACACCAGCGTCTTGCCGTCCTTTTTCAAACATTCGTCAATCGCCTTGCGTTTCCGGGCGTCGAGCGAAAAACAGTTGGCGAACACATACATCTTGTATCGCCGCAACTCCGGTTTTCCGGCATCACACACGTCGTAAAAATCGGCCATGGCGCCCAGCCTGCCCAGTTCGTGAACCCTCAGCCGGTCCGCAGTCCATTGATTCAGGGTGGGATGCGCCATGAACAGGGCATCCTGGTCGAAAAAAACGGCGATTTCCGAATTGGAAGACCGGTCCAGTTCCAGGCCGGCCCCGCTGACTTTTTGAATCCGCCCAAGGGTGTCGAAGATCCCGGGATCGTCATACCACCCCCGATGCATCTCATACCACCAACCATATTGCCCGCTGCAAAGAATGCAGCCGAACTCCCGCCACAAAATGGCGGATGTGCCGGCCAGATCGTCCGGCGCGGCGCAAGCGCGGCGGCTGTAGTTGTCCTTGAGCATATGAGTCCGGATGTCCGACTCCGCAAACCAAAGCTTGCCGCGCAGTTTCAACGAGGCGTTGACCGCGGCAAACGTGGTGGGATTCCCCACATCCCGGTTTTCATAAACGCTGGGACGCGCCCAGAAATCCACATCTGGGGCGTCCAAAACCTTCCGATAAGCGCTGTGAGGCCCGCCAAAAAGCTCATTATTGCTGAGACCTCCATAAAACGCGCCTGTGACAGCGTTGCCGGCCGCTGCTTTCTTGATGACGGAACACAAATAAATGATCCGGTCCGCCACCTCATCGCTTTTGCACAGGTTGAAATCCAACAACCGCGCCTTGCCCGGCTTGGTTTTATCGAGAAAGAACCCCTGGCAATCCTTGAGCCAGAAAGCGGGATCGTTTACGCTGATCATCGCCTGGCTGAGCGCCCCCAGATTGGAATAGCTCTCTTCCTTCGAAGAAAAGGCCGGCGCGTCGAAAGACGCCTTGGGATCGCCCCATGCCGCCCGCAACGCCGCCTCGTCATGATGATATTTGTTTTTCAACCAGGTGGAAAAACGCCGACGCATCGCGGGACTGTAATCGTAAACCCGTTTCGACTGGTCGAAATCCCACCACCACACCCATTCGCCGCAGGCGCCCGCGCAAATGAAATACCCCGCCACCCGGCTGCCGTAGGACGCCTGCCCGGCATGCGCCATGAGTTGCAGCAATTGTTCGGCGGAAACCCGCTCCCACTCGAAGGATGCCAGACTGTAACGGGCCTGGTTCCGGTCGGACAACCATGCGTAGCCGGGTTCCAGATAAGGTTTGTTCGCGCCATTGCTGAAATGCATGGTTTCATCCGGATATTTTGAGGAAAAATCCTTGTCGGGAATAAACCACACCCGGGGAATGATATAAGCCTGCGGATCAGCTTCCAGAATGCGTTTTGCGCCATAATCAATCTGCTCCTTCCAACTCTTTCCGCTCTTGGTGTCAAACGGCGCATACATTTGCAGGAAATGCAGATGGATGCCGCTTTGCGCCAGTTTTTGGATATGTTCCGTCCGTTCCAGCCAGCCGCTTTTGTAGAGATCCTCGTACCCCGTATAGGCCATGGGTCCCGCGGGTTTGCCATCCAGAAAAATCGCGGGCGCCCCGCCGCAGGACTTGATCTCCACCTTCAACCGGGAGGCGCAAACCGGCTTGACGTTTTCCAGCCATGCCTGCCGTTCCCCATCTGAGATCTCGCCGTGCAAAATGGAAATCGAAATGAACATAAGGCCGAATAAAAACAATTTCATGATTTTCTCCTTGGCGCCTTCGCGCGGATCAATTTCCCGGATCCTTCCCCACCCATGATCTCGGCGATTGTTTCAGCGACTTGTAAACCTCCAGCGCCCGGTCGATATTGCGGATCAAATCGGACGCCAGAGCATAATTCTCGTTGTATCGCCTGGCAAGGGCGGGCAGCGTTTTTTTGTATTTCTCAAGCCAGTCCACGAAATACTCCACATCCTCCCCCGCCGGTTGCATGGGCTGGCTGCCAAACTGGACATAAACCGGGCTGGATAACGCCAGACCGCCGCATTCCGGCCCCTTTTTCCCTGCAACCCTGAGCGCCAACCAGCAGGTTTCCCCGATTTCCAAGGCAAAATCGGTTTTCAACTCCCGTCCTTCCGCCGTCAATGACTTGACCGGTTCGCCGTTTTTGATCACCTCAACCTTCTCCAGGCCCGCCATTGAAAAAGCCTCCAGATGCAACGCCAGGTTTTCCTTTTTCATTCCATCAAAAATCAACGTGTCTCCAACATCCTTTCCATTGACTGTAAAAAACAACAAGGGTCCATCCGTCACAAACGTCCTTCTCTCCCGATAGCTTTTGACCACTTCAGGCCAGCCCAAAGCCTCCAATTTGCAATAAACCCGCAGGGCTCCAGGCCGTCCGTTAGAGTTCAGATAGGTATCGGTGCCGGCGGCCGCCCCCACCTTGAATCCCAGATTCAAATAGCGATACCAATCCCGCGTGGCAGTCTTGAGGTCGCCCCACGAAAAAACGTCCCACACAAAGACCTTTCCCAAGGCAATCCCCAGGGGAATTTCCCTGGCCACACAGTTGGCGCCGGGATTGTCCACTGCTCCGCTGTAAGGATGGGCAAACACCCCGATGCCTCCATTGGACTGAAGCCAATCCAACATATCCATATTGCTGAAAAGGCCTTTCTTTGCCCATGCGCCGCCTGCTTTGGGCCGGTTCACCTGACAGACATGCCCCCCCGCATTCGTCCCCCCCTCGCAACCCGAATAACCAATGAAATCCTTCTCTTTCACCAAATCGGAATAACGAGGGCCAATCTCCCATGAAATGGCCGTCACAAAATGGGCAAAATTCAACCCTTCGCCCTGGCAAACCCGGCAGGCATTGAGAAAACCCTGTTCCGCGGTTTCCCGGGTGTCGCCGAATAAAACATCCAGGCTCCGCTTTCCATGCCCCAGCGCATGAATATGATGCTCACCGCAAAACCAACCGCGCTCCGGCCAGTTGACCAGCCGCTTCATGCGGATCTCCAAATCCCTGGCATCCCCCGCCGCAACGGTTGCGGACGCTTTCGCGGGCTCATACTCATATCCCCGCGAAGCCGAAACCTCCACGCTGCCCGGCGGCAATCGCACCTCCGTCTCTCCCGATGAATAAAAGTACCCGTCCTTCGCCTTTCCATACGAAATGCCTTGCGCGGGAAAATAATTTCGTCCGGCACCCTTCACCGTCACCCGGCAGCACAGCGGTTCGTTTGAAATCTCATCCCTCACCTTCACCCGGATGGCCGCTGTCAGGGTCTTTTGGAACTTTTCCTCCTCCCTTTCCATCCGTATCTCCCGGATGGCCGCGCCACAAACTCCAGCCTGCCGGATTTCATCCGGCGAAAGCACCCGGTTGAAAAGTTTAACCTCCCGCAGAAATCCGTTGAATTGCAAATAATGCCCTACTGCCACCGACATTGATCCCAAAACCAGCGGCAACCGCGGATAATCCACATTCTCCTGCATCCCCTTCATCTGGTAAACCACCCTGCCGGCGGTCTGCGCCTCCTGAACCAGTTGCCCATCGATGTAAAAACACGCCTTTTCCTGGCGTGAATCATACGTGACTGCGACAAAAGCCCACGTTTTCTCTTTCAACATTGGGCGGGTCTGCAAGATATATCCCATCCCTTGAATCCCCATCCCCGGCTTTCGCTCCGTGGCCAGCATCAAAACCAGCCTGCCCCCCTCCTGAAAAAAATTGAACCCGGAAGCCATGTTGGTCCGCCCCTTGCTCATGATCCCCTGTTCCCCCAAAAGAGTGGTCAGGTTGATCCACGCCGATATCGTAAACGCTTCCGTCACATTGAACGTCTCCTGATGCGGAATGGTCACGTACTGTCCCGGGTCGAAATTCAAAACCGCCAGGGAACCTTCCCGCAGCCAACTCGCGCCAGCCAACCTGCCATCATGATTCCCTCCAGACCGGTCATGAACCACAGCCCCCTGCCCTTCGTCCAGCGGCCAGTATCCAACCAATCCCCCGCTCTCCGCCCCCAAAGCCAGGCCCGCCAGTCCCACACATAAACAAAAAATGAATCTTCCGATCGTTTTCATCATGATTTCAATGTTTGCGTTCCATATTGGATGACACCCCCGATTTCAACCGGCAAAGGAGGCAACGCCCCCCCGCTGATCCGCAGCCACAACACATCCAGCAAGGCGCCGGCAATGGCTTCCCCTGAAAAATCATACCTCGCAAACGGCAGGCCATAGGAATGGGTGATCCCCGCATTGGCCTTTACCACCACCGGCAATTTCCTCGCCCGCCCCGATTCCTCCTGCAACATGGCCATGGCCGCGCCACGGGCTGCGATATCGTCGGAAATCAACAAGGCGTCCGGCCACGAATTGTTTTCCCTCCAGACATGCAGCAGTTCCATCATCCGGGTAAACGCCAATTCCTCCAACATCCCGGAAGCAAGAAGCGGATACGGGATTTCCCGAACCTCCACCTTGGGCAAACCGGCTGCGGCAACCGCAGCCTGAATCCCCTTCAAATCCCTGTCATCGACAAACGCGCGATCAACAAAACGCAAATAAACCATCCGCGTGCATCCTTTTTTTGCCAGAAACTCCACGGATTCCCTCCCAAACCGACGGCAATCCTGCGTCACATCCACCGGCGCCTTTGCCAGCGAAGGCCCCAATCGCACCAAAGGAACATCCTTCACCACCTCCGGCACGTGAACCCATCCGCTATGCAAATCGACAAGCCCCTTGAATGAATCATTCCTCACATCCATCTGAAACCGCCGCCCAGCCGCCTCATGATCAAAATCATTCTCAACCCTGAACTTGTTCAAACCGTCGTAAATCCGGCACTTCCACCCCCGCTTCCGGCCTCCGGCGCAAATACCGCGAAGCATGGCGCGGTAAAAATGCGCTGTTTCATCGATGAGGCTTGGCGCCACAAGAACCGCAATCGAAACCTGCCTCTCGATTGAACGAACAAAAGTGCCCCTCTTGCGGCTCCGCGACAACAATCCCTCCGCAACCAACCGCCGCATCACCCGGTTGACCGTGGTCCTGCCCACATGCCATTCTTTCACCAGATCCTCCGTGGTCGGCAACTGTTCCCCCACTCCCAATGCGCCGCTCTGAATCTGGCCGCGCAAAAACCGCTCGATCTGAACATCCGCCGGATCAGCCTGCAGCAAAGTGAATTTCGATCTCATTAGTTTCAATGGAAACTAATCGAGAATTAATTGAATGTCAAATTCCAGCCCCTTCAGCATGGCCAACCCCGACTATTCTCACATCGCTTTTTTCCCTAACTCCAAGGCAGAAAGCAGATGCTCGCAATTCAACACTTTCTCGCGCAGGTCGTTGGGACTGCAGGAATAATGATTGGCCGCCTCAAAACCGATCAACGAATCCTTTTTCACCAAATCATGGAGGGTTTTTGCCAGATGGATTTCCTCGTCCAAAAGCGCTTTCCATTCCCTCGCCCGGATCGCCGGCGGGGCTTTTCTCTGGCGGATGAATCGTATTTGCAAAAACGCGCTTCGAAAATGGCAATACGCGGCCATGGCGGTGTTTTTCAATTCAATCCATTGGCGGCGATGGGCTTTGTCCACCCGGGCTTCGGCGGCCTCCAGTCGGACAAGCCCCTTTCTCCACTCCCCGCTCATCTTGCGAAATCGCCGCTCAAATTCCCCCTCCGGATAAAAATCACGCCACTTCCGCAAATCGTCATAGGAAAATCCATAAACCATGGTTGCCTCATATCCTGTCGGTTTGGCATGCAGCAGATTCATGGGACCCGCGTTATGGGGCGCAAAATAAATCACCGGGCAGGAGAATGGAAATTGCCTGAAAGCCCGGCTGAACTCATGCCAGGCTTTCCGGACAAACGGTGCGGCTTTCACGCCAAATTGTTCCTCCGCCAGTTCTTTTGCGGAGCGGTCCATCAATCCCAGGTTTCCGCCGGGATAACCGCCGAGCGTCCACGCAAACATAAGCCCGTTGACACCTGTTTTCTTCAGGTTCTTCAGGTGTTTTTCCACCAGATCGGCCACCGGCAGATAAGGAACGGAACAAAGCTCCCACGAATTGTTCAGTTGCACCTTGGCCATGGCGCCCAAACCGCGGCGACGGGCATGTTTCCACAACCGGACAGACCTCTGACTGGGACCCACTTGGGAAATGGAGTAATCCACCACGCAATGTTTTCCCCTCTTGCCCCCGCGCAACGGCAATCCCCACTCGCTTACGCACATCACGTCAACCTTTTCAGGCAGCAAATCCACTGCGGCATGTTCCCATTCCTCCTTCCATGCCCATGTCCACACAATCACCCGCGCATCCGGCTTCGCGCTCCGCGCCCCTTCAGCAACCGCGCGGTTCACCCCGGCGACCACCTCTTGCGTCGTCCGCTTGGCGCACCGGGGACAGTCCCCCCCGTTCCCTTTTGAATGACAGTTGGTCAGAAATTCCGACATGGTGATGGTCATCACCCCCGCCAGTTCAGGCGCAGCCCGGAAAAGCTGAGCCGTCCCTTCGCGCACAAAATCAAGGATCGGCGGGCAGGACGTGCAAAGCGCGGTCAAGTGTTCGTGGACAACCCCGCGCCATTCGGGATGCCGGGCAAAAAGGGGATGATTCGAAGGCAATCCCCTTGGTTCGTTCAGGTAGAGATAAAGCCCCATCCCCCTCCTGGCGATGCGTTTCGCCAGACTCCGAAGATTCCTCAACCGGATCTTGTATCCCTCCGAAAGATCCGGCGCCGGCTTCCATGGAAACAAGGTGTAAAGAAGCGCCGGCAACCAGACCGCATTGGCGCCCTGCTCCGCCAGCCGGGCCAGCAAACCGTCGGGATAAGGATCCAGCCGCGGGTCCAGGAAACAATCCCCATAAATCGCCGAGTAGGAATACCCCAGCCGCAGATCAAAAGCCCCTTTTCCGGGACGGACAATCGCGGATCGTCCTGCCCGCCGAAAATCATCCAGAAAAGCAAACGGCCGTTGTCCGCTTAGCCTCGATGCGGCGAGGTCTGGGAAATGTTTTTCAACCACCGTCTTCAACCAAGCCGTCTGTTGTTGCTGCTTCGCGGTCAGGGGCGCGTCATGAATGGGCGTTGCCCCGGGATTTCGTTTACCCAGTTTGAACCAAAGAAAATCCTCCTCTTTCAGGACAAAGGCCAGTCGTTGCGCATCCCAATCCAACAATTCCATGAGTTGCTCATAAGGCAACAAATGCCAGTTGGCGCGGATGATCGTGCAGTAACCGCGTTCCAGCCAGCGAGACTCCACCTTGGGCGGAACACGCAACCCCATCCCGCGCGCCAGTTCCAAAACCCTGGACTCGCTGGTTTGGAGAACTCGCGCGAGCCGGTTCGCCGGAACCAATTCCCAATTTCTCCAAACCAACGCCTGCTGGCGCGTCGGAAAATGCGGAAACTCCAGACTCCGGGAGTATTCTTCCCTTGGAAATTCATCCTCAGCCTGTTTTTTGGTCATCATTTTTCAATTGAGCGGCGACGGGCCCGCCCTCCATTCATTTCGCGACAAATGGAGGGCGGGGCTCCCGCACCGCCTTTTTTGACAAACTTTGAAATTCCCAAACATCAATTTTCAACAACCCGCCGCAACCCCGGCGGCCGGAAGGAATTGCCCCCCTCTGGCAACCAAACCGGCGCACAACCGGTCGAATTCCGCCAATGCTTTCTCCCCGCAATTCCTGACGATGAACGACCGGGGTCTGACCGCCGCCTCCCCGAAATCGATCGCTCCCTGCGGCATGGCATGGAATTCCCACGGATGAAAATAAAAACACACCACCGGACGCCGGCCATGCGCGCGAACGTACGAGACAAAACCATCCACCTTGGCCAGTAGAGCCCTGGCTGACTTGACGCGAAAAAGAGGCCATTGATCCCGGTCCCGGTTCCACGGATCGCGGCTTTTCATGGTCAGGTCGCAGAAATTGGGTATTTCCACGATTTTCATAGTCCCTTTCCGCGTCCAGTCATGGCGCGAAGGATGATACGGAACGAACAGTCGGCGGTAGAAATACAAGGGAAGCGAGGCGTCCGACACATACCCCAGTTTTTCCAACGCATTGACCACCCGGGTGCTGCCCCACAAACGCGGACACCGGAAACTGACCGGACGGACGCCCGCATGTTTCGCAACCAACCGGGTTCCCTCCCGGATTCTTCCCTCCACTTCCGACGGAAGCACCGGCCAGTTGTTGGGCAGGGGAAAAAGCGGATCGCCCAAGGTTTCGTGATGCAAGCCATGGCATCCCACCTCGTGTCCGGCATCGCGCGTTTTGCGCAGGATATCCGGATTCTGCTCCGCCGCATGTCCCGTCCAATAAAAGGTGGAACGGGCGCCATGCTTTTTCAACACCTTCAACAAACGGGGCGTCCCCTTCCTCACCCCCTCATAGTATGGGGTGAATGAACCGATGTCGGTTTCCATATCGAAACCGAAAACCACATCAAACAATCCCTGTTGCTTCATTTTCGCCGTCCTTTTCCTGTCTCAATTTTCACCTTTCCAATTCCGCCCTTAGTGCCCGGCAGCGTCCCAGTGCCTGAGCCTTTCACCCCATCAAATGCCGGTCCATCTTGGGCGAAAACGGCTTTGCCCCCCGCTCCGTAATCCGATAACCGGTCTCAATGCGCACTCCGTTGAATTCGGGATGGCCAAAGAAACTAACATCCACGCAAACCGTCATGCCGGGTTTCAACACATCCTTGCTATGCGGCCCGAAGAAAGGCGATTCGGCTTCGTGCAATCCGATGGTGTGGACAAACGGACAGACAAGATACCTGAGCAGATCGTGTTTTTCGAAATACGCGCGCGCCGGCGCGTCGATCTCCTTGCCAATCCTGCCTGGGACAAGCATCCCACGGGTCAACCGGAAAGCCTCCTTGAGATGATTCATGCATTCCTTCTGGCAGGAGGTGTATTTGCCGGAAACCGGCAGGGCGTCACCCACCACGCCGGCATAACCGCGGATCTTCGGCGAGATGCCGATCATGACCATTTCCCCGGCTTTCAATTTTTTGTCGCTGGCGGTCGGCACCACGGCGTTGGAACGGATCCCGCTGCCCACGATTGCGCTGAAGCCAAACCCGCTGGCGCCGCGTCTTCGCGCGGCATATTCCCCGGCGGCAGCCACCTGGATTTCCATGACGCCGGGTTTGACCGCCTTTTTCATGGCGTCGTAGCATTCATCGGCCAGCTTGAACGCCGCCGAGATCTGCCCGATCTCCCAATCCGACTTTTGGAAACGAAACCTGACGTATTCCTGGGTGACATCCTCCAGTTTCACCCCCTTGAAACCATTGACAATCTGCCGGTGACAGTCGGCGGGCATGCGTCCGGCGCCGACCAAGCCAATGCGCTTCACCGTTCCCAGTTGCTGTTTCAGCTCCTTGAAAAGCGCGGGAAAATCAATGATCACGGCGTTGGGATATTCCTCGTCGGGCACCATGAAAACCGGAAAATTCCTGGTTTCCCTGATGGCGCTGCTCTGCCGGGCAAAAGGCTCGCTTTCGGGCCCTCCGAGAATCATGGGCTTCCCCTCGCGCGGAACCAACACGGCGCCGCTCTCGAACTGCGGGCACCAGCCGGTGAGATACCATCCGTTGCCGATGTTGAACTCGTCGTAATAAATCAGGGCTGCGTCGAGTTTTTTCTCCCGCAGAAGCCTGCGTACTTTTGCCACACGCTGATCGCTCTCGCTTTGAACAAGGTAACTCATGTTGTTTTTATGGGTTTTGTAGAAACGGACCAAATCCGCAACTACGGGTTTGATTTTCGCATCCTTTCAATTTGTTTTCTCCTTGGAAGAAGCTTGCATAAACCTGGCAAGGCGGCGGTGCGGGAGCCCCGCCCTCCTTCATTCAGACAAAAAACCATGGAGGGCGGGGCTCCCGCACCGCCATTTAAGGGGAAAAAGGGGGTTGAACGCATTCATTTTTCCATCAACCAAGATGTTTCTTCAGAAAAGCTTCCATGTCCGCCGTTTCCTCGAAAAAGGCGTGGGTGGTGATCGAAACCAGTTCGGAGGATTTGAGTTTGCCGTCCTCAACCCGCAAAGGGGCAATAGTCTCCAGTTCAAACGCCTTCATATCCGGATCCGAGGTGAAAATGCTGTACACATCCGCCGCGGAATAAGGCCCCTGGGACTGTTCATTGTCGGCAATATTGAAAAACAAGCCATCGAGATTGGACCGGTTTTCCTTGATCACCAGCAAGTTGCGGCTCAAATTGCAAAAACCGATAAAAGACGGCTTGGCCGCCTTGCGGATTCCAATCTGGCCCTTGCGCCGTCCGTCCGTGCGATACGTGAATCCCTTTTCCAACCAGGATATTTTTTCGCCGGGATGCTGGTAAAAATCAAAATTGATGGCCTCCCGGGGATTGGCCACGGCGCAAAACGAAAGCGTATGTTCCGTGGTGTCGAACTGCTCAAGATTCCACGACGCCAGCAAGGCATCATCAGCGGACACCTCTTTCAACACCGAAAAGGTGTCTGTCGTTTGACAGGCGATGGCCGCCTTCAGGCGGACCCCCTTCAAAATCGGCGCCAATGGCGCAATCTCCGTCTCACGGGACATCAGAGCCTCCACCGCCTTCCCCCGGCAGTTGGCCAGACAAACCCGTTTTTCAATGAAAACCCTGGATGAATCGCGTTTCCTGACCTCAAAGGGCTGCTGATTGATGGCCGGTTGAACATACCACTGTCCATCCTTGTAATTGAACCCAAAGGCGCCCCCTTCCGGAGCCGGCCAGAAATTGGATCCACCGAAATTGTTGAAAGCCTGGGTTGGATCCCGAACCGTATCCAGATGAAGCCGGTGCAGCGATTGTCCGGCCAGTTCGGCAAAAACCCGCCCCCCCATGTCCGGACATACCGCCAGCCGCCCCTGTTCCGTTTGCAACACACAAACCGCGTCCCCCTTGATTTCAAGCAATTGCGCAAAAGCGTTCATCTTTCGTTCTCCTTCTCAAGTTTTCCCCCTCCACCGCCGGAACTTTCCCGGATGACCAACTGGGGGACCAGGCGCAACCGGCACGGCGGCGCGTTTTCCGGTCGCTCCGCCAGGGCTCGCTCAACCGCCACCTGGCCCAATTGACGGTAATCCAGTTCCACCGTGGTCAATGCCGGAATGGTATGCCGTCCCACGGGCAAACCATCGCACCCCGCCACCGCCACATCATCCGGAACCCGCTTCCCCTTTTCATGCAGGGCGCGCAAAATGCCCACCCCCATTTCATCATTTGAAAAAACCGCGTCAAACGACATCCCGTGTTCCATGATTTGCAACAACAACGAACGGGCGCCATCCGCGGTGAAATCCGCGCGGCAGATCAACTCCGGCAACGCCGGCAGATCATGACTTTGCAAAATCTCCCGCCACCCCTGCTCGATGTCCCGCGAAAAATAATGATCCTTCCCCCCCGTCATCAGCAAAATCCGGCGCCGTCCCAGCCCCAACAGATGCCGCACGGCCAGCCGGGCAGCCTCCACATTGTCCAGCGCCACAAATTCATAGGGACAATCCAGCCTGGGATCGCCGCTGTGATCCACCAGCAGCGCCCGGGGCAGGATCTGCAACAGCGTTTGCAACTGCATGACCGGGAAAAACCCCACCAGCAACGTGGCAACCGCCTTTGACTCGCGCAAGGTTTCGCACAAACGCAGAAAACCATCGTAATCCTGATTTCCGGTCCGGATGACGCAATCACAACCGCGTTGCGCCAGAGCCTGCTCGATGGAAATCAACAACTGCGAATAAAACAAATTCCCCGCCGCCATCGACACCCCCAAAACCACGTCCACAGGCGTCCGGACCTTGTCCGTTGAAACCCTGGGCCGTCCGTACCGCCCGCTGGGTTGATAACCCATCTTCCCGGCCGCCGCCAGGATCTGACGGCGGGTATCCTCCTGCACCCGCGGATCCTGGCGCAAGGCTCTGCTGACCGTCATGGACGCAACCCCGCAAGCCCTGGCAATGGCGGCCAGGCTGGGTTTGCGTTTGGAGTTTTTCCTCATTACTTATCGAATATAACATAAATCATGTTAAATGCAAACAAAAATGAGTCTTTTCGTTCCACGACATTGGATCCCTTATTTTTCCCCCACACAAACCAGGTTGTTCCGTCCCCGGATGTAAATCCGTTTGCCAACAAACGCAGGTGAAGCATCGACAGGTTCCCCGATGGATATTTTGCCTTGCGGCTTGAACTGTGGAGCGGCGGCAAAGACATGCATGTTTCCCTTGGTGGTGGCCAGCCAGACCCGATTACCCGCGATCACGGGTGAGGAACGCGCAGATTCGTTCAATTCCTGCTGCCAAAGCTTGACGCCGTCTGCCGCATTCAGGCAGGTGACTTGTCCCTGGCTGGTTGTGAGGAAAAGCAATTTGCCATCGGTCACGGGGCTGATGATGTCGGGCAATCCCTCATCAAAACTCCAGGCAATGTGGGTTTTGGTGACATCCCCTTTTCCTCCCAGCCGTATGCCTGCGGCTTTGGCCCCTTCGTTGGCCACAAAAACCATGCCACACCCCCAGACCGGACTCGGGGCAACCTCACCATCCAAACATTCGGCGCGCCATTTTTCCTGGCCCGTCAGCGGATCATATCCCATCACCCAGGGCTTGCCGCACGTCACAATCTCGGCGCACTCCGGGGTGTCAATCGCCACGGGAGTGCTCCACGAATTGGGCACAGGCCGCTTCACGCTCCAAACCTGCCGTCCTGTGGCGCTTTCCAAGGCCATGAGAACCGATTTGCCATCCTCCGCAGACGAACCTTGGTCCCTCTGCAAAATCAAAAGGTTCCGGAACATGGCAAGGGACGAGGCGAAGCCGTACATCACATCCGGTTTTCCCAAGCTCTTGCTCCACACCACCTTGCCCTCGAAATCCAGGGCAGCCAGGTCGCCCGTGGCGAAAATCGCATAGACCCGGCGTCCATCCACGGCCATGGTGGCCGCCGCGCCGGTGACATCGCTTGAAGCGTCTTTGACCGGCGGCCTGGCCTCCCCCACTTCCCGCCGCCATAACAGCTTTCCGGAATCGGCGTCAAAGGCAAACACCTCGCGTTTTTCCCCGGAAGCCCCGCTCAGAAAAACCCGGTTTCCCCAGACCACGGGCGAGTTTTCACCCGCCAACGGCACGGGGGTTTTCCACAGCACATTCACATTTGCAGGAACATCCCAGGCTGCGGGAGGCTGCGCGCCTGCCGCCACGCCGATTCCCCGCGGCCCGCGGAAAACCGGCCAGTTGGCCTGCCATTCCTGTTCTGTTGGAAAGGTGGCGTCCCCTTTCCCGGGCGCGTCTTTTTCCCCGCCCCCCATGGACGCCAACAAAACATCCGGCCGCGAGTTGATCCCCAGCCAGCCCAATCCCGCCAATAATCCGCAGCCCACCGCCAAAACGGCAAGCGGCGCCAAAAAAGACTCTTCGCTTTTGATCTGCGGGGCGCGCTGCGAACGCCGCTCCGGCAAAAGGGCGGCAATCCGCCAACTCAGGACAGCCAGCAAACCAAACAACAACGCCCCATGCCCCTCAAGATGACATTTTTCCTGGAAACCAAAAAACTGCCGCCTTTCCTCAACGTCCTGCCGCCGGATCTGTTTCTTGAAATCCTCATCCTGAGGACGTTGAGCCAGATCGGCCCGCATTTTGTCGATTTTTTGGCCGGGATGGGCAAACGCCCTGCTGCGGGAATAATCCACCCCCAATAGAATTGCCAGGCTCACCGCCAAAACGGCGAAAACCACGCCTGTGCGGCGCAATGCGGATGCAAAGGCTGAAGGAAACAATTTCATTTCTCGTGAGACGTCAAAATCAGGGACGCTTGCGATGCCCCGCTTTATCATGCCGCCGCATCGGTTTGACAACACGATCTTCAGCGCAATAGGAGGCAGAAGATTCTTTCACGCTGGATCTGGCAGGCAGCCCCCCCTGCTGCTCCGCAAGCTTCATGAACCAGCGTTGCAATTCGACCAATCCGCTCGTGGGGCGGACGTCCTTAAATCGCGCCCCCATATCCAGCAGGGCATCCACAACACGCCAGTCATATTTCCAACCACAAACTTCTTTTTGCCGAATCCGGTTCAATTCGGCACCCGTTGTTTTCCACTGTTGAACATAGGCTTTCCAGTCAGATCGAGTCATGCGCTTCATCGCTTTCCCTCCAGCAAAGCTTTCGCCCGAATCAACAAGTCAGGCGCGTCCTTCAGTTCGCAAAGCGGACGAAGATTCTTGAGAACATACCGTTTATCCAACTTCCGACGCAACGCCACTGACTCAGCATCGTGCCAGTCTTTGTCACGAGCGGCAAAGGCCTTCATAATGAACAAATCCTCTGCCGAACAAGTTGCCAGACAAATCCCTTCCGCAAATTCAAAAAATGTAGCTCTCTCAATCATCTGTTCTTCAAAAGGAAAACCGCCAAATGAAATATCCACCGGCCATCCATTGGAGGCATGAATCAACAAGACCCGGTGTTGCAACGCAAAATCCAAGGCATCTGAATTGCGCCCCTTGAACCTTGCCAATAACGGACGGGCAAATTCCTCTTCAGATCCAAAACCTGTCAGCAATGTAAAATCAACATCTTGCGTATTTCGCGGTTCCCCCCACCTCAACACAGCAAGACCGCCAATTACGCAATGACTCCATTTCTTCCGGGTCATAAAGTCACAGACTTCACGGGCGGCTTCAAAAAGGGGATTCATTGAATTTCCAGCTTACCACTCTGTCATCATTGAGCCAAACCTATTCCCCTATGGCGGCAATACGACGTTTTTTCAAAACCGGGCATGCATCCAAACAACGCGCGCACACCAGACAGAATGAGGGATCGATTGAGAAAACCGCCCGGGCTGGCGGGGAGCGGAGGCTTCGCCAAAAGGCCCCGGCCAGACACATCCCCACGAAAACGCCCATCAAGGGAGCGCCAAATTGAAATTGCCGCCGCACCCGCAAGGCGTCGGACAACAATTCGTCCGCAGGCAATCCCAGTTGCCGGAAGGCCCTGCTTTCGAGCGTGGTTCCCTTCACTTTTCCCGCATTTTCCAAAGCCACACGCTCAGCCAGCGCCACAGTCGCATGCCAGCGGGCCAGTTCCGGCGCCGCGCGCCATCCCAGCCAGCCGCCGACAAGAACCGCCGCCAACCCCACCGCAAAAACCAACGCAAGTCTTCCATGACCGAATCCCAATCCTCCTTCTTTTTCAGGCACAGGCCTGAGAATCGCGCCATACGGACATTCCTGGTAACAAATCCTTGTCATGGCGCATTCCTCCTCATCCATCAAACGCAAAGGCCATCTGGCCAGTCCGGCGCAAATCCGCAACAACACTCCGTATGGACAAAGAAACCGGCAATAAGGCCGCCCCACCACCGCCGCCAAAGCCAGCACAGCAAGACCCGCCATCAACATGGAAAACGAACCGTGCAAGCGGAAGAAAAGAACAAAGGGATCGTAACGGCAAATCACAAACACCGTTCCCGTGGCCGCCAGCAAAACCGCCAGACCCAGATATGCCCAGGCAAACAATCGCAACCCGCGTTCCAGCCAGGCCGGAATCTTCACGGGCCGCCAAAGCACAAGTTCCTGCAAAGCGCCAAGGGGACAAACTCCCGCGCAAAAAACCCTGCCCCAAAAAAGCGCCGCCGCAAGGGGAAGAACAAAAAACGCCGCCACCGTCCAGGGAAAGTCGTAATTGGCGTTGGCCGCCGCCAGCGCCACGTTCTGCAACGCGCCAACCGAACACACGCAACCATGCCGGTAAAAACCAAAATAAAAAACGGAAAAAACCGCCACCCCCAAAATCCCGCGCCGCGAGGATTTCCTGTGCGCGAAAAAGATCATGGCGGCAAGAGCCAGCGCCAGCATCGCCACATCCAGCCAGGCAAGCCAGGCTGCCGGAGGCGGCGCGGGATTCAACCCGGGCATCCGGTAACCGCCCGTAAACTCGGGAGGAGGAAACCGTCCTCCTGCCGAAACCCAAAAACCCCATCCATTCCCCAACATCATCCCTTCCCTCATGCCGCGCCTTTCAAACGATAAGGATTTTTGGATGAAATCCTGGAAAAAGCCTGGGCGGGACACACCCGGGCGATGGCGCACTGGTTGCAGTTCTGGCAGCGGTCGTGCATGACCTGCAGGAACAACGATCCGTTGCCAAAAGATGTGCACCCTTTCACGCAGCGGGCGCAGGCGATGCATTTCTCCGGATCCACGGAGTACTCAAAATAAGGGTCCTCCACAAAGGCGCGCTTGATGGCGCCCGTGGGACATTGTTGATTTTCCGCGCCGGTATTCCGGCTGTTGGGTTGGGAAACAAAAAAACCGGTGCAAAGATCGCAATAACCGCAGATGGCATGGGCGTGCACGCACTTCACCGCCGAGGGTTTCAACACGCAGGCCGTCGCGCACCGTCCGCACTGGACACACTTGCGGGGATCCAACTGCCAGCGCGATTGAAAATCCGACATTTTCGGACGCGCCCATGCGCCCAATCCCGCCACAGCGGCCAGTCCCGCAAGGCGTCCCAGGCTTTTCAAAAAACCTCTTCGATCCTTGTCTCCGCTCATGACCTGCCTTTCTGCCGGAACAACTGCGCCTGGGGCAACGAACAATCCCCGATCCCGGGACATCCCCGGCAAAGGGCATGACGGTCGCAGCGTCCACTCCGTCCGGCCATCCATCCTCCCCCGCCAACCAGCAGGGTCAACAGGCTGCCTCGGGCCAGCCGCCGCCAAAACTCCCGGCGGTTCATGATTTGTGTTTCTTTCATCGGAATTCCTCAAAGCAAAGGATATTCTCCGACCTTAAAACTCCCGGGCTTGGACTGTCGATACGTAACTTTCAGCGCCTTCGAATCCACTCACCGCAACCGGAGCGCTTCCAGCAATCCTTGAACATCCCCGGCGGTGTGGGCTGCGGAAACACTGATCCGCAGCCGGGCTTTGCCCCGGGGGACTGTCGGATAACGGATTGCCGGCGCCCAAAAACCGGCTTCGGCCAGACGGAGGGAGGTTTCCACACACGTTTTTTCGTCGGGAATGATCACCGGGAAAATCGGAGAAACCGGGGGAACCCCCAATCCTTCGGCCATTTTTCGGATGTTCACCCACAAACGCTCCCTCAGAACCGGTTCCTCCCGCACCATCCGCACGGCCCGGCAAGCTGCGCGGCAAACCACAGAGGGCAGGCCGGTGGAATAAATCAAACTCCGCGCCCGGTTGACCAGATGGTCTTTCAAGCCGGATTTCCCCCCCACAAAACCGCCCACGCAGCCAAACGCCTTGGAAAGCGTTCCCATGGCCACATCCACCCGGTCCTCCACGCAAAACATCTCCGTCCCGCCCCGCCCTTCCCGCCCCAGGACACCGGACCCATGCGCCTCGTCCACCATCAGCCATGCGCCGTATTGATCCTTTAGCTGCGCCAGTTGATCCAGGGGCGCCAGATCGCCATCCATCGAAAAAACCGACTCGGTCACCAATAAAATCTTCCCTTCGTCACCGGCTTTTTCCCGGCAATTCGCCAGCAATTCCCCGCAACGATCCATGTTGAGGTGAGGATAAACCCGGATGACCGCGCCGGACAGCCGGGCTCCATCCACCAGGGAGGCGTGGCACAACTTGTCCATGACGACAAAATCCTCTTTCCCCACCAAAGCCGGGATCGTTCCCACCGCCGCGGCATATCCGCTGCCAAAAACAAGGACTTCATCCACCTGTTTGAATCGCGCCAGTTCAGCCTCAAGCGTCATGTAATCGGGATGATTTCCGGAAACCAATCGCGACGCCCCGGCGCCCATATTCCCGACCTCCGCCGCCCCCCCCTCCACGCCAGCCCACAAACGCGGGTCCGAGGCCAAACCGAGATAATCGTTCGACGAAAAGTTCACCAACACCCGCCCATCAAAACGAAACAAGCGGGTTCCCTGGCTGACACCGCAACGCAATCGCCGCCGCAGCCCTTTCGAATCGAGTCCCTCCAATTCCCTGCGGCAATGTTCTTGCAATGAAGAGTTCATGACAGCGCCGGCGCAATGCGCCCGTCCAGTTGAAAAACCTGTCCCGTAACACCCCGCATCCCGGCAAGATGAACCATGAAAGAGACCATCTCTTCGACATTCGAAAAACCCGGTTTAACCGCGTCGGCGCCGAGCCGCGCCAATGCCTCCGGCGTCAGGCCGGTTGTCATCGGACTGGGGAAATAACCCGGCACAACACAATTGACCCGGATTCCGGCGCCCGCGCCCTCACGGGCCATGGATTGGCAAAGAGCGATCACGCCCGCTTTTGCCGCCGCATAAGCGCCCTGGCCGCCCCGTCCCGTCCGTCCGGCCCATGACCCCACGAAAATCATCTGCCCGCCCCCCCCCGCCGCCAGATGCCCCCACATGGCGCGCGCCACCCGGAAAGCGCTGCCCAGATTTTGTTCCAGTGTTTTATGCCACTCCTGATCGCTCATGCGCATCACCAATTGGTCATGGGTTCCCCCAATCGCATGCACAATCACATCCAGCTTTGGAGCAACCCGTTCCACCCACGCCGCCAGACGCGCAATCTCCAGAGTTTGCGTGGCATCGAACTGAAACACCTCATCCCCATCCGGAACCTGCCGGAAACCCGTGCCAAGCGCCCGATAGCCGGCGTTGCGAAAAGCGACCGCCAATGCCCGCCCCAACACCCCGGATGCGCCTAAAATGAGGGCATTCGGTACGGAAGGATTCGATGGTGGAACCAGGCTCATGCGGCAGACAACGTAACGTTTTGGACGGCAAGTAACAAGCCGCTCGTGAAAAATCATTCTTTTTTCCGCGATAACATGAAGGCGCTCATTTTGTCTGGCTCTTCCGCAATTATTCTGCTTTCATCCGGCGCTTCATGGAAGCGTTACAAATGACCATGCGGGGAATCCGGGAAATGGATTTGCCCAAGCCCCGGGCGCGAAAAGGCGAAGTGTGTTTGCGCGTGGAACTCTGCGGCATATGCCGGACCGATGCAAAAATACTGAGGGAAGGACATCGGGATCTGCTTTTGCCAAGGGTGTTGGGACATGAGGTCTGCGTCATTGATGACTCCACCCAAAAACGGTATGCCGTCTGGCCGGGAGAAACATGCGGAAGATGCCGGGAATGCCAAAGCGGCATGGAAAACCTCTGTCCGCAGATGCGCATATTGGGTTTCCATCGGGATGGAGGATTTGCGGAATGGATGACTGCCCCCCGGCGATCCCTGTTGCCCGCGCCTCCAAAACTGCCTTCCGATCTGGTTTGTCTGGCCGAACCGCTGGCCTGCGCAATCAATGCCTTGGAACAAACCCAGGTGAAAACCGGCTGGAGAGTGCTGATCCACGGGGGAGGCGTCGTGGGGCTGTTGATGGGAATGGCCGCAAAGGAAAAAGGCGCCACGCCCTGCGTGATTGAAAAAAGGCCGGCCAAACGGAAAATGGCCGCAGGGATTGCCGAGTCTTTGGAACTGGAGATCGACGAAAAAATCCCCGGCAGCCGTTTCGACGCGGCCATCAACGCAACCTCCGATGTGAAAGCGTTCAAGGAAGGGTTGGGCGCCCTGCGCAATGGCGGAATGTATGGTTTTTTCAGCGGTTTGGCGTCCGATCCCGATCTATCAAGACAGGAATTGAATGAGATTCATTACCGCCAACTGCGTTTGGCGGGTTCCTACGGATGCACCCGCCGTCAGATGACCCAGGCCCTGTCCATGCTTCAGCGCAACATATCCGCCGCAGGACATTTGATCTTCAGGCGGATCATCTTTCACGAAATCGTCCCCTATTTGCCGGTGGTGGAAAGCGGCGAGTTTTTCCGGGTTCTTGCCAGACCCGCGCAGAAAGACTGAGGACTGAAGTGGGCGGAAGATATTTTACCCTTCCCCTTCAGCCTTCAGTCCAATAGTCTTCAGCCTTTCATATGACTGCTGAAACACAATGGCGCTCCTTCGGACATTTGATCTGCGAAATTGTGCGCGGAAAAACCATGACCCGGGAGGAATCCTGCGAGGCGTACCGGCAGGTGATCCTCAATGAACAACCCGAATTGCAACAAGGCGCATTTCTCATGGCTCACTTCGCGCGAGGACCAACGACCGTGGAATTGTCGGGCGCTTGGGATGCGCTGGATCGGTTCGACACGGCAAAAATCAATTCGCAATTGACAGGACCGGTTTGCGACATTGTTGGAACAGGGTCGGACACGTTAAAAACCATCAATTGCTCAACTCCGGCCTGTTTGATCGCCGCAGCATGCGGCCTTCCCATGGCCAAAAAAGGCGCAAGATTGGTGACTGGCGTGTCGGGCGCCTCAGACATCCTGGAGATCCTGGGAATCGATCTCAACGCGCCGCTTTCGCAGGCGGAGCGTTGTCTTCGCGAACAAGGCATATGTTACCTGCCGGGCGAGGCTTTTCTGCAATCCGGGTGGGCGCGATTGATCAAGTCCATGAGATTCACCTCGGCATTCAACATCATCGGCCCCCTGACCCGTCCCTGCCCCCAAACGGATCGAATCGTCATCGGCGCTTACGCGCCCAAGGTTTGCGACCAACTGATCGAAGTGTTGCGCGAAATCGGCATGAAGGTGGCGCTGGCGCCCTATGGCATGGCGGATGGAATTTCACCCTGCCAGGGAATGGATGAATTCTCCCTGGCCGGACCAACAAGAGTGGTCGAATTACGGGAGGGCAAAATCAACGTGTACGAGGTGACACCATCCGATTTCGGTTTGAAACAGGTCGATTTTGACAAAATCGCCAGCCACAAAACAGCAGCCGCCAATGCGCAGGTGATCATGACTGTATTAAACGGACATTTGGATTCACCTCACGCAGATTTCTTTTGCATGAATGCGGCGGCAGCCCTCTACACCGGTGGCATCGCCAAAGATTATCGTCAAGGTGTGGAGATGTCGCGCCAAGCACTGGTTTCCGGAAAAGCCATGGAAAAACTTCGACGCCTCAAAGAATACCAGGGCGCGGAGTAATTCAAAACCCGTTCCCGGAAAAGCGTCAAAATGACACAGTCTCATGTGTCATTTTTATCCATTTTTTCCCAAGTCTTCTCCCTGCCGCTCATTTTTTCCCCGATAAAACCATTAGCAAAACCTTGGCATCCGGTTTGCATAGCAGTCCTCCAGAAAGGAGAACCTCTATGCAACTCATGAAACAACCAACATCCCAACGGGCCCTCCAACCCTTTGGCGGGCTTTCACAACTCTATCGCGAACTGGACGACTTCTTTGATTGGGCCACCGGCCAGCATCCCGCCAAGGCATTCCGAGCTTTTGGTTTGCTGGAAGGAAACTGGTCTCCAGCGGTAAACATTTACGAGGATAAAGACAAAATCCGCGTGAAAACGGAACTCCCCGGACTCAAGAAGGGGGACTTTGAGGTCAGCGTTCAAGGTGACACCCTGATCCTGGAAGGCGAACGAAAACGCGAACACGAGCACAAGGACAAAAACTATCATCGTGTGGAACGGGTTTACGGCCAGTTTCACCGTGCCATAGCCCTTCCGTCGCCAGTGGATGCCGGCGGAATCAAGGCCAGCTACAAGGATGGCATTCTGGATATCACCCTTCCCAAAAAAGCCGAGACCAAACCGCGCCAGATTGAAGTGGAAGTGAAATAACACACCCCTTCAATCCCTCGAACAAAAACCAACAACCCAAACAAGGATTACCTATGGAAAACCAATCTCCCATGACAGCAAATACGGCGGACACTGTTTTCGTGGCGCCGCCTGTGAATATCTGCGAAACCAACGATGCCATTCTTGTGGAAGCGGAAATGCCTGGTGTGGATAAAAACGGGCTGGAAGTTTCCATCGATGGCGACGAACTGGTCATCCACGGCAAACGCGACATCAAACCTGAATCAGGCGAACCTGTCTGGCGGGAAATTCCCCTCCACCATTACCGCCGCGTTTTCAGCCTTGGAGATCACATCAACCGGGCATCCATCCATGCCTCGTTCGAAAACGGCATCCTGACCCTGAAACTGGGCAAGGCCGAGGACGTCAAACCCCGCAAAATCGAGGTGAACTACAACTAAGGAGCCGTCCAGGTAGAGCCGCCAGTTTCCCGGCGGCTCCCAACCCGGCTGAACCGGGCATGATCGGCGTTCGATGTTTGCGCTCCCGGCAAAAGACGCCCCGCATGAAGCCGGGCGGTTTTCAAACCGCCCGACGCTGGACCAAGCGGAAAAAATCCTCTCAAAAGGTCATCGGCGCGACACAGGACGAAAGGGTTGATCGGGAAAGCAGCCAATCCATCAAGCCGCTGCTCTTATTCTCACCGGCATCCTCTTTGCCGCCTCCAAAGATGGAAAACGACGGACGGGCAATCACCGCTTGCTCCATCCGGCACAATTTTTTTTCCAAATGCGGACGTTGAGCCAGTTCCCATGGCAAAAAAAGGCTTTCGTTTATTTCCATTCCCAAAAGACGCTGCAATAACCGGAAGGAATCCACCATGGCCAGCGCCCGTTGCTTGGGAGCGCCCAAGGGCAGCCCCTGATAAAGACGGTCATAATGAATGGCATCTTCCAACACGGTTTCCAAAACCTGATATCGTTGGGATCGTTGCTGGCGAAACTGGCTCAACAATGATGTGGGCGGCCGCTGGCTGTAAACCGCCACGTTCTGCGCCACTTTCACATAAACCTGCCGATGTTTGCCAATCCAATGCCACCCCCCCAAAAAAATCAGCCCTGCCAATAAAACACCCCCCAACAGCCAAAACGGAGCCCAAAAAGACTGAAACCGTTCTTCAATCAAGACCATCCATGTGTTCGCCACCGAACGCTCATTTGACACAACCTCTTGCGCAACAACGGGTTTTGAAATTATCTTTTGTCCCTGCGATACCAACTGGGTATCCTCTGCATCAGCGGAACCCGGTTTGCGAACCAAGGCAATACCCGGCCCCAAGGAACGCGAAATTATCATTTCGCCCTCCCAACCGGAATAATGATCATATCGGGCAAATTCACCGGCATCCCTCCAACTGAAAAACTACTTGTCAAAACGTACACCCAAAAAATGATAAAAGCAAAAAACAAACGTAAGAAGCTCTTGCAAAATCAGGCGCCATCATGCATATGCGCCACCCGGTGGTTGCAATCGTCCAAAACAAACGGAACATCCGGCGCCAGTTCCCGTCATTTCTTGCGAATGGCCAGTATGCCCTGATTGCGCAAAGTTCGCATGTGATTGAGCCGGGCCGGAGTGATGACAATGCCATCCGCCTTCAATTTATCCATGTAGATGAGCCCGATGGGGGTCTGCCGGATCAACAACGGCAACACCACAAAGGTCTGGGCTGAAATCATGCGCGCATACCAGGGGGGGATGAAATTCTCAACTTTTTTATCCTTGATGTCGGGCACGATCAAATCCGATCCCTCGGACAGGGCAAAATTGAAAATATCCTCCTTGCCGCCCAACAAAAACTTAAATGATGGCAGAACCGATTGCACGTCCGGTCCCAAACCGTAGCGTCCCTCGATCTGCAACGTGCTCATATTTTTGATGCAAAAAATAACCTGGTGAAAATTCATTGCCCGGAATATGACCTCCAGAATCATGCGCAGGATGTCATTCATCGGTGAATCCTCCGTCAAACAGTGGGTCACATCCTGGATTCCCTGCTCCAGAATTCGATCCGGATCCATCAAAGGCTCCTCGGTCGCCGGCAAAAACATGTCATCCATGGCGCTGACGCCGGCCGGCACGTGGGTTTTCTCCTGCGCTCCAGATGGAGTCACAGGCTCCACAATCAGGGAGGACGGCAGGTTGTCGGCAGGCGAAACGGACTTCGCCGCGGCGGCCATCGAAGCAACCGGCCCCGGATAAACGGCAGCCGGCGGCGGGACAACAGGCGGCTTTCCCTCCACCACATTGGAAAAATTGCGGACCTTGTTGAGAAGCGGGTTGTCGCCCAGGGGGATATTCAATTTGCGGGCCACCTGCTGCACTTCCTCGGCCGAGGTTTTGATCGTTTTGATGACCGAGGCGGACGAAACCGGCAGGCATTGTTCATAGCGCAGGGCGATTTCCGCGCACGCGGCCTGGGCATGTTCAGAATCAAACCCCGCGCTTTCCACCACGGTGCAAAGCTCCCCTGAAAAACAGGCAATGGCACGCAACTGATCCGCCTCATTCTCCGGCGGAGGCACCGTACCCGGCGGCAGGCATTTCATCGCGTGAATCACCTGCGCCGGCAACTGCCATTGTTCGGCAATGCGAATCCCCAATTGCTCAAACGACATGCCCAGCACCTTGGACGCAGCCTCCTCCCAATGCAGTCCCTGCAATTCCACCAACTGCCGGATCCGGGTGTGAAACTCCGCCAGATAAAAGGATGCCAGCACCTTGCCAAGATTGTGAAAAGCCGAACAAACAAAGGCTTCCTCAAGATTGGCAAACCCGGCCTGACGCGCAATATCCCGGGATATCTGCCCCGCGACAAACGAACGGGCGCATGCTGACCTCACCTCATCCGCGGTGTTTTTGTCCTGCAAACTTTCGAAAAGCAACAGGGACAACGCGATTCCCTTGATCTGTTCGATCCCCAAAACAAGGATGGCGCGGGAAATGGTGCTGACACGTCCCACGTAAGCATTGTAGTAAACCGTATTGACAAGCCGCAGAATCTTGTTGGTCAGGCCGAAATCACCGAGAATCAGATTGGTCAGGTCGTCCACCGACCGGTTCTCCGAAATGGCGACAATCCGGTTGATGGTGGCGGAACGGGAAGGCAGATCCGGGCGCCCGCTCATGCGTTTGTTGAGCAATTCCAAAACATCCTGGGGCGGCGGCGGCGCATCGGAGGAAACCTGGATGGCTGACGACTCCTTGAATTTGCCGCTTTCCCACTGGACCAGAGTCTCTTCGATCTCCTCCATGCTTTGAAAACGGCGCTCCGGCATTCCTTCCATCATGCGATCCACAATCTCGCAAAACCGCGGGTCAACGCCGGTCGTCACGCTTTTCAACGGCGGGGGGGGCGCCGCCAGCCGTTGGGAAATGATCTCGGAGGCGATGGATCCGCGATAGGGCGTGCTTCCCGACACAACCCGGTAGGCGGTGGCGCCCAAGGCGTAAATATCACAACGGGCGTCCAGCAATTTGGGATTGCGGATGAGTTCCGGAGGCATGTAATGGGGGGTGCCCACAATCCCTCCATTTTGAGTTTGTTCGCCATCCGGATCACCCCGGAACTTGGCCAGTCCAAGATCCGCTATTTTCAATTGATCATTTCCGCCCAACAACATGTTGGCCGGTTTGATGTCCCGGTGCACCATGCCCTGTTTGTGCGCATAAGCCAGGGCGGAGGCCGCCTGACGCAACAAGATCACCGTCAGCTTTATGTCCAACCGGGTTTCACGCTCCAGACGTTGGCGCAAATCCTGCCCTTCCACAAATTCCATCACCAGATAAGGACGGTTGTCGAACTTCCCGGCGTCATAAATCCCCACAATATGAGGATGATCCAGATGCGCAGCCATGCGGGCTTCGCGATAAAAACGCTGAACATAATCGGCGTCCTGCAACAACGAGGGCGAAAGGAACTTGATGGCGGCCGGGCGTTCGAGCGTGGTATGCTCGGCCAGATAAACCACCCCCATCCCCCCTTCACCCACACGACGGCTGATTCGATAAGGGCCAACCACCTGGCCCACCAATGGATCTTCGGTTTGCGCGCTCACAAGTTCGCCCGCCGCCGCCTCAAGCCAGTTGGGAATTGACAAAATCCCAGTTGATCAACTTCTCAACAAAAGCGGCAAGATAATCGGGACGCCGGTTCTGGTAATCCAGATAATAGGCATGTTCCCAAACATCCACCGTCAGCAGGGGTTTTTGTCCGCGCACCAGAGGGGTGTCGGCATTTGGGGTTTTGACCACTTGCAGCTTTCCGTCCGCCAGCACCAGCCACGCCCAGCCGCTTCCAAACTGGGTGGCGCCCGCCGTCTTGAATTCCTCGGCAAACTTTTCATACCCGCCAAAGGATTCCGCAATTCTGGCCGCAATGAGCCCGGTGGGACGGCCGCCTCCGCCCGGTTTCATGCATTTCCAGTAAAAAGCATGGTTCCACGCCTGCGCCACATTGTTGAAAATACCGGCCCTGGCAGGATCTCCCGCTGTTTTGCGCATGATGGCTTCGGCGTCCATTTTTTCAAACTCAGTCCCGGCAAGCAGCTTGTTGCCATTGACGACATAGGCGTTATGGTGTTTGCCGCGGTGAAAATCGAGGGTGTTGGCGCTGATGACAGGCGCCAGCGCCTCTTTCGCATAAGGAAGTTCAGGCAATGTCATGGGCATGATGATCTCCTTTCAAATTAAAAATCGCGAAAATGGTCATCCGTGGGGATTTCACCCGTGGCCTTCTTTTTTCTCGTCCCGGTCAGCAAGGCAGGCCCCTTCCTGCCCGGGCAAGCCATGGCCGTCCTGCCTGTCTCCTCATTTTTCCCGGCATGCACGGTCACGGTCACCTTGCGAACAGGCGGCGTTGGCAATGGCAACTCAACATCTGTTTCGCGTTTTTCGGCCCCCCCCCGCGCATTCAACCGGCCATCCACCAGCAGAAGGAGTTCATCCACGGCTTTTTTAAGATGCAACGCCTGGCCGCTGAGAGATTCCGCGGCATTTGCGGTCTGTTGCGCCGCCGCGGCATTGGACTGGGTCACCTTGTCCACATGCACGACGGATTCCGCGATTTGGGTGACCCCTTTGCTCTGTTCCTTGGAAGCCACCGCCACTTCGCCTGTCAATTCATCCACCTGCCGGGTTTTTTCCACAATGCTTGCAAGGCTGGACTCCACCCGTTTTTCCTTGGCCACGATTTCCTGAAGATTCTGACTCACCTGATTGGTTCGCCGGACAATCTCCTGAAGATTCTGGGCCACCTTGCCGCTGATCTGCACGCCCTCCTGGCTGCGACGGATGGAACCTTCAATCTTGTCGGTTGTTTCACGGGCTGCCTGGGCGCTGCGCTGGGCCAGGTTCCGGACCTCGTCAGCCACCACGGCAAATCCCATGCCCGCCTCTCCCGCCCGGGCCGCCTCCACGGCGGCATTCAAGGCCAGGATATTGGTCTGAAAGGCTATTTCATCAATCGTCTTGATGATCTTGGAAATATCATCGCTCGAAGCCCGGATGGCATCCATCGCGCGGTTCATTTCGTTACTCGAAGCCCGGATGGCGTCCACCGAAACCAGCATCCCCTGAACCGATTTCTCAATCTCGTCCACGCCGACACTCATCTCCCTCATGTCGCCCGCGCCGGAATCAGCCGCCTTCTGCGATTGATCGGCCAATTCCCTGGCTTTCTGCGCGCTGTGTGAATTATGGGATGTCATGCTCGACATCTCCTCCAATGCGGCGCTCGTTTCTTCAAGGGACGCCGCCTGTTGTCCGGCGCCCTCCGCCAGGGATTGGCTGGCTGACGCAACCTGGCTGGACGCCACCGAAACCTGATGCGCGCCATGATCCAATTGATCCACTGAACTGCTGATCCTGTTGCTCAACCGGGTTGCGATCCTGTACCAGCAGATGGCGCCAGCCGCCTGAATGAGAACATCAAACCCGATCTGCCAGAACATGCTTGTCCATGTCTGGCTGCTGACTTCCTTCAATATGCGCTCCCCACCCTTGGTGGCAATCTCATCCACCCCCTTCGCGACAATCTGGTGGGTTCTGACATTCTGATAGCAAACCATGGCATGAATGATGATAAACGGCGCAAACATGATTGTCATGCCGGTCATCACCAATCGAAATCGCAATGTGACATTCTTGAACATAAACATCTCCCGTCCAATTTTTAAGCGTCACCCGTCAGGTTCCGACAACTTCGGCCAGTTCGGCCGAAATGATCTGGTCAATATCCAACAAAGTCTTGACCGTCCCCTTGGATTTGGCCATTCCAAGAATATATTCCGTCGAAAAGCGCGTGCCAAAATCGGGCGTCGGCTCAATGTCATCCTTGCCGATATTCAACACTTCCTCCACCGCATCGACGATCAACCCCATCAAAATCCGGTCCTTCGCAGGCGTCTGGACCTCCACCACCACAATGCAGGTTCGCTCGGTTGTATCGGCCTTGGAAAGATGAAACCGGATCCGCAAATCAATGATGGAAATCACCTTGCCGCGCAAATTGACCACTCCCTTGATATGCTCCGGCATCTTGGGAACCGGCGTGATGTCAATCATGCGAATAATCTCACGCACTTTCAACACGGGTATGGCGTAAGCTTCCTTGCCCAGAAAAAAGGTCAGGTACTTGCCGGAACTGGCCCGCAACGGGTCGGCTGGCTGGTTTTGAGTTTCATTCATGGCGCTTTGATGAGTCGGTGTTTTCTCAACGCGGCCGATGTGGCCGGATGCAAAGGGTAAAGCAGGGGAATTTCTAGCGTTCATCCGCGCCTCCTGTCAACCACCATAAACGGCATTTTCCCTCCCCAAAATTTCAGCGTGCAGACTCAAGACAAACTGGTATAATGGAGGCAATCGAGCACTTTCATGGCCACACCCACGCCCCAGCCTCCATCACCCAAAACCGCCAAAGCCAAACCCGGTCCGCTGGTGCGGCAATTCTCGGTCTTCCTGGAAAACAAGTGCGGACGCCTGCTTGATCTGTCGCGGCTCTTTGAACAGACCAACATCCATATTCTCGCGCTTTCCGTGGTGGACACCAGCGACTCGGCTGTCATCCGACTGATCGTCGATGACCCGGAAAAAGCGGCGGAGCTTTTTCACACCCACCAAATGGCCTTCAGCGACACGTCCGTGGTCGTGGTTGAGCTTCCCCATGGTCCGGAAGGGCTGACTTCCATGCTCAAAACGCTCATGCAGGCCGAGATCAACATCTTCTACGTTTACGGCTTCCTCATGCGCCTGCATGACCGCCCCCTGCTGGCCTTCCACGTGGAAGACACGGAACTGGCCATCGATGTCTTCAAGCAAAACGGGTTCACCATCCTGGGCCAGGCCGACATTTCCCGCTGAAAAATCCTCAAACCAGCATGGGGTTGATCTTTTCCGGGTCCACCTGCAGATCATCAATGGCCTGTTTCGCCGTTTGCGCGTCCAGAACCTTCCGCCGGGCGAGCATGAACAGGGCGCCAATGACAATGTAGCGGGCGTCCACCTCGAAGAAATCCCTCAACCGTTCCCGGCTGTCGCTGCGGCCAAATCCGTTGGTTCCCAGGGACAACAGCGGCCCCGGCAACCAGGGGGCAATGGAATTGGGAACATCCTTCACATAATCCGAGGCGGCCACAAACACGCCAGGATCCTTTGGAAAACAATCCGTCACATACGGAACATGCGGTTTCTCCCCCGGATGAAACATGTTCCAGCGTTCGGCATTCAAGGCGTCCTGGCGCAATTCCTTGTAGCTGGTCACGGACCAGACATTCGCAGCCACTCCGTATTTCTCCGCCAGGATTCGTTGCGCCTTGACCGTTTCGTTCAAGATCGCCCCGCTGCCCAAAAGCTGGACGCGCCGTTTTTCATCGGAAATGGGAGACGGGTTGAAGAGATAGGCGCCTTTCAAAATCCCCTCCTCGGCGCCCTTGGGCATGGGCGGCATGGCGTAATTTTCGTTCATCACCGTCAGGTAATAGAAAATGCTCTCCCTCTTTTCATACATGCGGCACAGACCGTCCTTGATGATGACCGCCAATTCGTAAACGCAGGCGGGATCGTAAGCCATGAGATTGGGCAACGGATAAGCCAGCAAATGACTGTGCCCGTCCTGATGCTGCAATCCTTCCCCGGCCAGCGTCGTGCGCCCGGCGGTACCACCAATGAGAAACCCCCGGCATCGCATGTCGCCCGCCGCCCAAATCAAATCCCCCACCCGCTGAAACCCGAACATGGAATAATAAATGAAGAACGGTATGGTCTGCACACCATGGTTGGCATAGGCGGTGCCGGCGGCAATGAAGGATGACATCCCCCCCGCCTCGCTGATCCCCTCCTCCAAAATCTGCCCATCCTTGACTTCCTTGTAATAAAGCAGGCTTTCCGCATCGACCGGCTCGTAGAGTTGTCCCACATGGGAATAGATGCCGCATTGCCGGAACAGGGCTTCCATTCCAAAGGTTCTGGCCTCGTCCGGCACAATCGGCACCACCAGCCGCCCCAATTCACGATCCTTCAACAACTTGGCCAGGATGCGCACAAATCCCATGGTTGTGGAAATCTCCCTCCCCTGGGTGCCCTGGTAAAACTCGTCCCAAAGCGTTTTTTCCGGCGGATTCAAAACCGCCTTCGACACCCGGCGGATCGGCGCCCAACCGCCAAGCGCCTGGCGGCGTTCCTTGAGATAACGGATCTCGGCACTGTCCGGCGCGGGACGATAAAAAGGCGCGGCGGCAATTTCCTCGTCTGAAATGGGAATTCCAAACCGGGTGCGAAAATTCCGCATCTCCTCCTCGTTCAACTGCTTCTGCTGATGGGTGATATTCTTCCCCTCCCCGCTCTCGCCCAATCCATAACCTTTCACCGTATGGGCCAGAATCACCGTCGGCGCATTTCGCGTCTCCATCGCGGCCTTGTAAGCGGCATGCACTTTCTTCGGATCATGCCCTCCCCGGTTCAGTTTGCGCAACTGATCATCCGGATAATCCTTGACCATTTCCAGCAAACGGGGGTCCGCGCCAAAAAAATGGTCGCGGATATATTTTCCGCCCGAAACAATGTATTTTTGAAATTCCCCATCCACCACCTCGCCCATGCGCCGGACCAGCGCCCCCTCGGCGTCCCGCGCAAGCAACGGCTCCCATCGATCACCCCAGATAACCTTGATCACATTCCATCCTTCGCCGCGGAAACCCGCCTCCAGTTCCTGGACGATCTTGCCATTGCCGCGCACCGGCCCGTCGAGACGCTGGAGGTTGCAATTGATGACAAAGATCAGGTTGTCCAATTTTTCCCTGGCCGCCAAATTGATCATTCCCAGGGTTTCCGGCTCGTCGGTCTCTCCGTCGCCCAAAAACGCCCACACCTTCATATCCGTGGCGGGCTTCAGCCCGCGATCCTCCAGATACCTGCAGAAACGCGCCTGGTAAATCGCCATGATCGGCCCCAATCCCATCGATACCGTGGGAAACGACCAGAAATCCGGCATCAACCAGGGATGCGGATACGAAGCCAGACCTCCGCAATATCGCAATTCACGGCGATAATTTTCGAGTTGGGCGGCCTCCAGCCTTCCTTCCAAAAAAGCCCGCGCATAAATGCCAGGCGCCGAATGACCTTGGAAAAAAACGAAATCCCCGCCGCAGGGATGGTTCTTTCCCCGGAAGAAATGATTGAACCCCACCTCGTAAAGCGTGGCAGCCGAGGCGTAAGTCGAGATATGCCCGCCGATGCCATGCTCATCCCGGTTGGCCCTCACCACCATGGCCATGGCGTTCCACCGGATGATGCTTTTGATCCGCCGTTCCAATTCCCGGTCGCCGGGATAAGCCGGTTCATCGCATGGCTGGATGGTGTTCACATACGGCGTGTTGGCCATGTAAGGCAACCTCACCCCCCTGGCCTGGGCATGAATTTGAATTTCCCTCAACAACTCGCCCGCGCGCTCGGGACCGGCCCGTTGCAAAACCTCGTCCAAGGACTCCATCCATTCGCGATTTTCCTGTCTTGCCGCAGAATCGTCAGGATTCATAAGATCACCTCCGTTGTGAAACACCATAGCTCTTGATCAAAATTTAACGACAACAAACTGTCGCCGCAAAAATCATCCTCCATTTTCCTGATCTCGTTGGGGGGCTTCAGCCTGTTTCAGGCGTTTCTCCAACGGATGCAGCGGATCAATCCACAACCAGCAAACCGCCGCCATGGCATAAAAAAACGCCACCGTCAGCAATCCGTGGTTCCATGAATGCCATCGTTGCAGGCAGCATCCCAGAACCACCGGCGAAAGGGCGCCCCCCATGTTGCCAAACATGTTCATGGCCCCCGTCACCACTCCTGCATGGTCCCCCCCGATCTCCAGGCACACAGCCCATCCCGCCGCCACCCCCAACGCCGACAATCCCGCCGAAAGCCCGAACAACAAGGCGCTGGCCAATGGGTGGGATGTAAAAACCGCCGCCACCAGCGCCACAATGGCAAGAGGCAACCCAATCAATCCCGGCAAACGCCGCCCCCATCGCAAACCAAAACGCCGGCACAACCGGTCGCTCAACCAGCCGCCCCCCAACACGCTCAACCCGATGCAGAACAACGGCATGGCCGACAACCAGCCCACCGCGCGCATATTGAACCCGCGCGCCTCATTCAAATAAGTGGGCAGCCACGTCAGATACAAATACCAACCGTAAATGGTGCCCAGATACATGAGGCAAATGGCCGCCACTCCGCGGTTTCGCAACATCGCCCGCCAGGGCACCGGCGGATGCGGTTTCGGCGGATGACTGCCAATCAAACGCAATTCCTCCTGGTTGACTCCCTTGTGGACATGGGGATCGTCACGGAACCAAATCACCCAGGCTGCCGCCCAAGCCAGTCCCGCCATGCTGTAAAGCATGAAGGTGCAACGCCAGCTCAAGTGTTCCAGACAGGTCACGGTCAGACGCTGGGTCAATGCGCCGCCAAAAACACCGGCCGCCACGGTTATTCCAAAAGCCCCGCCCAAGGCATCCAACGGCAGCCACCGGGAAAAAGCCCTCGATATTCCCGGATATGTCCCCGCCTCCCCCATTCCAAATAAAAAACGCACCAGCAACAAAGACATAAACCCCCAAACCCACCCCGTCAAAGCCGTCATCAACGACCACCAGATCACCACCCGGGCCAGCATGAGGCGCGGACCAAAGCGATCCGCCAGCCATCCGCTGGGAACCTCAAACAACGCATAGGCCAGGGTGAACGCGCTGAAGACATATCCCATCTGCTCCGCCGTCAGCCCCAAATCTGAACGCATGGCCCCCGCTGCCGCGGAAATGCACACCCGGTCCAGATAAGCCACCGCAGCCAGACACAAAGAAAACCCCACCACCCCGTAACGGGCATGAGTCGCTTTGGGCTGGGAAACTGCCGGCACGAATTTACGATTTGGGAGCGGCCGGGGTTGCGGATGGAGCGCCCAGGGGAGCCTTCTTCAATTCCGCGGTCTTTTGCGGCTCGGGAAGGAAATACTTCACATTGGCGCCCGCCTGCAATTTTTTAATGAAATTCTGCGTTGCAACATTATGTTCCTTTTCCTTCAAGAAACGGACAATGTTGGGCTTGGCCTCATCCAGCGTGACTTTCCTGGCGGGATTGTTTTCCGTCACCTTCAGGAAGTGGAATCCATATTGAGTCTCAAAAACCGGGCTGACATCCCCCACCTTGGCGGCAAAGGCCATTTTCTCAAATTCCGGCACCATTTCACTGGGCCCAAAAGGCTTGCCCAGATCGCCTCCGCGCGCTGCACTGCCCGGATCCTGCGAAACCTCTTTTGCCACCGCGGCAAAATCCTCTTTTTTCTTCACAATGCGGTCCCTTGCCGCGTCAATGGTCTTCCGCTTCTGCGCCTTGACTGCCGGCGTGGAGTTGGGTTCAACCTTCACCAGCACATGACTGGCCCGGACCGTGGCCGGTTGATTAAAATGACGGGAATTTTCATTGTAAAACTTGGCAATATCCGCTGCGGACGGCTCGGCCGGGGGCTGCACCTTGACCTTGATCACCTCATTAATCGTGATTTGTTTGCGAAACTCCTCCTTCATCACAGCCTCGGTCAGGCCGGCCTTTCCCAATCGCTCATTGAACGCCGCCTCACCTCCAACCTGTTTGCTCAATTGCTCGACGCGAGCGCTCACCTGCTGGTCAAGATTGGCGATTTTCAGTTCCCCGCCCTGTCCCAGCAACAATTGTTCCACTGCCAGCTGCTCCGTCAATTGCCGGTCCAATTGATCCGACATTTCCTTGCCCAACTGGGAGGATTGCATGTTCCGTTGCGAAAGGAGACGCCCCTTGATCTTGTCGAGTTCACCCCGGGTGATTTTGACCCCCTTGCCCTTGGCCACCACAAACTGGGGCGACTTCGGATCCGAGACTCCGCATCCCGAAAAAATCACCGCAACCGCCAAAGCGCCAGACACAACCGGCGCCCCGCCAAAGCACGAAAAAAATTTCTTAAACATCCGTCCAACATGCCACCCACCCCGCCTTTTTGCAATCCCCTTTCTAATCTGGCGAAAAAAACAATCATCAGCCTTCGCCGATTCGCTGATTTTTTGATGGGGCAAAGGGGTTTTCTGCGTGGGCAGCGGGGTTGAAAAAGGCAAAAGGTCTGCACTACACGACGGGAGATTCGGTGGGTAAAAATATTTTTCTGGAGGAGGTCAACCGCGGGGGGGTGGCTGTGGAGGCAATTGAAGTTTCAAACGTTTCAGGAGCAGATTTTGTTCCGGGTCTGGCTGGGTATAACGGGAGAGAATGATCTGGCGATTGTCCGTTGTGGGACCTCCACAACTCCAGCGCCATGGAGAACGACGTCTCCATCATGGAAGCGATTTTTGACTGACCTGCTTCCCTCTGAAAAAAATTGCGAGCCAGGAGGAATGCTTTCAGGAACTCCCTCATTCGCCTTTTTTCTGCATTTATGAAAAAAGCGAAATATTCAAAGGCTTGCCATCCGGGGAATTCATTTTTTTCCGTCCGGCATGCACGGTGAATGTCTTGCCATTGGCCACAATGTCCATCTCCATCCCCCCCAATTTCAATCCTCGCAGCGCAACCGTTGGAGAAAAGCTGGGGGCTTGGGGGTGGATGGCAACCGAACGTTTTTCATTCATCCGAACGCCAAACAGGCCAAAGATGATGCTTTGGGCTCCAGTCACGCCGTCAATATCGCAAATCAATGGCGTGTCACGCCGGTAATCCATTCTGGCGGCAACTTGGGAATCCCCCCAATAAGGAAGCCTCTCCCCCCACCACAAGATGCGAGCCAGCAATTCCCCGGCCAAACGCCCCTGTCCGCATTGATACAGCCGTTCAATGATCTGGGGGGAAAAACATGTGCAGGAGCCGGGACCGCCATTGTCAATATCCGCCTCATCATAGGCGGGATCATGCTTGGCCATGCTGTGCAATCCATGCTCGGACAAGAACTCCTCCGGATTCAAATGGCTTAACAGCCCTTGCTCTTCTTCTTGATCCAAAACGCCGGCGCCCAACAGATAATACATCTGCACGGTATACCGCAAATGCGGTTTCATTTCCTTGTCCAGGTAATGGAACCATTTGTCCCTGGCGCTCCAAAATTTTTCCTTTAACATTTTTTTGATCGCCAGGGCGCGCTTCCTCAAAAATTCCGCTCTTTTCCCCGCCATCACGCTGATCCGGTAGGCCAGCATATAATTGCCATGCCGCCGCCCGTTCAAATCCGGCAGATAGTGGTCGTAACGGTGTTCCTTGCGCAGTTCCAAGTGGTTGTTGCCCGCTCCATAATCCATGATCCGGACGGGCCGGTTCAAATCGTCGCCATGTGTTGCGCTCATCAACACCCACTCCCAAACGCTCCGTCCTCCCGCCCTTTTCTCAAGAAAATCCACGTTCCCGGTATGCAGAAGATAGAAAAAAATCATGGAAAGAATTTTCTCCTGGTTGACCGGATACCACGGCCCATACCCCTCGCCGGTGATCGGCGTAAAGGCGAAATGCCTGGTCAGATCAACACTGAGAAATTGGACAATGTGCGCCTCCAACGCCTCCGGATCCCACAACGAAAGGATTTCCGCCGATTCTCCGAAATCCCACAGGTATTCGCAAACGCATCCCCCGTTGATGCTCCCGGTCGAATAATAAGGATTCAACTTGAACTCCGGCACATCCCACCGATTGAGAATCAAATGAGACAGAGATCGCCGGTAAAACTTCACCAGGCGGGAATCCTCCGCTTCCAATGCGGGCAGACGATCAAAAATCGCGTCCACCTGGCGTGCGTGCTGAACCCTGGCCAGCCTCCCCGCCTTCGGAACATCACTCAAAATCTCGTCGCAGAGCAGGCTGGCCTCCCGGTGATCGCCAATCGCCACCGCCAGATTCCACTCCAGCCTCTGGCGTCCCTTCAGGAAAACCTCGGCACTCCAAACATGCCGCCCCTTGTCCCACGAAAACGCCAGTCTGTCAGCGCCAACAGCAATGGAACCCGACGCGTTTTCAAACACAATCTTGCGTCCCTGGAGAAGCCTTTCATCCGCCCGATGAAGAAAACTAAGCCCGTCCGGCTCGCCCTTATGGGCGACAACGCAACTTTCAACGCTTTTCGGTTTGGAAAACCCCCAGAATCGCAGGTAATCCAACGTTCCCGACAGGGCTATTCCCAGGGAAAAACTCTTCGCCGCGGCAGTCTTGTTGCGCATGCTGACGGAAAGAACCATCGCGCGCCGGCGGCAAGGCAGAAAAAGATCCGTCTCAATCTCAATGTCCCCGAACCGCCCCTTTCTCTGGATCTCAAAAACATTCCACACATAATCCATGGTTTGAATCGTCTTCCCGTCAAGACTGACGCTCAGAACAAAATCCGAACTGGCATAAGGCGGCGCGAACAATCCCTTCGTTAAAAAAACATCCGAATGCGGTGTATTGACGGTCAGCCTTCCATTCATCACCCCCAAATGTTCCGGGGCGAGAATATTTTTTTCTCCTGTCATGGCAAACAGATCTTCTTTGCTGGACATCACGTTTCCTTTGAAGAATTTCACGCAACCAGGCTAACCGCCAAGCATGTCTCGCCTTGAAACACAATACCCTACGGCCAGTCCTCCGGATAAGCGTTCCCCGCCATTGTAAGCCTTTTCAACTGATCATTGGTGTACGAACAAAGATCCAGAATCGACACATGACCGTCAACAAAAAGACAATTTGCCGAATTGTTATGACGAAACCCGATAAATTCCACCAGATTGGCTTGATTCGCCAATTCAAAATGCATCCGCCTCCCATTGCCGTCAAGAATCAGGGCGATCTCGGCCGGACGGGCGCAACTTGAGATCTTGCGCATGCGATACGTATAGTTGGCGGGCACATCGGGATTTGGCTCGAACCAGCCAAGATGATCGTTGTAAACATAATTGACCCCCTTGAAAACCCCGCCCGGCTGGATGTCATAATAAGGCCACACCGTTTGGGATCCGGCTGGGCAATGCAACACCGGTGAAGTCGTCGCATAGGTCCCCCCCCATGTCATCCCGCCCGAAAGATAGGGATGCACAAGGTAAACCCAATATTTGTTGGTTGCCCCGACAACCGCCGTATATTGCTTGAAGCATGAGGGCATCCAGTCGTCGTTTTCTCCCGCATACGAAGTGATCGCCACGCCAAGCTGCCGGAGATTGTTGACGCAATGAATCTGCTTTGCCGCCTCCCTCGCGCGCATCAGTCCCGGCGTCAAAAGGGCGCATAAAATCCCCAAAATGCCCATGGTCACCAATAATTCCAAAAGCGTGAATGCCCTTGAGCCTGACACCAAAACTCTTCCTCTCGCGGCGGTTGAATCAAGCATACTTTATTATTCCAGTTTTTATGGCCAATTCAAGAAAAACCATGCGAAACAATCCGTCTTTCGCCATCATTTTTCCCCTTCGCAAAGGCTTGCCAATGCCCTTAAAATGCGGATTCTGGCCTGATCCGCCGCCTCCCGGTTTTTGTCCGAAAACCAGGACATGCTGTTTTTTTCATACGGTCTCGCAACCTCGGATGGCAAGGTGGCAAGCAACCGTTCTGCGCTCCTCAATCTCTCGGAGGATTCCCCCTTCCTTCCAAGTTCCTCAATCCTGGCTGAAAGCATATTGAGATACTCATAATCTTCCACCCCCTCGCGGATGCCTTCCCAATGTTTGCTGCCCGTCACAGAATCCGCCGTGGTATAAGTCACTCCATAGCTCTCCTCTTGCGCGGCAAATTCGTTCCAAGCCGCGCATTTTCCGTCTTTATATGAATTCCAATAATTCCAAAAAGCCATCCCCACCGCGCCATCACGCCAGCAATGCCAGGCCTGCAGCCGATGATAATAACAGGGATCAAACAAATGCGAAGGCCCAAAGGAACTGTAAAGCCAGAATTTTCCGTCTTTGTTTTTTCCGGACAAGACAACATCCCGGGTTAATTTGTTCACTCCACCGGACTCCGGCAAATGCAGGCAAATGATATCGTGAACACTCATCATCTCCCTTTCTTCTTCGGAAGGTTCTTTCAACAAGGTGGCGGTGGTAAAAAGCAATATCTCCGGCGCGCCCGCCTTCATGGCCTTGCCCCAAACGGCATTCATCAAACAAGCCTCCTTGCTCGCAAAATTCGCCAAAGGTTCATCGTAAAGATGCATCGCCATCCGCTCCGGCTTGATTCCGCGAGTCCGGGCGTGTTTGGCGAAAGCCGACATCCATTGCCCCACCATGCGATTGAACCTCGGCGTCCCCATCGGTTCCCCGCAAAAATCCTTCAGCGCATTGCCGGTGTAAATATGAAAACGCCGGGCATCCTTCCACCGTCTCACCCAATCGTCAAACCCCTCCGTCCGCAGAGGTTTGGTCAAATTTCCTTCGGCGTCAAAATCCTCCTTTTCCGGCCAACAGGCGCTTGACCGGTGGCCATAAGCCGTATCCACAAAATGCTCCCTCATGTCACTGACAGCCAGGGAAACATTCCGTTCCGTGATGCTTTTGAAGCCATAGGGCCTGTCCGTGTAATCAAACATGGCAAGGGACAACCGCGGACGATCGGGAAATTGAAACGGATGCAAAACAAAATCCAAAGGCACTTTCAACAAAATCCTCCCTCCAACCCTCGCCCACAATACCCCCTCATACCTTCCATCCTTGATTCCACGGGGATTGAAGCTCAACCATAACTGCCGGGTCATGCCGGATGGGATCTTCACCTGCCAACATTTTATCTTCTTGTCCGCCTCCACCAAAGGATCGGCGATCATCTTCCCTTGTTGCGTGCCGACAAATTCCACTTGGTAAACCGTGATATATCGCGGGACCCTTCCTCCCGGAAGTCCCTCAAAGGACACCTCCACCGTTAAATCGTCCTCGCTGGCATTGGTCAAATTGACAACCTCCGCGCGATACTCTCGATCCATCATCTCCACAACCAGCTTTGGCCCCTCTGCGCATGGATCGACCGGCGTCTCCAGCGCATCCAGCGGATCCCACCGGTTTTTATGCCATGCCATCAACGGCGGATACTTTTTCAAACGCAACACCTCCGCATGAACCTTCAAAATATCCCGATGAATGTCATTCAAAGGCGTGACAGCGCGCGTTGCGTCGGCGAGACACTGGAATTCCATCGCCTCCGTCCATTCCTTGAGGCGCGCCAGTTTCCCCTCCAATCCCGCCCTTTCTTCACCAGTCAAATCTGCCGCGCCCCGGCGAATTCGTTCCATGTCCCGCAATAGAACGCGGGACACATTTTCCCGCACCACCGACTTTTCCAGATGGCTCCTCACATCGCCAACCCTTTTGCCCTCCAACGGTCTTTCCAATAAAACGGCGTTTCCACGCAACACCTCGATTTCGTCGCAAAAGATATATCTTGAACTTCGTGCGACAAAACAAACATAGCGCCCGCGGGTGTTCAAGGGGATGCCGTAACGATGAAAAACATGTTTCTGCTTTTCCCCAAAAGGCGCCAGCTCCGGAGGCAACTCGTCATCCCAAAGCGGATCAACCATGTCTCCGAAATCGGAATACTCCTTCCCGTCCTCGCTCACAAAAACCCTGACCGACCGGGGCCACCGGACATTCCGGGGACCGTCAAAAGCCGTTCGAAAAATCGCTTTTTCAAGCGGCTCGACCCTGCCCAAATCAACAGTTATCAACGCCTGCGGCACGCGCTCCCATCCCACGGTCGTTTTTTCAATCCAAAGCATCTTTCCGCCGCTATAAATCATGCCATCCGTCAGTTGTCGCGAATCATCGGCGTCAAGACACAACTTGTAATTGGGCGCAGGATCAAGAGTATATGGCTTGCCCAACGCCAGATTGACGCCATTTTTATCGTTTTCGCCGGATGCCAATGCTTTTTCCAGCGCATGGACGCCATCTGCAATGACAATCAGCGCCAAGAAAATAAAAATATAAAATTTAAACCTCATCCTGCATCTCCTCTCTTCTGGCCGCGGTTGTAAATCCGCCAGGCCTTTTGCAATTGAACAAACCTTGCCCGTTATCCGCTCGACATCCGCACCGCGAGTCTGGGTTTGAAAACAACCCGCCTGCATGGGGCGGCGGCAGCGCCGCTCTCGTCCTCCAGCCGCTCCAGCAACAATCGCGCCGCTTGGCGGCCAATCTCGAAATTGGGCTGGGCCACGCTGGTCAGAGGCATCCGGCCTAATTCCGCAAATATCGTGTCGTCATACCCCGCCACCGCCACTTCCCCGGGAACCGCCACCTTGCGCCTCTCCAAATGCTCCAATACCCACAACGCCGTCACATCACTAAAAGCCATTATCGCGTCCGGACGGGGTGTCATCGCCAGCAGCGCATCCATATTCGCCCGCGTCTCCGCCTGGCTGGCATTGCCCCAACGAATCCAGCTTTTATCCAATGACAGCCCCTTCCCCGCAAAAACCTCCCGCATCCCCTTCAATATCGCCTGATCCGACGGCGTCCCCTCCGCATATCCCAAATAGGCAATCCGTTCCCGCCCTCTCTCCAATAAATGCGCCGCCGCCAAACGTCCTCCCTCCTCATCGTCATCCCCGGAAAAATCCGTCTCCATCTTCACCAACGGTTCGCTCATGCAAACCACCGGCAGATCCAGTCGCTTCAAAAGCTTCGCCAGTTCCAGAGACTGATTGGCGGGGGTGATCACGAACCCATCCACTCGTCCGTAAAGCATCTCTATTTGTTTCCGTTCCTCATCAATGCCGCCATTGTGAAACGCCACCGAGGTCAAATACCGCCTCTCCATCGCCTCCGCCTGAATCCCCCGCAAACGATCCGTCACCGCCGGAATGTGCGCCAAAGGCAAAACCACTCCGATCGCCATCGTCTTCTTCATGGTCAACGTGCGGGCGGCAACATTCATCACATACCCCATCTCCCCAGCCAGTTGCTTGATCCGACGCCGCGTCGCTGGCGCAATGTCCGATTGATCGCTCAACGCCTTGGACACGGCGGCAACCGACACACCGGCTTTCTCTGCAATATCGGCAAGGGTGATACTCACAATTTTTGATTGGTGATTTTAGATTCTAGATTCGAGGCTCTTGCAAAACGACGATGCTTGGCGCGATAAATCCCTTTGGCCAAATCCAAGGCGACGCGGCAGGAGAATCCCCAAGGCGGGCTTTGACTGCCGAGTCAACGCCGGAGTTGGCCAAAGGGATTGTCGCCCAAGGGGTTGCACGTCTATTTTTCGCTGCAACGCCAAGTATCGTCGTTTTGCAAGAGCCTCATTCATATCAGATCGCAATGAACGCCGAAGCAATCTTCTTCCTCCAAATTTCGAACCATGTCAGATTCTTTCATTAATCGGTTAAGTTTTAATTTTAATGAAAATACACCATCAAACAACTAAAAGTCAAATTATTTTAAAGAAAATTCAAATTTTATTTGCCTTTTTGACTTTTCTAAATAAACTATCACTTAACCGATTAAGTATCGTGAATTCCACCAAACCTTTAAGATCTACGTAACTCTATACGCACTCAAATGTGCGCCCTCCTAACAGTCTAACAGCCTAAAAGTCTAATCCCCTTCTTCCCCCCTCCATGAAAATCAACTGGCCCCACGAATTCCCCGGCGTCTATTGGCAAGACAAAAAAGAGGAACAAGCCGTCTTGGACGTTCTGCGCAACGGCTCCCTTTTCCGCTACTACGGACTGCGCCCCCCAAAACATGTGGATCGCTATGAAAAAGCCGCATGCGCCTTCTACCAAGTCAAACATGCGCTGGCTGTCAACAGCGGCACCGGAGCGCTCATGGCTTCCATGCGGGCGTTCGGCATCGGCCCCGGTTGCGAAGTCATCGTTCCCGCATTCCTCTGGGTGGCCACCGTTGGCGCCGTGGTGCAAATGGATGCCATCCCCGTCCTGTGCGAAGTGGACGACACTTTCACCATGGACCCCTGGGATCTCCAACGCAAAATCACCCCTCGCACCAAGTTGATCGTCCCCATCCACATGGCGGGCGCGCCATGCAACATGACCGCCATCATGAAAATCGCCAGACAGCATGGCATCCCCGTCCTGGAAGACTGCGCGCAATGCAATGGCGGATCCTATCGCGGCCAAAAAGTGGGAACCTTTGGCGACATGGGCATCTTCAGCCTGCAACTCAACAAAAACATGACCTGCGGCGAAGGAGGCCTTGTCATCACCAACAACACGCATCTTTACACCCGCGCCTTTGCCGCTCACGACATGGGACTCATCCGGGTTAATGGACGTCTGTCCATGCCGGAACCTTCCTCCCTGCTTTGGGGCGGCGGACGCCGGATGTCCGAACTTTGCGGAGCCGTGGCAGGCGTCCAGTTGCGCAAGCTGCCCAAAATCCTGGCCCAAATGCGCGCTTCCAAACAACGAATCAAACAATGGATCAAAAACACACCGGGGCTGTCTTTTCGCCGTCTGACCGACGAACAGGGAGACAGCGGCCCCTTTTTGATCCTGACCCTTTCCGGGGAAAAACAAGCCCTCCAAGCCGTCCGGGTCATGCGCGAACAGGGATTGCACAATGTCCATCGTCTGGCGGATTACGGACTGCACATCTATTCCAACATTCCTTCCCTTGTGAAAAAAATCCCCCTCTCGCCTGCCGGCAATCCCTGGCGCCTGGAAGCCAACCGCCGGAGCGTTTACAATTATCAGGCTGGCGCCTGCCCCCAAAGCGACGAACTGTTTGCCCGATCCATTCTGCTGCCCATCCCTTCCCGCCTGACCCGCAAACAGGAACAAGCCGCCGCCCAAATCATCCGCAAGGCGGCAGGCTCGCTTGATGCTCGATATAAAACCAACTGCTAAACCACTGAACCTTGAACCGCTGCCCCCTTAACTTCCTTTTCTTGCCCCAACCCTCAGTGCCCGAGTGCCCCGCGTGCCTCAGTGCCTTCCCCTGAACCGTGAACCTTTGAACCATTAAACCTCCCTCGACAAAAACCATGAAAACCCAAGGCATCTTCCGATTCTCATTCGGCCCCTGGAACATCCACGAAGGCGCCGACCCCTTCGGCCCGGCCGTCCGCGCCAGCATCCCCTTCAAGAAAAAACTCCAACTGTACAAACGCCTCGGCTTTGGCGCTGTGCAACTGCACGACGACGATGCCGTGCCAGAACTCAACCAGCTCACCTCCGCCCAAATAATACGCAAGGCCCAAGCGCTCCGCCACAGTCTTGAGGATCACGGTCTCCAGGCCGAATTCGTCGCCCCGCGCCTCTGGGAGGATCCACGCACCATCGACGGCGGCTATACCTCCAACGATCCAAAATGCCGCGAATACGCCATGGAACGCAGCCGCCGCTGCATCGACATCGCCAACGCCCTGGGCACAGACTTGATCGTCCTGTGGCTGGCGCGCGAAGGCGCCTATGTCCGCGAAGCCAAGGACAGCCGCGTGGCCGTGGATCGCCTTGCCGCAGCAATCAATGACATGCTCGGTCATGACCAGAAAATCCGCATCGCCATCGAAGCCAAGCCAAACGAACCCATGGACCACACCTACATCCCCACCACCGGTCACGCCGTGGGGTTGGCCCAATTGACCGTTTCCCCCGAACGCGTGGGCATCAACATCGAAAGCGCACATGCCATCCTGGCCGGTTTGGATCCCTCCGACGAAATGGGCTACGCCCTCGCCTTCAACAAGCTCTGGACCGTCCACCTCAACGACCAGAACGGCTTGAAATTCGACCAGGACAAAACCTTCGGCGCTGTGGACCTGCGCCGCGCCTTCAACCAAGTCCGCATCCTCGACCGCTACGGCTACGGACGCCATGGGGAATGGGTCGGGCTGGACGTCAAGGCCATGCGCACCCAAAAAATCGACGACTCAACCCGCCACCTCTCCAACAGCCGGGAAATCTTCCTGGCCCTTCTGAACATCTCCCGCGGCCTCGACGAACGCAAGATGCAAACCATGATCGCCAACCGCAATTACGAGGCGCTGGAGGGCTATATCGTTCGCGTCCTCATGGGGAGGCACTAAGGCACTCTGGGCACTGAGGCACTTAGGAGAATTTTTCATCAAATGAGGCTCTTGCAAAACTACGATACTTGGCGTTGCTGCGGATTATTTTCGCTGGGAAGGCGTGGAGCTTGGGCAATCCCTGCAACGGGCCTTCGCCTCGACGGAGTGGCTTCGGCCACGCAGGCGGGCTTGCCCAAGCGACACAACGCCACCAGCGGAAAAAAAGACGCGCAACCCTTTGGGCGACAACCGCTTTGGCCAACTCCAGCGTTGACCTCCTCGACTTCGCTCGGGACAAGCCTGAGCCTGTCGAATGGCTTGGATTTGGCCAAAGCGGTTCATCGCGCCAAGCATCGTAGTTTTGCAAGAGCCTCAAATGACATGTATTTATCCGACAAAACCACATCGCTTGCGTGCCCCCCTCAGTGCCTTAGTGCCCCCGAGTGCCTCAGTGCCTTTAACCGTGCATAACAATTCCAAACAATCTTGCAAAAAACCATGTCAACAACCACGCCCACCAAATTGAGAATGGGCATGATCGGCGGCGGCCCGGGCTCCTTCATCGGCGACATCCACGCCAAGGCAGCCCAACTCGACGGAGGCGTTTCGCTGGTGGCGGGCGCATTCTCCTCTTCCCGGGAAAAATCCATGGAACGAGGCCGACAACTCTGCCTGAATCCCAACCGCGTCTATGGCTCCCTTGAGGAAATGATCGAAAAGGAATTGCGGCTGCCGATTGATGAACGGATCGATTTCGCCACCATCGCCACCCCCAATCATCTGCACTGCCCCGCCGCGCGAGCCCTCCTCAACGCCGGATTCCATGTCGTCTGCGACAAACCCATGACCCTCAACCTTGCCGAAGCCCGGTCGCTGCAAAGGCTGGTGAGAAGCAAACCGGAACTGGTTTTCGCGCTCACCCACAACTACACCGGCTATCCCATGGTCAAACTGGCCAGGGATTTGGCGCGGCAAAAACACCTGGGCAAAATTCTCAAGGTGGTGGTTCAGTATCCGCAAGGCTGGCTTATCGAACCCATCGAAAAGAAAGGTTCCAAACAGGCGCAATGGCGAACCGATCCCAAGCGGGCCGGCAAAGCCGGAAGCATGGGCGACATCGGCACGCACGCCGCCAACCTGGCCGAATACATCACCGGCCTGCGAATCACCGAATTATGCGCCGATCTCGGAATCGTGATTTCCGGACGAAAACTGGATGACGACGGCAACTGTCTTCTCCGCTTCGACAACGGCGCCCGGGGCGTATTGATCGCCAGCCAGATTTCCGCCGGAGAACTCAACGGCCTGCGCATCCGGATTTACGGTGAGAAGGGACATTTTTACTGGCGTCAGGAAACGCCTGAAACCCTGGACTTTTGCGCCTGTGACGGCTGCATCACCACCTATCGCCGCGGCACGGCCGCCATTCCGCGCCTGTCTGCCGCGGCAGCGGCGGCGACACGGCTTCCCTTTGGACACCCCGAGGGCTTTTACGAGGCATTTGCCACTCTTTACCGAAACGTGGCCGAAACCATCCGCGCCAGGAAAGCCGGAAAAAAGCCCTCCCCCATCCATCTGGATTTCCCGACCGTGGACGACGGCGTGCGCGGCATGGAATTCATCGAAACCGTGATCGAATCAAACCGAAAACAACGCTGGATCTCATGGCGAAATTAAGCCCCACCATGGCACATTCGCGTCAACCTAAGGAATCAATGAATCATATCTCTATTATGGGCGGTGCGGGAGCCCCGCCCTCCATTTTTTACCGTGCAGACAATGGAGGGCGGGGCTCCCGCACCGCCTCCATCAGAACGAAATGGTCCCAGATTGGGCAAATGTTAGCGGCGTTGGGCAGGACAACTGCTCGACGCTCGATACGCGACACAAAACCAACCGCTGAACCGTGAACCGTTGAACCCAGCCTGTTTCATAACCTTCAACCTAACAGTCTAACCAACCTGCCCCAATGACCTCCAAACAACGCCTTCTTGCCGCTTGGAACGGAAAACCCGTTGATCATGTCCCCCTCACCACTTGGTGTTTCGGATTGAAAGCCCCGCCTCACCTGAAATGGACTCGCGACGGAATTGACCGAACCTTCTGGTACAGCCTTCGAATGGAACACCTCCACACACTCCCCCAACCTTGGACCGTGGAGGATGATTTCCAGCGCGTCCGCTCATGGCAATCGCTGGGGCTGGATGACGTGCTCGATGTCTCTGTGCCGTGGAGCGCGGATCCCTCAACGACATGGAAGGATACGGAGGTTCCCGCCGGAAAAATGGTTCCTCAATATCCGGTGATGATCCGCGACTATCAAACCCCTTCGGGCGGCTTGCGTCATGCGGTGCGCAAAACAGGGGAGGATGGCGGCGCAGGCTGGGTGATCCAGCCAAACTGCGTTCCGCTGATCGAGGATTTCAACATCCCACGCGGAGTGAAACACATCGTTTCCTCGCCATCGGATGTCAAGGCCATCGGCCACCTCTACATGCCACCCGACGCCAAAGCCAGGACATGGTTTGCCGAACGAATCGCCAAGGTAAAAGCTTTCGCGGATCAAAATGGCGTCGCGGTCCAGGCCTGGGCCTGTTTCGGCATGGACGCCATGGTATGGTTGACAGGAACGGAAGGCGCCATCCTTCTGGCCATGGATGAACCCCATGCATTCAGGCAGCTTTTGGATATCATTCTGAAAACAGACCTGGCCCGCGCGGAATTGGCGGCCTCCACCCCAGGAGTGGATATCGTCTCCCAACGCGGCTGGTATTCATCCACCGACCTGTGGTCGCCCGCCCTCTTCAACGAATACACCTTCCCCTGCATCAAAGCCGTGGCCGACACCATCCACCGGCATGGAAAGAAATTCGGCTATGTCATGACCACCGGGGTTGAAAAGCTCGGCGAACGCCTCGCCGACGCCGGCGTGGACGTGCTCTACTTTGTGGATCCTGTCCAGGATAAAGTCCGCCTTGAATGGGTCCGCGAACACCTGGCCAGCCGCCTGACCGTCGTGGGGGGAACCAATGCCCTGTCGGTGCAAACCGGTTGGAAAAACGGATTGGGCGATGAAATCAAACGCGCCATCGATTGTCTTGCTCCCACCAACCGTTTCATTCTTCATCCCGTGGACGCCCTTTTCCCCGACACCCCATGGGAAGGAGTGGAGGAACTGATCAAGGCATGGAAACAAATGTGTTAAGAAAAGTGGCAAAACCGTCTCGTCTCCAGGTTGAAAAGCAGCGGCGGGACGTCGCTGCCACTTTCCATGAAAAATGAAAAAAAACTTGCAACCCCAAATCGGCCTTTTCGCCCTCTCCAGCCCTCTGGAAGCAGGAACGGAACGCACTCCCAAGGCCGCCGTGGAATTGAGCGTGATTCCGCGCCACGAAGGATGCGAGGCGCTTCACGCCAGATGCATTAACTCGTCGGAGAAGGCTGTGTCGATGGGCCGCACCCGATACGGCAACTTCGATCAGGGGGAAGGAGGACTGGTGGCGATACGCCCTTTGACGATCTTGAGCAGGGCTGCAATTTCATCCGCCTGCACGCTCAGCGCGCCCCAGTTTTCGTCTTCCAGATCAAAGCCGGGGTATCGATCAGTGAAGTACCTCTCCGCCAAAAACTCGCAGAGCGGCCGAATCCGTTCCGTCAAATCAGATCCCCGGGCGCGCATTTCGCCGCCCAGCTTGAGCAGGTCATGGGTCTTTTGCAGGTTCCAGCCGATGCGAATCAGTTCGGCTTTGAGAATCTTTTCAAAAATTTCAGCAAGCTTGCTGACACAAAGGGCATGGGATGTCTCCTGCGCGATTAAAAGCAGGATGCCTTTCAGATCAGACTCGGCAATAAAAATCCAGTCCGCTGGATTATTGGAATCAGTTTTTCGCGACAAGTTGAATGCCTTCGTTGAGGATGGTTTGAAAGAAGGGGTCATGTCGCGCCTTTTTCTCAGTCAGGCGCAGGGGCGAGATCGGAATCAATGTAAACGACGGCCGCGGCCAAACCTCCCAGATGGCATGCCGCAACCGCTCGGCAGCGGCAAACTGCTCAGCGGCGTCTTCGCTGACAATGCACAAATCCACATCGCTGTCTTCCCGGGCTTCGCCGCGGGCATGCGACCCAAACAGGTAAACCGTTCTCAACGGCATCACGCGGTCAAACGCTTCCAGGCATTGACGAATCACATCGGCGTCAGCGCGCAAACTTGGCGGGAGATTCTCCAACATCAGCCTCATGATCTTGATGGTATACCTGTAAAATTTCCTTGTCAACTGCGCCATGGAAAACCGGACCATCAGGAACTCATCTCCAGTTTATGGAAACGCCGGATCTCCGCATTCGCGGGAATGACGGACGTGGATAAACAATGCGGATCATGATGGGGAAAAGAAAAAAATCCTGCGCATCCTGTCCATCCATGTTAAATCTTATTTTATTACAAGCCCTTATCCATTGAATCAAAGTCCGCCATGAATCAATCCTGCACTCCCCTGCGCCCCCAAATCGGCCTTTTCGCCCTCTCCAACCCTCTGGAAGTTGGGGCGGATCGCGCGTCCAAAACCGTCGAGGAAATGGCCGCCCTTTTTCGCGACAAAGGTTGCGAGGTGGTTCTCACCGGCTGTATCAATTCGGCCCAAACCGCCGCCGCATCGGGGCGCGCCTGCGCGGAAAAACATATTCACGCCGCTGTTTTTGCCCCGGTCAGTTGGTTCGAGGACTATCTGGCGCTTGATTTTCTCGAGGAATGTTCCGTACCGTTCCTTTTCCGCCCCCTGCCCGGAATGGAAACCGGCGCGCTCTGCGGAACCCAGCAACTCACCTGTTTCCTCAAACAACTGGAACATCCCTGCCACACGGTTTTCGGAGAAACCAACCATCCGCAATGTCTGGGCGATTCCATGACATTCCTCCGCGCCGCCGCATTGAAGCACCGCCTGCGACGCGTCCGCATCGGCCTGGCAGGCCATCGCGTCAACGGCATGACCCACACCTCAGCCAACGAGTTCATGCTCAAAAAAACCATCGGTCCGCGAATCATCCATCTGGATCTCCCGGAAATGCTTCAACAAGCGTCGTCCATCCCCGAAAAAGAAGCCGCCGACATCTGGAATGCCTTCCGAAGCAAAGCCTCAAAATGCGAGGTGTCCGCCTCATCCGGCATCGATTCCATGCGAATGCACCTGGCCATCCGAAAGGAAATCGAACGCCACCAACTCGACGCCCTGGCCATTGGCTGTTACCCCCAGTTGATGGGCCGCGTCTGCCTCTCCGCCTCCCTGTTGGCCGATGAAGGCATTCCACTGGCCTGCGAAGGAGATGTCCATGGGGCGGTTGCGCAACTGATCCTGACGCTCCTCTCGGGAACCCCCACCCACAATACCGATTGGCTCGATCCCCTGGAAGACGGTTCCGTGGTTTTCACCCACTGCGGGTCCGGATCGCTCTCCCTCGCCGAAAAACAGGACGACATCCGCATCTCATCCGTCCGCCTCATGGGACAAGGCGCATGCGCGCTTTTTCCATCCCGGCCAGGCCCCGTCACCCTGCTGGATTTCATCCCTCACCCGGACGGATACCAATGCGCCCTCATGGGAGGCGAAGCCCTTCCGACCCAAATGGTTTTCCCGGGCAATCCCTTGCGTGTGCGATTCCCCCAATCCCCAAAACAACTCATCGACTGGATCCACCGCGAAGGAATCGGCCACCACTGGATGGCCGCCCATGGCCATTGGAGCGAGGAACTCCGCCATTGGCGCCAAATGACCGGCAAAAACCTGAAATGGACAGAACCCGAAAATAAAATCCCGGCATGAACCAGTGCCATTCGACATGGATTCAAACCGTTAAACCATCCAACGTAGATTTTCCTTAACAATAAAACAACCAAAGGGCATCTCCATGTTTGAAAAAATATTTTCATCCGACCGGATGACGAAACGAGAACGGGTCGAAGCCACACTCAATCATCAGCCGGTGGATCGCGCCGCCATCCTTGAGCAAGTGAGTTTCAATCCTCGAGTCATAACCGATTGGACAGGCAAAACCATTAAGGATTTCAATTATACCCTGGATGACATTTGTGAGGTCATTCGCAAAACCCTTGACCTGACCATGCCCCCCTGTCCTCCCCGAGGCACGGAACGCATCATCCATCCCGATGGTTTTGTCGATCAAAACGACAACTGGACCGCATGGCATGTAAGCCGCCCGTTTTCGGATGCCGAAGGCGCACGGGACTGGATCCTTCGCTGTACCCGCGAAACGCGAGAGAATTCCTTCGACCCGGCAAAAGAACGCGAGGAATACCGGCGGGAAACGCTTGGCCTCCAATCCAAAATCGGCGACACCGTCATTCTGCGCTACTTTGGAACCGGTCTTTGCGGCGTGTATGATCGCATGGGGCTGGAAATTTTCACTTTTTTCCAACTCGATTACCCGGATGTTCTCTTGGACTATCTGGAATCCACAATCAAACGGCAACTGGCCCTCTTCCACGCCATTGCGGATCCATCCCTGTCTCCAACGGTGATGATCGCCGAGGATTTTGCGACCAAACATGGCCCCATTTTCTCGGCTGATTTCCTGCGCAAGTTTCATTTCCCTTATGTTAAAAAAGCCGTTGACGCCTGGCATGAACACGGCGTCAAGGTGCTTTACCACAGCGACGGAAACTGGAAAATGTCCATTCCCGATGTGCAGGCGTGCGGTGTCGATGGCTTCTATTGCCTGGAAAAAAACTGCGGCATGGATGTGGTGGAACTGAAAAACAGCCACCCGGAACTGGTTTGGGCGGGCGGCGTCGATGGCGTGGATTTAATGGAACGCGGAACCCCGGAACAGATTCGAGAGGAAGTCCATCGGCATATCCGCGAAACCAATGCCCTCTCAACCGGCGGCATGTTTGTGGCTTCCTCCAGCGAAATCAACCCGACCATTCCCCCTGAAAACTTCAGGACCATGATCCATGCCGTGGGTGAATTGCGCAACCCGTTTCCGGATTGAAAACGTCCCTTGAAAAATCAAACTTATTGCCTCCCCATGAAGACACCCGCCATCTTTTCAGGACATGTTTTTCCCCTTGGAACCCACGTTTACCGAGAGCCTCATCAGGATCAGGATGAACTCATGGCCGACCTGCCGCTGCTCAAGAAACTCGGCTTCAACATGATCAAAATTCAGGAATGCTGGTGCATCGACGAGCCGCGCGAGGGCGAAATCGATCTGTCCCGCATCGAACGCATCATCGCCCGGGCGCGCGAATTGGGATTGGGGGTTTACCTGGGACTCACCATGGAACAGGCGCCCGCGTGGCTCCGGCGGAAATTTCCGGATTGCTTCCTCGTTTACGCCAACGGACTGCCCCACAACGACCTCACCCAGTATTGCCTGCCGGCCGACGGCAAACCCGGCCCCTGCTGGGACCATCCCGGCGCGCGGGCAGCCGCCGGACGTTTCATTGCCAAACTGGTCCGCCAATTGGGCCGCTTCGAAAACTTATGGTGCTGGAATACCTGGCAGGAAATCGGTTTCTGGCCCAACAACGGCGGAGAACCCGGCTTCTGTTATTGCCCCCATACACTGGCCCGATTCCGCGAGTGGCTGCAATCGCGTCATAAATCGTTGGATGAACTGAATCGCGCATGGCAAACCGGTTTCGGCGATTGGGAGGAAGTCGAACCCCCGCGGCGTCATGGGTATGTCCCCAGCTTCATCGATTGGCGTTATTTCATGGACGACGTTTACATCACCCGCGTCCTGGAGTGGAAAACGCGGATCATCAAGGAAAATGATCCCTATCAACGTCCGGTTTTTTCGCATGTCGGCGCCCCTCAATGGCCCGGCGGCATGGATTGGCGATGGGCGCGCGTCGCGGACTTTTATGGCAAAAGCAATTACCCGGATTGGCACCACATTTCCTCATGGGATGATGCGACCCGCCGGCCAATCTCCCGCAGCGCCGGCCGATACGGCCAATTGTGGGAAAGCCTGTTGATGGGAACCGATTTCTGCCGGTGCGCCGCGGGACGCGAGCGCCCTTTTTGGGGAGCTGAATTTCAAGGCGGTCCCATCAGCATTGGAATAGAACAGCAACCCGATCCCTCGCCTGAAAACATCCGTTTCTGGATGTTAAGCGCCCTGGCCGGCGGGGTTAATGGCATCTCCTTCTGGAATCACCGCAGCGAAATCTCCTGGCGCGAAGCCAACGGCTTCGGCCTGCTTGATCCACGCGGCGACTCAACCCCGCGAATCGAGGAGGCTGCGCGCATCGGCCGCGCCATCCAGACCGAGGCGGAACTTTTCACCCTGGGACGCCCGCCCCAGGCGGATGTGGCCATCCTGATCAACGAAGATCTTTATCATTTCTGCCAGGCCACGGAAGGCAACGCCCTTCAGCATCTTCACCACGGCATCCGCGGACACTATCATCGCCTTTTCACCATGGGAATTGGCGCGGATTTCATTGAAACAGAAGAAGTCATCCGCGGCGGACTCGCCGGATACAAGGCTGCAATTCTGCCGGTTCCGCTCGCGCTTGATGGCGGCGTTTTTCAACACCTGCGAACTTTTGTGCGTCAGGGCGGCCTTCTTATCAGCGACGCCTGCCCCGGACGCCACGACCGCCATGGCTTTTGTCCTCGTGCGCAAATGGTGGATGGAGGCGAGGAGGTGTTCGGCGCCCGGCATAAAAAGATACGCATCGTCAAGGAACCAAACGTGCAAAGCGTCTGGACCCCGCGCGAAGATCGCCTTGGCCAATGGTTGCCCCCCATGATTTTGAAAGGAACGGGTCCGTTGGCTGGCGCGCGCTTAAGGGCCAGCTTCTATCTGCAAACTCTTGAACCGGTTTCCGCTCAACCCATCTTGAAAGCAGGCGCCGAAGCGGTTGGAACACTGAACCATTTTGGAAAAGGTCTTGCCGCCCTGCTCGGAACCTTCGCCGGACATTCCTCTCTGACCCATCGTTTGGAAACATCCGAGGGTGTTTTCGAAAAACTCCTGCCCATGGCGGGAGTAAAACCCGACCGCTGCGGACGACTTCTGCGCCGGCGGCGTGTTCATGGGAACAAACAGGCATGGTTTCTCATCAACCCAAGCGACAAAGCCGTGATAGAAACAATCCACATGGAAGGTTTCCTCATGGCAAAAGATCTCCTCAACGACGTTGTGGCCAAAACCACAAAGTCGTCTTTCACAGTCAAAATCCCTCCCATGAATCTCGGATGCGTCATCGCAACAAAATGAAAACCATCGACATCCTCTCCCTCAAGAACAATACGTTGCGTTTTATTGAACAATGCCGGATTAAAAACGGCAAAGCGGGACAGTACCGTTATTCCCAAACCGTGTCCCATCCCACCCTCTACTCCTCAACCTACGCCGCCATGACGCTTTCGCTTTATGGCGAACTGGGAAAACTGAATGAGACCGAACGGGAAAAATGGATTGCCCATCTCAATTCCCATCAGGATGAGGACGGCCTTTTTCGCGACCCGGTGATTTATGGCGAGGGCTGGTATCAAAACGATCCCCTTTGGTGCGGACGTTCCCACCTGACCTGCCATGTCCTGACCGCGCTGACCTGTCTGGGCGGAACGGCGGCAAGGCCGCTTGTTTTTCTGGAGGACTGGCAAAATCCCGACAAACTGATTTCCTGGCTTGAAAACCGCAATTGGGGAAAAGGAGTGGGCACAACCGGAAATGAGATCATGAACATCGGCGTTTTGCTCCAATACGCCCGCAATTTCCAAAACAATCAGGCCGCCGGGCGCGCCGTCGTCATCCTGTTGGAATGGCTCTCCAAACACCATCTCAACGCCGCCACCGGCGTGTGGGGCGATGTGGACGCATCCGTTCCAATCTGGCGCAGCCATGCGATCCAAGCCGCCTACCACTGGTGGCCGCTCTTTTTCTATGATCGCGTAACGCCGCCACATATCGAACGAGCCATCGACACCCTCCTTGCCACCCAAAATCCCAATGGCGGCTTCGGCTGGGGTGTGCACAATTCCGCGGAACCGTTCAAAAGCAGCGCTTGTGAAGACATCGATTCCATTGACCCTCTGGCCAGAATGGCACGAATAACCTCATATCGTCGCAATGACATCCAAAAGGCCCTCACAAAAGCCGCCGGGTGGGTGCTGAAAAACCAAGTTCAGGATGGAGGTTTTGTGTTCTATCTCGACCTTTCTTTCGCCTATGGCCATCCCCAACTCCAAAGCGAGGCCAACCAGGGCGCCATGTTTCCAACGTGGTTTCGCACCCTGTCGCTCGCCATCTTGGGACGAGCATTACCCCATCACCCGTTGGGACAAATCCCCTGGCATTTCGACCGCTGCCCCGGATATCAATTTTAGCCCGGTTGTCGAAAAGATCAGCCACATTAATCTCCATTGCGATCAATGAAGGGCGAATCTCCAGCGCTGCTTATCGCCATCTCGAATTTTGAATCCTGAATCGCCAGACAGCCCCTCCATTGGATTGAAACAGTCTCACCGGAACCGCGAAAAAGCGGAAGGACTCTGGCCGGTGGCCATTTTGAATTGGCGGCTAAAATGGAAGGGATCCTTATAACCCGCGGCCTGGGCAACGGCTTGGATCGTCAATTCGGAATTTCGCAACAGTTGACGGGCATGCGCCATTCGCATGGCGGTCAAATACTGTTTCAGGCTCAACCCTGTGACATTTCGAAAAAGCCGGGTAAGATGCTGCCGGGTGTAACCTGCCTGACGGGCAAGATGGGACACCAAGGGCGGATCGGCCGACTTCTCCTGCAATAAATGGCAAATCCGCGACACCACCTGAGTCCCCGCATGATCGAATGCCTGGCGTCGTTTGCCCGCGCAACGGGTGAAGGCGTCCAATTGCATCAGCAAACCGCGGAAAAGAACCGTGGCCGACGCCATCTGCTCCGCAGCATGGCAGACACCCGCCTGGCGGCGCTGGCACACTCTCACCACCCACGCCAGCAAGGACTCCACCATTTGAAAATCCTCCACAATCAGTTGCTCCGGCGGAAAATCCTCCTCCAAAATATGCCTCGGCCGGCCTTGCTCGTCCACAAGATCAAAATGAACAAACATCATGCCCAACGGAGCACGATCATCCTGCAAAGTTTCATATTTCCATCCCGGCCGAAGCCACAAACACACACCGGGCGCCAAAGACACCTCCCCCATCCTGCCCAACAAACGTCCGCGCCCAGCCCAGATAAACCAAAGATCGTGATCCCTCATCACCTCAAAACGCCGGGGATGCTTGACTGCTTTTTCCACGCCAAACCGATATCGCCCCGTGGTTGCCCATCGAAGATGGATTTTCGTTTTTTTCCAGTCAAATGTCATGCCCCATCCTTCAATATAAAGTTCCAAAAATCCAGCCCCAAATTCCATCCGTCCATGGGAAAAACGCAAAATTCAACCTATAATGGATCTTACAAGGCAACATCATTCCACATTTCATCCACCTCCATTTTCAATCTCGATTTTTCTGATCACCAAATATGAACGCCGCCTCTCCAGCATCCTCCTCCCTCCAAACTTTCTCATTAAATGGCAAATGGAAGTTCAAATCCTTTGTTCCCGGCCAGGGAATGGAAAAAAAAGTGTGCGCAAAAGATTTTCCTTTGAACAACTGGCTCGACGGAAACGTACCGGGATCGGTTCAAGGAAGTCTTTGCGCGCTGGGCAAGCTCCCGGATCCGTTCTTCAATCAAAACGCCATGCAATACCGCTTCATAGAGGACTTGGAATGGTGGTATGCCCGGGACTTTGATGCGCCTGAATCCATTTTAAAAAGAGAACTGTTTCTGAACTTTGATGGCGTTGACACCCTCTCCTCAATCTATCTGAACGGCGTGGAATTGGGAAAAACCCGGAACATGCTTACCCCTTATGAATTCAAGGCGGGACATCTCATCCATGCCGGGCGAAACCGTCTCGCCATCAGGCTGGATCCCATCGTCAAAGCTGCCAGGAAAAAAGACACGCGGGGAGTCATTGACCTGATGAACAAATACATCAAAAGAAAAGACGATCCGGCCCTGAACTGGTTTGCGGCATCTTATATTCGCAAGGCCAATTTCGCCTTTGGCGGCGACATGAGCCAGCGTTTTCTGACCGTCGGCATCTGGCGCCCGGTGCGGCTCATCACCCGCCAAACCGCACGAATCCTCCATCCGCAAATCGTCACCCGCCTCGAAAACAACCATCAAAAGGCGAATATCATCCTGTCGTTTGAAATTGAAAAATTCGCCCGGGAAAACACTGTTTTGAAATTACGATTGAAAATCACCCATGGAAACAACGACATCGCAAGTTCAACCCTATCACTGTCCGCAAAGAAAAACAAACTCACTGGAAAAACCTCCTTTGCGATCCAAGCCCCGCGTCTTTGGTGGCCCAATGGCATGGGCGAACAGAATCTGTACGACCTGACCATGGAACTGTTCGACGCAAACAACCGGCTGATCGATGTCCGCAATGAACGGTTTGGCCTGAGAGAAGTCCGGCTCATCCAGGAAAAAGATCCCTCGGATGGCGGCACAACCTTCACCTTTGCCGTCAACGGCGCAAAGGTGTTTGCCAAAGGCGCAAACTGGACGCCCGTGGACACCCTGATGGATCCTGTTCCCAAAGAACGATATGCAAAATTGGTTGCCATGGCAAAAGAGGCCAACTTCAACATGTTCCGGATAAATGGATTTGGAATTTATGAGGATGACGAGTTCTACGCCGCCTGCGACGAGGCGGGAATCATGATTTGGCATGATTTCATGTTCTCCGATTGCATGTACCCGGACGATCAGAAGGAATTTCTTGAGGAGTGCAGGAGAGAGGGGGAAACCATTGTGCGAAGGTTAAGAAACCATCCCAGCATCGTTCTCTGGTGCGGCAACAATGAAATCGACGAAATTTACTATTGTTCCGCATTCAAGCACAAGGCATGGAAAATCTGGGGTGAAAAAATATTTCACAAAGTCCTGCCACAGGTTTGCAAAAAGCTGGATTCCACCCGCCCCTACTGGCCCAGCAGCGCTTGGAGCGCGCCGGGAAAATTCCCGCTCTGGGATAAAATGGGCGATTCCCATTTTTATCCAACCAGCGGCGCCGGATTCCAACCCACACGGCACCCCTATGGCAGAAGAATCATTCGCCCCATCAGTTTGGAGAACACTTCCTATCGTCTCTACGCCAAGGGCAGGGCTAAATTTTACAGTGAATTCGGCCTCGCCGCCGTCCCCTCGCTGGAAAATCTGGAAAAAACCGGCGACAATCTGTGGCCTTTAAAAAACAATCCTTTCTGGGAATACCATGTCGCCGTTTCATGGCCGCGTCCGGTCGAAAAATTTCTGAAAATAACCAACTTGCTCAATGGGGAATTCGGCAAATCCAGGGGGCTCGGGGATTTCATCGTTCTCTCGCAGATCAGTCAGGCTGCAACGCTCAAATTTGCCATCGAACATTTCCGGTCTCGGAAATATTCGTGCAGCGGCGCCTTATTCTGGCAATACAACGATTCATGGCCGACACTCTCCTGCAGCGTGGTGGATTATTATCTGGATAAAAAAATCGCGTGGTATTGGGTGAAAAAAGCGTTTGCCCCCCTGCTTCTGGCATTCATCGAGACAGAAAAAAATCATGTGGATGTCATGGTTGTCAACGATTTGCCGTCAAGCGTTGCCGCAAGTGTCTCGCTCTTGAAAACAAACTTCCAGGGAATCACCACAATGAAGGAACAAAAGGATGTCATCATTCCGGCCAATTCCAAACTCAAAATCCGCGAACTCGAACTCAGCCGCATCAAACCCGGCCGGAAAAGCGAATTCCTTTGGGCCAAACTGTTGGTCAATGGAAAATTGGCCGCGGAAAACCGGCGCTTTTTCGCATTGGAAAGGGATATCCCCTTCCCAACTTGCCGGTTGACTGCAAAAATCGAGTCCATCAGCCCCAAAAAACACCGTCTGACCGTCGGCACGGACGTTTATGCGCGAATGGTAAGAATCGACATGGTTAAAACAAAAGGAACGTTATCCGATAATTATTTCGACCTTGCCCCGGCCGAAAAAAGAGAGATACTGATTGATGTGGAAACGTCCGCCTCTTTCAACCCAAATTCGATCGCAGTTTCCTCCTTAAACAGCCACCCATAATCAACTTTCATGTCCTCCTGTTTTCAACGTTTGGGCCGTCGCTTCAACGCAATGCGGAAGTCGCGGCCTGCAAAAAGGATATCGCCCGCCTTTACGCTGGTCGAATTATTAGTGGTCATCAGCCTCGTGGCCATGTTGACAGCCTTGTTGTCACCCGCTCTCAAACAGGCAAGGGGAAAGGCAAAACAAATAAATTGCATGAATAATTTGCGGCAAATCAGCTTTGCCATTTCGTTCTATGCCCAAAACTTTGAGGGATGGATGCCCCGATCGGGAGAAGCCTATATGCCACTGGGATGCGATTCCTGGAAATTGCAACTTGCCCCCTTCCTGAATGTCATCGTTCCGCCAAGATCGAAACTTGAACGTGGCGCTTTTCATTGTCCAAGCCAAACCAACGCAAGCTGCGGAAATTCATCCTATGGCGACAATGGATTTTACGGCGGCTACGGATGGAATCTTGACATGGGCTGGCGGGATGACACTCCGCCGTATCCTTCAAGGGTTAAAATCAGCGATGTCGCCAACCCCGCGCAAGTTTTATTGGCTGGCGACACCAGTGACGCTTATGTCAACACCGCTACATCGCACTATTCATTCTATCTCCTCAAAAATCTGGGGATTCAAAGCGGAAGGCACGGAGGAGGCGGCAACTATCTTTGGGTGGACGGACATGTCAGCTGGCATTCCGCCCAGGAAATCTGGGATAACCGCGAACAATGGTTTTCTCCGCAATAAATATTGCATCCCCGATGGATTGAACGACGCATTCGGAGGCGTCGCGCCCGCTTGCCGGATATAACCCAGCCCCGTGGCAATCATCAAAATCGCGGCAACGCCGAATCAAAAATGCCCGCCAAAAACAAATATCTCCTTGCGGCTGCAATGATGTTTACAATCATGACCTGCACCGCCGCGCCGCCTGTCTCTTGCGCCGAAATGCCGGAAGGAACAACCGGACGGATCAATCTGGCAAAAAATAAAACCTGCACACTTACCCCTCCTCCGAACCATGAGCTGTGCAAAGATCCCGAAGACCATCGGCAACTCACCGATGGAACAACATACACCGGACCATTGCAGCTCTGGACCCAAAAAACAACCGTTGGATGGAGAACGAGCAGCGAACAGAAAATGGTTCAAGCGGATATCACCGTCGATCTTGAAAGAGTGGAACCCATCGGCGAAGTGTCATTCCACACGGCATTCGACGGTCCGCTTAACGTTTACTGGCCTCTCTCCATCAAGGTGCTGGTCAGCGAAAACGGCAGTGAATTCGCATTTTGCCGCGATCTCGCCAACCCCTTGTGGGAGGACGAATTGGGCGCACCTGTGGGCGCCAATGAGCAAAAACTGGTATTTCACCGTTTCTCCGCCCCAATCAATGCCAAAGGCCGCTATGTGCGGCTGATCGCGCAAAGCACAAGGATGTTGTTTTGCGATGAAATCGAAATATTTAGGGGGGATGAAAGCTTGTCCGCCCCCCGATTTACGGAAAAAACCATCACGGACATCAAGGCGTTTCTAAAGGATTCGCTTCTGCGTGATAAAATATCCGGAACGCTGTTGCGAGACATCGAACGGGTGAAACGCAACGCATCAAATCTTCCCAGCCGCGAAAATGACGGCGTCAATCCTTTGCTCGCTCAACTCCAAAAAAAAACTGAAACGGAAGAACAAAAGCTTTCCAACCCAAACAAGGCGGTGGCGCCATTGAATGAAATTCACCGGGATATTCTTCGCGTCAACGCCAAGATACTGAAACTGGAAGGATACCCCACCTTGGTCCCATGGCATAAAAATCGATGGGCTCCGCTTGTTGCCACGGAAAAGCCGCCCCCCATCCCTTTAAAAGCGCCTTCACTCGCCGTGACCATGATGAAAAACGAATATCGCGCCGAAACGCTCAATCTGACCAATACGACTGAAAAGGATCTTGATGTCGAAATCTCATTCGCTGGACTCCCGGGTGGAACGACTCCGGATTACATTTCCGTCCACCAAGTCGAATTTGTCGGAACGCAAATGGGCGGGATGATTGCCGATCCGTTGATCCCGGCAAAAAAGACAACCGACGCCTGCAAAATTGTCGTCCCCTCGGGAATGACCCGTCAAATCTGGCTATCCTTCCATCCACAGGAAATCGCGGCGGGTTTTTATCACGGATCCGTGATAATCAAAGCCGGGGTGCTTCCGCCAATGACCGTTCCCTTGAATTTACACCTGTATCCCTTCCAATTTCCCTCGCAGCCCCGCTTGTCGCTCGCCATGTTCGATTACACGGACAAACCGTACGGCTTCAAAAATACAACCGATCAAAATGTCCATCTTGCAATCAAGGATATGAGGGAACATTTTGTGGATACGGCCTATGGGCATCGGACAAGCGCTTGCTGGCCGGAAAAGGACGATTTTGACACAGAAGGGAATTTGGTCAAACCCCTGCGGACAACGGGCTTTGACGATTGGGTGGACAGATGGAAAGGAATACGCCGTTTTCATCTTTACACAGGCAATGACCTGAAAAATTTTTGCGGGGAACCGATGGGCACCCCCCGATTCAACCGCATGGTGGAACAATGGGCGGCGGCTTTTGCAAAACACATCCGGATGCATGGCATAAAAACGGAACATGTCGCCCTCCATCTTTTCGACGAACCGATGAAGGACGACCAGTTCAGCATGAATTTCACCTGGGGCAAGGCCATCAAGGCGGGCGCGCCGGACTTGCCGCTTTTCACCGACACATCCGCGTTCAAAAACCCCGGGGAGGATTTCAAGCAAATGATCGGTATTCACGACATCATTTGCCCGGGGTTGCCAGAGTGTGGGGAGATAACCGACTCCATCCGGACCATTTCCCAATCCGGAAAAAACAAATCAAAACAATTCTGGCTTTATAGTTGCTGGGGACCGGCGCGACTGTTCGATCCCTATTATTATCATCGCTTGCAGGCATGGCATTGCTGGCGCAACGGCGCGATCGGAATGGCTTTTTGGAATTATTGGAACGATTACAAAAATAAAAATTGCGCGGAGTGGAATGAATTTTCCGAAAATGAAAAAAGTTATGGAGTTAGTTACACCACCCCGGACTCCGTTACCGCCGGCAAACACTGGGAGGCGATTCGCGAAGGAGTCGAAGACTATGAATATCTTCATATGCTTTCCTCTAAAATTGAAAACCTCAAAGGAAAAAGCCCTTCCCTGCCAGACCTGTCCAAGGCGGAACAATTGCTCTCCGCCGCCCCATCTCTCGTCGCGGGACAATATGAGCTAAAAGCGCTGCTTTGGTCTTACAATAAAGACCGGACGGCCGCCGATCAGGCACGAATCCGTATTTTGGAAGCATTGGAAAAACTTCAATGATCATCTCCCCATGCAAACAAACCTTTCCCTGAATGGCACATGGGACTTTGTGGCTGATCTGGACCCAAAGTACCATGCTCAACAACTCTCTTACGCCCTGCGTGAAACAAATCGGCGGCATTGGCTGAAGGCGCCGGTTCCGGGTGTCTGGCAAAAGTACGGCGACCGGTATGATCTTTTTGAAGGCGTCGGTTGGTTTGCCCGGGAATTCGAAATGCAAACTTTCACTGACTCAACAAAAGTCCTGATTCGCTTTGGCGGCGTCAATTACCTTTGCAGAATCTTTCTCAACGGCAAGGAAGTGGGCGGTCACGAGGGCGGTTACACCGAATTTTCAGTGGATGTCACCCAAGCCATCCTGCCGGGGAAAAACCTGCTCGCGGTCAGGGTCGATAATCGCGCATGTGTCACCAAATGGCCGCCTGTCATGGGATACTTTAACTACGGCGGCATCCATCGGGATGTGACACTGGAAATTCTCGACGGCCCTTGCCTGTCCAACCTCCGCATCAGCGCCCTCCCCACGGAATCCGCGGACGGAATTCTCCGTTTTTCCGGCGCTGTCATCCAAAATCAACAAAAATTGACAGTGGAGATAAACTGTGGAGGCGCAAAACAATCCCTTCAAGTCAATCACAATGGAACCTTTCAAGGCGAACTGAAGGTTCCCACGATAGAGCCCTGGTCTCCCGAAAACCCAAAACTTTATGCAGCAAACATCTCCCTTTTCCACGAACAAACCCTTTTGGACCAAAAAACGCTGGACTGCGGATTCCGCCGGGTTGAGATTCAAAAAGGGCGCATTTTTCTTAATGGACAGGAAAGAAAACTCAAGGGCATCTGCTACGTGTACGATTCTCCATCTTCCGGTTTGGTCATGACCAACGAACAAACCCGCCAGGACATCGCCCTTTTCAAGGACTTGGGCGTTAATACCATCCGCAGCCATTATCCCCTGCCGGGACATTTTTACCGCGCCTGCGATCAGGCGGGCATCATGGTCTGGATTGAACCGCCGATCTATTGCTATCATCCGCCCAAAACAGAAACCAACACCGCATTTGCCAACCCACCCCACCGAAAACTGGCATTTCAAATGGCCGCGGAAATGATCCTGACAGCTCGAAACCATCCCTGCGTGATCATCTACGGCATCGGCAACGAATGTAACACCGAACATCCGGAAGCGGAATCTTTCTTCCGGGAACTCTGCGGTTCCGAATCCCCCCCTTTCAAAAGCGTCCGGGGATAGAGGGGAACCGTGAACGTAAAACCCCACCCCATCAAGACAGGCGAGTTCGCACCGGCAAGAGCGCCAGTGAAAACCTGTCCACG
>JAQUAF010000114.1 GCA_028687435.1 Verrucomicrobiia bacterium | reverse complement strand
TCCCACGGCTTTTGCATCCGCTGTCTACGCTTCGTGCCGCCATTGCTGACGACGACGCAAGACTCGCTTCGGTGGGTGGCTAACCCTTGTCCGGTGGGTATCCGTTCCCCACTGGGTTCCGCTAAAGAATTTCTCTTCTCTTTCTATCCTCCTTTGTTGATGGTTTCCCTTCTTTCTGGATTTATCCTGACGCAACAAAACTACGATATGTGGCGTTGCAACGGATATTTTGCGCTGGCAAGGCGTGGAGCTTGGCCAATCCCTGCCAATGGTGCCGCTTGTGCGGCACAAGCGATCCCGCCACAGCGGGACCGCCAGCGCAAAATAGACGCGCAACCCCTTGGGCGACAATTCCTTTGGCCAACTCCGGCGTTGACTTCCTCGACTTCGCTCGGAACAAGTCGGCAGCTTGTCTCGCCGAAGCGCTCGGGCGAAGGCGGATCAAAGCCCGCTGCGGGGATTCTCCTGTCGCACCGCCTTGGATTTGGCCAAAGGAATTTATCGCGCCACACATCGTAGTTTTGCAAGAGCCTCTCTAAATCAAATAAGGTTGAAAATATTTTAAGCTGGAAAACATCGGGTGATTGCAGGCGGTGCAGGAGCCCCGGCCTGCGTGGCCATAGCCACTTCCGCCTTCGCACGAGTGCTTCGGCGAGACAGGCCGCGTGGCGACGGTCCGCCCTCCTATCGTGAAAGTGAAGGAATAATGGAGGGTCGGCCTCCTGGACGACTTCGGGTTTAAAGGGGGGCATTTAAACATCAATGGCAACTTGGAGATAAACCCTTCAATTTGCAGAATGTAATTATTTAGATATTGACAACAAACAAAAACACCCACCCAAAGTTTTATGACTCCAGAAGACTTTCTATTATTCATAAATATTTCTACCAAATATATTCAACTCAACAGGTTTGTCAAATGAGGCTTTCATTTTTATCAAACTTTTTAAATTTGCTTTTTTCTATTTTATTTATAAAGTACAAATAGTGAATTTTAAACCTGTTATTGAAACCGCTGAACCGGTTCATACCCAAATTGTCCATTTCCTCAAGCAGCAGATCCAAACAGGGCAATTGAATTGCGGGCAACGAATCCCCTCAACCACGACCTTGGCTCGTCAATGGGGAATCGCCGGCACCGCTGTTCACAAAGCCATGCATCAATTGGTTACCGAGGGTTTTCTGGAGCGGGAACGAAAACGGGGCACTTTTGTGCGCGCTCCCAACCAGGCGTCAACCATCGGCATCCTGATCGGGCCCCAACTTTCCGATGAAACCGCCCATTTTTATCGCGCCATCCTGAAAAATCTGAGGGAAATGCTGTCCGAAAATGAAAATTCTCCGCGCGACCATCGCATTTATGACGGCATCACCGAAGATCCACAGACCTACCGGCAATCGCCCTCTTACCGGCATTTCCTTGCGGACGCCGCCAGCCACGCTTTCTCGGGAGTCATTGATCTGACAGGCAACCCCGCCCTGTTTTCGGAAGTCAAAAGCCACGATCTTCTGCCCACCAGCAGGCTTTGGTTCGATGTAAACCTCGATTTCCGACATTTTGCAACAACAGCAATGGAAATGGTGGCCCCGCTCAAACCACGAAGCATCCTTTACCTTCGCGGCATTGACGACAAAATTACCGGCAATGGAGATCTTGAGGGACTCATGGAATCTGCCGCCGTCCATCATCTTCCCCACCCCAGGGTGATCCCACTTCAAACCGTGCGGCAGGGCGGCTCATTGGTCGAGGCGGAAGCCCATCGGCTGACAACCGGGGAAACCGCCAAGGTTTGCAATGGCGAATCCGGTCCCGTCGCCATCCTGATTTCCGACGACATTGCCGCTCGCGGCGCAGCCCTGGCCCTTGCCCAGGCCGGCGCGGACATTGCCGGAAAATTCGCTCTTTTCACTTCCGCCAACCGCGGAGTCACCCATCACTACGGCATTCCGGTCAGGCGTTGCGAATTCGACCTGCGAGAGCTTTGCTCCGCCCTGTTCGAAATTCTCGACTGCCGGACGCAGCATCTGCGCATGCCTCCACTCCCCCTGATGATTCCATGCAAATGGACTCCATAAAAAAAAACAACATAGCATTCACACTCATCGAGTTGCTTGTGGTGGTGGCCCTGGTGTCCATGTTGGCCTGCCTGCTGGCGCCCGCCTTGAGCGGCGCGAGGGAAAGCGCCAGCCAGGCTAAATGCATCAACAACCTGAGGCAGATCCATCTGGCCCTCACCACCTACTATTCCGACAACAACGAAAACATGCCCCAATGCCGTTCATCATCCATTTTCCCGTGGTGGACCACCCTTCAGCCGTATTTCGGAGTTCCTGCAGACCGCTGGGGCGCCCGCTCAAGCGTGATCCTCTGTCCCATCAACGAAAAACTTTTTGCCAGAACCTGGCAACCCTCCAAGGATGTCCGCTGCACCTATGTTTTCACCGCGGCCATGAGTCGCATGAACGGCTCGTCCGATCAAACCAACTTCAAACCTCTTTCCGCATTCAAGAGCCAGAATAAAATCATCGTCGGGGAATGCGCGCCGGAATGGGGGGTTCTCTACTCGGGATTCGCCTATCCCCTGTGGCCAGGCACATGGAACGCCTCCCAATTCAGTTTTTGCCATAAAAAAAGAATGAACAGCCTTTATCTGGATGGCCATGTTGACAGCATCGACAGCGCAACCCTCTCCTCAAATTACCATGAACTTTGCGATGATCTCTGACCCCTGCAAAATCCTTTTTCAAACGGCGAAAACGTTTTTTTTCGCCATGCTCCTGTCTTGCCGGGCTCTTCCATCTTGTTGCGCCCAGGAGGAGGGACTTCTCGGACACTGGCCGCTCGACGAAAAACAGGGGCTTGAGATTCGGGATGAGAGCGGCCAATCCCACCCGGGCAGATTGAATGGTTGTTTCCGGGCGGTTGGGCCGGCCAGCGCAGCCTTGGAATTCAGCGAAGCGGGCGACCATGCCCGCGTCGAACATCATCGGGATCTCGAACCCGCCGAAGAACTCACCATCGAAGCATGGTTCTGCCCTTTCAAAGTGGATTCCCTGCGTTTCATCGTCAGCAAAGGACGCGCCTTTTGGGCTTCCGGCTACAGCCTTGTTCTCAAGGATGGCCGCTTGGGCGCCTTCCTCCAAACCGAGACAAAACCGGGCGCAACCACCCGTGGGGCGGCCTTGCAGCTTCTATCATCCAAAACCGTTCTCACTCCTCGGACATGGACGCATGCCGCCTTTGTCTACAGCGCCTCCAAAAATTGCTTCTCCATCCATCTCAACGGCGAAACCATCCAACAAGGCCCCGCAGCGGGCCGCATCTGTTATCTGCCGGACAACGGCCAGGTTCCCCTGATATTCGGCGCCGAAGGCTGGTCCCCCGCCCTCACTCCCTACCGTGGAATGCTCCGCAATGTCCGCATCTGGAAACGCGCTCTATCTGGCGGCGAAATCCGTTCCCATTTCCAAGCGGAAAAGAATCTCGCCAGACTTGCGGTGGTCACCCGGGAGGAGGCTCAGGAAAAAATCTGCACCGCCGCATTGAACGTCGAAATAACCGGTGAAGACGGCCGGGAAATGCCCGTTTGCGCCTATCTTCGAAATTCACAAGGCAAACCCTGTTTTCCAAAAAACTCGTTTTCCTATCAGGATGGCCACTTCTACGCCTTTGGCAAATTCTCTGTCAAACTGCAACCTGGACGTTACAATCTCCAAATCGGGCGTGGCTACGAATACGAACCCCAACAATTGAATCTTGATCTGGCAGACCGCGAAAATCGCAATATCCGGCTTTCCCTCAAACGCTGGTTCAACGCCCCCCAAAAAGGATGGTTTGCGGGCGATCATCATGTCCATTTCCGCGCGCACGGCGCCACCATGGCGGGTGAAACCCCCACCTTCGAACAAGCCTGCCAGATCGCCCAAGCCGCAGGCTTGAACTATGTCAGTTGGAAGGACGCCAGAGGCAACGACTTGGGAACCGTTTTGGATGAAAAACCCGAATTCATCGCCAGAATCGATCATGAAGGCGGCTCCAATTCCGGCGGTCATATCGCGTATCTGAACATCTCCAAAATTCCAACGGGCGCAACTTATCTCGAAAACTTCTGCGATTCAGCCGGCGCCATGGGCGGACTTGCCATCTATACCCATCCCTACGGCGTTTCCAATGGCAAAATCGCCGATCTGAATGACGCCTTGCTGGCGCGCGACATGCCCATCGCTGTGGCGTTGGGCAAAGCGCCTGTGTGGGATCTTCCCTGGGCCGGAAAACAAAGCCTTGCCATAACCGACTACTACCGCTACCTCAACCTTGGCTTTCACCTCGGATGCACAGGGTGGAGCGATATCGATCTCAATCTCCGCACCACCGGCCCCCTTTCAGGATGCCGCACCTATTGCCATCCTGAATCGCTTGACTGGAAGGCCATAACCAAAGCCTATCGGGAAGGCCGCACCATCACCACCACCGGCCCCTGGATCAATCTTTCCTGCGGTTCATCTTCCCACGGCGATACCATTGTCCTGAACGGCAACTCGCCAACCAACCTGACTTTTACGGTGGAAGCCGCCTATCTCCATGGATTTTCAAAAATTGAAATCATCCACAACGGCGAAACAGCAAAAACCCTCGTGTTTGAAAAAGAACCCAGGCAAATCAAGGAAAACTTTTCCATCCCGGTTTCCACATCCGGCTGGGTGGCCGCCAGAACCCATGGCTGCAAGGGCAATTTGTTCATGAACGGCTGGGCTCACACCAGCCCGGTTTATGTCTCCCTTGGCTCAACCAAGCTGAAACCCAAACGCGCCGACGCCGAATACTTCATCAACTGGCTCCAACAATACAAAGCCATCATCCCCCGGCTCGCGGAACGAATCAAAGAAGATAAAAACACCGGAAAAGCCATCGACTGGCGCCAGCTCGAGGAAGTCATCGACCAAGCCATTGCTGTTTACCAAAAACTCACCACCACCTCATGAGCAGAATTTCTTCCAAAGCAAAATGGTTCATTGCCGCCCTGCTTCCGCTGCCATGCTGCATTGTCCCGCAAGTTCACGCCACAACAGAACCAGTCCCCCGGGTGCAGGATGACGGCAAACTCATTACCGTGGAAAACAACATCTTCCGGATCGTCCACGACCGCGCCCAGCGGGGTGGCATGCCATCCGAAATCACCTGGAAAACCAGCGGACGGTCTACCCGGGACATTGCCGTCCACGACCGTTTGTACAATCATGAACGAAAAATCGCATACTGGCTTCGCCACGATGCCAACCCCGTCCTAACGGTTCGCCAGGAGCAAAACAACGTTACAGTTGAAATTCGGGCCCGTTATTTGAGCGACAAGGGGAAAGCCCCCGACGGCCAGGCTCGGGCTGCCTACCGCTTCCACTACGGCGTTTCCGAGATTGTCCGGGTTGAGGCGCGAATCGAACAACAAGAGCCGGAATCCTGGGATGAATTGCATTTCTGCGAATGGCTTTACAGCGGCCAGACTCCTACCCATTTTTTCGGTTCCACCGATCAAAAAAAACAGACATGCCGCGGCACAAGCGCTGTGCGGGGTTTTCCACGCTGGGCCGCCATGGGATGGGAAAACGACATCCTTGGACTCATCAGCGGGCAAGTGCTCTGTTACGACGGGTTTGGTGTCAAATCCTATCGGGGCTGTTATCTCCACGGCGACTGGACCCGCTGGTCGGAAATGGAATACCGCACCTCGGCTTTCTTATGCATCGGATCACGCGAACAAGGCGCCTCCGCCATTGAAAAACAGGTGTCTGATCTGGACGCCAAACGTTCACAACCATCCGCCAAACTCCCCCTTGTTTCGCCGCCCCGCCTTTTCATCAAGGAAAACGCCCAATCGATGGAATTCGGCAACGGCCTCATCAACTTCCGTTTCAGCCGCTGCACCACCCCATCCGGCGGCGCCGCATTGCGCCTGGACGGCATTTGGGACGGCACGGACGGCGCCAATTGCGTCGCCGAAACTCCGGAAGTCCAACCCCTCTGGGCCCTTGGGTTCGTGGCCCAAAACGGGAGGGACTTCATCTGCCTGAACAGCCAGTCCGCATCCCAACTGACCTGGCATGCCGAACAAACCGGTGATGTAATCCATGCCAGATTCGAATGGTCGGGCTTTCCAACGGAAAAAACGACATGGCTTCGCAAAGTGCAGACATCCATTCAACTCAAGACAGGGCATCCCGCCAGCGAATGGCGCTTAAGCATGGAACTGGATGGAAAACAGGCCTTGCGTTCAGCCGAGTTCCCCATCCTTCCTCAACTTGCGGCCCCGCCGGACAGCGCTTTTTATTACCCGTCCGGATGGGGACGCGAATACCGCGACCCCGCCACCACCGCCCAATTCTTTGCCTCCTATCCCTCTGGATACTGCAATATGCAATTCGTCCTGCTTCACCGTCAAACCGGCGGGCTTTACATTGGACAACACGACCCCAATGGCGGTCAAAAACTATTTTCGGTCAAGGCCGGCTGGCCGGACAGCGCCGCCACTTTCCGGGTCAGACATGTGCTGTCGGAAACCCCGCTCGCCTCCGGTCCCGTGATGGAATATCCCTGCGCCATCGCCTGCTATCGCGGCAACTGGATTTCCGGCGCCAAAATTTACCGGCAATGGGCCTTGAACCAAAGCGCTTGGGCCACGCCCCCACTCTCCCAAAATCCCGCCACTCCCTCATGGTTCAAGGAACTCGATATCTGGTGCATGGATGGATGTTCCGATGGCCAGGCATCCCTCGTGGTTCCCCGCGTCAAACGTTTCCGTGAGAGCCTGGGGCAACCTTGCGCTTTGCACTGGTACTGCTGGCACCAAAACCCCTTCGACCAGCAATACCCGGATTTCTTTCCAGCCAAAGAGGGGTTCACGGAAGGAATTCGCGCCTTGCAAAACGCCGGAGTGAGGGTCATCCCCTACATCAACGGACACAGCTATGACCGGCGTTCAGCCAGCTGGAAAGTGGAAGGCCCCGAAAGTTGCACCAGACAACTTGACGGCAGCGAAAATACGGAAACCTTCGGCGCCAACACCCTTGCGGTCATGTGTCCCGCCGCGCCCCCTTTTCAGCGACGGATTCAGGGGGTCGCCGAACGTCTCCTGCGCGAACAGGGGGTCGATGGCGTTTACCTCGATGAAATCGGCAACAGTCCCGTCGTGCCTTGTTACAACAAGAAACACGGCCATCCTCCCGGAGGCGGTCATTGGTGGACCATCGCATTGCGTCAATGCCTTGCAGGAATCCGGGAAAAGCTCGGTCCCAACGGAATCCTTTGCACCGAGGGGGCCGCGGATGTTTGCGGCGGCATGATCGATGGTTTCCTCATGTGCAATTCAACCTCGGACGGACTGGCGCCGCTTTACTCCGCGGTCTATGCCGGCCATCATCTCTGTTTTGGACGATATTTCACCCGAAACGATTTGAATCATCCGTCCGCCTTCACCACCAAAGCGGTCCAAATGTTTCATTTTGGCGCACAGTTGGGCTGGCTGGATCCCACTCTGGAAAAAACCCAAAAAACATTCCAATTTTTGCAAAAACTGGCGTTCTTCCGGAAACAACTTCACCCATTCCTGGTCTATGGTGAATTGATCGAACCGCCCGTCGGTTGCCAGGGAAGCGAAAACTTTTCGGTCACGTGGAAGGGATATCTGCCTGGCGTACCTGACGAACCGCTAACCTTCCCATCCGTCATGCGTTCAACGTGGCGTTCGGAAGACGGCCGCGTCGCCATCCTCCTGACCAACCTTCGGGATGTCCCCCAACCGGCCCGGCTCTCTTTGACTGTCAGCGATCTTCTCAAAAAGAAGCCCTGCTCAGTCACCTTCCTGGCTCCTGCCGGACAGGAAAAACCTTTTCCCTTGAATCAATCCGTCTGGGAATTCAAAAAAGAACTGTCACCATTGGAAATGCTGGCTATCATCTTTGAATAAAACCCGATTCATCTTATGCCAACACTCATCACACAAAACAAATGCGCTAAAAAATGCGGGCCACTCCTCGCCAGCCTCTGGCTGGCAGCGGGATGTTTTTTGGCTCCTGCCGCCAGCCATGCGGAGACGATCCCTTCATCCTGGAGCTTTGTCGTGGCGGCCGATCCGCATCTGCGCGAAAACCGGAAGGATGAACCCGCCGGCGTCGAAAAATTCCGCCGGGTTTTGAGTCGGATCGGAAAAATCGATCCCAAACCCGATTTCATGCTTTTGCTGGGGGACATCCACCCCGACAAGCTTCCCTCCCTGCTGCCGGAAATCAAAATCCCCATCCATCCCGTGCACGGCAACCACGAAACCCCGGAGCAACGGCAAACCCTCCGATCCCTGTTCCCGGATGATTTCCAGGGAAAAGACTTTTATCGTTTCGAACACCGGGGCTGCCTCTTCATCGCCCTCTGCACAGCCGCAAGCATCGACCATGTGGGACATCTTGCCGCCCCCACCATCACCCCCCCGGCCGGACAACGCGAATGGCTTGAGGAACAACTTCGCGACGCCCCCCGGTTCCAACACTGTTTCATTTACGGCCACATCCCGCCCGACGCCCAGTGCCGCGCCAACGACATGTGCCTCGCCCCGGACGATTCAAAATTCCTTCTCGATCTTGTTCAAAAAGCCAAACCCACCGCCCTTTTCTTTGGACACCGGCATCAACAAATCGATTTCAGCATTGGCGGCATCCCGGTTTACGGAGTGCGCTCCTGCAACTGGAATGTCAAAAAGGAACCCTTGGGCTTTCTGCTCGTCAAAGTCGAATCCGGCAAGACAAACGTGGAATTCATTCCCACCCCACCATGACATGAAACCTTCCGCCAAATTTATTGTATTCATGGCAACCATTGCCATGCTTGCGATTTTCCCCGTTGGAAATCTCCCGGCGGAGGAAAATGAGCCTGTCTATCAGGTGAAAATGCACAATGGCGCCCCCACCTTGTTCATCGACGAAAAGCCCTGTTTTCTCATGGCCTATGTCTCGTACAATCCAAAGGTCAAAACCTTCCGAAAGGAATTCGCCGATGCGGGCATCCATTTTCACTCCCTTTCCACCACCGCTTCCGAACATTTGTACAAACTCAGCCGTCCGGTCTGGACCGCTCCCGGCACTTATGACTACACAGCCTTGGACAAAGCCATCAACGACGTCTTCGAGGCCGATCCCGATGCCCGGCTCCTCCTCAGGCTGGCCATCGACACCCCCGCATGGTGGGACAAACTGCACCCGGAAGAACTCGTCAAATCCCACGATGGCGGCAATCAGTTCAGCGACAATCCCACCGAGACCAAAACAACCCGCCAGTCCTTCGCCTCGGAACTATGGAAAAACGACCTGCGGACGGCCTTGTCGAAATACATCGAACATCTGAAAAAATCGCCCCATTACCCCCGCATTGTCGGCTTCCAAATCAACTCCGGAATGACCGAGGAATGGCAGTTTTGGGGCGGCCAGCAAAAGATCTTCGCGGATTACAGCCAGCCGGCCCTCATCGCCTTCAGAAGCTGGCTTAAAAACAAATATCAAACCGATTCGGCGCTTCAGGTTTCATGGAAAAACACGGCGGCAACATTGAACAATGCCGGCATCCCATCGAAAGACGAACGCACAAGCGCCGGTCAGATGGGATTTCACGATCCCGCAAAATCCCAATCCACCATCGACTACAATCAGTTTCACTCCGAACTGGTCGCCGACGCCATCATCTATTTTTCGAAAATCATCAAGGAGGCCACCGGCGGAAAAAAACTGGCGGGGGCGTTTTACGGCTATCTGCTTGAACATTCCGGCATGGGATACTCCCTGCAAAACTGCGGACACCTGGCATTGGAAAAAACGCTCGGCAGCCCGGACGTGGATTTCCTTGCCGGCCCGGCATCCTACGCCATCCGGAACGCCGGCGACACCGGCGGCTTCATGACTCCGGTTGATTCCATCAAATGGCGCGGCAAACTCTGGCTGCAGGAAGCCGATATCCGCACCCACCTCCTTCCTCCCAATTGCGGTTTTGGCCGGACGAACGACCTGCCGGACACTCTCTCCGTCCTGGCCCGTGAATTCGGCATGGCTCTGGCCAAGGGCACGGCCATCTGGTGGTTCGACATGGGCGGCAAATGGTTCAGCGACCCCCAAATCATGAAAGCCATTGCGCGATTCCAAAAAATAGCCGCCCAATCCCTGGCTCTCGACCGTTCGAGCGTCGCCCAAGTTGCGGTCATCTACGATGAAAAAAGCGTTTACCGCCAGGATTTGCGCAAAAGCATCGGGTTGAACGCCAATCTGATTTCCCTGCAACGCCGCGAATTCGCCAGAATGGGCGCGCCCTGCGACACGCTCATGGTCAATGATCTGGCCAACCCCAATCTGCCCGATTACAAGTGCTACATCTTTGTGAACACTTTTTATCTCACCAGCCGGCAACGCGCAATGATCGGCGCCAAGTGCAAGAAAAACGGCAACACCCTGGTGTGGCTTCACGCCGCCGGACTCATCGACGAAAACGGCCCCGACACGAAAAACACCGAAACACTCACGGGCATTGAAAAGATCAATCTGAACCTCGTCTCTCCGGACAAACTGACGGAAGAAAATCTGGTCTCCAGAGACATGGGCGCCTGGAAATCCGTCCATATCCCCTCCTCCCTCCTCAAGGCAAAGATGTGGAGGGAACTGTGCCGTTCGGCCGGCGCGCACATTTACAATGAGACCGATGACGCGCTTTACATGAACAAACATTTCATGGTCATCCATTCCGCCGCCGCCGGCAAACGCGTCATCAGGTTCCCTTCCAAAACCAACATCCATGACCTGCTGGACGACGCTCCGGCCGGAAAAGCCGCCGACACCCTCGCCATCGACCTGCCATGCAAAACAACCAAAATCTACCTGTTAAATTAAGCCGCGCCGGAGCGCGGGAGCTTGACGCTCGATCCGCCTTCGCCCAAGCGCTCCGGCGAGACAAGTGCACGACGCACCCCTCCTTAATCCTCCCCTTGGCAAGGGGAGGCACAATTTAAGCCCCTCCTTGACAAGCTGATCTTTACCCACATCTTGTAAAGCACAATGGGTGCGAGGTCATTTAAGACCATGCAACAAAAAAACTCACTTCTGGTAAAGATCGTAAGCGACTTCAACATC
>JAQUAF010000042.1 GCA_028687435.1 Verrucomicrobiia bacterium | reverse complement strand
GTCCAACTTTGAGTTGGGATTTTGCCCAAGGGATAATCATAGAGGAGTTCCCGGTTGTTTTTTTCGGTGGCGGCACGGATATTGTAGAAGAGGTAAGTTCGCCAAGGGGTTGTCTTCAGATTCGTGACAAAAACATGGTAGGCATACTTCCGATGTTTGAACAGGGTCAGTTGGTTGGCTTCTTGAGGATCTTCCGGGACGGGGCGTCGCACCACGATGAACCGATGCGGACGCTTCCACTTTTGGGGCTGATAAAAGAATTCGCCGGCCTCCCAGCCATGGGCCATCGAATGAAACTTGGCGTTCATCATGGCCATTCGCAAGGGGGTCTTTTCCTTGGCCACAATCACATAACCGCACCCCCTCTGGTCGAGAAACTCGACTACGTGCCGACTGTAGAAACCGGAATCCATGCGAAAGCGTATGCGACTGCGCCCCATCTTGCGTGGCGCTTTGGCCAGACACACCTCCAAGAAAGAAATGATTCCGGTGGAGCTGCCTGCATTGCCGGGACGCAACCTTCCATGCCAGAACTCCTGCAGATGGGCCTCGAAACAGAACAGGGGATGATGGGAACGGCGTCCCGGTTTTTTGGGGTTGTACCCGACAGCTGCTTTCTCGGCATTCCCGTAAACAACGATAACCACCGAGTCGATGTCGAACGTCAGACTGTGCCGAGGCTTGGGCACGGAAAAGAGAGAATGCCGCAGGCTGTCGTGCAATGCAGCCAACCGCCGAATGGATTGAGGGGAAAGCCTCCGCAAAAAACGACGCAAGGTTGTTTGATCCGGAAACTTTTCCAGCCCCAACATTTCCAGAAAGGACCCGTTGTATTGAAGGATTTCGGTTTTGTTGATGCGTCTCATCCCCATGATGATGCAATACAGCAAAGCCAGAAAGAGTTCGGCGGGGTGATAATCGGCATTTTGCTGCGGGATGGAAACATATCGTTGCAGCAGCCGCCGAAGCCCAAGTTGGCTGCAAAAACGCTGAATGAGCCACATCCCGCCGAAATGGGTGATATGCCTTTCCTCGAATGAAAAAGCGAACTTTTTGGTCCCTTTTGGCATATGACACAAACCTACCATTTAGATGCTTTTGTGTCACGGCCATTGGGGGATAGGTTTGACTAATCATTTTCACTCTATGAATCGATTTTTTAAATGCGAAATGCTATGTGTTTTCACGCACTTTCCAGGTTGAATGTTCTTTCGAATCGCGTCGGATTTGAAGGCGTGTTGGGGCTTGTGGACGGCATTTTTTGACGCGGTTTTTAAAAGGCAAAACAATATGAAAACAAACAACGCTTGCTTATGAAAAGATTCCCAACAACAAAAGCTTTTTTCATTCGTCTGGATTCGATCGTGTCCGTCATGTTGCCGGCGGTTTTGGCTGGATGCATCATCTGTGTGTTCAGCTTGAAAGCGGAGGAGAAAAGGCGGGGGGCTGAGTTGAGGGAGGGACAAGGTGGAAAAAACGAGCCGATCCTTGAGGTGTGTTGGAGCGCGACTGGGATAAAAGATTGCGCGCTTGGACCGGCGTCGGTTTGGCCCCAGCTGAAGTCGGTTGAGACGGTGATTCAAGGACTCAAGGACGTTGGCGCGAATTCCCTGATGCTGGAGATTACTTCCAAGGGCGGAACGATGTATCCATCGGAATTGCTGCCGATCAATCCCGGCTGGAAAAAATATCCAGGGGATGCGCTGAAGGATTTGGTTTCCGCCTGTCATGCGAATAATATTTCCGTTGCTGCGTGGATTTTTGCCTCCATGGCCGATCCGGAATTCATGAAGAACCACCAGGAGGGGTTGCAGATAACCTGTCAGGGGGAGGTGATCCAGTCGATATCCTTTCATTATGAGAAAGGAGTGGATTTCAAAAAGATGTTTTTGAAGGAGCTTTTGTCGCGTTATGACATTGACACCGTCATGCTGGATGAGCCCCACATAGGTAATCTCAATGGCGTTTGCGATTTTTCCGAGATGGCGAAGCCCAAGTTCCGGCAATGGTTGGGCAGGCGGTTCTCAAGGGACCAACTAAGTTCTTGGGGGTATGATTCCCTTGAGACCGTGCAGCCGCCATTGCTCAAGGTTGATATGAAAGCCCGCAAACTCTCCGCAGCCGACCAGCGTTTGTGGTCATTATGGAACCGTTTTCAACAGGAGGTCGTTGCCCAGTGGGTCGGGGAAATTTCCTCTTTTATAAAAACAGTCAGTCCCAAAACAAAGGTTGAGGTGAACCTGAGCGCCATGCCGATTGCCTGCGGCAGTTGGAGCTGCGATTGGCGGAAAGTGGCGGTTTTGCCGGAAATAGACATCGTTGGCACGGATCCCTATGTTCTCGATTTTGGTTACCCGGTTGAATGGATGGGGATGATCTTTCGAGCTCTTCTTGCCCTGACGCCGGAAAACAAGATGACCAAGGCGACGATTCAATTCCATCCTGGCTGGTGGAATGTGGGGGATAGCGGCAAAAAGGTAATGATCAACGATGGAGGCGTGATGAGCCGGCAGATCATGGAGCCTTTCGTCAACGGGTGCGAGAGTGTCAATTCATATGACTGGACTTTTTTTTGGCGTGAAAACTGGGGGAATGTTTACAGTGAGAAAAAGTATCTGGAAACCAAGACTGCCGTGGGCAAGACGTATGCAGCGTTGAAAAAGGATGGGCGGTATTATCAAGGTTGCCGGCTGAAGAGTCCCATTGCTCTTTTGCTTTCCTATGAAACTTGCTATAATAATTTTTTCCTCAATACCTATGAGTACATGAGAAAAAGCCTCTGGCCGGTTTATCATGCCCTGCAGGATTCCCATCTTGCCCCTGATATATTGTGGACGCCGCTTTTCCCTGATAAACTGGACAAATTCAAGGTGTTGATCATGCCGGATGTGATCTCGTTGAGCGATGCGGATGTTTCAGCCATTGGGAAATGGGTCGCGAAGGGAAATTCCTTGGTCAATATTGGCAAATTGCCCGCCTTTGACGAATGGGGCATGAAGTCGGATGAAAGGCGTTGGTCGGAAATTTATTCCGGCAAGGCGTTGAGACAGATCGGTGATTCCCGCGGCGTATCCAGTGTCAGCGCCGATATTTTCGGCTGTCAGGGCGGGCATGCGGTTTTGATCGCAAAATCGCCGGTCGGGCGGGAACAGGTCACCTCGTATAAGGGATTCTACAAGGATAAGCTGGACGACATTCATTTTCAGCCGGATGTTCGGAACAGGGAATTTCTTGCAGGGATCGTGACGGAATCCCTTTCACTGGCGAAGGGCAGGTTGCCCTTCAAAACGGAAAATTGTCCGGAGACGGTTGAGATCAATCTCCTGGAAAAAAGCGGGATGAAGTCTGGCGGGGCGCGGTATTTGATTCACCTGCTTAACCATGGAGAGAAAATGGCGGAGCAAATTGTCGTAAGTCTGGATGCAGGATTGTTTAAGAATGAAAATGTGAAAATATCCATTTCACCGGACAAATGGAATGACGAGGGCAATGGATTGCATGAGGTGGATTTTAAGAGAAGAGAAGGGCGGCTGGAACTTGCCGTTTCAACCTTGAAGAAATATAAATTCATCCTTGCTGAAGATGGATCGGAAGAGGGGCGTGGAGAAAAATAATGAGCCGATTGCAAAATGATTCGAAAAACATGAATTTCGTCTGCGTGCCGTGCAAACATTTGCAATCCAGTGGACGATGCGATGACGTGCTGTCCCGGGGTGGCGTTTCATTGGCCGGAGATTGGTCACGCCATGCATTATGTTTTGCAAGCGCATTGCGAGAGGTGCGTGTGGAAAACTTTCCGTTTTGGCTGGTGTTGCGCGAAAAACGCGCTACTGTGCGTGGGTGTTTTCTCATGGTGAGAAAATTTTCATTCGCAAATGAGCCGCCAGAACACCAGGACCGTCCAGGAAATCAAGAGAAGCGCCTTCAGCATTCTGGAGTTGATGACGGTGATGGGGATCATGTTTGTGTTGATGGCGATCGCGGTTCCTGTCCTGAACGTGAAGAGCAATTCGGTGCGGCGGGGGGCAAGCCAGGTGGCCAACATCCTGTTGCTGGCCCGGGCCAAGGCGGTGACCACGCGGAATCATACGCGGGTGGTTTTTTTCACGAATGACTGCGGGAGGGTTGACGGGTGGGTGTCCTATGCTGTTTTGATGTCCACCAATCGAACTTCGGACGAGGCCCAAAGTTGGGTGTATCTGGACAATTGCCAGCATCTGCCAAAGGGATCGTTTTTCGCCCTGCTTCCGGGCCAGCAGGCGGACATGCCATGCCCTGACAATATTTCGGCCAGCATGATGCTTCCCTGTGTGGAATTCACCCCAACCGGTTCGGCATGCGAGCCGTGCGACATCAAAATCCAGGAGGGGGTGGTCAGGGAAAGCCTGGTGATCCAACGCAATACCAACAACACCCTGGTGGTCAGGATAGACGAAATCATTGGCAAGGCAAAAATTCTTCAGTAGAGTGTCCGGGTGAGTTTGTTGAATCGCACATTTCAGGCAAGGTCCGTTTTTGAAGCGGGGCGGAGCCATGGCTTTGGTTTGCGCGCATTCAACATGTTGGAACTGGCTCTTTCGCTTGCGGTCATTGGGTTTGCCATGGTCAGCATCATGGGGTTGCTGGCGGTCGGACTGAACATCTCCCGCGATGCGGGGGATGATCATATGGCATCGCAGATTGCCCAGGCGATCATGGCGGACTGTCAGGGCGCGTCGTTTCAAACCAATAAGGCGGGCCTGTCATCCACGACCTTTCAAATACCGGATTTTGATATTTTTACAAATGTGCACATGCTTTACTTCGGCAAGGACGGGGGGATGCCTTCGATGGAGAAAGAGCCCAAATCCTATTATGCGGTGGAGATTTGCACCAACCCGCCCCCGGTGAAGGTGGATGGGATGGCTTTTGTGGATGTCCGGGTTTCCTGGCCGGCATCCAGCGTCAGCAACCGGACGTCATATTACTATTCAACCGTGGTGACCCGGCGATGAGGAATTTTGCCAACAGGCGTGCGGGCATGAAAAGGCAGGGGGGATTCACGCTGACCGAGATATTGGTGGCCACCGGGCTGCTGATGGTGGTGACATCCCTTTTGTTCACCATCTTTGGCATTGCTTCGGATGCATGGGTGAATGGCGAGCGTTCGGTGGCCAGTTCCCAGAGCGTCCGGCTGACGCTTGAGATGATGAACCGGGAAATTTCAAACGCTTACATTGCGGGCGGAGGGTCTCCTGCGCCGGGTTTTGTGGGAACCAACAACTGGCTTTATTTTGTGGCCCCAGTTTCCCGGAACAAACGCCACATTTCCGAGTTCGGCGAATTCTTTTATGTGTTTGAAGACGAGAACAATGGGCGGCTTTGCCGGTATTATAATGCGCCGTTTTACGGGAACAACCAATGGAATATCTACCGGTCCAATCTGGTGTCGCACAGTCATTTGCCGGAATCGCTTTTTGCGGTGAAAAGTGAATTGTGCGGCTGCCTGCTGGATTTGAAGTTTTATTATTACGACGCGACCAATGGGATGCATGAATGCTGGAATTCAACCGCAGCTGGAAAGGAGCGGGGAAAACTGCCGGTGGTGGTGGAGGTGGTCATGGCATACAGACCTCCTCAAACGGCGGGAGGCAGGCGTTTGTCCCCGGCGGACACATGCGCCAGAACCAACACCATGGTGATCAAATTATTCAATCAACCCTAGGGCAAGGTGCGCAGACTGATGGCTGAAGGAAACATGATCGAGCACAAAAAAAACAGAGCGGCCATGTTGGCTGAAGAGGCGGGCTGCCTTCAGCCTTTGGTCCATCAACCTCAACAGAAAGGGGTTGCCTTGGTGATCACCCTGAGCATCCTGGCGATGTTGACCGTATTGCTGGTGGCGTTTGTCAGCAATATCCGGATTGAGCGGATGTCCAGCGCGGCTTACACCGAACAGTTGAAGGCCCGGCTGGCGGCCCAAGCCGCGGTGGAACAGGCCATCCATGACATCGGACGGAGAACCAAGTTTCCGGACTACATCACCTTTTTTTCCAATCATGGAGTTGTTTTCGTCAATTCAAAGGGGACATGGGGCGGAGTTCCCGATTATTTTGGAGATGAACGGTGGGTGACCAATTTTTATCAAGGCGCCACAGACGGAGGGGAATTATCCAAAAGGATGGAATGGATCAAGTTGCGACGGGAATATGCGGATTTGAATGACTCGGGTTTGATTTTTCCCCGCGACGTGGTCAAAAGGGTGGAGGCGCCGTGGGTTTGTTATTCCAATTCCCTGGCGGCCGAATATGGGCATTCGGGGCGGGGATTGATCCGGTACACCTATTGGATTGACGATGAATCGTCGAAGTTGAACATCAATGCGGCGGGGCATGCCGCGAATCCAGGGTTCAGCCGGTCGAATGTTTTTGATGTCACCGCCATTGACCTGCGCGGACTGACGGGCGATGCATCCCTGGCGGGCATGATTGTCACAAACCGGCAGGCCGGGTATCACACGGTGGCGTCCCTGCTGGAGGTGGGGGGAATTTCGTGGGTTCCGCTGTATGAAAACCGGTTGAGAATACTGGGAACCACCGGCAGCGGGGATTGCGAGCGGCGAATGAATGGGGGGCCAAGATTGAATCTCAGCCAGTACCATTCCCAAGGTGGCGTGGAAGGCGCCGGGGCGGCAAGCAATCTGGCATGGGCCATGCAAAACAGTCTGCCGGACGAATGCACACGCAAATGGGGATCGGTTTACCAGATGGCCGCCAATATCTGCGATCAAATGAGCGACAACCAGATTCCCACGGACAGCGAAGGATCGACTCCCTTCCCATACAGCACCAATGGTTTTTTGGGGGTGAAGAACGTTCCGTATTTTGACCGTTTTTCGCTGGATACCCTGATCCATGCAAAACAGGCTGGGGCGGTTTTTCGCGTTGGCGTGACCAACAGGGTGATCTGGCAGACGTTCAACTTCTGGCGCACCCGATACGACTTCAAGACCAACGTCTTGATGTGCGCCGTGGTTCCGGCGGTTCATGTTGTGGGGTTGACCAACATGACGATCAATGCCGCCACTGGGATGGTTTACCTCTACAGCGGCACGGTCTGGCCGTTGACCTGCGATGTGACAACCAACAGCATGAAAACGGTTGGAAACGGTCTTTCGTTTGAGATTCCCACCAATGTCTGTGCTGTTCCATTGACGGTTTATGGGGATGCCTCAAAAGAGCTCAAGCTGTTGTTTGGCGTTTCAAATGGGACGCGCCTTGCGCGGTTGGATGTGGCTCATGTGCCACAGAGACCTTTTTGGAGCAATTCATGGAATCTGACGATTGGAATGAAACCGCTGAATACCAATGTTTCCCATCATGTGTGCGTAGGGGGATATGGCGATCCGAGGGTGAACAATTCTCCTTCCGACTGGATGGTTTGTTCCACGGAAAAATTTGGTTATCCCAACGAACGGTATCTTGGGTTTTCCGAGGTTCCCATCAACGATTGCGACTCGCTGGATCAGATGGAAAAGGATGGTGGAGCGCCTTTTTGCGGAAAACCCTTTCCTTCGCCGGGTTTTCTGGGATACGTTTCTTATCCGCCCTCGTTGAAAAACAGCTGGCGAACCCTGAAGATGTATGGCGATGGTTACAGCAAAAAGGGGCCCGATTGGTTGGTGCTGGACCTTTTCACGGCCAACAATTCCTATGCGCTGGTGCAGGGAAAAATCAATGTGAACAGCGACCGGGACATGCTGGTGGATCCCCGGCAGGAAGGTTCGCTTTTTGGGTTGCTATCCGGCATCCAGGTGCAGCCGGGAGCCAGGGGATGTCTCACCAACTCCGCGTTGATTGGACAGCTTGCCGCGGAAATGGTCAATCATGCGCCTTATTGGCAGATAGGGGAAATTGGCGGAAAAGTGACAGCCTTGAGCAGTTTATCCCAAGGCGGTCTGCTTCAGAATACCGATGAGAGGCGGGAGTCCATTATCAGGGGGATTTCGGGAATAACAACCGTTCGGGGGCGGGATTTCACGATCTGGGCGCTTGGGCAGAGCCTGTCGGCAAGCCATGGAAGAACCAATGTGCTTGGAGAAGCCATGGCCAAAGCCGTGATTGAGATACAGGGGACGCAGGGTAAGGCGATATCCATTTCCAAGGGAAGTGGAACAACAAGGAAAAGCCCGGATCAGAATGTCAAGGTGAAGTACTACCGGCTGGTTCATGAATGATTGGCGGTGCGGGCGAAAACAGGTTGTGGAGGAGCCCCAATTCCCCATCGATTACGTCCGCTGTTTGTTTTAAAACTGGAAGTTGGAAGGGAGAAAGGATAGTGTCGCCGGATGCGCGTATTGGTGACTGGAATGATCGCCGGTCTTGATGACCGGGAGTACATGGAGAAGGTTGTGAAGCTTTGCGCCTCCAAGGGATTGAAGGTTCCGGTGTTCAATCTCATCGACATGGTGACCCGGGATGGAAGCAAGCCGTTGGAAAAGATGCTGGGAACCACGGATTATGTTTTTGAACTGACCCGCGAAAGGGAATGGATCCGGATTGGTTATGAGATCGAAAAGTCCCAGTCGGAGCATGTGTTGGTCCGCGCCCCGGCCACCATCGAATGGAACCGGATCAACCGCAAATGCAAGGATTCCCGTTACATCCAGCAATATGTGCGTCCGGATTTGGTGGTGACACTGATTGACGCCGAATGGATCATTCGCGAGCGCTTGGAGAAACCGCCGGCGAACGATCCCTTTTTGCAGGCAATCAAGGAAAAGGACCATACGATTTACGAGATTTTGTCCTGGATGAATGAGGAGGTGAGCTTGAGCGAGGATTGGGCCCGGGACATGGGGATCCGTCATCTGGTTCTGGCCACCCGGCAGCCGCCGGAATCCCTTTACATGCTGGTGCGCTATCCCCAAGTGCATGCGTTCTATGCCAGTTATTGCATGACCCATGCCGAACCGGCCATTCGCCGGCAGATCGACGACATCATCAAACGCCTGTCCACCTATGGAGTGGTGTTGGATCCGCAAACCATCGAGATTGGCGATCATGGGGATTGTTTCCGTGACAAGGAGGCGGTTTATTCATTCACGGTCCACCGGGATTTGCACTGGTTTGTGGGCAAGACGGATTCCACCGTGGCGATTCATCCATACCTGGAACGCCCGCCCCTGAGCACGGGAATGATGGACGAATTGGGACACGCCCGCGATTACCATAAAAACCGGTATATGATTTATCCCAGGGGATTGAGCCCCTTTACAACCGACAGTTATATCGAGAAAGGGCGGTTGTTCGACGACGAGAAGCAGTTTTTCGAGCATCTGGAAAAAACCGAGGGATTCAAGCCGTTGGACTAGCGGGGCGGTGCAATTAAAAATTAAAAATTAAAAATTAAAAATTGCAAGGGATCACACAACTCTGTTGGTGGGGGTGGTTGGTTTGGATGGCGCTGGCGGGCGCGCCGTTTTTGATGGAAAACGCCTCCGGTTTCATGCCGGTTTTGCGCGGCGCCGCGGCGATGGCGACCGGACTTTTTTTCTGGCTGCTGGCGCTGGGCTTGGGGTGGCGTTTGCTTGCCTTGTTCGGGAAGGCTGGGGGGGATATTTCTGATTTGAGGGAGTGTTTGCGCAGGTTGTTGTTGTCAACAGGGTTGGGCATGGGGGTTCTGTCCGCGGTGATTCTGACCGTGGGAAGCTGGCTTGGGGCGGGGCCGGGCATTTTGTTTTCAATCCTGCTGACAGGAGTGCTGGTTGTGGGCATGGAGTGGAAGGGGTGTCTGAAAAATGTCAAAAGAGCATTTCAAATGTTGTGGAACCGCCCATGGAAGCGGCGGGAAGCCGTGGTCTTTGCGGCTGTGCTGATCGCGATGGGAACCCAGTTGCCGTCAGCCTTGACTCCCACGCTTTATCCCGACACATGGCGTTATCATTTTGGATTGCCCCGCCTTTTTGAACAGATGGGGAGGGTGGAATGGATTCCCGGTTTTGCAGAGGCCAACATGGCGTCCAATTGGCAGATGCTCTATCTGCCCCTGCTGGTTTTTGGCGGAGACCTGGCCGCACAGGCGTTCAACTGGCTGGCCCTGCCTTTTGTGACGGCGGCGGTGGCGGTGACGGCGGGGCGGGGCGCATGGATGGCCGCTTCGTTGACGGTTGTCTCCACGCCTGTCTTGTTGGAGGTGGCAGGTTTGGGCAACAACGATCTGGGCGCGGCAAGCCTGGCCATTTCAATGTGGCTGGCTTTGCGAGGGGGAGGGAAGTCCGAGGTTTTGCTGGCGGGAATGCTGGGTGGTTTTGCAGTGGGGACCAAATATACGGCCGCGTTGGCCGTACTGGGGATGACCATGGCTTGGGGAATCTCGGTTTGGAACGCAGGGTCCTCCACCCGGACGCGCATGGCGGTCCAACTGGCGGCTGGATTGGCGCTGGGATATTTGCCGTGGGCGGTGCGGGGCCTGTTGGGGGCGGGTGATCCATTTTATCCGGTCATGAGCGGTTGGTTGCCGTGGGGGGATGCCGAAGCGCGGTGGGTGGGGGAACGTTATGCCCAGGAGATGGCAAATTACGGCATTCAAGCAATGGGCTTGGTCCGGTTCCTGGCTGCGCCGTGGGCTGTCACCGTGGCGGATCATCAACGGTTTGAAAGCGATCCTGGCCTGGTTTACTGGGCAATGATCCCCTTGATCCTGTGGGCGGTTTTGCGGCGGCCGGGCACCCGGGTGACAGCGGGAGCGGCGGCGTTGGGATGGGTGTGTTGGGCCATGGGGGCTCATGTGACGCGTTTTTTGGCGCCGCTTGCGCCCATTGCAGCGGTGATGGTGGGGGAATGCTGGCGTGAGTGGAGGGCTGTCAGCAACTGGAAGAGCGGTTGGACGGATGCGGTTTGGGCGTTTTTTTTGGTGGCGGGTGTGTGGCAGGCTTCCATTTCGATATCGGGTTTTTCTTCGCCTGGCCAGTTTTGGCTTGGAGGATTGACCCGCGAGGAATACCTGTGCCGCCACAGTCCCTTGTTTCGCATGTCGGAATGGATTGGAAAAAACAATTATTCCCAAAAAGGGGTTTTGCTGCTGGGGGAGGATGCCGTTTTCCTTTTCAAAAAGCCGGTGAAATTCAATGGTCCCTTCAATCGCAAGTGGCTGGTGGACGAGGCGTCAAAGGCGTCTTCGGCATCGCAGTTGGCGCTGCGGTTAAGGCGGGAGGGGGTGGAACTGATCTGTTTGAATGCGGCGCGAATGGAAGGGATGGATCGCCGGTTCGGATATATGCGCTGGCCGGACGCGGAGGCAAAAAAGCGTTTCAAGGCTTTTCTGGAACAGGAAGCGAGTGTTGTTCATCGGGAGGGCCCCATCACCCTGTTCTCAATTCGGAATTGAATTTGCAAGAGCCTCAAGGGAGACAGCGTGAAGGATTCAGGGGCGGCGCTCATATACCACCAGTTCCCAGTGGAATTTTGTGGAACGGATGGTTTGAACGCTTCGGGATGTGTAGTGTTTGGAAAGATACCCGGGCAGCCAGTCGAGAAAATCGCGCCGGGAACCGGGGTAAAGAAGCCATGACGACGGCACTTTGATGTGGACAAGAAAACGGGGGGGATTCTTTTCCAGCCGGGCCTTGACGTCATCCTGCATTTGGGTGGCAAAAGGTTGGGGTTCAAAAAGCGGATACAAATAAAGATAGGGCAGGAAGGAGCGGCGGCCTGAATAGAAGGAGATTTGGGGTTCGGATCCGATGATGGCAATGGGCTCGCCGGACGGGATTTGGGAACGCAACTGCAACGCAAGCTGGCGTATTTCAACAAAGGGGGTGCGCCAATAAAGCTGGCGGCAGACCTGTTCGGGTCTTAGCCGGAACAAAAGGTTGAATTGAATCATGACGGGAGATATCAGCAAGCCGAGGCAAATAAAACCTGCGGCAAGTTGTCCCCACCGGGCCCGGAAGATGTCGAATCCCAGCGCGAAGACAATCGCCAGCCCCGGGCAGAGGAAAAGAAAATAATGATTGCGGAAAATCAATCCGGGGCTGGCTGCAAGCAGTCCGGCGCCGATCAGCCCAATGGCAAAGATTGCCTCCATGCGGCGTTGGCGAAAAAGGCAGAGCAATCCTGCGGCAACCGGAATGAAGAAAAAAGCATGATCCCGGGCGATGGGGGCAAACTGGGAGCAGAAATGAGCCATTCCATCCCTCAATCCCCATTGACTGCCGTAATGCCGCGCATATTGGATGGTCCAGAAGAAGAAGGAATCCCATGCTCCAGCCTGTTTCAGCCAGATTGCGATGACCGCCAGGGGGAGGACAAATCCAATGCCAAAAAGCGCCATGGACACAAGAGTCGCAAAAACGGGGGATTTTTGCGGATGGCGGAATGTTTTCATTCCCACCCACAGAAAACCCCACAGGGCGAATGCTGCGCCTTGCTGTTTGACTGCGGCGGCGCAGCCCAGCAGGAGTCCGGAGATGAAAATGTTCCGCCGGTTTTCCGCCGCATGGAGCAATGGCATGGAGGCGCAAACGAATGGCAAAACGAAATGTTCCGCGTTTGCGCTGATTCCCAGCATGGCTGGAGCGAGGGTCAGGATGGAAAAAGCCGATGCCATCCATAAACCGAGAGGCACAAGGCGGAAAAATTCCGGAGAATCGTCGTTTGATTCATCCCTCTCGAAACGCTGGCCAAGAAGGAAAATGCCGATGGCTGCAATTCCATTGGCCAAAAGAAGCCCCACCCGGATGGAAACTTCATTTTGCCCGATGAATTGCAGGATTGCGGCATAGAGCAGATAAATGCCGGGGAACTTCATGCCGAAGGCTTCGGTGTAGGGGGGCACGCCCTGAAGCAGCAGTTGTCCCATGCATGCGTATTCCCCTTCGTCCCTTTCCAATGGCATGGAACCGAGGCGCAAACGCACACTCCAGGAAACCATGATGACCAGAAGCAGCAGGAAGGTGGTCCAGATTGGGATGGCGGACGTTTTCCCGTTGGGCGAGGAGGATTTCACGCGGGGAGTTGTTCCAGAATGCGGTCGGTCATTTCATGGGTTTTCAGGCGGCCTCCCAGATCGACAGTGGCATGTCCGGCGCCAAGAGTTGATTCGACAGCCTGGCGGATGGCTGTGGCTGCTTCTTTTTCACCAAGCCAGTCAAGCATCATGGCGGAACTGAGGATGGTTGCCACCGGGTTGGCGATTCCTTTGCCGGCAATATCCGGGGCGGACCCATGAACCGGTTCAAACATGGAGGGAAAGTGGCGTTCGGGATTGAGATTGGCGCTGGGGAGAAGCCCCAGCCCGCCGACAATCGCACCCGCCAAGTCGCTGAGAATGTCGCCAAAAAGATTGGATGCCACCACCACGTCGAAACGTTGGGGGCGGCGGACAAAATCCATGGAAGCGGCATCCACGTGCATTTGATCCGCTTCCACATCCGGATATTCGGAGCGAAGAGTTTCCAGAATTTGATCCCACATCACCATGCCGTGTTTCAATGCGTTGGATTTGGTGATCATGGTCAGATGGCGCCGTCTGGAACGGGCCAGTTCAAAGCCAAAGCGAAGAATGCGGGTGACTCCTTTGCGAGTGTGAAGGGCTGTCTGAACCGCCACTTCATCAGGGTCGCCAATTTTGAATCGGCCGCCGCAGGAAAAGTATTCACCTTCAGAATTCTCCCTCACAATGACCATGTCGATGGGGGTGTTGGCCGTGACTCGAGCGGATATGCCTGGAAACAATTTTGCGGGACGGACACAGGCATACTGATCAAAGGATTGGCGGATGCAAATGAGCGGTTCGAGCGTCATGTGGTCGGGACGCTTGCGTGGATCACCCAGAGCACCCAAAAAAATGGCATCGAACGGACGCAGCTTTTCCAGAAAATTCGGGGGCGCAATCTGGCCGGTTTTTGCCTCGTAGTCACAGCCCCATGGAATGTTTTCTGTTTCAAGGTGAAACGTCTTGGAGCGTTGTTGTATCGCATCCAAAACGCGAACGGCCTCCGCCACCACTTCCTGACCAATGCCGTCGCCGGGATAGAGAGCAATCTTATGAGTTTTCATGGTGAATCCATGCAGGCTAACAAACAGAAGGCTGGGAAGTCAGCAGGAAATGAAGGGGTTTGAGGAAAGGATGCGAAATGTAGGGAGAGCGCTTGACGCTGGATGTCAAACAACCCAAAGGAAAACATGATTACAACAGAATCTTTTTTGATGCGGGGAGACGAAAAGTGGATGGAAATAGTTGACAAAGTGAAAATAAACATTAAGTTAATGTTTATGAAGACTATTTCCATGGTTGATTTTCGCCTCAAAACCGAAGAAGCCATTGCCGAATTACGCAGAGGTGAATCCTTGCTGCTTACCTATCGAGGGAAACCATTGGCCAATATTGTTCCAGTGGAAGACACCAGGAAGGTTCAAGTTGATGATTCTTTTTATCGGTTCTACGAAAAAGCGGAGTCCGGGCTGCCTGCCATGAGCAACGAGGAAATCGACAAGGTGATTTATGCCGGACAATGAGTTTTTTCTCGATACGAGCGGGCTGTATGCCTTGATGGCTCCAAATGATCCGGCGCATGCCCGCGCGGTGGAATGGATGAAACTGGCGGCCAATGAGCGGCGTTTGGCTGTTGTAAGCGATGGAGTATTGAGTGAAACAGCCACCTTGTTGATGGCCAGACGCATTCCCCATTTGGCGCAGGCGTTTTTTGAGATGGTGGAAAAATCTCGCGCTTTGCGGGTGGTTTATGTGGAACCGCCCCGCTTTGAACAAGCCAAACGGCTTTTTTTGAAGCATTTTGACCAGCAATTTTCTTTTGTGGATTGCTGCAGCTTTGTTTTGATGAAGGAGTTTGGGCTCCAGGCCGCCCTCACAAAAGACCACCATTTTCAACAAATGGGTTTCAATGCGGTGTTGATATAATTTGACATTTGAATTTGCGGGAATGTATCTGTCTGGTCAGACGGAACCCTTGCTTCGGTCGATGACTTCGCGGACTTTTGCGAGCAGTTCCTTGGGGGAAAAGGGTTTTTGGATGAAACCGTATCCTTGTTGCAGGATGCTTTCGGAGGTCACCCGTTCATCCGTGTAGCCGGACATCAGCAGCACCGCCACTTCGGGCAGGAGGGTTTGAAAATAAGAGGCAAGCTCCTCTCCCTTGATTCCGGGCATGACGACATCGGAAAGCAGCAGGTCGAAGTCAGGATGTTTTTCCTTGAACAGGCGGAGAGCTTCCTGGGCGTTGGCGGCTTCGATGACCCGGTAGCCCCGGGTTTCAAGAGTTTGGCGGACCAACATGCGAACCTGCGCCTCATCTTCGACAAGAAACACGGTTTCAGTTCCTCCCACCGGAGTGTTTTCTTCCTGCGGTTGTTCCGGGGACGACGGAAGGGATGCGGCGCTGCGGGGCAGGACAATGGTGAAAGACGAGCCCTTGTCCACTTCGCTTTGAACAAAAACCCGCCCGTCATTGTGGGTGACGATGCCATAAACAGTGGACAGGCCAAGGCCAGTCCCCCTGCCGGCTTCCTTGGTGGTGAAAAATGGTTCAAAAAGGTGGGACTGAATGGACTGGCTCATTCCACAGCCGGTATCGCTGATGGTCAGGGTAACGTAATTTCCATGTTCGAGCTTGCCGCCAAATGGCCGGTCGCCCTGTTTGACCGTCAGGCTGGATGTGGTGATGGTGAGAGTGCCGCCCTTGGCGCTCATGGCATCGCGGGCATTTACAGCCAGATTCATGATCACCTGTTGCATCTGGTTGGAGTCGATGAAAACAAATCCGGGGTTTGAAGCGTAATGCTTGACCAGTTTGATGTCTTCGGTGATGAGGCGTTGGATCATGGGCTCGGCATCATCCAGCAATTGGTTGAGATCGATATGTTCCGGCTGGGTCACCTGTTTCCGGCTGAAAAGCAGCAGGCCCCGGGTCAGATCGTGCGCGCGTTTGCCGGCCTTCTGGATTTCCTCGAGATGCCGGTATTCAGGGGCGCCGTGTGAAAAATGGCACATCAGCAAGTCCACATAACCGGTGATGACAACCAAAATGTTGTTGAAATCATGAGCCAAACCGCCGGCCAGCCGTCCCACAGCCTCCATTTTTTGCGCCTGAATGAGTTCCTCCTCTTTTCGTTGCAGGGCATGTTCGCTTTCAGTCACCGGCTTTTGAACGGAAAGAACCGCAACAAGGGTCGTCGCCAGCCCCAGCACAAACACTGCCGCCACCATCGACCAGAAAAGGCGCCGCATTTCCGAACGGAAGGCGGCGGGCGCTTCCACGCTGAAAACAAAGGTTGGATGTCCAAGCAAATCGTCCAGCAACAACCTGGATTTCATCCGTTCGCTGGTGACGTCGAACAATAACAGCCGGTTTTCGGGAGTGGGGAGGGGGGAGATGTTGACGCGGGACTGCTCGGAAGCCTGCGCCATGGGCATGAGTTCCACCAGAAGATCCTTGCCATGGCGAAGTTTTTTCAAGGTATTGTCGCTGATGTTTCGGACGAAGATGAAGGTTCCTTTGGCGGGCGCTTTGCGGGCTGAATCACTGATGGGGCAGACCCCCATGATGGACAACTGCCGGCCAATGGCAATCAGACCGCCCCGTTCCGCAAGAGCCGTTTGCTGGCAGAGTTCAGGATGGCTTTGCAGCAGGGAAATGATGGCTGCGCAAAAATCCGATTCTTCCTTTTCCGGCAGGCCGGGCGCCTTGATGTAAATGGGTTTGCCGGCGGAATTCAAAATGCAAACCGCATCCATTTCCAAATTCAGGATGCTTTGGTCCGGCAGGTTGGCGTGGATGTATGTCTTGTTTCCATCCCCGGCAAAACGAAGGGTGTCGTCAAAAAAAGCGTAGTCCGCCGCCATTTTCCGGACATTGGTGATGATTTGTTCCAGTTCGCTTTCGATGGTGCGGGTCATGTCCGCATGATGTTTCCGGGCAAGATTTTCAACCTGCCGGTAGATGGAAACATTGAAGATCACGAAAACCGCCAGAATCATGGCCGCGCCTGTCAGGACAACGGTTGAAAGACGTTCGACGACAACGGCTCGAACGCTTTTGGACGGAGGGGTTGAAGGGGATGGTGGCATAGGGGATTGGATGGGAGAATACCGGGTGCAAGAGCCGGAAGAAATGAAAAAATTCAGCTTCTCTGCGGTCCAAGCCGGAAACCTTTTGCGGTTCCGGCTTTTCTTTTTGCCGTCCAGAGGCAAGGATGAAGGCATGCGTTCGTTGATCATCGGGCATGCTTACATGGCCCAGGACAATTGTGCGAAATGGAGATGCCTGGCCCGCCGGGGCGGGGTGGAAATGGATATTCATCTGCCGCACCGATGGCCCAGTTGGGAAGGCGTTTACCGCGCCAGGGCGGAAAAATCGCCGCGGTTGCGCATCCAGCCCATCCGGGCCATCCGGACGGGACGGGAAGACCAGTATTTTTTTGCGCCCCGTTTTCTTCGTTCCGCCGAAAGGCGCGATTTTGACATCCTTCATGTCGAACAGGGGGCAGCCGCTTTTGTTTATACCCAGGCGCTTTGGGAATATGCGCTGGATGCCAAACGCCCAAAAACCTGTTTTTTCACCTGGATCAATTGGGAGTCTCCAGCCCGCTGGCCTTGGCGGCTGACCCAGCAGTTCAACTTTCGCCATTCGGATGGCGCCATTGGAGGGAACAAGGCGGCGGTGGATATCCTGCGCCGCCACGGATTCAAGGGCAGGACGGAGGTCATTCCCCAACTTGGGGTGGACGAGCAGTTTTATTCACCCGGACCCGGCGGCGAATTGAGGGAGAGGATGGGGTTGGAGGGAACGGTGATCGGTTTTGTGGGGCGCCTGACGCATGAAAAGGGGGTGATGATGCTTTTGGAGGCGGCCGAGTCTTTTGCGGGCAAGGCAACCCTTTTATTGCTGGGAACCGGGGAGTTGGAGAAGGATATTCTCCGGTGGAGGGAACAACATCGTTTGCGGGTGATCCACGTGCCGGCGGTTTCGCATGATGAAGTGCGGGATTATTTGAGAGCCATGGACATGCTGGTGTTGCCCTCGTATGACACCCCGCTTTGGCGGGAACAATTTGGCCATGTGTTGATCGAGGCCATGGCCTGTGAGGTGCCGGTGGCGGGGTCTTCCGCCGGCGCCATTCCCGAAGTGATTGGCGAGGCTGGGCTTGTTTTTCCTGAAAAATCAGCGCCCGCTTTGCGTGAGGCGTTGGAAACGCTGATCCAGCATCCGTCCGAGCGGGTCCGCCTGGGCGGATTGGGAAGGCGGCGGGTGGTGGAAAATTTCACCCACGAGAAGATTGCGCAACGAACCCTTGAATTCTGGCGGAGTTTGTGAAGAAAAATCCTGTCATTTATATTCACCATGAACGGGCTTTGGGTGGCGCGCCGCTGAGCCTTCTTTATTTGTTGCGGCAGTTGGATCGTTCACTTTATGAACCGCAAGTAGTCTGTTTGCGCGAAGGACCGGCGGCTGAACTCTATCGCAAGGAAGGATTGCCGGTAAGGGTGATCCCGGGACCTGATCTGAGCCATACGGAACTGGTTTGGTTCCGCTGGTGGCAATGGCCGCGGCTGGCCTGGCGTTTGCTTGCGTCGGTTTCACTGTACTGGCGACTGAGGCGGCACTTTGCCGGGATGTCCGGGCCAAGGGAACAGGTGATTGTGCATCTGAATTCATCCACCCTGGCGGTTGCGGCCATGGCTGCCAAGGCTGCGGGTTTGAAGGTGGTCTGGCACATCCGCGAACCCTTGGCGGCGGGGTATGCCGGTTTTCGCCGCCGGGTGTTGAGACGGGCTGTCGAATGGTACTCGGATGCTGTGGTGGCCATATCAAACCATGATGCCTCACGGCTGGGTGAACGGCTCCAGCGCAAAGTTACGGTTGTTTACAATTTTGTGGATTTCAAACAGTTCGATGCCCGGTTGCCGCATGGCGGGGTTCGGCGTGAACTGCGGATTCCACCCGATGCGCCGGTGGTTCTTTTCCTTGGGGGATCTTCCCGGGTGAAGGGCTCGGAGGTGCTTTTGAGGGCCGCGGAATTCATTCTGACCCGGGTCCGAACCGCCCATTTGATCATTGCCGGGGAATCCGATCCGGATTTCAACTTGCGGGCCGGTTCCGGAGCGCTTGAGTCATTAAGGCCGAAAATTCATGTGTTGGGGCCGCGGCTTGATGTTCCCTCCTTGCTGGCTGATTCAAACGTGCTGGTTTTTCCCTCAATCACTCCGCATTTTGCCCGGCCTGTCATTGAGGCCGCAGCCATGGCCAGGCCGGTGGTGGCCAGTGATATTGACGGAGTAAGGGAATTGGTGGCGCGAAACGAGACTGGCGTCCTGGCGGCGCCGGGTGATTTCAAGGATCTGGCGGACAAAGTCATTGATCTGCTGCAGGATCCTCCGCGAGCTTTCCGGCTGGGACAGCAGGGACTGGCCATGGCCAGGGAGCGTTTCGATGCCGGGCGAAATGCCGCCGCCACTTTTGTTTTGTATGCGAAACTTTTGTCCGGCCCGGGAGGGGAGGGATGAGACTGGCTCACAAGATCGTCAATCGACTGCGGCGCGAAACCCGTCAGGCATGGGCTTATGCCAAGGCCAGACTTTTTGACACCCAGCCTTCACCGGATGATGTGGTTGAGGCATGGCGGACGCCCAGGGGAAGTCTGATGGAATGTGTGGACGAATGGAGAAGGAGCCAGCCGGTGCTTTTTGATGAAGATCTGGTGTCTCCCGCGAATATGCCGGGGGTGATCGAAATGGCGGAACATGCCATGGAAGGGCGAATCAGCGTTTACGGGCGCCCCCACGTCCTGACCCGCTCCGTCATGTGGCGGCAGGATCCCCTGACGTGTCAAGTGTGGCCTGAGGACTGCCATTTTACACGGTTTCGTTTTTTCCATCCGTCAAAGGATGGAATCACGGATATCCGGCGGTTGTGGGAAATAGGGAGGTTTGGATGGGCTTTGCCCCTGGCGCAGTCCTGTTTGCATCGCGCGAGGGCGGATTGCGGCAGGGCTTGGAGCGATTATGTCCTGGATTTCATCGACCGGCAGCAGCCGGAGTTTGGTCCGCATTGGTTGAATGCCATGGAAGCAGGCATCCGGGCCATTCAATGGTGCCGCGGGCGGGCGATGCTGCCGGCCTGCGGTGGAATGCGCGGGATGGAATCCTCCACAATTCAAAATTTGGATGAAAAACTGCTGGCGTCATTTCTGGCGCATGGACGCTATATGCGGGCGCATCTTGAGTGGACGCCGTACGGCAGGACCAATCATTATCTGGCGGATCTGGTTGGTTTGCTGGCGCTGGCGGTTTTTGTTCCCCAGTTTCGGGAAGCTGGGGAGTGGCGGCGTTTTGCCGTTCATGAACTGGTTGCCGAAATGGAGGTCCAAACGGATCCGGACGGTTTTCATTCCGAAGCATCCACCGCCTATCATCATTTTGTGGCGGAACTTTACCTGCTGGCCGCAATGATCGACCGGCGGCATCACTTGGGATTGGCTCCGTCATTTTATCAGCGCCTGGGCCAGGTGTTGAAAGTGGACCGGGAATTGCGCGGACGGGAGGATATCGATCCCCGGATGGGTGATGACGACAGCGGCAGCCTGCATTTGCCGGCGGAAGTCTGGCTGGCCGGGGAAAAGGCGTCCGGGATTGCCGCATCGGATTGGGGATCGAACTCCGTGGGGCTGAGTCATTCCGGACTTTATGTGCTGCGTTCCTCCAATTTATCCTGTCATATCGCCTGCGGCCCCAATGGACAGCAGGGAGTGGGTGGACATGCCCATAATGACAAGCTTTCCGTGGTCATCCGGGTGCGGGGCAAACCGCTGGCGATTGATTCAGGCACCTGCTGTTATTCCGCCAATCTCGATTTGCGCGATCGTTTTCGTTCCACCGCCATGCACAACACCCTGCGAGTGGACGGGCTGGAGCAGAACGCCCTGGTGGATTGGAGGAAACTCCACGACCATGCCCGCGCCCAATGTTCCATTTGGGAGGATGACGCCAAGGAGGTGATTTTTTCCGGATACCACGATGGATTTGCCAGGGATTGCATTCGACACCGGCGAACCGTGCGACTGGAACGGACGGGGGGGCGTCTGTTGATTCTCGATGAATTGGAGGGCCGGGGAGTGCATGTGGTGGAGTTTTTTCTGCACTTGGCGCCGTCCCTGAAACGCGAGGTCATGGCGCTTGAAAAGAATTGTCTCCGGTTGTCCCATGCCGAGGTGATTTTTCCGGAGGATACCCCGTTGGAACTGCTGGAAACCACCTGTTCTCCGGTTTATGGCGAGCAGAAAAGCAACTGGACGTTGTATTTTCAGGCCAAGACGGGACATCAATGGCGTCTGCCATGGGAGGTGCGCGCGTTGGATCGGGGAGGCGCCGGACAGCCCGATGGGATGGCCCCGTCCGGATGAATGACGCCCCGGTCTGCGGATCGGCATCCTGAAGTCAGCCGGGATAGTTTCCAAACTTGCGCCAGACATCGAGCATCATTTCGTACCGGCAAAGGCGCATGCCGGTGTAGATGCAGTTGCTTGTGGAAAAAATATAACCGCCGCCGGGATTGGGATGCAGAAAAATGGCGTCATGTTCAAACCGTTCGGCGGTGGCAATGTACAGCCTGGCCATGTCTTCGCGGTGCAACTGCCTCTCCTTTTCCTCCATTTGATCCCACTGGGCATAGTGTCGTTGGGACGGATGAACGCCGCCGAAGGCTTCCATGGTCAGGTAAAAACCAACTCGAAATGGGGAACCCGTCCGGTGAGGGGGCGCCGTTCCAGGGCGGCGATGAAGCGTTCGCGAGGGATGGTGATCATATGGTACATATTCCATCCATTTTTAAATTGCGCCAATCAAAATGCTGGTAAAAAAACGTTTTGAGTGGTAAAAATTCAATGCTTTTATGAAAACGCCATGGATTTTGAAATGGCCCATGCGCGCCCTTCCGGAAATCCGGACGGCGGGATATTATCCGCTCAAACCCGACTCTTTCCGCCGGGAGTATTGCCACCCGACCATTGCGTTGCATCAGCATTATTATGATTGCCGCTTGAAAGTGGGGGACCGGACGCTGGAGATCCGGTCGGGGGATGTTACTTTTTCCCCGGCCCGCGTCACCACGCGTTATGAACTGGCAAAGGAGGGATTTCATCATTGCGTTCACTTTTTTCCCGCCAGCTCCGGGGGGAGGAGCATTCATTTGCCTTTGCATATTCCACTGGGACCTTCATCGAGCCGCGTTTTCGGGCAGATGCAGACCATTGGCCGTTTTTTTGCCCGCGGCCAGGCGGATTTGCCGCCGGATCACGCGTTGTGCGGGATGGCCGCGAGGGTTGCCCTCCAGGGGCTGTTGCTTTGGCTGGCTGTTTTTGACGGGGAACGGAGGCGTTTCAGGGCCACTCCGAAAAATACGGGCAAACTTCAAAAATGCATTGAAATTCTTGACAGCCGTTTTCGCGAGTCTCTGAGCATTTCCCAATTGTCCCGGGAGATCGGCCTGAGTCAGAATTATCTGAGCGCGCAATTCCGCCGGTCGGCGGGAGTGACCATCAACCAATATTTGCGCCGCAAACGCATGGAACTTGCCCGCCATTGGCTGGCCACGACCCGTCTGCCTGTCAAGGTCATTGCCGCGGAGTCCGGGATCCCCGATCCGCAATATTTCAACAAGCAATTCCGCCAATGTTTTGGGGTCAGCCCGGCCCGGTTTGGCGGACGGATTTGAAAGCGAATCGCCGCGTTTTTGATGGTTCTTGTGTTTTTGAAGCGGGAGCGGTAAGGGTAGGCCATCCATTTTTATTTTATCCAAGGAAATCCATGAATTCAGACACCATCAAGAAAGGTTTTGAACGCGCCCCCCATCGGGGATTGTTGAAGGCTTGCGGCGTGACCGACGCCGACATGCAGAAACCGTTTATCGGCATCGCCAACTCCTACACCGACATTGTTCCCGGCCATGTCCACCTGAATAAGTTTGCCGAGGTAGTCAAAAAGGCGGTGCGTGCGGCGGGCGGGGTGCCATTCGAGTTCAATACCATTGCCGTGGATGACGGCATCGCCATGGGCCACCTGGGCATGCGTTATTCGCTGCCCAGCCGGGAATTGATCGCCGACGCGGTGGAATCGATGACCATGGCCCATTGTTTTGACGCCCTGATCTGCATTCCCAATTGCGACAAAATCACCCCGGGCATGGTGATGGCGGCGTTGCGGGTGAATGTGCCGACGCTGTTCATTTCCGGCGGTCCCATGAAGGCCGGGCAGAAGCCGGACGGAACCAAGGGCGATCTGATTTCCATTTTTGAAGGGGTCGGCAAACGCCAGGTGGGGGAGATGACCGACGAGCAATTGAAGGCGCTGGAGGACACCTGTTGTCCGGGCTGCGGTTCCTGCGCCGGAATGTTTACGGCCAATTCCATGAACTGCTTGTTGGAAGCCATCGGCCTGGCATTGCCCGGCAACGGCACCATCCTGGCCGGGGATTCCAAGCGCAAATCGCTGGCGCGGCAGGCGGCAAAGCAGATCATGGTTTTGATCGAGAAAAACATCCGGCCGCGGGACATCGTGACCGCCAAGGCCATGGACAACGCTTTTGCTCTGGATATGGCCATGGGCGGATCAACCAACACCGTGTTGCATGCGTTTGCGATTGCCCAGGAAGCGGGAGTGAATTATCCGCTCAACCGCTTGAATGAGGTGTCCGCCCGCGTCCCATGCATTTGCAAGGTGTCGCCATCCAAACCCGATGTTCATATCGAGGATGTGGACCGGGCCGGGGGTGTGCAGGCGATTCTCAAAGAAATCAGCAAGAAGCCGGGCGCATTGCATCTGGACACTCTGACCGTGACCGGCAAAACCTTGGGCGAAAATCTCGCCCGGGTGAAAATCAAGGATCCGAATATCATCCACACCCTTGAAAATCCTTTTACGCCGGACGGCGGGTTGGCCGTTTTGTTCGGCAACATTGCGCCGGAGGGAGCGGTCATCAAGAGCGCGGGGGTGGATCCGGAATGTTTTGTTTTTGAGGGCAAAGCCATGGTGTTCGATTCCCAGGATGAAAGCCTGGCTTCGTTGGACAAGCGCGAAGTGAAGGCAGGGGACGTGGTGGTCATTCGTTACGAGGGACCCAAGGGTGGACCTGGCATGCCGGAAATGCTGTCTCCCACCTCCATGATCAAGGGGCAGGGGTTGGGCAAGAAAGTGGCGTTGATCACCGACGGACGTTTTTCTGGCGGCACGGCGGGCACCTGTCTTGGGCATATCAGTCCCGAGGCTGCGGAAGGCGGCCCCATTGCGCTGGTGAAAAACGGAGATGTGATCCGCATCGACATTCCCCAACGCAGCATCACCCTCAAGGTGGATGATGCCGAACTTGCGCGCCGCCGGGCCGCATGGATCAAGCCACCCGCAAAAATCAACAAGGGCTGGTTGGGGCGTTATTGCCGGTTGGTCACCAGCGCCAGCAAGGGCGCCGTGCTGACATTGCCGGAAGAAGTGGCCGTCGATAAATAACCCTCAATTGCAGTTGTCGGATCTGGCCTGGAAAATTGACGGAGGCGAGTTATTTTGATGTTTTTCGCAATGTCAAGAATAAATATTGACGGTTCGATTACCTGAAGAGGCTCTTTTTTTGAAGAACTTCGATTTTGATTGGCTGAGACAAAAGGGGGTGTCCGTGCCCGGTGAGATGGCCATCGTTGGTTTTGACAACTTGCAAGCGCAACGTGGAACGGGACGATTTTCCACCACCAAGCCGGATTTTACCATGATGGGGGAACGCGCCGCCCGGATGCTGCTTGAACGAATCGGGACGCGCAACATGGAACCCACGGAACTGGTATTGCCTTGTCCGCTGCTGACGCCGGAAGATGAGGTTTTTTACCGATCCGGAAAAAATGATTTGATTGGGACTCCCGCCGGAACTGCTGTTTCGTGAGAATTAAGAAACGCATGGCTTCGCCAATCGACCGCTATTGCAAAATCTGACATCTGCTTTGCATTTTTCGCCATTGTGAAATGGTTTGCATGAAGTATGCTCGTTATGAGTCAAATTTTATAAAAATTTTAAAACGATTTCTCATGAAAGAGATTATTTCATTGAACGGATCGAATTGGTTTTTGGGGCGGGCCAAGCCGGGCGAAGGCGAGAGGGATGGGTTCCATGATCCCGAATATTGGGCTGGTTACGATGAGCCCCAAGTTACATGCGGCTTTGGTTGGATTCTGGCGGATGTGCCGGGCGATGTTCATTCCACTTTGCTAAAACATGGTCTGATCCCGGATCCTTATTACAGCAGCAACTACCTGCAGGCCCAATGGATTCAAGATTATGAATGGTGGTATCGAAGGAAGGTTATCGTGCCTGAGTCATGGGATCGGCGGAATGTGGATTTGGTTTTTGACGGATTGGATTTTATTGCGGATGTATGGGCCAATGGGGTGCATTTGGGGCATCATGAAGGCATGTTTTCCACTTTTTCGGCTGACGTCAGCGGGATTGTCCAAAATTCCAGAAGGATTTTGATCGCCGTGCGCCTGGCGCCTGCGCCAACCGACCGGCGCCGGATTGGTGGGCGAAAGTGCAATGTCAATTACGGAATCGATTACGCCCCGCAATTGATTTCAACCGGCATTTGGCGCGATGTAAACTTGGTTGCTTCCGAGGGAATCCGCCTTGGGAACGTGCTTGTCAGGACGAAATTGAATGGTCATGCGGCCGACGCGATTGACTCGGCCTGTGTTTCCGTAGATCTCACCGTTGAGGGGGGGGCGTTGCCGCGTGAATCCAAACTGCAGGCCAGGCTAAGCTTGAAGGGCGCGACCTTTGCCATGGAGGAGATTTGCGCAACGGCGGAATTAAAATTTGCCCCGGACGCCTGTAATTTTACCGGACGCGCCGAACTGCATATTCCCGCGCCAAAGCTCTGGTGGACGTGGGATTTGGGGCGTCCGGATCTTCACTGGTTGAAGATTGAGTTGTCAAACGCGGACCGGCCGGATCAACCGTTGGATGTCTGGCAGGCGCGAATCGGACTGAGGGAGATCCAAAGAGTGGCGAATGACGAAGCTCCGGAAGGGGCTGATCCCTGGCGTTTTGTTCTCAATGGCAGGAAGATGTTTCTGCGTGGAGCAAATTGGACCAATGTGGATCTGCTGCCTGGTCTCATCAACCGGAAGCGTTACGACAAATTATTGAATCTTGCGCGAGAAGCGAACATGAATGCTTTGCGGGTGCATGGCTGGCATCTTATCGAAACGGACGCATTCTATGATCGTTGCGACGAACTGGGCCTTCTGGTTTGGCAGGAATTCCCATTTTGCAATACCAACTATCCCCAGACCGAAGCATTTATCCGTCCCGCTGTTGACGAATGTCTTAAGGCGATCCGGCGGGTCCGGCATCATGCCAGTTTGGCCATGCTGGGCGGCGGCAATGAGTTCAATTACAAGGCCAATAGGACATTGCTCGACGAATTGGGGCGAATGTGCGCTGAAGATCTGCCGGATCACCTCTGGACGCCCGTGTCCGGCACGACCTTTCATGCGGGACGGATTGGCGACCACCATAGTTGGGATGTTTTTTGGGCAAAGACCGCGCCGATTGAGGATTATGGCTTGGATAAGAATCTTTTCGTGAGTGAATTTGGCTTGCAGGCGCCGCCATCGGCAAGGGAATTGGCGGTTTTTTTGAAGCCCGAGGATCTGTGGCCGCCGGGCAAAGGGTGGGAAGAACACTTTGCCGCTCTTAGAAGATTGAAGCCATACGCGTCGGCGTATGCGTTCAACAATCCGGATCTCGCCCATCACTTCCGAACCATTGACGAATTTGTCGCCGCCAGCCAGCAGTCGCAGGCGTATGGCCTGAAGTATGCGATAGAAAACTTCCGCCGCCGCAAAGGGAAATGCGGGGGGTGTATTTTCTGGCAGTACAATGAGCCATGGCCTGCGATCGTCTGGAGCATTGTCAGTTATCATCTCGTGCGGAAGGAATCTTACGAGGCTGTGAAACAGGCCTACGCTCCCCTCCAACTGAATCTCGCGTTTTCACGCCGATGGTGGAAAGTTGGGGAGGATTTTACAGCCGGACTTTGGGTGGTGAACGATTTTCACCGGCCTTGGAGCCATTGCCGGGCGGCGGTTCGGATTTTTTCGGGAAGTGACCAGCCGTTCGAGTGGGAACAGGAAATCCAAATTCCGGCCGACTGCGCCCAAGAATTGCGCAAAATCAGTTGGAGAGTGCCGGAAAAAATCAATGAATTTCGCGCCGATCTCGAATTGCGCGATGATTGCGGCTTGCCCCTGTGCGCAAATCGATACAGTTTTGCCGTTGAGTAAAGGCGTTTTTTTGTTTTTTTCGGCGGCCATATTTCCATGCATGCCGCGGGAGAAGCCAGACGCGGCTGGTTTTATCCCGTGGAATGACCGGTGTTGACAAAGATGAAATTGGATCATGACTGTCCCTCTATAAGTCGGACAGTAAGAGTTGTTTATGACATTTGGTGTTTTTTCATAGATGGAGATGGGTTTTGAATCTCAATGTCCGGACGCGACAAGGACGTGCACATTCAAACTGCCAGCCCGTTTTTAACCCAACCCCTATCGACCGACAGGAAAAATCACATCAAACGTAGAATTTTGAAAGAACCTCCAAAGTTTTGAAATTACCTCCTCTTATGAAAACACATCTTCGATTCCTTGTCATTGCCGGTGTTGTGGCCGTCACGTCATGCCTGGCCGGAGAACCCAGGCGGATGACGGCGGCAAGGGCTCAAACTCCACCGGCTGTTGATGGCAGGCTGGATGATCCATGCTGGCAGGGCGCAGCAAAGATAGAACAACTCGTTCCCAATGCCGGAGAAGACACCAAAGTCCTTGCTCCGGCCAGGGAGAAGACAGAGGTGTATCTTTGTTTTGACGAAAAAGCCATTTATGTCGGCTTCAAATGCCATGAATCGCGAATGGACAAGGTCATGGCCCGGGTGAAGGACGCGTTGCGCGAAAAGGTTCATCATGACGATTGTGTGGAGGTGTTTTTGGATCCCGAGGGCAATGGACGCGCCTACAGCCAATTTCTTGTCAATGCGGTTGGGACGAAGCAATGCGTGCAAAATTATGAGTTCACATCGGACGATCGTTGGAACGCAGCCAGTTTCCAGGACAAGGATTTCTGGAGCGCGGAGATGATGATTCCTTTTGACTTCTTCACGATACGTCCGGGGATTGGGAGTTGCTGGCGCGGAAACTTCTGTCGCGAAGAAAAGAGACTCGCGGAAAATTCCTGTTGGGCGCAGACAGGCGGATCATTTCACTCGCCGGAAAAATTTGGGGGAATAGACGGACTTTGCATCAACTTTGCTCCGCGCTACGCCTCATATTTCAAGGGGAAAGCCGGACGGCTTGGCGAAGCATTCAGCGCCATGGAGAAGTCGCTTCCCGAACTCCCCCCGAATGGCAGGGAATGTTTTGAGCGGATACGGAAGCAGGCGGTTCAAATCAGGGCTGCCGGTTTGGCTCCGACCGGGCAGGTCAACTCCGATCTGGAATGGAAACGTCTTTCCGATGAAATGGATTTTTTTGAGAAACGGCTGCAGGCATTCAAGGTTTCGTTGGCTGACTATGGACGTTTTTTTCCATCCGGACCGAAGGGGAAGAGCCCGGATTGCGCGGTCGGCCTGGCATCCACGCTGGAAAAGATCCTGCCGGACAGGCCGTTTGAGGGGGACACCGGCAATGAGGTGAGGATTTCAGCTGCGAAAAACGAATACGAGGGATTTCAAGCGGTCATCATCCCTTTTTTTGAAAATGATCCGGGGAGCGTCGCTTTTGAGGGGGGCAATCTGACAGGGAAATCAGGGGCTGCCATAGGCAGGGAGAATCTTGAGATCAGGAGGGTTGCTTATGTGGAGACAAGACATCCCAATTATGCCACCAGCCATGTGGGTTATTGGCCCGATCCCTTGCTGCCGCCTGGGATGAAGGATTTTTCCATGGGCAAAGTGAATGTCCGCCCCTATTGGTTGACATACCATATTCCCAAAAATGCCGCGCCGGGCGATTACCAGGGCAGGATTCTGGTCAAATCCAAGGATGCCTTGATCGCCCAGATTGAAGTCAAATTGCGTGTTTATGATTTTGCCCTGCCGGACAGGAACAGTCTGGATGTTTTTTCCAATCTCTATCCATGGCAATTGAAGGAACGTCCGGGCAAAAGCCGGATGGAACTGTTTAGGAGTTATGCCGCCGAACTGCTGCGTTACAGGATCGGCCCCGGCCTCTGCGCCAACTGGGGTGTCTCTTGGAATGCGGAGAATCCAGACTTCGCCGCTTTGGATGAAAATCTATCCCGTTTTTTTGAGAAAGGGATGGGGGCTTTTGGGATTAATGGCGACATCGAATTTTTCAATCATGGTTATTGCAATGCCCTTGACCAGGGGATCGGGATGGAAGGCGCGAACAGATATTTCGAAAAAATGCCTGCGATCCTGAAACGATGCAGCGCCCATCTCAAGGCCAAGGGCTGGATCAAGGACGCCTTTTGCTGGCTCATCGACGAGCCGTATTATAAAGACATCAAATATTACATCAAAGTCGCGGATATGATCAAGGCGGCGGCGCCGGAATTGAAACGCGTGGCGCCCATGCACTTGGGGATGCTGAAGGAAGGCTCTTCCGAATCTCATGTGGAATTGCTCAACAAGCTTGTCGGGCACAATGAAATCTGGACTTTCAACCTGAGCGACTACGACCAGGTGAAGGATTGGGCCGCGGAAAGGCAACGGCAGGGGGACAAGATCTGGTGGTGCAACAACATTGGATCAAAAGCGCCCTATCCCAACTGGTACCTTGACGAACCGGCGATCAATCATCGGATCGAATTCTGGATGGCTTACAAACACAAAATCAACGGCATTTTTTCATGGGGGTCGAATTGTTGGAGCGGTTATGCCATTGAAGACGGAAATCGCAACTGGCCGGAGGGGGCGTGGAATCCCATGACCTATCCGACCGCGAATGCCGACGGTTATCAACTCTACCCTGGGCCGGACGGAACGCCGATTCCCTCCATACGGATGGAAAACATCCGGGATGGGATCGAGGACTATGAATATCTGCATCTGCTCGGAACGCGGCTGGAGGAGTTGAAAAAACGGGGAGTTGGGGGAACTCCGGTTGCCGGAGGGGAAAAGGAACTTGCCATGACGGAACTCTTCTCCTCCCTGACGAAGTATTCCGGGAATCCCTCGGTATTGATCGCGAAAAGGGCGAAGATGGCGGAATTGATCGAGGAAACCGGAAGGCTTTTGCATCAGGCCCAACCATGAAAAGAAACGAGAGTGACGCCCTGTCTCATCCGGCGGCGCCCCGGTATTCCGTCGGCTCTCTCCGTTATACCAAAGCGGGATTGGCCGCCTTGTTTGCCTGGATGTTGTGGGGGGATTTTTGTTTCACCCTGATGGAGACCGTGGTGCCCAGCATCATTCCTCTCAGCTTGAAATCCCTGAATGCCTCAAATGTTGCGATCAGCCTCATTGTGGTTGTCCTGCCGGGAATCCTGTATTCAACGGTGGGCGTATGGGTCAGTTTCTGGAGCGATCGTTACCGGAGCCGGCTTGGACGGCGGATTCCCTTTATTTTGTTCACCGCTCCGATGCTGGTTGTCTTTCTGTGCGGGTTTGGTTTCCATGACCGGATTGCCAAAGGGCTTTATGCGATGCTGCCCTGCCATGGTCATGTGACAGAGGCGTCAGTCGGCATCGTGACCATTGGCGTTCTGATGGTTGGATTTGCGTTTTTCAACAACTTTGTGGGAGCTGTTTACTGGTATCTTTTCAATGATGTGGTGCCGGAATGTTTTCTTGCCCGTTTCATGTCCCTGTTCAGGGTGGTGGGGACCGGCACGGGCGCGTTTTATTCATTTTTTGTCTTCAGATATGCGGAGACGCATTTCCGCGAGATTTTTGTGGCGGCCGCGTTGCTTTACCTGTTTGGGTTCGGCCTGATGTGTTTCAAGGTCAGGGAAGGGGAGTATCCGCCCCCGCCGGAGAATATCGGGAACCGGAAGGATGTTTGGGGAGGGCTTGTCACCTTTGTCCGCGAATGTTATTGTTTGCCGCACTACTGGTATCTGTTTTTGATGAATACTTGTGTCGCATGTTCAGGAACGATTCTGATGTTCACGGTTTTCTGGCATCAATCGCTTGGCTTGGGATTGAAGGAGATCGGGATTGTCAGCGGCGCCGCCAGCATTGCCGGCGGGGTGATGATCCTGTTGTCCGGGTGGCTGGCGGACCGTTATCATCCCATCCGCGTGGTGGTGATCGGCCTGTTTGCTGCGGTGTTGATGGTGACCCCCCTTAATGCGATCTGGCTTTTCCACAGTCCGGCTCCAAACACGGCCTTTCTCATCCTTTTGGGAATAACGATCATTGCCAGCCCGGTTCTCGCATTCATCGGGATTGGCGATCCGCCGCTCCTGATGCGCATTTTTCCCAGGGAAAGGTATGGACAGTTTTGCGGCGCCAATGCGTTGTTCCGAAATTCGACCACGACGCTGGGAGGGATCGTGGCCGGCGTATTTTTGGATTTTGTGAAGGCGCGATGCGTGGATGGCGATTTTGCCTATCGCTTTATTCCGATCTGGATGTGGTTTTTCCAATTGGGCGCCCTGATTTGCGCGATCCTGCTTTATCGCAGTTGGAAAAAATACGGAGGCGATGAACTCTATCATCCGCCCCTGCCAGGACTCCCCGCCCAAGCCCCAGCCTATCAATGACCATGAAATCCGCCATTCCAATACGCAGATCCGGGCATAAGCGCCGTGGAACGGGAGAGCGCCGGTGTTTCACGCTTTTTGAGTTGCTTGTTGTGATGGCAATCATGTCCCTGTTGTTTGCCTTGCTCTTTCCCGCCCTTCGGGCGGCAAGGGAAGAGGTCAAGCGTGTCGAGTGTATGAATAATCTCAAGCAACTCGGGCTTGCCTTTGAAATCTACATCGGAGACTACAGTGGCAACTATCCGATGTACTATTATGGCGGGCCGAACTGGTATCAAAGCCTTTACAACAACGGATACACGAAGAATAACTCCAAGATATTCTGTTGCCCCGCGGCTTCGGACAGGCTTGCGTATGGAGGCGCCCTTGTCCCGGATCTGCGTTCCTATGCCATGAATTGCTGCATTGAAAAGAAGGCGGGAGTGGAAGGTCCCGGATGGCCTGAGACTCCTGAATTCGTCAGTCTCCCCATGATTACAAGAAGCGCCGCCAATGTGATTCTGCTTTCCGAAGGCATCGACGGATTGAGGGGGGCCGCAAGGTTTTCGGACTGGGGAGTGGGGGTCCGATCCTTCGGCACGACCCACATTTATCCCTATCACAATGGCATTCCCAATTTTCTTTTTGTCGATGGGCATGTAAGCGCCATGCCATACAACTCAACGACAATCCCGCTCTGGTGGCACATCAGCGACTGATTGGCTGTTTTGAATGCGGGTGAAATGTTTTCCGGGGGGGGAAATCGAAAGATATGAAAGCTGAAAAGAAAGCCGTTTCCATTTTGCTGGCAATTTCAATGTTCATGATGGCATGCGGAAAGCTTCGTGCATGGGGGCCGCATTCGGAGATCAGTTTCGCGGCCATCAATGCCCTGCCCGATTGGGAAAGGGAGATCCTTTCCACGGTGATCATTTGCGACCAGGCGAATCTCTGGAAAAAGGTTGAGGCGGAGAGAAGCCTTGAGGAGTGGTTTGTCAGGACTTATTGCTGGGATCCGGACATGCAAAAAAGCTTCAAATGGAACAAGGCGTTCATGGCTTGGCGGCTTCCCGAGGAATTTCCCGACCGGCGGGCTCTTTACTACTACGATCGCGATCCCGAGACTGGCAAGTACATCTATGGGCAAGGTCATAAATGTCCCTATCTTCCCATCTACATCAAGCCGGTGTTCAGGAAGGCGCTGTCCGAGCTGAACAATGGAAATATTTTGGAAGGAATCAAATTTGCCGGCACTCTGGCTCATTATCTTGAGGATGTGACCTGTCCCCAGCATGCGGTTCCGATCGATGGCGAGGAACACGACGCTGAAACGATACCTTACAACCCGTACAATGAGAAAATTGAAGGATATGTTCCAAGGCTTCTTGGGGAGGATGGAGAGACGGCGGCGCAAACCCTTTGCAAAGCGACTCTTGCGGGTTCCGAGGAGATCAAGCCGCTGGCCGGGCCGATGACGGATGCCATGCGCGCAAACGACGATGTGAAACGATACAAGGCCGGATCTGCCGCTCCAACTGTCGGCGCAAAACTGGTGGCCGACATGCTGCATACCGTGTTCACGCTTTCCAGGGAACGTTTGAAGAAGGATTATGACGCCTTGCCCTTGGAATGGCAGACCAGAAAGGAAAATGGTCCGGAAAACAGATTCTACAAGATAAAACGCGTTGCATTGAAACCAGGGCGCGTCGTCCTTGTCTCGCTGGGGCCGGACAACATGGGGATTGAAAGACTGGATTGGACGGAAATTGCGGGAAGACCCGCATATTCCACACCTGGCGGCAAGGGGGCAAATGCGCTGACGATCCGGTTTGGCAAAGGCGCTGTCATGACGGGGATTTTGGATATGATTGTCCAGGAAGCGTATGTGGATCCAAAGTCCCCTCCGGGCGAACTGACGATCCAGTTTTTTTCCAAGGACAAACGTGAACACCGCGTGTTTTACGGAAAAGACATTATGGAGAATGGAAGGATTAAAAAATTTATTTTTCGCGGAGGCAATACCGCCCTTTATTGGATGGGGGAGATCCCGGACGGCGGGAAATGGGTGGAATTGAAGATCCCGGCCTTTGTCATGGATCTCAGTTCCATTGAAGGGCTGCAATTTACCTCTTGTGATGGGCCGATCCATCTTGGGAAAACAACTCTCGTCAAAAGAAGGGCCGGACAATGAAGGCTTTTTGCATGAGCAGACTCGTTGCCATGGTGCTTGCGCTGATGTCATGCGGAGGATTCGCTGTTTTTCTGGAAGCGGCGTCCGTTTCAGGAGATGGATGCCGGATTTCCTGGAAAAAAAATCCCCGGATTTCCGAGCCATTGCTCCGGATCACAAATGAATCCGGAGAGGGGCCGAAGGGCGGGGGTTGCATGAAGGTTGAGACTTCAGCGAAGAGGAACAGTTTTACCCTCCTTCAGCATGAGTTTCCGAACGGCGCGGATTTGTCGAACATGAAGCATCTGACTCTCCGTTTCCGCGGAACAGCCAGCGGCATCGGCTATTTGCTCCTGATCGATTGCCGGGGGAAGGATGCGGAAAATTATCTGGCTTATCAGTGGAAGGATGATTCCTCCGAATGGCGGCGTCTGGTCTTTTTGCTCAAGGAACCGGATCGGAAAGCCGGAGACGCCGCGCTGACGCATGGCATCAGGCTCCGGTTGTTGTCAGAGCAAAAGGAAAGAGCCGAGACATTCCGGGTGGGGGAAGCTTCCTTTGCCGGGGAACTTGAACCGGACGATGAGATCGATACCGTCCTGCTTCCGGAACCGGCAATTTTTTTTGGAAGGATGCGTGAGTTGATCAAGGATGGCGGGATTGTCGTTGCGGCTTTAGAAGATTCCGTTTCCGAGGGGGTGAAGGAAGGCTGGATGAAGGCTCTGGCCCTTCTCTCGAAAGATATTGAAGAAGAGGCTGGCCTTGACGCCAGGCTTTTGAAGGCGGCGATTCCATTGGATTTTCTGGCGGGGCATCGTGAGCGCAAACGGGACGAATTCCAGCGGCGTTTCGATGAGGTGGGGGACGGCATTCGCCGGCGCATCAAAGAAAAGGGGCGACTCATGGCCAATTCCGGAAATCCCAGGGAATTTGAGGTGAAACGGCTGGCAAAAGCGCCCATGCTTGATGGCGCGGAAAGCGATGACGCATGGCGGGATGCGTCACGGCTTGAGGGATTTCTTCTCAACACCACAGGGGCTCCTCCAAGGGAAAAAACGATTGTTCACGCCGGTTATGACGACAATGCCCTTCATCTGGCCTTCACATGCCATCAGGAAAGAATGGGGGAGACGAAAATGGATGAGAAAGGGGGCATTGACGGGAGTGATTGCGTCCATGTTTTCATCGTTCCGGAGGTGGGGGCGCCATGTTATCGCTTTGTGGTTGGCGCCTCGGGAAAATGCCGGGCGGAGAGAAATGGGATTCCGCAGGGGAATGCGGATTGGAATGCCCAGGTCTCTCGCGGAAAGAATGGCTGGAGCGCGGAGATGTCGATTCCTTTTTCCATGTTTGACCCCAAGCCGGGCAGGGGCATGGAGTGGTGCGTGAACTTCTGCCGGAATAACAAGACGATCCCGGAACTCAGCTCATGGACACCGACATTTCAGTGGCTTTCATGCCCATGGAAATTCGGCCGGATGCTGGGGCTGTCGCCCGATCTCGGTTCGCGCTTTGGGCACTGGAGCAACAGCCGCATTGCCTGCTTGGAAAATGCGTTTTCCGAACTGAAACGCCGGATGGGAACCGCCTCGTCTTCCGCCGATGTTGAGGAGTTGGATCGAGGACTGGAAGCATTGAAATCCGCGGCATCCCAGGGCCGGCAGTCGCAAAAACGCTGGGAGAATATCACCGCCTCCATCTTAACTTGGGAGGACAAGTTTATTGCCTGCTGGCTGTCGCAGACGCCGGAGCCGCGGCAGGTCCAGGCGGGGGATCTGATCACGGATGGCTGGCGAGCTGGGTGGAGTTCCATCCGCTTGGGCTCTTTGGGTTGGACCGGTTGCCCCTTAGGGCGAATGTCTCTTTTCCTTGGGCCTTGGGTTGGGGAGCGGGAGTGGGTTTGGCGGCGGTTTTTTTTCGGGCAGGAAAGGCGGTGGCGTCCCAACTGATATGACCGGCCAGAGTGTCGCCGAGGTTTTCCTTGATCAATGCCTCGTGAATTTTATCCGGCAGGCGGAACTTGGCGAATTCGGCAAAAAAGCACGGCCTTCACCGCGCCGAAGCGGCTACGGCCACGCAGGAGGGTTTGTGCCCGATTTGCAACCATGCATAGGGAGACATGAACCGTTCGGGATGGGCCAGTTTCACAACCCGAACAAAATGTTGTTCTTAATTGGAAAGGGGCCGATCTCCTCTTCGAGCATGGGGGAAAGGAATCGTTGGATGGTGAAGGCGGTGGACGAAAGGCTCATATTTTTTTCAAAAAAGTGTTGACGAAAATTGCTTTTTGAGTTAAACACGACTTGTTTATTTTTCAAGCGAAGATTTTATGCAAAAATACATAAGCTTTTCGAGGGGAAAAGCGTTTTCCGAAAGGCACGGATTCAGGAAAGATCCAGACTCGACAAAGGAGGTCGCTTCCAAGAAACCAACCGGTTTTCGCCCAACCCTATCGACCGATAGGAAGAATCACATCAAACTCAAACTTTTGAAATTACCTCAAGCATGAACAAAATCGGCAAATCGAAATATACCGTCGCTCAAATAGGCTGCGGTGGCAGGGGCAGGATTCACTTGGATGGATGGATAAAAAACTCCGATCGGTGCGAACTTGTGGCGATTTGCGATCTGGAGCAAACCCGGATGGAGGAGGCACTGAAAGGACAAAAGGCAGCCCCATCGCGTTATACCGATGCGGACAAGATGCTTAAGGAAATGCATCCTGACATCCTGTGTTTTTCCACACCTCCAAAAATCCGGATGGAACTCGTCAAATTGGCCGTCAAACACAAAGTCAAAGGACTGGTGTTTGAAAAACCTATGGCCCTTTCATTGAACGCCGCGAGCAAAATGACCCGGATGTGCAACGACAACCACATTAAGGCTGCGGTTAGTTTCCAACACAAATATTTGACCTCTTTCCAAAAGTTGAAGGAAATTCTGGACAAAGGGGAAATTGGTAAAGTGTTGCGCATCGAAGCCAGTTGTCAGGCAGGCTTGTCCCTGCTGGGTTCCCATTACATCGATTATGCACTATGGGCCAACGGCAACAGCAAGGCCCAATGGGTGGTGGGGCATGTCCACGGAAGGGAACTTTTGAAAGATCAACAACATCCCTCACCCAATTATGTGATGGGGCGCATTGGATTTGAGAATGGCGTCTTCGCAATAATCGAATGCGGCCAGCTTTCGGCAATGTATATGGGGAAGCGCGGTCTTTGCATTGACAACCGTCTGACGGTTTACGGCGCCTTGGGGTATGCCTGGTGTGACACCGACGGAGGATGGGGATTGTTTGCGCCCCGGACAGGCGGAGAATTGCTCCTCGGCAAGGGAGAAAGCTGGATCATCCAACAAAGCCAATTGCTGCAGCCGCTCTTTGTCAGGGATTTGATCGCATGGCTTGACGATGACTCAAAACCGCATCCCTGCAATATCAATAACAGCTATGCCGGCTATGAAATAATGGAAGCCATCTGCCTGAGCGCCATGGATCGCATCCGAATTGATTTGCCATTAAAGCCCCAAAAATCAGGCCAGGATATTTTCAACCGCATGCGCATGGAACTTCCCGAATGCCATGAACGGTTTGGCATCTAAGGGACTGCGCAAAAATAATAGAACCATTTGCGACAAGGAAGGCTGCCTTTTGGCAAGGCTCGCGCAACGAGCATACCCCAAGCTCATTCACAAAAGAAAAAACAGCAACCTGACTCATATGAAAATCGGCATACAACTGTGGACGGTGAGAGATGTCTTAAAAAAGGATTTTGTCGGAACATTGGAACGTCTGGCAAAAATGCAAATGTTCCAAGGATTGGAGTTCGCATTCTTCCACGGCGGACTGCCGCCTTCCCAATTGGCGGATTTGATGAAACGCTTCCAGTGGGAAACCAGCGGACTGTTCGGCCCTATCGAAAGTTTTACAAATCCGAAAAGCAAAATCTATTCCTATGCCTGCGCATTGCAATGCAGGTATTTGATTGGTTCGTTTGGAGAAAAAGATCTCGACAGCGATTTGAACCATTGCCTGTCCACACTTCAAAAGGCATGTTCCGTGGCGGCTGCCAAAGGCATCACCATTTGTTACCATGGACACCCGTTTGATTATGCCGACAAACCTGATGGGCATTGTTATATGGATGCCCTATTGGAAGTGAGGGAAGTCAAGCTCGTCCCCGACACCGGCTGGATCAACCATGCAGGAAAAGACGTCGTCGGATTTCTGAAGCAAAACGCGGAGCGTATTCCCATCATCCATCTGAAAGACACCAAGGCGAACAAAACGATCACCGAATTGGGAAATGGCGTCATCGATCTACCCATGGTCATCGATTTTGCTATGGCCCACAACGTCGAATGGCTTGATTATGAGCAGGACGATTTCGCAATGCCTTGTCTCGAAGGCTGCCAAAGAAGCTGCGACCATCTGCGCAACATTTGCAGAAAAGGAATAATTGATGAAGCCGCTTTCAAAATGATTTGAAAAAAGATGAACTTTAACCCAACTTCGGCAGTTTGAGGGGGTGTTTTGTTGATTTGCAGTGAGTTACGCAAGAAAAAGGCCGTTTTTCTCCACCACATTTTGGATGATTTTAGGTAGAGATTGTCCGCAAAAAGCGCTTTTTCCGGAAAGACTGTAAAGTCGAGGGCGAAAAAATTCTGATTTCACAATAAATTGGCAGAGGCACGCTGGTTTTTTGTCTGCGGGGTTGGCTTTCTTATTAAAACACCTCTCTATTCGCTTTATTTGGGCATTCTTAAAAATCCCAATGCGTCCCTCGCTCAAAAACTCAAACGTAAAACATTGGACAACATGGCCGGGGCACCGCCTTCGCGGTGACAGTTGAGGGAAGAGGGGGAGGGCGTGCGTTTCAGGCGACGTCCCGGACTTCCTTCTTGCGAACGATCGGAGGAGTTGTCCCCTCGACCACCGACTGGTTGACGCACACGGAGAGAACATCTTCGCGGGAAGGCAGGTCGTACATGAGATCGAGCATGAGTTTTTCGATCAGGGAGCGCAGGGCGCGGGCGCCGGTGCCTTTTTTGATGGCTGCCTGGGCCAGCGCATGCAACGCGTCGGGAGTGAACTCGAGGTCCACGCCATCCATGGCTAGAAGCTTCTGGTATTGTTTCACCATGGCGTTTTTGACGTCGGTGAGCAGGCTGACCAGTTCGCTCTCGGAGAGGGGGCTGAGGGTGGAAACCACGGGAAGACGTCCGACAAATTCCGGAATAAGCCCGAAAGTCAGCAAGTCCTCGGGTTCAACATAAGGCAGATAATCCTCGGCATCGTGCAGGCTGAGGGAACGTCCCCGGTCTGCGCCAAAACCAATCACGCGATTGCCCATGCGTCTGCGGATGATCTTGTCGAGTCCGACAAAAGCGCCGCCGCAGATAAAGAGGATGTTGGAGGTGTTGATCTGGATGTATTCCTGGTGGGGATGCTTGCGTCCGCCCTGAGGGGGGACGTTGCAGACGGTGCCCTCGAGGATTTTCAACAGGGCCTGCTGCACGCCCTCGCCCGAAACGTCCCGGGTGATGGAGACATTTTCGGTTTTTCGGGCAATCTTGTCGATTTCGTCGATGTAAATGATGCCGATCTCGGCGCGTTTGACGTCGTAATCGGCGTTCTGAAGCAATCTCAACACGATGTTCTCGACATCTTCCCCCACGTAGCCTGCCTCGGTGAGGGTGGTGGCATCGGAAATGGAAAAGGGAACCTGCAGGATGCGGGCCAGGGTCCGGGCCAGCAATGTCTTGCCGGATCCTGTGGGCCCCAGCAGCAAAATATTGCTTTTCTCGATCTCGACATCCTTGTGGCGGTCGTCGCCTGAGGGGGAGGGTGGGTGAAAGATCCGCTTGTAGTGGTTGTGGACAGCCACAGCCAGGGATTTTTTGGCCAGTTCCTGCCCGATCACATGCTCATTGAGCGCCGCCTTGATCGCGACGGGCTTGGGGAGTTTTGCATGCGAGACACCCGGTTTGGTTTCGGCGGCCAATTCCTTGTCGAGCAGCCCCTTGCATATCTGGATGCAATTGTCACAAATGTAAACCCCGGGGCCGGCAATCAGTTTGCGGACTTCGGAATGAAGTTTGCCGCAAAAATTGCACATGGCGGCCTGGTTGTTTTTAGCCATAAAAAATATCAACTGGCAGCGGGTTTGTCGTCAGTCTTCTCCTCGATCTTGAGTTCCTTGCGGGATCGCACCACGTCGTCCACCAATCCGTATTGCTTGGCTTCCTCGGACGACATGAAGAAATCGCGGTCGCTGTCGCGGCTGATGGTTTCAATGCTTTGCTTGGTGTGGTGGGCCAGCAGTTGGTTGAGCCGTTCCTTGAGACGGAGAATTTCCTTGGCCTGGATGGTGATGTCGGAAGCCTGTCCCTGGGCGCCGCCGCTGGGCTGGTGAATCATGATGCGGGAATTGGGCAGGGCGTAGCGTTTGCCGTGGGTTCCCGCTGCCAGCAAAACCGCCCCGAAACTGGCGGCTTGCCCGATACAATAGGTGACCACATCGCAGGTCAGAAACTGCATGGTGTCGTAAATGGCCATGCCGGCGGACACAATGCCGCCGGGCGAGTTGATGTAGAGATGGATGTCCTTCTTTGGATCTTCCATTTGCAGGAAAAGCAGCTGCGCGATGACAATGTTGGCCACATGATCGTCGATGGCGCATCCCAGAAAGATGATCCGGTCCCGCAACAGGCGGGAATAGATGTCCAGGCCGCGTTCGCCGCGTCCGGTTTGCTCGATGACCATGGGAACCAGCATCTGGTTCCGTTCCGGAAAATGGGAGGTTTGCATGTCGGAAGGTGGGGTTAAGGGGTTGAGGGGGCGGGGGCAGCCTGTTCCTCAATGGCCGCCTTGGAAACCAAAAAGTCCATGATCTTGATGGACAGCAGACGCTCCCTCAGGGAATCGTAAGAACCGTTTTCCAGCATTTCACTGCGGAGGCGCTCATAGGGTTTGCCGGCATGGGTGGCTTCCGCCTGGATCAGATCGTCAACCTCCTTTTCCGGCACCTCGATTTTTTCCGCCTTCGCAATCTTGTGGATGATGAAGGTCATCTTCACCCGTTCCTGGGCATTCTGGGATGCGGAGGCGAAAATCTCCTTGCTCTTTTCGCGAAGAATATTGTCTTCGACGCCGCGCTGGTGGTTTTCGCGGACAATATCGGTGGCCAGATGGTAGGTCTCCGATTGAACCAGGGTTTCAGGCAGGTCAAAATTCACCGCTGCCTTCAATTGGTCAACCACTTGCTGGCGAAGGCTGGCTTCGGACTTGCGGTCGGAAGCCTTGGTCAGGTTTTCGCGCACCCGTTGCCGCAGTTCGGCAAGGTCCTTGGCTTGATATGCGGTGGCAAGGGCGTCGTCCATCGGCGGAAGCTTTTTCTCCCGGATCCCCTGGAGTTCCACGGCAAAGCTGGCTTTCTTCCCGCTCAGTTCCTTGATCCGGAAATCCGCCGGGAAATCCACCTCGATCTGTTTTTTGTCGCCAATGGATGCGCCGTTCAACTGATCGCAAAAGCCGGGCAAAAAGGAATCCTTGGCCATGATGAGCCAGAAATGGTTGTTTTGCGAAAGATTGGCGGCCGATGCTGCGATTTCGGCAATGGGTTTTCCATCGCAGGTTCCCGTGTAGGAAATGACGGCGAAATCGCCAAACGCCACGGGACGCGTGGTGACATCCTCGAACCGGGCCTGTTGTTCGGCCAGCAGCTTCAGGCCGCTTTCCACATCCTCGTCCTTGATGGTCTCGAGGGTCTTCTTGATCTTGAGCCCCTTGTATTCGGGCAGGGCAAACTCGGGCGCCACATCCACCTGCGCCTTGTATTGAAGAGGTTCGTTCCGGTTGAATTTGACCTCCTCGATTTGAGGCATGCTGACCACATCGAGTTTTTCCTTGGCTACGGCCTCGCGAAACGACTGGGGGATCAGCTTTTTCTGCACTTCATCGCCGATTTCCTTGACGAAACGTTTTTCGAGAATGGCGATGGGGGCGCGCCCCACGCGGAATCCTGGGATCTGGGCGTATTTCTGGAATTCCCGAATGGTTGCGTTCCATTCGCGAACGACATCCTCCATGGGAATTTCGATGTTCAATTTTTTGCGGCAGGCCGCAACATTTTCAACGGTAATGTTCAAAGTGGTCCCCTAATTTTTTACAGGTTCAACCCAATCGGCAAATCCGGACAGCCTCATTTTCAAGGAGGAATCCGGGCCGGTCTGAAGCGAAGGAGGATAGGGGAAAGCGGGGGGGAGCGTCAAGACCCGCTTTTTTGCGGGGATGAGCGGGCGAAACGCGGATTTCCGACAGTCGTGCGCTGGCCGTTTCAAAACGGCGCTGCCTTGCATGTTCCAGCAGGCCGACGGCAAAGATTATGTGGTTTATGTGAGCTTCGATCGCTTGCCCCAAACCATGGTTGCCAAATACGGCCCGCTGTTGTCCCGGGGACGATTCATCCTCATTGACTGTTTTGCCTCCGGCAAGGGCAACCAGGATCGGATCTTTCTGGACTTTTTCAAGTCACGTCCGGCAAACGACGGGATCAAAGCCTTGCGCGTCACGGAGCCCACCGATCCGCGCCGGTTGCAGGACGTCATCACCGATATCGGCGACCAGGAAAAAATCCAGCCCCGGTATGTTTTTGACAGTCTTACCGGCATGTTGGATCTTTGGGGAAACGAAGAGCATGTCATCCGGTTTTTCGGCCACATTTGTCCGCGGCTTTACGACTTGAATACCATTGCCTATTGCCCATTGGGAAAACCGTTCCGTCAATACGACTGGCTCATGACCACCCGGCGGGCGGATGGTTTGCCGGTGAGGATGCAGACGCCGGGGGCGTCGCTTCCTTCGGGGCCCTGGCCTGGGAGGGGAATGTTGCGGATGCTGGTCTGGTGCTGTTTGGCCATGGTTTCCTCGTCCTCCTGCGTGCCGGCCCAGTGAACCCAGGCGAAGCCGCCGCCCTGCTTGAAGAATTCATCGTATTCGCCCATGGAATTGATGAGACGGCTGTTTTTCTGGCGGAAAGCCAAGGCGCGCTGGAAAAGCTGCTGTTGCATTTCGGCCAGGGCCGGGGTGATGGAGGCAAGGGCTTCCTGCCGGGAAAGAATCTGTTTTTTGCGCATGCGCAGGGCTTTTTCGTTCTCGCCCGGCTGTTCCAGCACAAAACGGCGGACCAGCACCAGCTTGCCGGAGTCCACATCGCGGGGGCCGATTTCGATGCGCAAAGGCACGCCCCTGATTTCCCAATCGTAGTATTTTGAGCCGGGGGAGAGACCTTCCCGTTTGTCCCAGTGGACGCCATGCCCCTGGGCCTTGATTTCGGCCATCACCTTTTCGCATTCCGCGTAAACCTTGGTTTTCTCCTCGTCGGTCTTGTAGATGGGCACGATCACCGCGTGAATGCCGGCGAGTTTGGGCGGCAGGATCAGGCCGGCGTCGTCCGAGTGGGTCATGATCAGCCCGCCAATCAGGCGGGTGGAAACGCCCCAACTGCTTGCGTAAACATGTTCAAGCTGTCCCTGGGCGTTGAGGAATTGGACATCAAAGGCCCTGGCAAAGTTTTGTCCCAGATAGTGGCTGGTGCCGGCCTGGAGGGCTTTGCGGTCCTGCATCATGCCTTCGATTGAAAAAGTTTCCAGCGCGCCCGCAAAACGTTCGCCGGGGGTTTTTTCGCCGCGCAGGACGGGCATGGCCATGATGTTTTCGGCAAAGTCGCGGTAAACTTCCAGCATGCGCCGGGTTTCCTCCAGCGCCTCGGCTTCGGTGGCGTGGGCGGTGTGCCCCTCCTGCCAGAGGAATTCGGCGGTGCGCAGGAACAGCCGGGTGCGCATTTCCCAGCGCACGACGTTGGCCCATTGGTTGATGAGAATGGGCAGGTCGCGGTAGCTTTGGATCCATTGTTTATAGGCGCTCCAGATGATGGTCTCGCTGGTGGGGCGCACGATCAGGGGCTCTTCCAATCGGCTTTCGGGATCGACTTCCACGCCGCTTTTGTCGGTTTTGGCGCGCAGGCGGTGATGGGTCACCACCGCGCATTCCTTGGCGAATCCCTCCACATGTCTGGCTTCGCGACTCAGGAAACTGACCGGGATGAAAAGCGGAAAATAGGCGTTCTGGTGTCCGGTGTCCTTGAAACGCTGGTCGAGTTCACGCTGCATTTTTTCCCAGATCGAATAGCCATAGGGGCGGATGACCATGCAACCGCGCACGGCGGAATGATCGGCCAGTTGGGCCTGCTCCACAATGTCGAGATACCATTTGGAATAGTCAGTGGCGCGGGGCGTGATGCGGGTGGTTCCGCCCGCCGGCGCTTTTCCGGATGATTTTGAGGATGGATTGGCCATGGAAATAAAAAGTTTTGCGGATCATGCGGTTCTTCCGCCGTGTCCCGCAAGGTCAAAATGAGGTTGCGCAGGGGTTCGGAGATGAAGAGGTTCAATGGTTCACGGTTCAACGGTTAAAGGGTTCAACGGTTCAGCGGTTTGGATGACAGGCAAAAACCTTCAGCCTTGTGGTGTGTCTTGCATGACGCCGGTTTTTGCGCCACAGTGGGCGATTATGCGAAGCATGACTGGTTATGGACGGGGCGAAGCCTGCCACAAGGGGTTCAAATTCGCCGTGGAGCTGAATTCGGTCAACCGAAAACAGTTGGATGTGGTGCTGTCTCTGCCGCCGGAACTGGCCGAGTTGGATTCGCGGGTGCGGGAAGAAATCCATGAAACCATTTCCCGTGGGAGGCTGAATGTGACCGTGGCATGGCATCGCGCCGAGGGGGGGCGTCATAATCATCTGGAGGTGGATGAAGGGCTTGCCAAATCGTATCTCACCGAGATTCGGCGGTTGCAGAAAAGCCTGGGGCTTTCCGGCGCCATCGGCATCGAAACCCTGTTGCGCCAGCCGGGCATCATCCGGGTGGCGGACCGGCAGATCGAGGTGGAGGGAGTCTGGCCGTTTGTCCGGGAAGCCTTGAGAAAGGCCCTTGCCCAGTTGGTGGTGATGCGGAAAAAGGAGGGGGATCATCTCCGAAAGGACCTGGCCGGGCGGTTGGCGCTTTTGGAAAAAGACATGATTTCGATCCGAAAGCTGGCGCCCAAAATGGTTGAGCGTTATCGCGAACAGTTGCGCAAAAGGGTTGCGGAAGCGGGGGTCAGCCTGGCGTCGGATGACCAGCATTTGTCGCGGGAAGTGGTGCTTTTTGCCGATCGTTCGGACATCACCGAGGAGTTGACCCGGTTGCAAAGCCATTTGAAGCAATTCCGGGATTCTTTCGACGCCAAGGGACCGGTGGGGCGGGTGTTGGATTTTTTGGTGCAGGAGTTGAACCGGGAGGTGAACACGATCGGCAGCAAGGCCAACGCGGCGGAGATCACCAGCCTGGTGGTCAACATGAAGAGCGAACTGGAGAAGATCCGGGAGCAGATCCAGAACGTGGAGTGAGAGGCTGTTTTTGTTTTTCTTTTTCGGGATTTCGTGGTTGGCTTGAGACATGAAACGCAGCGGCATTCTTTTTGTGCTGTCCGCGCCGTCGGGGGCGGGCAAGACCACCTTGTGCGACAACATCCGGCGGTCGAAGGATTTCATTTATTCGATTTCATGCACCACGCGCGCCCCGCGGCGGGGCGAGGAACAGGGCAAGGATTATGATTTTATCCAGCCCGCGGAATTTCAGCAACGGGTGGAGCGGGGATATTTTCTGGAACACGCCACGGTTCATGGCAACCGTTATGGAACGCCGCTGCAGGCGGTGAAGGAGGCGCTGGCGGGCGGCTCCGACATCCTGCTGGACATCGATGTGCAGGGTGCGGAACAGATCCGGTCGAATGGCGATGAGTTGATCCGCGCCTCGCTGGTGGATGTTTTTCTCATGCCTCCCACGTTTGAGGAGTTGGAGAAACGCCTGCGCAAACGGGCCACCGACGACGAGGCGACCATTGAGCGCCGGCTGGCCGCGGCTCGCGGGGAGATGAAACACTGGCGGGAGTATCGCTATGTGATCTTATCCGCCAGCATGGAGGAGGATCTGAACAAGTTCCGGGCCGTCATTTCCGCCGAGCGTTATCGCACTGGGAGATTGACGTTGGATGAATTCTGAGCCGGTTCGGTTTTGGGGGCGCCGGCGCCGGGCGGGGCTTCCGGAGGTTTTGGAGGGGGAGGTTGGAGGATGGCGTTAAGTTGAGTCGCGATTTCCTCCGCAAAACGCCGGCTGCCCTCGGGTGAAAAATGGCCGTCGTTGGGGATGTAGAGAGACGCCGGATCGGGGGTTTTGAGAAAGGAGATGGCGGGATCGATGAAAGGAATTTGATTGCCGGCTGTCAATCGCCGGGCGCCGTCCAGCAGTTGGTGGGGTTGGGCGAAGTCTCCCTGATCCGGCGCGTAAGTCAGGATGAACAAGGCGTTGCCCTGTTGAACCTGATCCCGCAGCATGAGCAGCCATTCGGAGGTGTTTTTCAGGAGCGTCTCAAGTGACGATGCCGGAGGAGGATGGAGCGTTCGTTTGCGGAAGGCGGGATCCACGGTCAGATAAACCGCGGCGTAAGGAAAAAGGCGGGAATATTTGCAGAAGTTCCATTGCAGCCGGTCGAGGCGCTTTTCCCAAAGGGTTTGCGGCATCCGCGGCATATGGCGGAAATAGGAGCGATAATCGAAGGAGGTGGGCAATCCATAGGCGTCAAAGCGCACGTATGGCCGCAGGTCCTCGTCCTCCTGCAAGTCGTTGCAGTAAAGGCAGACGATCACGATGTCGGGGTGGTAGCGGCAGACGATTTTTTCGTAGAGACCGACGAAACGGAGGGGGGAACGGTTGGCCAGCCCGAAATTCATGACTTCAAAACCGGCGCCCATGATTTTTTCGAGTGCCAGGGGGAATGCGTCATCCCGGGGCGCCATCCATCCCTCGGTAAAGGAATCGCCAATGCAGGCAATGCGTTTGACGCCGTCTTTTTTGGCGATCACGAAATTGCGGTCGCGGAATCCCTCGTTATTCATGGGTTCGGGATTTTTTCCATCACAGATCCATTCGCTTTCCGGGCGGCGCTGGAAGAAAGGGTTGTAACCGGGATTTTTCAGGTCGGTGCCCGAGTCCATTTGCAGGTCGGGCGCGCGCCGTCGCAGAAGTGCGATGTGGCGGGCGGGTTCGGGTAGGAAAATCCGGGCCAGGCCCTCCGCCAGCAGAAGGCCGGCGAACAGGCCGGCAAAAGGCAGCAACAGGCAGGGCAGGATTTTTGATTTTTGATTTTTGATTTTCAATTTCCAGGGAACTCTAAAAAAAGGTCATAAAAACGAAGTTGCGATGGAAGTTTTAGACAGGATTAACAGGATTGACAGGATTTTTATTCTTTCACCAGGACAGGGGTGTTGATTTTGACCAGTTTTGCCAAACGCTGAATGTCCCAATTGGCGAGGCGGAAACAGCCGTGGCTTTCGGTTTTGCCGATGTCCTCCGGATGGGGGGTGCCATGGATGCCGATGCCGCCGGGGCCTTTGCCTTTGGCGGTCAGTCCCAGTCCCAGCCAATAAACTCCCACCGGATTGTTGGGGCCTGGCGGAATCATCAATTTTGAGGTGAGGGTGGCGGCTTCTGGAATTTCGGGAAAAAGGGCGGGGTCAAAAAGATAGTCGGGGTTGGGCGCGATGACTGCGGTGGTAAGCCAGCCCACGGGGCGTTTTTCCTTTTTGGCGGCAATGGAGCAGGGGAAGGAGGCGTAGGGGCGGCCTTCCTTGTTGCGGGCCAGGATGATTTTGGCGGAGAGGATGATTTCCAGGTATTCCGCCTTGGGCAGGCGGATGGGGGTGAGGGCCGGCACTTTGAGGGAAGTCCCTTCCGGCAACGTTTCCCAATTTTGAACGGCAGGATTCAGGATGTGAAGAAATGAGGTGGAAACATGGAATTGTTCGGTGATTTTTTCACGCACGGTTTCATATCCCATGGCGGGGAGTTTGGCGCGGGCGGCCCAACTGGAGGGAAGGGTGGCAATGCCGTTGGTGTAGGCGGATGGGATGTTCCAATCAGTCCAAGGGGTCTTGAGGTTGGCCTTGATATCCTGGATGTTGCATCCGGCTTCCCTGGCTGCGGCCAGCGCATGGTCGGTGCGGGGGCCGGGCAGACCGTCGATGATGGCGGAAGAAAAACCCTCGTTATCCAAGGCCAGTTGAAGGGCCGCGAATTCCATGCGGGTGGAGCGGGATGTTTCCCCTCCAACAGCCCATGGAAGATTTAAGAGGATGATGAGGAATCCGAAAATGAAACGCACCCGCCAACGATGAGCGAAAAAGGGGCTTTGAATCAAGCCAATGCGGGAGACAGGCAGGCGGCGGACTCTTCTTCCGCAGCGCCTTCCCAGCTTTCCTTGGAATCATATTCGTCTTCCCAAGTCAGGACGGGGCAGTGGGCGGAGCGAAGGACATTTTCGGTGGTGCCGCCGGGCTGGCCGCAGGAGCGGCTCAGGACAATCATGGAAGCTTGAAGGTTTTTGGCGATTTCGATGATTTTTGCGGCTGCCGTTCCGCTGGTGACCATGACTTTTGAGCGGATGCCGTGAACGATGGTGTGTCGGGACAGTTGTTGGAGGATGATATTGGCTTCGTGGCAGAGTTGTTGATGGATGGCTGTATCTGGTTCAAATGTGCCATTGTCGTAGGGTTGTTTGCTGATCACATGCAGGAGGATGAGCGATGCGGCGCTTTCCCTTGCCACCTCCAAGGCATAGTCCAAGAGGTGCATGGTTTGCGCGCCGAGATCAACAGGTACGAGGATTGTCTTCATTGGATTATCAGAGTGGCAATGCATCAGAAAGCAATCGGTGTGCCAAAGGAAGAAACCTCCCGAAATGGGATGAAACAGCCTGAAAATGTGATGAAACGGCCTTAAAACATCCTTGATACCAGGACATTATGACAAATTGTCAGACACGTCTGGAAAAATGACAGTATGACGAAGGTGTTTTACCTTCAGATGATGCGGTATTCCTAACCGTCCAAATGCCCATCCCATCACTCCACAATCACATCCTTGTAGGTGCGCATGGGAGGGATCATGGGCAGAACGTGTTCCGTCCATGAAACCCGCACATCGACCAGGAAGGGGGTTTTGGCTTTGAGCATGGTTTCCAGCGCCGGGCGCAATTCGGAGCGGCGCATGACTTTGATGGCGGGGACGTTGAATCCGTTGGCGATATCCACCAGATTGGGATATTCGATATCCGGATGCCGCGGGTCCGCCAGGAACGTGTTGCCGCGGTTGCCCTTGTAAAAACGGTCTTCCCATTGGACCACCATGCCCAAGTGGCGGTTGTTCAGCACCACGGCCTTGGCGGCGATCTTGTCGATGTGCGCGGTGGCCAGTTCCTGGATGTTCATGAGGAAACTGCCGTCGCCATCCACATCGATAACCTGTTTGTCCGGGCAGGCCACCTTGGCGCCGAGCGCCGCGGGATATCCGAAGCCCATGGCGCCCAAGCCGCCGGAGGTGAGGAAAGACCGGGGTTTGTGGAATTGGTAAAACTGGGCGGTGAACATCTGGTGTTGTCCCACGCCGGTGGTGATGATGGCGTCGCCCCGGGTCATTTGGCTGAGCAGGCTGATGACTTCCTGGGGTTGGATTTCCTTGCTGTTCCGGGTCCAGGACAGGGGGGTTTTGCGCCGCCACTGGTCAATCTGGTTATGCCATGCGGCAAACTGGCTGCGGAGCGGTTTGCATCGGCTGGCGGGCATGGCGTGGTTGAGGCTGATGAGAGCATGGCGCACGTCGCTGATGACGGGCAGGGAGATCCGTTTGTTTTTATTGATCTCGGAGGGATCGATGTCGATGTGGACAATGGTCGCGTGTTCGGCGAATTTTTCCACGTTGCCAGTGACGCGGTCGTCGAAACGCGCGCCAAGGGTGATGACCAGATCGGCTTCATTGACTGCATTGTTGGCATAAACAGCGCCATGCATGCCGAGCCATTTCAGGGAAAGGGGATGATTTTCCGGGAAACACCCGATGCCCATGAGGGTGGTGGCGACGGGGATGCCGGTTTTTAGCACAAACCGGCGCAGTTCGTTCGATGCATTGCTGGAGATGATGCCGCCGCCGCAGTAAAAAACCGGGCGTTTTGCCTTGCAGATGAGTTTGGCGACCTCCTCGATTTCCGAAGGGGGGGATTGTGGAATGGGGGGGTATCCCGGCAGATCCACATTTTTTGGGAAACTGGGAATGGTGAATGCCTGTTGGACATTCTTGGGGAGATCCACCAGCACGGGACCGGGGCGGCCGGTGTTGGCAATATGAAAGGCCTCTTTGATGATCCGGGGGATGTCATTGACATCCATCACCAGGTAGCTGTGTTTGACGATCGGCAGGGTGATGCCCAGGATATCGGTTTCCTGAAAGGCCATTTTGCCGATCAGCGAGCTGGCAACCTGCCCGGTGATGGCCACCAAGGGGACCGAATCCATGTAGGCGTCGGCAATGCCCGAAATCAGATTGGTGGCGCCGGGGCCGCTGGTGGCCATGCAAACGCCGGCCTTGCCGCTGGCCCGGGCATAGCCGCCCGCGGCGAACGCGCCGCCTTGTTCGTGGCGGGGAAGGATGACGCGGATTTTTTTTGATCGTGTCAGCGCCTGGTGAACCTCAAGGCTGGCGCCGCCCGGATAGGCAAAGGTGACTTCCACGCCTTCCCGTTCAAGGGATTGAACCAAAATATCCGCGCCGCGAACTGCGCCGGCGGCGGGAGAAGTTGCGTTGGGAGCGGGTTGTTTGCTTTGCTTTCCGGTTTTCATAAAAATCGCCGGAATTTAACCCTTTGCCGGGGGAGTCGCAATACTTCTTTTTCCCCTCAACGGGCTTCGGGCGCATGGCAGCTCCGTCGGGTTTTTCGGGTGGGTTTTAACCTGATGTGAGGGGATCCCCGGTCATGAGGCTGCGCAGGTGATCAGTTTAGGTGGAGGGAGGGCATGGAAATCTGTTTGGCG
>JAQUAF010000041.1 GCA_028687435.1 Verrucomicrobiia bacterium | reverse complement strand
AGACATGTCCCCCGCAGCCTTTGGCGAAGGGGGATGCCACGACATGATCCGCGTGACCCTCAACAACAACAAGGAAGTGTCAACCCATTTTGACCCTCAAAAGTGCTCATAATTAAAAATCGGCACAACAAATTGGAGCGATGGCAGGGCGGCTTCATTTACCATTACAAGGGAAGTAATCAAGGATACCAATGGAACATATAAATTTAAAACTTCAAAGACCGGAACCGGTGGTTTTTCCGAGTCTTGCACTGAAACCCCATAAATGAGAAAGGAAAGGACTATGTCCAAGATAATTTTTCGCATTGTCACGATAATCATGTTAGCCATAACGATAGTTTATAAAGTGAATGCCGAATCATCTTTTCAAAATGGATTGGAGCTCAAAGTCCAATGCAAAAACCTTCAAGGGAAGATAACAGATGAGTTTGCGGTAAACGAACCGGTATGGCTTTTTATTGAACTGATAAACAAAAACGCTGCTCCCATCTCCGTCTGGATTGATGGCGATGAATACCGAGGAATAACTTGCCAGCCAACTCATGCTTGCGAGGCAAAGGCTAGAGTCGTTTTAAACGACGTCCATTTGGAGCGGAACTTCCGTGAAATGATTATCTCCTCAGGTGAGAGAATCGCAGTTGATGCGCCGTTGAGCGACTTTTTGCAGGTTCAAGATAAATGTTCATTCTCCCTCGATTGTGAGATGAGTTTAAAAAACGAGAAGGGGAAATCTTTCGTCATCAAAACAGTCGTTTTTTTACAGTTCACCCGAGGTCTTGACGCGCAAGAGATCAGCAGACTTGTTGATCAGTTGCAACGGCAATTCGACTCCGGTGACGAGAGTGCTCGTGTTCGAGTGGTTAAGAGCAGTGGATCCTTCCCCTCATCTGCAGTAGTTGAGTTCTTAGCGAAAGCAATATCCAACAACAGTGAGCGCGTCCAACTTGCTGCACTGAGAGTTCTTTCTGCGATGATGGCACCCAAGAAACAAGTAATGCCATTGTTGCAAAAGGCGGAGCAAAGCGATAAAGAATCTGTGCGTCGGAAAGCCGCAATAGATATCAAAAAATATCAGGAGCAATGATTGCTCCGGCTCTGCTTGATTTCAGAAGGAGTTAGTCGCATGTAAGCGTCTGGAGAAGCCTTTCAATTACCCGCAAATCTTTCGCTCAGTAAGCCTCAGGCGACGCATCCCTTGACATGTCGTAGGTCTCGGAGATGACAGAGATACGAGATCTACGATGTGGCAGAACGACCTCTCACTTCACCGCCTTCTCTGCCAGTTCGATCATCAACCTGTTCGGCATTGCCGCTGGCAGTTAGAATAGCAGACCGACTGCTCGCCTTCTTGGAAAACCTGTGATTATGCCGATTGTTCATGCCCAACAAAGTCGGAAGCCACCGTGATGTGCCCTGCCCGCAGATGTCCACGCGGCATAATACTGGAGGCGGCATAACCTGGTTGAGAACGCAATCCGCCCGACAGCAGTTGGAAAAAAGAACTGGCTGTTTATCGGTGCGCAGGGAGCCGGACAAAACAGCGCGATCCTCTACACGATCCTTGCCGAATGCCGCCGCCTTTTTCTCAGCCGTGCTTGAGCCGGAATTGGAATCGCTGCGGTTTGCCGGCTGGAGCGTTGGAAACCATGCTGACGGCTTCCACTTCCGGTTCCTTGGTGAGAATTTCCGCAACGGCTTTTTGATCGTCGGGATTGAGCATTCCGGCGTCAATGGGCTGGCCCCACCTGTGCACTTCCGCGATCAGTCCTTTGATGCGGGTGATGAGTTGATTGTTGGATTTTTCAATTTTCGGAGGCGCTTTTTCCTTTTCCCGGGGCGGGGTTTGGGCTTGTGGCTTTGCGGGCGTTTGGGCCTTTTCCTTTTCTTTTTCCTCGCGCCCGGCCACGTCCAGAAAAATGCGCGGCAAAGCGGGATGTTTCCGTTGCAGGATGCGGTTCAGGATGTACTGGAGCTGGTTGACGGTGATTCCGCGCCGTCCGATGAGGCGCCCGGGATCGTCGCATTCGAGATGGATCCGGATATTGTCCTGCTCAATGATGGTGTCGATTTTGGTCTGGAATTCGAGCAGTCGAAGCATGTCGCCGAGCACGGTTTGGGATTCCCTGGCGAAGGAAGGCAGATCGATGGGGGGAGGAGGGGGTGTCTCATCTGCGGGTGCGGGGGGTGAGGAAGTTTCGGGAGGTGTTTCCATGGGTATTCCTTTCTGCGTGGTCTCCTATTTCTTTCGTGAATCAGGCGGCCGGGCAAAGGAGAAGCCCCGGCTTGCCGATTTGACTTTAACCGGCGGCTGGGCCGGTTGGTTTCGTGTGAGGTACGTCTGAAGAATGGTCAGCAGATTTTGAACCGTCCAATAAAGGGAAAGGCCGGAGGACAGGTTGTAACAGAAGAAAAGCAGCATGGCCGGCAAGAACCACATCATCATTTTCATGGCAGGGTCCGTGTTGGGCGTCTGCGGGGTGATGAGGGTGTTCCAGATCATGGTGACGGCCATCAGCAGGGGCAGGATGTTCACATCGTATCCCAGAAGGCTTGCGACCCGGTCCGGCTGGGAAAGGTCGGTGATCCACCAGAAGAAGGGTTGTCCTCTCAATTCGATGGCCACCTGCAGGATTTGATAGAAGGCGAAGAAAACCGGGATTTGCACCAGCATCGGGATGCATCCTGCCATGGGATTGATGCGGTATTCCCGGTAGAGCTTCATCGTCTCCTCGTTCATTCGCTTGGCGTCGTTCGAATACTTTTTCTTGATTTCCTCCATCTTGGGCGCCAGGGCCTGCATTTGCTTCATGCTCTTGGTGCTCATGGCGGTCAGAGGCCAGAAAACGATTTTGATGAGAACCGTCACCCCCACGATGGCCAGCCCCCAGTTGCCGCAGACGCCGTGAAGAATGGCTAGCAGCCACAACAGGGCTTTGCAAAAAATGGCCCACCAGCCGAAATCCAGGATCAAATCCTGTCTGGCGGGCAGTTGGGACAGTTGGTGGTATTCCTTGGGGCCCGCATAAATGGAAAAGACGAAACGGCTTTCGCCGCCGGGATTGAGGGTGACGGACGGAAGGGTTCCCTCAGCGATGACGCCGTGTTGAGCCGCAGCAGGCGCCGCGTTTTTATCCGGCGCGGGCAGGGGGACATTTTCGGCTGAAACCGAGGCGAAGGCTGTGGCGGGGGCGCAAATCAGCGCAAAGTAACGGTTTTGCACCGCCGCCCAATGGGCGGGTTTTGCGGACAACCATGCTTTTTTCTGCAGTGCCGCGGAGGTTTCCCGCTGGTATTTTTCCCCTTCGCAGAGGGCTGCGGAGATTGTGTCGGGGGTGTCCTTGGCTCCCAGTGGCGAGGCCATTCCCACGATGGTTCGCATTCCCACCGCCATGGGATTGGGGGAGGTGTTTTTGATCGTGATGACCGCCTCGATTTCATACCCCTGTTTCAGGGTGTATTCCTTGCCGATCCAGATTCCAGCGGGAGTTTTCTGTTCGGTGATGATTTTTTTCCCGTCGCTTTTCATCTGGCAGGGCGACCGGTACAGGCTGTCGTGAATGCTGGCGGCCAGGACCGGCAGCGGACTTCCGTGGTTGAGAGAGGTGTTTTCCTTGGTTGGCGGGTATTTTTTAAGGACCACTTTCTCGATTCCGCCTCCCAAACTGGTGAAGTGGACCTGGACCACATCGTTTTCGAGCGTTGCGACGCTTGCCTGAACGCTTGTTTCGGGCCCGGCCAGGGCCAGAATGCTGTTTGTGCCGGCGGTTGAAGGTGTGGCCGGCGTGGAGGCGGGAGCGGACGGCTGTGCGGCGGGTTGTTGCGAGAAAGGCCGGGTCGCGGAGGCGACATGATTGGTGGAGCCGTTTGCATTCGGACGGGGAGGGGCGGGGGGCCAGAAAAAGTCCAATACGGACGGCCAGAAGATGAACAGCGCGCCCAACACGACAATAATAGGAAGCGTTTTTTTATCCATGAAATTTTCCGGTTAGGAGCCTGTGACAGGGCTGGCGGTTTTCTCGCAATCGGTTGCGATGATTTCCTCTTTGAATGCGGCGGCGCGGGAGACCCGCCCTCCATTTGGTTCATTGGATGCCGTGTCTGGCGGCGGGACCGGATCGTATCCGCCCTGGCAGAAAGGATGACAACGCGCCAGACGGCGCAATCCCAGCCAGATCCCCCTGGCGCAACCATGTTCCGCAATGGACTGCCGGGCATATTCGCTGCAGGATGGCTCAAAACGGCACCAACGCCCCAGATGCGGGGAAATGGCCCTTTGATAGCAGACGATCAAAAATAGAAAAAACTTACGGATCACGTGGGGAGATGAGACGCGCCTTCCCGCAGAGCCGCAGAAAATCCTCCTGCAGATCCTGATAAGAAGTGTTGCTGGCGCTGGAAGCCCGTCCCATGAGTACAATTTGTATGGAAGAATCCAACTCTGCCCGGTGCCTGCGGTAAATCTCCCTCAACCATCTCCTCACCCGGTTGCGCCGTGTGGCAGGCCCTATTCTGCGCGGACTCAGGAATGCTGCCCGCGATTCGGAATCCTGTGGCAGGGGGGGGAGGCAATAGAGGATGAGATGCCGGCCCACATGTTTGCGTCCCTTGGTGATGATTTCGCGGATGGTCGAGGAACGTCCTATGCGGAGAAAACCGGGAAGACGTTCGCCTTGAACAACCCGCGTGATGCCACCGGAGGCCGCAGCCATGGAGGCTAGACCTGGGTTAACCGCTTGCGTCCTTTTTGGCGGCGACGGTTGAGAGTGGCCCGTCCGGTTTTTGTGCGGGTGCGGTTCAGAAAGCCATTCCGGCGCTTGCGCACCCGTTTCGAAGGTTGATATGTGCGTTTCATTTTACCCTGAGAGCTGATATCCTGGTTATGGTATTCAAAAAAAGCATCCTTGCCGCCCTTATCCCTGTGGCCTTGGCGAAGACACCGAGATGCCGGGGAATCTCTTTCCTTTTGGCTTCAAGATTGCCCAACCCAAACCGAAAGCCAAGCGGCCCGGTCAGATTTCATGTTTCATACGAAGTCATAAAACATGCAAACTAGGCAATACGGATTTGATTTGAATATGTCAACAATGGAAATGTTTTTGTGCTGGCTTTGTGCATTGATTGAAGCGGCTGGAAGCGGGCAAAATGGGCGAATGGCTTCAGGTTTTTGGACTCAATGGCCGATTTTATATGAGGATCAATGGTTGTTGATCATCAACAAACCGGCGGGCGTTTTGTCCCACCCGAACGAGGGGTGTGCGGGACGGAAGGATGCCCCTGTTGCTTTTGAGGGAGGCTACGATGCGGCCAAACGTTGTTTTTCCAGCCAGACCGGGCATTTGTGGCTTTTGCATCGTCTTGACCAAGACACTTCCGGCGTATTGTTGGCGGCCAAGGATCAGGAAACAGCGCAGGCATGCCGGCTTCTGTTTGAAAAAAAACAGGTGCAAAAGGATTATTTGACCTTGGTTTTTGGCCGTCCCGTTCCTCCCAAGGGATGCTGGCGCGATTGTCTTGAGAAACGACAGGAAGGAGGAAAGGTTCGGTCGCGGGTGTGCCGTCATCGTCCGCCCAACGCCGAACTTTGCTACGAGGTGGAGAAATCGATTCCCCGATGGCAGCTTTCCTTGTTGAGGGTCAGGCTTTTGACCGGACGGACGCATCAGATCCGCGTTCAGGCGGCGGCGCACCGGTGTCCCGTGGCGGGCGATGGGGTTTACGGGGATTTCCAGCGCAATCGCGAGATGAAACGGGCTTTTGGACTGAAGAGGCTTTTCCTGCATGCCGCAACCCTGGGGTTGAACCATCCCGGAACCGGGAAAAAACTTTCCGTGGAGGCGTCTTTGGCGGACGATCTTCAAAAGTGTCTGGAGGAAGCGGCCAAGCCCTGAACAGTTTTTGAAAATGGATAAACAGGATGGAATGCGCATTTTCAAGCCAATGAACAAGGCGGTCGGGGAACCCGTCCATCGGATGGCGGTTTTCGACATTGGATCCAATACCGTGAAGGTTTTGGCGGTTGAGGCGCCTTCCTCTCCAAAGGAAGATTATCCGGTGTTGTTGGAACTGGCCGAGACCACCCGTCTGGGGGAGGGCATTCGCCGCGATTTCGAGTTAAAACCCGCCGCGATGCGGCGCACGATCGAGGTCTTGCTGCATTTCAAACAAAAATGCCGGGCTCTTGGCGTGGAGCAATGTTGCGCGTTTGCCACCAGCGCCTTGAGGGATGCCGCCAACAGCGGGCAGTTTGACGCCCTTTTTCAAAAGGCCATGGGGTTTCCTTTTCGCATTTTGCATGGCAACCAAGAGGCGGAACTGATTTTTCGAGGAGCGGTCAGCGATCCGCGGCTGGCTGGACGGGGGCGGAATGTCCTGGTGATGGATGTGGGGGGCGGGAGCGCCGAGTGGATCAAAGGGAAAAACGGCCAGCCGTCCAGATGCGTGTCATTGAATCTGGGATGCGTTCGCATGACGGAACGTTTCCTTCGGGGCGATCCCTTTACGGAAGAATCATGGCAATCCCTGATGGCGCATTACCGGGAGGAATTGGAACCGTTGCGGCGGGATTTTGCTCTTCGCAACGGCCGTTTGATCGGCACGGGCGGCAGTATTTCCGTCTCCATGGCGGTTCATCTCCATTTTTTCTCGACGCGGAATCCTGCTGTTCATGGCGCGAAATTCACCCTTTCGGAGTTGCATTCCCTTTTGGATACCCTGCGGCGGATGACCCAGGCCCAGCGGATTCTCATTGAAAACCTCTCTCCCAAGCGCGCGGATATCATCGTGGCCGGATTGTCCCTTTTTGCGGCGGCCATGGAGACATTCAAGATGGGGGAGTTGACGGTCAGTTTGCGCGGGCTGCGCTATGGCGCTCTCTCCGATCCATCCTTTTTTGTCGTGTTGCGGTGAAGGATTGGCCTTGTGAAAAACGAGCATCGTCTGCATGCTCCTGTTTGAAGCGGATGATTTTGCGCAGGCAAGCGGTGCAGGAGCCCCGCCCTCCTATTTACCGCCTATTGGAATGAATGGAGGGCCGGCCTCCCGGACGGCCAGGGGGTGAAAAGACGCAAGCAGTCTCCGCAAATTGAAGATATTCCCTTTTTTGAGTTTATGACTCGAATTTATCTTTTTCCCGGACAAGGATCCCAGAAAGTTGGCATGGGCGCCGAACTTTTCACCCGTTTCCCGGAACAGATGGCCTTGGCCGGCGCTGAACTGGGGTATTCTCTGACCGAACTTTGTTTGAGGGATCCCCAGGGACAATTGAACCAGACGCAATTCACCCAGCCCGCCTTGTTTGTGGTGGATTCATTGACGTTTTTGAACCGGTTGGTGGAGACGGGCGAATTGCCGCATTTTGTGGCGGGGCACAGTCTTGGCGAATACGCCGCCCTGTTTGCCGCCGGGGTGTTTGATTTTAAGACCGGAGTGAAGCTGGTCAAACAGCGCGCAGCCTTGATGGGCAGGGCTTCGGGCGGCGGCATGGCGGCGGTGATCGGCCTCCCCGCTGACCGGATCCGGCAGACATTGAACGAAGCGAATTTGACGTCCATTGACATGGCGAATCTGAACTCGCCCAGGCAGACAGTGATTTCCGGGCCGGTGGATGCGTTGACCGCCAGCCAGCCGGTGTTGGAAAAAGCAGGCGCGCAATGGGTCAAAAGGCTTCCGGTGAGCGCGGCGTTTCATTCGCGTTACATGGCGGAGGCGGAGCGCGAATTTGCCGGTTTTTTGGAGGGGTTCGAGTTCAAGGAACCGCGGTTTCCGGTGCTTTCAAATGTCACCGGCCAGCCGCACGAACTGCCGCAGATCAAAAACATGCTGGCCAGCCAGATCACCCATCCCGTGCGCTGGACGGAGAGCGTGCAATGGCTTTTGCGGCAGCCGGCGCCGGAGTTTTTTGAGCTTGGACCGGGCAATGTGCTGGCCGGCCTGGTGAAAAGAATCAAGACCGAATCTGCGGTTTAAATCCATGTTCAGGAATTTTAAAGGTTGGCGGAAAAGGCGGTGCGGGAGCCCCGCTTGCGTGGCCAAAGCCACTACAGCGAGGCGACGGCCCGCCCTCCATTTGTCGCGAAATGAATGGAGGGCGGGGCTCCCGCACCGCCTTGCCGGTTTTCTGTATCGAGCATCGAGCATGTTTCGTCGAGCAGTTGCCAGGCCTTGGGCCCGGCCTAATTTATCGGATTTCGATATTCAGATTTCGGATTTTTTTAACGCATGAAAAAAGTGATTTGGATGTTTTCGGGGCAGGGATCGCAGTACTACCAGATGGGGAAGGATTTGTACGAGAAAGAGCCGGTTTTCCGGGAATGTCTGGAAAAGGGGGACCGGCTGGCCAGGCCATTGATCAATGAATCGTTGATCGACATCATCTACCGCCCGCGAAAGGACCGCTTCGAGCCTTTCCGACGGATCCTTTTTACGCATCCGGCCATTCTGCTGGTTGAATACGCCCTGGCGCAGGTGCTGTGGCGCCGCGGATTGCGTCCGGATTTTTTGCTGGGCTACAGCCTGGGGGAATTGACCGCCATGGTGGTGGCCGGGGCGGTTGCCTTTGAGGATGCTCTGACGATGGCGATCAAGCAGGCGGAATTGCTCGAGTATTGCTCCGCGGATGGCGGGATGGTGGCGATCCTGGAAAGCCCGGAATTGATGGGACAGCATCCCGAGATTTTCGCCGGGTGCGAAGTGGCCGCTTACAATGCCCCGCGTAATTTCATCGTTTCGGGACCTTCCAAGGCGCTGGCGGAATTGTTGTTGTTTTTGAAGGGCAAGGGGATTACCGCCCTGGATTTGCCGGTGACGCACCCGTTTCATTCCCGATGGATGAACGAGTTCGAGGCGCCCGCCCGTCTGGCCGCTGAAAAATTGCCCGTGTCGCCGCCCGGGATTCCCCTGATTTCCGCGGAAAAGGGCGGTTTGGTGGAGAACTGTTCCGCACTCCATTTATGGGAAGCCACCCGGAATTGCGTGGATTTTTCCCGCACCATTTGCAATCTCGAGGCGTCGGGACGGCACGTTTACGTGGATCTTGGCCCCTCGGGCGGCATGGCCACCGCCGTGAAGTATAATCTGCCGCCCGGATCGGAATCCGAATTCCTTTCGGTCATCACCCCTTTTGGCCAGGAAGTGAAACACCTGGAGCGGGTGATGAAAAAACTTGGCGGCGGGACTGGCTAGACGATAGTTGCTTCGAGAATTCCCAGATCGGACAAGTCGAAACCATGAGGCCAGAATTCAGAATGAGTTGAGCCGCCTGCAGAATGGCCGCAAAGTTTAATACCGAACAGTCTAACAGTCTTCAGCCTAAACACCTAATTCATGGCCAGTCTTTCCCGGAGGATTTCCATGACTTTGAGGATGGCGGGGGAAAGCGGGGCCAGGCGGGCGTGGGTGATGCCGATTCTGACTTTTGAGCCCAGTTGCAGGGGTTTGATGACGAGGTTGTTCGATGACAGGGCGCGAGCGATGTATTCGGGCACAATTCCGGCGCCAAAATCGCGTTTGACGCAGGCGATGATGGTTTCGCTGTTCCGGGTTTGGATGACGATCCGGGCCTGATCAAAGGGGATTTTTTTCGCCAGTATTTTGAAGACGCCCGAGTCCGGAGTGTAGGTGACCAATGGCATTTTCTTGAAATCCGCCAGGCCGATTTGTTGCTTTTCAGCCCACGGCGATTGTTTTGCGCAGATAAACACCATATTGCTGGCGAACAGTTCCTCGAAATGCAGTTCATTTTCCCGGTTGGTCGGGGCCTGTCCAACATAAAGATCGATTGTTCCTTTTTTTAGCGGTTCGGCAGCCTCGTCGGACATGACTTCGAGAATGGAGATGTCGATGGCCGGGTGTTCTTTCATGATGATGCTGATCACGTCGAGCAGATTGAATCGGGCGAAGAAAGCGCCACAACCGATGTTCACTTTTCCCTCAATCCGGTTTCGCTTGGAATTCAATTCATCCTTGAGGCGATTAACGCGGGACAGGATGTTCCTGGCGTATTCCTCGAGCGATTTGCCCTCGAATGTGAGCGCCATGCCGTTTTTGCCCCGGATGAACAACCGGCATTCCAGTTCGTTTTCCAGCAGTTGCAACTGCCGGCTTACCGCCGGTTGGGAAACAAACAGCTTTCTGGCGGAAAGCGTCATGTTTTTGTGTTCCGCCACAGTCAGGAAATATTTGAGTTGGATGAGGGTCATGGGTGTGTCTGGCGCCGTCCGCCGGGGGATGGATTCCATAACAATTTATTATGATGATGATAGAAACTATATATTATACGCATTGGAAAATCCAGGCCATATTTTGCCAGCTGGATTTCCGTTTCGCTCCCGTCATTCCCGTGAAAGCGGGAATCCAGACGCAGCCGCCAAATAAAAATCCTGTTCATTCTGTCAATCCTGTCAAAAAAACACCGACTCATAACCTTCCATGATTTGCCTGGCTGTTTCCATTCTGTTCATGAGCGCATTGGCGGTGGTTTTGCGCATGGGGGTTGACCGGCAGGCCAGTTCTTTGGGATTGAACGCCGCTTTTCGCGGGACGGCGGGAGTGGTGACGCTGATTTTTGCGGCGTTTCATATTGATTGGGGAAGATTTCCGGAGTTGTGGAGAGTGGCGGGCTGGGCGGGAATGCTGGCCTCCGTCTTTTTTTGGTTTGCCGGCTTTGCCTCCATTAAAGCGGTGCAATTGGGACCGCTGAGCGTCAGTTGGACGGTGCTGCGTTGTTCCATGGTTTTGCCGGCCATGGCCTCCCTGCTGTATTGGCAGGAGGTTCCCCTTGCGCCGGTGAGCCGGACCCTGGTGTTGCGGCTTTTGGGCATGGGCATCATTTTTGCCTCAATGGTTGTCTTGGGTCTTGACCGTTTGGGGAGGGAGAGGAGGAACAAATCATCCATTCAAGTTGGACGGGGCAGTGTCAAAGTCTGGCTTTGGTGGCTGGTGGCGGTTTTTTGGGGGGAAGGGGCCTGGGAGATCAGTTTGCGCGCCACCCGTTCCTTTCCCGACAATGAGACGAGGCTGTTTTTTGTGACTCTGGTTTTTATCGGCGCTTTTGTCATCACCCTGCCGGTGATGGGATTGGCGGGGGCAAAGATGGGGCGTTTCGAATGGGGTTATGGTTCCCTGGCGGGAGTTTGCGGAATGGCGGCGTCGGGTTCCCGGGTGTGGGCGCTTCGGGATGTGGACGGCATGGTGGTCTTTCCGGTCACCACGGTCAGCGTGATGTTGCTGGTGCAACTGGCCGGCTGCCTTGGCTGGCGGGAGAAAACCAGCCGGATGGGTTGGGCGGGTTTTCTTTGCGCCATCGCCGGAGTGCTGTTTCTGACGCTGAAGATATGAGAAAACGAAAACGCCCGCCCGGATGAATCCGGACGGGCGTTTTGTTGATCTGAATGGATCGCCCTGTTTTTAGCGGCGTGCTTTTTCGAATGCCTGTTCCATGGCGCCCAGGTCTTCGCCGGGTTTTACGGCATCCATGGCTTCCGACTCGCGCTGGACCTCTTCCGGCGTGTAGTTGGCGGCCTTGATGCTCAGGCCAATGCGGCGGTTTTCGCGGTCAACCTTGATGACGCGGGCGGAAACCTCGTCGCCGACCTTGAGCACGTTCTTGATTTTCTCCACGCGCTGTTCGCTGATCTGCGAGATGTGAACCAGTCCGTCGATGTCATCCTTGAGTTGCACGAATGCGCCGAAGGATGCGATTTTGGTGACTTTGCCCTGCACCAGGTCGCCGACCTTGAACACCGATTCGATGCGGGTCCAGGGATCGTCGCTGGTCTGCTTGAGCCCCAGCGAGATGCGCTGTTGCGCCACATCGATGTCGAGGATGAGGGTGTCGATTTCGTCGCCCTTCTTGAGGATTTCGGAGGGATGATTGATCTTGCGGGTCCAGGACATGTCGTTGACATGGACCATTCCGTCGATGCCATCCTCCAATTCCACAAAGGCGCCGTAGGTGGTGAGATTGCGAACCTTGCCCTTGACTCGCGCGCCGACCTTGTATTTTTCGGTGACGTAATCCCACGGATTTTTCTCCAACTGGCGGATGCCGAGGGAGATTTTCTGTTCCTCCTTCTGGATGGAGAGGACGACGGCCTCGACTTCCTGTCCCTGGGTGAGGACATCGGAGGGGCGGGCGATTTTCTTGGTCCAGGAGAGTTCGCTGACATGCACGAGGCCTTCGATGCCCGGTTCGAGTTCGACGAAGGCGCCGTAGGGGAGCAGGTTGACGACCTTGCCCTTGACCTTGCTGCCGACGGGGAATTTCTCCTCGATCTTTTCCCACGGGTTGGGCATTTGCTGCTTGATGCCCAGCGAGACGCGTTCCTTGTCGAGATCGAGTTCGATGATCTGGACTTCGATCGTTTGGCCGATTTTGAGCATTTCGGAGGGGTGACTGAGCCGGCCCCAACTCATGTCGGTGATGTGAAGCAGGCCATCGAGACCGTCCAAGTCGATGAAGGCGCCGAAATCGGTGATGTTTTTGACGATGCCGTTTCGGATATCGCCCTTCTTGAGGGTGGCGATGAGCTTTTGCTTCTTCTCCTCGCGTTCCTGTTCGATCAACTCGCGGCGGGAGAGAACGATGTTTTTGCGTTCCTCATTGATCTTGAGGATCTTGAATTCGTAGGTATTGCCGACAAACTGATCCAGATCCTTGGGCGGGGTGAGATCGATTTGCGATCCGGGCAGGAAGGATTCCACGCCGATGTCCACCATGAGGCCGCCCTTGACCTTCTTGGTGACACGGCCCTGAACGCGCACGCCCTCGTTGCAGGCGCTGACGATTTTGTCCCAGTTTTTCTTGAGTTCCGCCTTGCTGTGGGAGAGGACGACCATTCCGTTTTCGTCTTCCAGCCGTTCGAGCAGGAACTCGAATTCGGCGCCGACGGTGATCACGGAGGGATCGGAAAATTCCGAGAAGGAGATGATGCCTTCGGATTTATAGCCGATATCGACAATGGCCTCATCGGTTTTGACTTCCACCACCTTGCCGGAGACGATGGTGTTGGGGACAAAGCTCCTGGACGACTTGGCGAGCCATTCTTTGATTTGCGACTGCATGGAATACCTTTTCACACCCGGGGCGGTTGAACCGTCCGGGGGGTTGTGCCTTTGACGTTAAGGGCAAAGGCGGGTTGTGTTTGTTCGTTCGGGCGGCCGCAAAGGTTTGCAGCCGCTCATTCTGTTTTCCTTGGGAAAAACAGGGCGGCGATCTTGATGGTTTGGGCCGCCGGTTGCAAGCCGAAAGAAGGTTTTTTCGAAGGACCCCCCGATCCTTGCGATCACCCCAAGCGGCACAGGAGCGCCGCCCTCCCGGGCCGCCTGTTTCACCCGGCAGGTGGATTTTTCAAACATCGTTTTTACCGGAACGTAATGTTTGGGGAGGGGAGGTTCCGTGGCGAAAAATCTCAGCCTTTCCAAATAATCCTGTCCAAACACCCGCCCGTCCGGAGGGTGAGAAAGTCATTGCGCGAAGGGAAAGGCGGAACGTAGAGTGGGGGGGTGAAGCAACCGCCGCACCCCGCCCATTTTATCAACCGCGAGTTGAGCTGGCTGGAGTTCAACCGCCGGGTTTTGGAGGAGGCGCAGGATCCGCACCAGCCCCTGCTGGAGCGGCTGAAGTTCCTTTGCATTTTCTGTTCCAACCTGGACGAGTTTTTCGAGATCCGCGTGGCGGGCATCAAGCAGCAACTGGAGCATGACACGGATGACGCCGGGCCGGACAACATGACGCCGGCCGAGATTTTTGCTGCGATCAACAAAAAAGTCCGCGAACTGGCCGATGTCCAGCATCGGTTGTGGAAGGAGGAGCTGCTGCCGTTGTTGGAAAAAAACGGCATTTTTCTGCCGTCCTTCCAGCAGATGAGCAGGGAGGAGCAGCAGTGGTTGAGGGAATATTTCAAGAAAGAGGTTTTTCCGGTGCTGACGCCTCTGGCGGTTGATCCGAGCCATCCCTTTCCGCAGTTGCTGAACAAGAGCCATAATCTGATCGTGTCCCTGCGCCGCGAAAGGGGGAAGGCGGAGGAACCGGTGCGGGCGGTGGTGCAGATGCCCCGGGTGCTGCCGAGGTTGATCCGGATCGGCGGCGAGTCCGGCGGGGCGCCGTGGCGGTTCTGTCTGCTGCCCAACCTGATCCATCAATATGTGGGCGAATTGTTTCCGGGGCTGACGGTGGAGTCCTGCCACGCCTTCCGGGTGACGCGCAACAGCGATTTGTACATCGACGAGGAGGAGGTGCACAACCTGCTCAGCGCCATTGAGAGCGAATTGCGCAAGCGCAACCGCGGCAACGCCGTGCGGCTGGAGGTGGAGAAGGATTGTCCCGCCGGCATCCAAAAGTTTTTGCTTGGGATTTTCCGCCTGGGCGAGGCGGATCTTTATTTGCAGGGGCCGCCCCTGACCATGCTGCACCTGATGCCCCTTTGCGGCAACGAGGCGTTCGCCTCCCTGCGGGACAAGCTGTTTGCGCCGATCCACAATGCCAGCCTGCCCCGGGAGGCCCGGGTCCTCGATGTGATCCGGGAGAAGGACGTGCTGCTGCATCATCCCTATGAAACCTTCGATTCGGTGGTGGACCTGGTGGAGCAGGCGGCGGAGGATCCGCAGGTTCTGGCCATCAAAATGACGCTTTACCGGACCAGCGGCGATTCGCCGATTGTGAAGGCCCTGATCGAAGCCAGCCGGAAGCACAAGCAGGTGACGGTGCTGGTGGAGTTGAAGGCGCGGTTTGACGAGGCCAACAACATCCAGTGGGCCAGGCAGATGGAGGAGGCCGGCATTCATGTGGTTTACGGAGTGGTTGGGCTCAAGGTGCATTGCAAGGCGCTGATGGTGGTGCGCCGCGACAAGGACCGCATCCGGCATTATGTCCATCTGGGCACTGGCAATTATCATCCGAAGACCGCCAGGATTTATTCGGACCTGAGTTTGTTCACCGCGCGCCCGGAGATCACGGGGGAGGTGGCGAGCCTTTTCAACATTCTGACGGGCGTGGCGGCTTATCCCGGCATGAAGAAACTGATGGTGTCGCCCTTTGACATGCAGCCCCGCCTCAAGGCCAGGATCGGGAAGGAGATGGAATTTGCCAGGGCCGGCAAGGGGGGGCGGATCATTTTGAAGTTGAACGCGCTGGTGGAGGAGGAATTGATCCAGGCGCTTTACGACGCGTCGGGGGTTGGAGTGAAGATCAATCTCATGGTGCGGGGGATTTGCTGCCTGCGCCCCGGGATTCCCGGGGTGAGCGAGAACATCCGGGTCATCAGCATCGTGGGGCGGTTTTTGGAACACAGCCGCATTTTTTATTTTGGCAACGGCGGCGCGCCGGAGATTTACCTGAGCAGCGCGGACTGGATGCCCCGCAATTTTTACCGCCGTGTGGAACTGGCTTTTTTGGTGGAGGACCCCGCCTTGCGCGCGCGGCTGGAGAAGGAGATCCTGCCGGTGTTTCTCAACGACAACGGAAAGGCGCGCCTGCTTCAGGGCGACGGTTCATACCGCCGCCTCAAGCCCCGGAAAGGGGAGACGGTTCAACAGGCGCAACTGGCATTCCGTGAAATGGCCCGCCGCCAGGCCGCCGCCATGGGCAAGACCGCCGCCGCCGCCGCGACAAGACTGACGCCCGTGGGCGCTCCGCCGGGCTGAATTTGATTCAAGGGCATCGCGTCCGTCATTGTCCTGTGACCCTTTTGGGGCATCTTTGCTGGCCAGGATTGCTGACATCCCTGAAAAAACAACGCCTTTTCCAAAAGATGGCGAAAACAGGCGACGTTCCGAAATCGCCGGGAGTTGGTTAAAAAATTTGACTTTAATAAAATATGGATTAACTTGTTGAAGATTAATACACATGAAACTTGAATTGAATGTGCAGACGGCTGATCCGATTTCGGTTCAAATCGAACGATTTTTGCGGCGTCAGATTTTAAGCGGACAGTTGCAGCCAGCCACCCGCCTGCCGCCCACCATGGAATTGTCGCGGCGTTGGCGGGTGGATAATACGGCTGTGAGCCTTGCCTTGGCGCGTTTGGCGGAGGAAGGGCTGCTGGAGAGGGCGCCCCGGCGCGGCACTTTTGTGCGAAAGCCGGATCGGAAGGTCCTTATTGGTCTGCTGGCCAGTCCCAGGCTGACAAATCCCATGGCTTGTTTTGCGCGTGCGATTGTGGAGCAAATCCAAAAGGAGGTTGAGGCAAGGGAGGATGTTTGTTGGGGTTGCCGGGTTTATGACAGTCTTTTTGAATTGGAGGGGGTGAAGAGGATCAAAACAACTCCTCTTTATCAACGCATCGAAAGCGATTTGCGGAATAATTTATTCAAGGGGTTTGTACAGATTCATGGAAAATTGAATGATTACAACGGGAGCGCCTTGGAATGGGGGCTTCCGACCGTGCGGATGGGGCTGGCCATCCCGGAGGCCCGGTCGGATGTGGTGTTGGATTTTTATCATTTTGGCCAGGAAGCGGTGAGATACCTGGCGGCGGGAGGGAGGAAAAGGATTGTTTACTTGCGAACCCACGATTCGTTGCTTGACGGATCACTGGATGTCGATGGTGTCGTGGAGACCGCCAAGGCGGCGGGGGTGGAGGTGGAAGTTGAGTTTCTTTTGCGTCCCTGCGAGGTGGATTTTGAGAAAAAAGTTCATATGAAAACCCGGCAGTTGCTCGAACGGTGGAAAAAAAGGAGGGGGAGGCCGGAAGCGCTCCTGGTTGCCGATGACATTGCCATGCGCGGGGTGGCTTATGCCTTGATGGAAAAAGGGATCCGGGTTCCGGAGGAAATCCAACTGCTCACCATGGCCAACGAGGGAGTGGAGCACTATTATGGAATGCCGGTGGTGAGATGCGAGTTTTCCATGAAGGCGGCCGCGCGGGCGATTCTTGAGGTCCTGTGGAAAAGGATGATGAAGAAAGCAGATCCCAAACTCCCGGTAAAGATTCCCGTGGTGGTCTCCGAATCGAATTAAGCAGAAATGAAGGGATTTTATGAAAAGGAAGATTAAAACAGCCATTCCCGCAATGATGATGATGATGAGCGCATCCCAAACACCAATCAACGCAATGGATTCATTGTCCATTGTCGAAAAAGGCCAGCCTGTATCCGCGATTTTGCTGGAGCAACAGGCCACAGAGGTTGAACGGCATGCGGCCAGTGAGCTGGCAAGATATATTCGGTTGGTCAGCGGAGCGGAATTGCCTGTCAAAAAGACGCTGGCCGAAGCAAAGTCCGCGGGGACGACGTTTTTTTTGGTGGGGCGGCCCAAGACGAACAGCGTCATCGCCCGGCTGGTTCAAAAGGGCCTGGTCCATTTGTCCGCCGATGATCCGGGGTTGGATGGGTTCATCATAAAATCTGTTTCCACTCCGGACGGAAATTTCATTGCGCTGGGGGGATGGGAGGATCGTTCGGCGCTCTACGCCGTGTATCATTTTTTGGAAAAGCAGCTTGGCATCGGCTTTTTTTGGGAGGAAGACCGGATCCCCAAAACCGACACCATCAGGTGCCAGGCCATGGATGAGGTTGAGAGGCCTTTTTTTCCAGAGCGGTTTTACATGCAGGAATGCATTTATGCGTACACGACCCGTTGTTGGAATATAGCCGACTGGATCAAGGAATTGGATTGGGCGGCAAAAAAGAAGTTGAACATCGTGATGCTGCCCAAGGATGCATGGAATTTTTTTGTCACGCGGGATCAACTGGTGGCGGAGACAAAAAAACGGGGGATGAAACCGGTGTTGATGGGCGCCTGCGAGCGTTTTGACATGGTCAGCCCGGATTTTGTGGCCAAAAATCCCGGTCATGCTTATGTGAAAATGCGGTGGTGGTCCGATCCTCCTTATCAAGTGTTGCATCCCAAGGATCCGCTTTTTATCGAAAGGGGGCGGGCGATGATCCGTCCGTTTGTCGAGAAATACGGGGATGGAAACGCCTATTTTCTTGATCCCTACAGCGAGCAACTGGTGGTGGACGCGACGCCGCGGCAAATCAGCGACATTCGCACGTCGTTTGCCGATTCAACTGTTAAAATTTTGGGTGTTGAAAGCCCCCATGCCGTATGGATCATGTGGACATGGCCGTTCGTTTCCTGCGGTTGGAGCAAGGAAGATGTCAAAAATTTTCTGCTTCATGTGCCGATGAAAAATTCCATTGTTTGCGATTCGCACGAACCGGAGAGGCCGGGCGGTTATCATTACAAAAAATTCAACTACTACGAGGGCCGTCCGTGGATGCTTTCATTTATCCACATGTACGGAGGGGACGATTGTCTGGCGGGAAATCTGGGCAGGCTCATCCAAGACATGGAGGCCTTGATCCACGATGAAAAGGCGAAGAATTGTGTGGGGATCTATATTTGTCCGGAGATGATCTATTACAATACGATCTATTTTGATCTATTGGCCCGCTTGAGTTGGAATCCCAAGAGTGTAAAACTGGCTGATTTTATCAACGATTACGCGATGCGGCGTTATGGAAAGGGAAGTTTTCCCAACATGTTGAAATCGACCCGCAGTGTTGTGGATGCGGTTTATGGCGCCATGCCCGGCATGGAGGCCATGTATCAACATCGCATGGGGCCATCGGGCACGCTGGCCATTTATTTGACCAAGATGGCCGTCCAGACTTATTCGCACGCGCCGACGCAGGTCCGTGAGCTGGAGAAAACCCTCCGAACAGCCTTGTTGGAGGAAAAATTGAAAGACAACGCTTGTTACGTCAAGGATGTGGTCGATATTTTCCGGCAATATCTCACCACGATATTCAATCTTCATTTGACCGAATTGAACCGAAGCGGGAATGCGGAAAATTTCGCGGAAGGGAAGGGGCAATTGATGTTTCTGATTGAATGTCTGGAGAAGGTTCTCTCGGTTTATCCGCCTTACCAGATTCGTCCGATGTTGGAAAGGGCCAGGGGCGGGGCCAGGACGGCCGAAATCGAACGGACCATCAAGGATGGCATGCTGACGTTTGCGAGCAAGGAGTGGTTGTTGGATTATCCGAGCAAGGATATTTACGAATTGGTGAAGCAATATTATCGCCCCCGGCTGGAGCTTTACCTGGAGGCGCTGGGTGATTCGATCAAGAACAAAAAACCGCTGGATGACAAGAAGTTGCTGGCCGGCTATCGGAAAATCGAGAAGAGATGGCTTGATGAGCCTTTGTCCAATCTTTCCCAGAATATTTATGGAATGGGAAATGCCGTTGATAGGGTCAAACAAGTTTTCGATGAGATGGAAAAGAAGAAGGGCTTGAGGAGGGAATGGCAGGCGATTCCCTCCAACGAATTGCTGGCCAGGGAGGAACCCCGTTGGAAGAAGATTTGTTGGGAGGAGCCTTTTGCGAATACCTCTCAATGGAAGATCACCTTCTTTGAAGGAGGCAAATTCAAGTCCAACGGTCAGTGGGCCACTCTGACTCCCGGCCAGGGGCCCGTGGTTTTCGGGAGGTCCGTGGATGTTTCCCTTCAAGAAGCGCCATTGCTGTCTTTTTGTTTCAAGGTGAAGGAAACCGAGCCGGACGGGTACACCAATTTCACGGTTTGGGCGGCCTGGACGGATTCGACGGGGCGCACATGGAGGAATCGTGTTTATCAATGCGAATGGACTCCCTTCAATGAATGGGTTGTTGCCACGCTCAACCTGCGGCAGGTTCTTGGCGTTTTTGCCGAGCCGGCCCGGTTGAAAAAAATTGAAATTGAGACCTCGCAAGTTGAAACCGAATGGAAGTGGATGAAGGCGGGAGCGAAACTTTAGTCCTCAAATCTCAACGAACGTTTTATGAAGAAACAGGGCCGGGCATTTTTTTTCCTGTTCGTTCTTTTGCCTGCCTCAGGCGTTTTTGCCGACGTGAAGATGCCTGCGATTTTTGCGGACAACATGGTGTTGCAGCGCAACATGGACATTCCCGTCTGGGGATGGGCCGATCCGGGCGAGCAAATCACTGTAAAGTTGAACCAGCGGCAGGCCGCCGCTGCGGCCAATTCACAAGGTCAATGGAAAGTTCTGTTGCCGCCGGCCGCCGCGGGGGGACCGTTCGAAATGACCATGGCCGGGAAAAACGCTGTTGTCTTCAAAAATGTAATGATTGGCGATGTCTGGATTTGCTCCGGCCAATCCAACATGGAGATGAATGTCCGCAACTCGAAAGACGCCGCCGCGGAAATGGCACAGGCCGGCCATTCCAACATTCGGATGTTCTCTGTTTTGAGAGAAATGAGTTGGGAACCCAAAACCGATTGCCACGGAGCATGGATCGTTTGCGCTCCCAATACGGTTGCCGCTTTTTCAGCCGTGGGTTACTTTTTCGCCCGTGAACTTGAGCGAAAACTCCACATTCCCATCGGCATGATCCATTCTTCGTGGGGCGGAAGCTCGGCGGAAGCCTGGAGCATTCGGGAAAAACTTTCCTCCAATCCAGCCCTCAAACCCATTATCAGCCATTTTGACAAAACAGCGGCTGATTTCGGCAAAACAACCTTTGAACAATACGGCCAGGCTTACCGGGATTGGCTGGTTGCCGCGGAAAAATCCAAGGCTGCCGGCCAGCCCTTTGCGCCTCCTCCCATGGTTGTCGATCCCCGGGTTCATCATACCCGTCCCACGGTTCTCTATAATGCCATGATCGCGCCGTTGATTCCCTATGCCATCACTGGCGTTATTTGGTACCAGGGGGAAACCAATGTTTTCAACGCAGCGTTGTATCAAACCCTTTTTCCCACGCTGATTGAATCCTGGCGGGAACAATGGAGACAGGGCGCTTTTCCTTTCCTGTTCGTCCAACTGGCCAATTACAAGGCTCAAAAATCCGATCCCACAGAAAGCAATTGGGCGGAATTGCGCGAAGCCCAGATGATGACTCTCAGCCTGCCCAAAACCGGCATGGCCGTTGCCATTGACCTCGGTGAAGCCAACGATGTTCATCCCAAAAATAAGCAGGATGTCGGCAAACGTCTGGCTCTGGCCGCGTTTTCCATTCAATATGGCCAGACTATTGACTGCTCCGGCCCCATTTATGACGGCGCCCTTGTGGAGGGCGACAGCATCCGGATCAAGTTCAAACACGCCGGCGGCGGATTGATTTCACGGGATGGCGGTCCTCTCAAGGGGTTTGCCATTGCCGACGAAGATAAAAAGTTTCTATGGGCCGACGCCAAGATCGACCAGGACACCGTTGTGGTCAGCAGCGGCCAAGTTCCCAAGCCCGCATTTGTCCGCTACGCCTGGGCCGACAACCCGGTTTGCAACCTTTGCAACAAAGCCGGCCTTCCCGCCTCGCCTTTCCGCACCGACGGCCCTTTGGGCGACAATGGGATAAAACCATGAGACCGCTGGCAAAACTTTCGCAATGAAAATGGGTTTTAAGTCTTCGATTTGGCTGAGGGTTGCTGGAATGTTTCAGCTTGGCGCAGTTTTATTGTTTTTCTTTTTGCGGGTTTCCCTTGGGCAGGATGGGGCGGGACATGGCATGGAGAAAGATGGATGCAGATTGCTGGGCCATTGGCCGCTCGATGAAACAAATGGCGTCAAGGCGCGCGACTGTTCCGAATGGCGCCGCGACGGTGAATTGAAGAATGTCACATGGGCTGGAAACGCGGATGGATCCGCCCCGGAGTTTAACGGGCTGAATGGGTACATCAAAATACCGCATGATTCCCGTTTGAACCTTCGTGAGTCGTTCACCATCGAAGCATGGGTTTTTTTGGGACGACTGAAGGGCATGCAGAGTTTTGTCAGCAAGGGAAGGGGGGAATGGGGGTCGGGCTACACATTTTTTCAAGAGAACGGAAAATTGTTTTTGGGTTTGAACACAACCGAAAAACCCGGTGAAAACATCAAGGAATATGGATTTCGGCTGGGCAGCGATCCCATCTTGAAGGAGAAAACCTGGAGCTTTGTTGCCGTGTCTTATGATTATCAGGCCCGGCGGGTGAGATTCTATCGGGACGGAAAGTTGGTGGCGGAAAAGCCTGCCGGCGGGCGGATTGTCTATTTGCCTCCAAGCGATTATGACTATGTGAATGTGCCGTTGACTCTGAGCGGCATCGCAACTTATCCGACAGTTTCCGGGCAACTCAGCGGTTTTTTAAGGGAAGTCCGGATCTATGAGGGAGCGCTTTGCCCGTCATGGATCGAGTCCGATTATGAAAAAACAGCGTGGGTTCGCGATATCAAATTGAAAACCCAAAAAGAGGTGATGGCTGAGAAATCGACCTGCGCGCTTCATTTGTCTGTTTTTGCCAGGGATACGGGCCGGCCCTTGCCGGCAAGGGTTTATGTCAAAATGCGGAAAGGGGCGTACCTTCTTCCTGAGGACTATTTTTCCTACGGGACGGATAAAAAAGGATATTTTTACATGTCACGCGGCGGAGCGAAGGTCCAGCTTCCTCCCGCTGAATTTGAAGTGTCGATTGTGCACGGTTTTGAATATGAACCGGCGAGGACCAACCTTGTTTTTTGCGGCGAAAATGAGAGCCAGGAATGGAAGGTTGAATTGGAGCGATGGGTTGATTTTCCGAAAAAAGGCTGGTTTGGAGGCGAGCACCACATTCAATATATAGGGCATGGAACGCAGAAGTATGACACACTGCTTGGTTTTCTGAACGCCTCGCGGTTGTGCGAGGCCGAAGGAATGAATTATGCGAGTTTTGTTCAGGGGATTGAGGTTGATGCAACGAGTGTTTGTTCCCAACACTTCATCGCAAAAGGAAACTTGGAATTATGCCCGAGCTTGGGAGGGCATCTTTGCTGTGTGAATATTGAGCGGGCGCCCCAATATGATCATTATCATTTTGAGAACATGAGGATGATCGATGACGTTTTGTCGCAAGGCGGTTTGGCGGTTTACACCCATCCGAGCTCCGGCATGGGGGATCTTGGCGATGGGACCTGTTCCAGGGAGATGCCTGTGGCGGTGGCGCTTGGAAAGATGCCATTATGGGATGTGTCTTATGGAGCGCTTCGTTCGTTTGATCATGTTTTGGTCAAGGATTGGTATCGCTATTTGAATTTGGGATTTAAATTGGCCGCGGGAGGGAGCACGGATGTCTATTTGAACAATCCTATCATGGGGCCGGCCGGGGCAAGCAGAACCTACGTCAAAATCGAGCGATTGGGATGGCCTGAAATAGTTCAAGCCTATCAGAATGGAAGAACGTTTATTACCAACGGCCCCTTGCTGGTTTTTCAAGTGAATGGGAAGGATATTGGCGAGACTGTGATGTTGGCGGGACAGAGTGGGGAGATGGTTCGGGGACATCTGGAGGCATATTCATTGAATGGGCTTGAGAAGATTGAGATTGTCAAAAATGGAAAAATTGTGGAGACGTTTCCCTGCAACAGACAGAAAAAATTTGAAAAAGATTTTTTCATTGAGATTGACGAAACCTGCTGGCTTGCCATGCGTTGCCACGGCCTGAAGGGAGACTTTACCGGCCATTTGGCGCACAGCAGCCCGATCTATATCCGGTATGGCGGCAAAAAAATGAAAACGAATAGCGCGGACGCCGAATATTTCATTCAATGGCTGGAGGAATACAAGGGATTGATTCCGAAATATTGCGAATATCGCAAAGAGAAGGCGGAAGACGCGGGGCGTTTGATTAAGGAAATTGACAGGGCGATGGAGAAGTATAAGATGCTAAAATGATGTCGCATTACAGAGCGGGCGGGCGAGGATTGAAAAAACGCGGTTTTACGCTGGCGGAATTACTGGTCGTTTCCGCGATATTTGGAATTTTAATGGCCATGCTTTTGCCATCATTCAAGGTTGCGAGGGAGGCGGCCATGGGGACAAAATGCGTCAATCATCTGCGGCAGATGGGATTGTCCCTGATTCAGTATTCCGCGGATAGCGGCGATTGTCTGCCGCCTCCTTACGACAACTTGAGCGGCAAGAAGTGGCCTGAAATTTTGAATGCAGGGGGGTATTTGAACAAACTGGATATTTGTCTGTGTCCAGGCTGGAGGCCCGCGACGTGGGCCGAGGGCGGCACGATGTGTTCCTATGGATTCAGGATTATTGCAAGCAGCTTGACCGACACGCCGAATAATATCATTCGGATTGGAAATGTCCGGAATCCAAGCGAATATTTTGTCCTAACCGACGGCCTGTATCTTAATCCCGCGAGTCCCAACCATTTAAGGCAGCGATATTATCTTTATGCGGATCCGTCTGTGCGCGTTCACTTGAGGCATCTTGGCGGGGCGAATATCCTGATGTTGGATGGGAGCGTTCGAAGGAGGGAGGCCGCTTATTTCACGGAATCCGGTTTTTTTGTTTATCCATGAAAACAAGAGGTTTCACGCTTTTGGAGTTATTGGCTGTCATTACGGTCATTTCAATTATGGCATCATTGCTCATGCCCGCTTTGGGGGAAATGCGGGAGAAGGGACGTCAACTGCGCTGCATGAACAATTTGAGGCAGATTGGGACGTCATTTTCCATTTATATGGGGGAGTGGAGTGGATTGTTGCCCCCCAACGGTTGCGCCACCGGCACTTGGGATAACTGGAATTATAATGTGACTGCGCGCGGCAATATCCTCCGATTTGACAATTATGATCCATTGATTTGCCTGGCGGCGCAAAAAAATTATGTTGATTGCGCTGGATCCTGGCGCGGAACTTACATGGCCAACCAGTATATTGGCTATTACTATGAGCCGTTGCCCGTTCATTGTGCGCAGGCATTCAGCGCAATCGCGAATCCTGCCGGGACCGTTTGGGCTTGCGATGGCAAGCAATATCCAAATCTGCCGTATTCGCTTCCTTTTGGCGGGGTTGACAGTGTTTTGTTTTGCCATGACGGCGGAGCGAACTTTTTATTCTGTGATGGGCACGTGGGATGGAAAAAAGACGGGGACTTGGCCAATGATGCCAATTTTTACGCATATTGACAGGAAATTGTCTGGCGAGGCTCTGTATCAGATTGTGAGTGCCGATTTGAAAATATCCTTTTAGTGGAAGGGGTCAGATTCAATCCGGATCACAGGCGTCCAGTTTTTGCGTATTCAAACCAAGCCTGCGGCAGATATTCGCGTTCTGCGCGGAGAAGTTCGTTCATGCACGCCTCCGCGTCGGGGATGCTGACGGCGACCATGCTGGCGAGGAAGGCCTGGCGCAGGGTTTTGCGGTCGCAGGTGACGGCGGCTTCGACGGCGAGTTCATGCTCGTCAAGGACGCGCTGGAGATATCCCAGGATGGGGCGGGGCATGTCGCCAAAGAAAAGGGGGCGAACCCGGTTCATATCCACCACGCAGGGCAGTTCGAGAAACGCGTCGTCGTTCATGTTGGATACCGCGCCGTTGTTGCAAACGTTGAGGTAAAAACGTTTGGGCAGGCCGGCCCACATGGCCTCAATAATGTCGCTGGCATGGTCGGCGGAGGTTTTGGCCAGGAAATCCTCCATGGGACGCCGTCCCGAAGCGATTTGGCGCATGTCGTTCCAGCATTCGTTCATCCATTTCCAACGCTCCTGTTCGTCCCATTTCCGGATGGCAATGGCGTTTTTCCTGTCAACGTCATGTCCCTGGAAGAACGGCAGGTATTCCTGGGTGTGATGGATGCACAGGGGGGCATAGCCCAGGGCGCTGGCCAGTTGCCAGGCAATCCGGTTGGTCCGCTTGATTTTGCCGGCGTTCCGGTCGGCAATGTGTTCCTCCTGGGTGGCGGCCTTGAGCGCGTCCATGATCCGCGGCGTGAGATCCCGTCCCTGGCAGGTCATTTCAATCAGCCAGTTGAAATGGTTGACTCCCCCGGCGCGGATTTTCACGCGGCTGCGCAAGGCGTCGGTGATTTCCTCCGGTTTTGAGGCCAGGCCGGCGCGAATCAGCAGTCGATTTTCAAAATGCGGATTGTGGGGGCCGTCGCAAATCGCAAAGGTTTTCAAATCGGGAAAGTGGCGCATCATGGCAATGCCCATGGCTGCCGTGGGATTGGCCCAGTTGATCACCCATGCGCCGGGACAAAGACGGCGCACATCCCGCAGGATGGCGTTCTGGCGGGGAACCTCGCGCAGGGTCCGCATGACGCCGCCGGGGCCGATGGTGTCCGCCGAGCACATGGTCATGCCGTGGCGGGTGCTGATCTTTGCGTCGATGCCGCGCAATTTGACCCCTTCGTTCGCAAAGGCAAGGATGACGAAGTCGGCATTTCGCAGGACTTTTTTCCGGTCTGTGGAAACCTCGAGTTTGAGCGGGACGCCCCGCGCGGCGATGGCGCGGCGGGCGATCTGTTCCATCCACCGAAGCTTGTTTGCGTCGGTGTCAACCAGGGCGAGCGCGCCATGGCATAACGCTTCCTTGGAAACCATGCTCCAGATGGTCTGACGCCCGAAAAACGCGCTTCCCGCGCCGATGAGAACAACTTTTGGACCTTTCATGATTCCTTTCAAAATTCGTTTTGGGGTGGGATTTCTTTTCGTCCTTTTGCGCCATTGCATAGCATAAAAGTGATTAATGATTGTGATACCATAATCACGATTCACGCTTGCGGCAAGAGGACAGACGTGACAAAATCTGGATTATTGTGACACAGCCATCCTCCAAAAAATTCTGGAACCGCATGTTATTCCGTCCCGTGGCCAAGCCTTCGGTCCCCCTGCCCATGGGGGCGCGAAGCGTGGGGCATTACCGGGTTGCGCCGGGATTCCGCGATGCGGCGGCCGTCAAGCCGTTTGTCCAGATTTTCTGGGGGGTGGAGGGAACCGGCGCGCTGGTCCTGAACCGGCGGGAGCAGAGTCTTGGACCGGGGCAGGTGGCGGTTTATTTTCCCGGGATGGAGCATCGGGTTTATGCGTTGGATGAACCCTGGGAATACCGTTGGTGGACCATGGACGGCCCCATGGCGGCCGCGTTGACCACAAGCGTTGGACTGGCCTGCCGGATTCATGCGGTGGGACCGGCACCGGGCGGGGTTTTTGCGCGATTGGAATCGGCGATCCTGAATGTCACGCCAACCGGCGAAAGGCTGGCCAGCGCGATGGCCTACGAACTTTTGGTCCGGGCTGCGGGCTGCCAGACGCAGCCCGTTCAGGACGAAATGGTTCGCGAAACCCTTGCCATCATTCACCGGGAATGGCGCAATCCCCTGTTGGGGGTTGCGAACATGGCCGAACGGCTGCGGACGCACCGGTCCTTTCTTTCCCGGCGTTTTCAGGCGGCCATGGGGATTGCGCCGGTGACCTATCTTGTCCAGTTGCGGGTGCAGCATGCCCTGAACGGGTTGAAGTCCGGCAACCGCGCGATGGCCGAGATTGCGCGGGACTGCGGATGGCTGGATCCCAATTATTTCTCCCGCTGCATCCGCCAGGCCACCGGCAAATCGCCGCGGGAATTCAGGAAACAATAACCGGACGTCTGCGTGAACTGCCGGAAATTTCGAACGGCCAACATTTAAATGTCAGGGCATTTCCGGAAAAGTGGCAGAGCCGTCCCGGCTCTGGTTTGGAGAATAGCGACGAGACGTCGCTGCCACTTTATTTATGTTCAGGAATTTCAATGTTTTGCGAAAAAGGCGGTGCAGGAGCCCCGCCCTCCATTCAATTCGCGGCAAAAGGAGGGCGGGGCTCCTGCACCGCCTTTTTCGCAAAGATAAATTGCAGTGTCAGACCATGACGCCCATTGGGGAATGGGCAGCCAGTTGCAATGCCTGCAACCCAAGCAGGAGGGAGGTTCAGAACATTTGCATCCGGGAGGTGGGTAGAACCCTGAAGATTTTTGCGAAGACGGAGGAGTCGCCCTTGTTGGGATGGGATTACAGCAAGAATGTCGATGGCTGGATTATGCCATGGAGGGATGTCACCGGCAGGGGCCGGAGCAACCGCCCGGGGGCGGGCCGCCGCCGCCGATGGGAGGTCCCCCGCAGCCTGAAGGGGGACGTCCGCCTTGTTGCGCGGCCTGTTGGGCGGCGCTTTGGCTGGCGGTTTTGGCGGTTTCCGCAGCCGGATTAAAGTTCAGGGGTTTGGTGGGATCGCCCGGGCCATATTCGCCGGAAGCCGGAAGACCCGAGATATCCGCCGTGCCGTGCTGTTCCGGACTGGGATTTGCGAAGATATCCAAAATGGCCTCGGTTCCCTTAATGGTGGCGGTCGTGATAAGCTCGGTCCCCTTCTTTGCGCCATAGCCGGCCGCAATGGAGGCCACCGGTCCGAATGGCGCGGCTGCGGTGGCCGCCGCGGCGCCCGCTATATTGCCTGTCAGGGTGGGAAGTCCCTCCTCGATGAAAGTGCCGGCTTTCTGGCCGTCCGGCGCGTTTGCCGTTTTAATGATAACGCTTGCGACGTCCGCAATGTTTCCGATTGGACCCAAGGCGGGCGGAGCGGCGGGAATTTTGCCCCCGGTCTTGATGATGCCTTCGGCTCCCCATTGAATCACATCGGCAATCGTGGACAATGCTCCCACATCCGGCCCGCTGTTTTTTTCCTGTCCCCACAGGAGCCCGGTTGAGATGAACAGCCAGAGCACAGTTGTGAGGGTGAGAAGGGATCTAAGCGAAAGGTTTTTGATTTTCATGGTCATATTTCGTTGGTCGTGTTCAGCAGATTCGCGGAGAACCCCTCCCCTTGCCAAGGGGAGGATCGGAGGGGCTTAGATTTTTTTCTGGTTTTGCATTTCAAAAAAGGAAAAACGTTCCGGTTTGGCCGTTCCTTGGTCCCTTGAGGAGCTTGTGGCAAACTCAAAAATGCCGTAATAGGTTGGCCAGAAGCTGGAGTTGGCAAAAATCAATGCCTTTTCATTCGTCAGGACGCAATATTGCGGGGACAGGGTTTCCCTCAGCCGCAGGGGCAAGGCGGTCATTTGGGAGGCGGTCACCGGATTGTTTTTGGGCAGATAGGCCGATAAAGCCTTGGATTTGCCATTCACCAGCACTGTTTTGAAAGCCACCATGTATTTTCCGATCAGCGCTCCACCGCCCGTGTGCACGGCTTCCAGATTTGCCTGTGAAATTTGCATGTGGCTTTCGAGCCGGTCCAGAATGCGCGCCTGTTGGGATGCCGGTTCAAGGGCTGTATTTTTACCATTCAATGGGGGGAAGCTTCGCTCAAAATCCTTGATGAAGGTTTTGTATTGCTTGCCCAAGGCCAGCGGTCCGGCGTCCTTGCCGGCCAGCCAGCGGGCCAGCACGGGGTTTTCACTGTCGCCGGCCAAATCGCTTCCCAGGCGGACGGCCATTCCTTTCAAGTCATACTGTTTGCCGTCCTTTTGCCAGGTGGTCAGAACCACCGCATCAAAAAATGGATTGTAATATCCCGCCACCGGAAGGTCGCTGGCGGCATTGCCCACCAGAAGGATCGAACCGGCAAAAAAACGCGGCCACGCGCCAGGGTTTTCCTTTGCCATGGGACGGCTGGCGATCAATTTCAGGGGACCGGCGCAATCAAACATTTTGCCCGCCCCGGTCAGATTCTTTCGCGCCGCTTCGCGGAACAAGGTGGCCCGGGCGGTAAGCAACGCCAGGTTGCGGTCCGCTTCGCTTGTCTTGGCCCTGGCTTTTTTCCTGCCCGATGAGGTTGTTTTTTCCGCCGCCCCGGCCGGCATCAGCATGACCAGAAACGCGCTCAGCCCGATGGCCAGCAAAAATGAATACCGGCTGGTGTCAAAATGCCGGCGTCCAATGGATTGATGAATAGTCGTAATCATAGCTTCGAAGTTTCCGTTGCGTTAAAAAAATAATGCCGCCGTTTCAGTGACTTTTACTTGTGACAACACAGGAGTACAACACAAGGGTACTATAGGGAAATTTTTGGAATTTTCAACACGTATAAAAACAAATAGCCATTGACTTGTGTCTTTGGCGGATCGGCGATGGGGAGCTTGTTTTTGTCCGCCAAAACGTTTGCATCCGGGAGGGGGGGCGGGTAGAGTTGCGGGCATGAGAACAAACGGCATATTGGGGGGGGTGTTTGGCTTCCTTTGGGTGTGTTTTTTGGCGGTGTTGTGGTGTGTCCGCCTGGCGGTTGCTGAAGAGTCTGGCGCGGAGGCTGGGGGGGGGAAGAAGGACGCCCAGGCCGCCCAAAAGAGCAAAACCAACGAGGATACCCGGAAGGAGGCCCGGAAGATTTTCGCAAAGATGGAGAAAGAGGTGCCCTTGTTGGGGTGGGATTACAGCAAGAATGTCGATGGCAAGTTGAAGTCGGCGGGAATGCAACTGCGGAAGTACCTGAATCCATCCAGCACGGACAGGGATGAGGACATGCGCAAGTGGCTTCATCAGCATGAGAGCGAGGTGTTGAAGATGGGGCGCAAACTGGCGGAGGCGGCCAAGAAGACGGAGATGCCGGAAAAGACGATGACGCTGGCTTTTCAGTCCATGTGCGACACTTACGCGGATGCCCTGCGTTCGTTCTGGAACCGCGATTTTCAGCAGGCGCGGCTGCACATGCGGCGGGCGATGGAAAAACGCAAAACGGTTTGCGAGATGATCGGTTGGATCAGGACGACGGATCCTTTTTAAATTAAAAATTCAAAGTTAAAAATTTGAAATTGAATTGAACAATGCGGATTTGCTTCACCCCTTGTTTCCGCCCGCTGTTGTGATGCGGAGATTTGGAAAAGCGCGCCAAGAAAATACCCTATGGCTGAAACGATACTGCCCGATTTGCAAGGTTGTGTTCTCTGCGAGGATGTCCGGCAGGAGATCAACGGCAATTTTATTCTGGCCGGGGTGATCGGGGGGCTGGTTGTGCCCGCCCTGCCGGTGACGGCTTCGAAGCTTTGCCTGTTTGCCCGATGGTGCTGCGGGCGCGGAAAATTTCATTACCGGTACCGAATCCTTTTGCCGGACAACACCAGCATGCTTGCGGGCGCGGAGGGGGATTTCGAACTGGCGTCCGAGGAGCATCACATCACCCAGTTGAGCGTGTTTGGAAACGTCCAGTTCCAGCAGGCCGGAACCTATTGGGTGGAGGTGTATCTGGAGGGCGAATTGAGATTGCGGTTTCCGCTGCCCTTGCGCGTGGTGGCGCCAAGGGCGGCCGATGCGAATCCACACGTTGAACCTTTGAATTGACCATGCTCCACGTCGCGCTTCTCTGGCACATGCACCAGCCTTATTATGTGAATCCGCTGACCCGGACGGCGCTCATGCCGTGGGTGCGCATGCATGCGGTGAAGGGGTATCTCGACATGATCGAGATGGCCAAGCGGCATCCCGAGGTGCGGCTGGTGTTCAACATGACCCCGGTGCTGGTGAAGCAGATTCTCGAGCTGGCCAACCATGAGGTGAAGGACCAGTGGGAGGAGTGGACCAAGACCCCGGCCAAGGAGCTCAGTTTCGAGCAGAAGCGGCTGTTGCTGGAGAATTTTTTCAAGGCCAACTGGGACAATCTGGTCCGGCCGCATCCCCGGTACCATGAGCTTCTGGCGAAGCGGGGGTATGACCTGGGGCATATTTCACTGGATGCGATCGCGTCGTCGTTTTCAAAGCAGGATTTTCTGGATTTGCAGGTTTGGTACAACCTGGCCTGGTGCGGTTACGCGGCCTGCGCGGAGTTTCCGGTGTTGCGGGAATTGAAGAAAAAGGGGCGGAATTTTTCGGAGGACGACAAGCTGCAGGTGCTGGCGGCGCACCGGCAGATCCTGACCAGCCTGCTGCCGCGTTACAGCGAACTGGCCAAAACGGGGCGGATCGAGATCAGCACCACGCCGTTTTATCATCCCATCAGCCCCCTGATTTACGATTCGGATTTCGCCCACCGATGCATGCCATGGGCGACGCTGCCGCCCCGGTTCAACTGGCCGGCGGATATCGAATCGCATTTGAGGCTGGCCATCGAGCAGCACGAAAAGGTGTTCGGCGGACGTCCGGAGGGCGTGTGGCCGTCGGAGGGATCGGTTTGTCCGGAGTTGGTTCCGATCTGGCAGAAGCTTGGATTGCGCTGGTTTGCCACGGATGAGGAGGTGCTTTTCAAGAGTCTGGGCAGGGAGTCGGACCAGCCGGTGTCGCGGGCGCAGTTGTATGATTCGCACGAGGCGGTGTGGGACGGCGCCTGTGTGCGCGGGTTTTTCCGGGACCGGGTGCTGAGCGATTTCGTGGGGTTTTCCGCCTCGCGCAATTCGCCGCAGGACGCCACGGGGTTCATCCTGCAGCGCATTCATGAGGTGGTGGGCGCCACGCAGGGGCGTTCCGATCCGCTGGTGGCGGTGATCCTGGACGGCGAGAACGCGTGGGAATATTTTCCGGATGGAGGCGAGGGTTTTCTGGAACGCTGGTATCGCGAACTGGGCAATTCATCCTCGTGGCGCATGATCCGGATGACGGATTACGCGCGCAAGGGCGTTCCGTCGCGCAAGCTGCATCAACTGCACACCGGGTCGTGGATCCAGGCCAACTTCGACATCTGGATCGGCGATCCGGAGGAGAACCGCGGATGGGAATTGCTGGGCAAGACCCGCGCGTGGTGGGAGAAGAAGAAGGAGAGCGTGACGCCGGAGGTGGCGCAAAAAGTGTGGCACGAGATTTACGCCGCCGAGGGCAGCGACTGGTTTTGGTGGTACGGGCCGGATTTTCAGACGGACAACGACCTGATGTTTGACGAGTTGTTCCGCACCCATTTGCAGAACGTTTACCTGTTGTGCGGCGCGCAGCCGCCGGAGGAATTGTCGCAGTGCATCTGCCGTCCCACGGCCCAGGACAACATGCAGCCGCCGATCGGCCTGCTTGATCCTAAGATTGACGGGCTGGTGACTTACTTTTTCGAGTGGCATGAGGCGGGGTGTTACGAGGCGGGGCAGTCGCGCGGCGCGATGTTCCAGGGCGACCGGGTGGTGTTGCGGCTGTTTTTCGGGTTCAGCATGACGCATTTTTACCTGCGGTTGGACCGTTATCCGGAGATGGGAAGCAGGACGGCGCTGGCTTTGCGCCTGCATTTCGACGGTCACGAGCCGTTTGAGTACGAATGGTCGCCCACCACGTCGTGGATCAATCCCCTGAATGACCGGACCCGCGATTTGACGCAGGCGGCGTGCAAGCGGATTGTGGAGATTGGCGTGCCGTTTGACGCGTTGAAGTTGAAGGCGGGCGATGCCGCGCGGTTTGCCGTGGCCGTGGCGCAAAAGGAGGCTGACGGCAGGTTGGTGGAGATCGAGCGCCATCCCGGCAACGGCTGGCTGGAGTTCAAGGTTCCGGACCAGATGTTTGCCGCCGGGAACTGGTCGGCGTGAGAGGGATTTGGGATTTTAGATTTTGGATTTTTGATTGAGGATTGGGAGGCTCGGAAATTCGTATCGACGGACAAGGTCAACAGGAGGAAATTGGCTCGCATGCGGAGGAAGCTTGGGATAGGATGTGTTTTTAATGAGCAAATTTTTCAACACCACCGGGCCTTGTGATTCCAGGCGGCATTACATGCTGCCGCCCCAGGGCCGGTTGCCGGGGTTGAGCGATTTGATCAGGCGAGGGGACTATTTTGTCATCCATGCGGCGCGCCAGTCCGGGAAAACCACGCTTATCCTGGATTTGGAGCGTGAACTCAATGCCGGCGGGGAATTTTGCGCGGTTTATTGCAATGTGGAACCCGCCAATGAAATCGCCGATCCCAAGGAGGGACTTCCCGCCATTGCCCGATCCATCGCCAAGGCTGTCCGGCGAAGCCATCTGGTTCAGGCCGGTCTGGAAGCCATGGATGCCCGGGATTACACCAATGTGGTGAATGAGACGTTGGTTCAATTTGCGGAGTCCTGTTCCAAGCCGGTGGTTCTTTTGTTTGATGAGGTGGATTGTTTGCGCAATGGGACATTGATCGGTTTTCTCCGGCAATTGAGGGATGGATATATCACGCGGTCCAAGACGCCTTTTCCCCATTCCATCGCCTTGGTCGGCATGCGCAACATTCGCGATTACAAGGCCCGCATACGAGAGAATCGGGATGCCTTGGGAAGCGCCAGCCCGTTTAATATTGTGGCGGAAGCTTTGACCCTGCGCAATTTCAGCGGGGAGGAAGTGGCTCAACTCTATCAACAACACACGGCTGAAACCCGGCAATGTTTTGCCGTTGGGGTGGTTGACTGGGTGATGGAAAAGACCTGCGGGCAGCCATGGCTGGTCAATGCGGTGGCCCGGGAATGCGTGGAAAAAATCCTTAAAAATGATTTTTCAAAAGAGGTGACCGTTGAATTGGTTGACCAAGCCATCCAAAACATCATCCTGCGGCGGGACACCCATATTGACAGCCTTTTGGAGAGGTTGAAGGAAGAGCGAGTCAGGCGGGTCGTTGAACCTCTGATTACCGGACAGCAAGGGGAGATTCAGCGTTCCACGGATGATTATCAATACGTCAAGGATTTGGGGTTGATCCGGGATGACCGGCGGATGGTGGAGCCGGGCTGTCCGATTTATGCGGAAGTGATGGTTCGCACCCTCACGGCCGATCTGCAAGGCAGTTTGGAATCTCCGATTTATCCCTATGCCCTGGCGCGGTATCGCATGGCCCAAGGCTTGAACATGGGTTTGATATTGGAGGATTTTCAACAGTTCTGGCGCGAGAACAGCGGGATTTGGCGGGAAAAGTTCGACTACAAGGAGGCGGCGCCCCATTTGATCCTGATGGCGTTTCTCCAGCGGGTGGTGAATGGGGGCGGCCGCATTGACCGGGAGATGGCGGCTGAAAGCCGCCGGCTGGATTTGTGCGTGGAATTGGACAAGAAACGATATCCCATTGAATTAAAGCTGCGGAGCGCGGAAAAAACCGAGGAGGAAGGAATCGCCCAATTGATGAAGTACCTGGATATTTTGGGGGCGGGGGAAGGGTGGCTTTTGATTTTCGACCGGCGGGAGGAGGTTTCCTGGGATCAAAAAATATACCGAAAAGAGGTTTCGCGGGGGACAAAGACCATCCATGTTTTTGGATGCTGAGAGGGCTGGTCTGTATTGATTGGCGCCACGACACCTTCGCACTTCCTGGCGAGAAGGAACTTTAGCCTGAAAGTTTTATCAAGGGACGATCAGGGCGATTTGTTTTTTGGCAATCCAGCCGGTTTTGCCCTGGAGGTTGCGGATTTGGAGGAAGCCTTCGTGTTCGCGCTGGACTTCGACCGTTTCGCCGGCGTTGAGGGTGGCGGTGGTCTGGGCGTTGTCGTAGGGGGCGATGCGGCAGGGGGTGTCGGGGGCAAGAATGATGGCGCGATCCAGGTCGGCGCAGAGGGTGAAGATGCCGGTGAGCGAAAGGAGAAGGGCCAGCCCGGTCAGGCCGGCGGCTGTTTTCCACGGGGTCTGGGTGGTCCATGCGCCGGCGGGGGTTTGCCTGAGCAACAGGCGCAGCGACCCCAGGACGCAGAGGATGGCAAAAGAGAGGCTGGCCAGCAGGCTCCATGCGTCGAGGCTGAACAGGCGGAAGTAATGCTGCCACCAAGGGAATTCGGGGTCGTAAAGGCCGGCGGCTTTGCGGACGACCTGGAGATTGGCGGCGATGTCCGGATCGTGGGGCGAGAGCCAGAGGGCGCGTTCATATTGGAGGACGGCTTCGCCGAGGTTGCCGCTGCGGAATTGGGCGTTGGCCAGGTTGAAAAGAACCGGCGCCGAGGGCCCCATGGTTTTGAGGGTTTCCTGGTATTTTTGGACCGCCTCCTTGTGTTGTCCCGCGGCAAAATCGCGGTTGGCGGCGGAGAAGGAGTCTCCGTTGTCCGCTTTTGAGGTTTGGCTCAACAAGAGAACCAAAAGTCCCAGTGCCTTAGTGCCCCAGTGCCTTAGGATCCGCGCAAAAATTAATTCACATTCTGGCAAAGGCGTCGTGCAGGCATTTGCGGCGTTGCTCCTTAGTGCCTTCATTCAGTCCCTCCCCCTTTCCAATTGTTGGAGAACGTCGAGAACGGTGCCTTGCCAGTCGTTGAGGGTGGTGGCGGTGAAATTCTGGCCGGAATAGGCGACGGAGTCGGCCATGTCGAAAATCTGGCGGATGCGGTCAGCCAAGGGTGAATTCGGCGGAAATTGGGATTGGACCTCGGACATGGTGATGGCCGTTGCCTGGACGCCCCACTGTTCGGCGAGACGTTCCTGGATGACCCGCCGGGCGGCGTTGAAGAAGGCGAGGGAATCCTGTTTTTGGAGCGCATGGTTCAGGTGGCCGAGGTGGGCGCGCACCGCGCGGCTGGCGGCCAGGGAACGGGCGAGGGCCGGATTGCCGGCGATTTTTTCGCGCCGCCGGGCGACGCCCCATGCCGCGCCGAGAAGCAGCAGCGGGAGGAACTGAAGCGCCCAGAAACCTGGACGGTAAAGATACGGTTGCAGACGTTGGGGGCGGCCCGGTTCGACCTTGTTGGGAACCAGATCGGCGGTGGGATTGGCGGCGGCAGACGCCCCGGAGGCGGCGGGCATGGGCTGGGTTGTGGGAGCGGAGGAAACCGGCGCGGGCGCGGGGATGGAGCCTGACACTTCGATGTCGATGGGTTTTGAGGCGAGGGTGGCGTAACGCTGGATGTCGGAATCGAAGAAGTTGAATTTGATGGGGGGAATCTGCCGGATGTCGGGACGTTGCGGGATGACAACCTGTTCGAATGTTTTTTTCCCCGAGAATCCGATGTCGTCCGCAGGTTCGAATTTGCCGCTTGGCGAATAGACGCGCCAGCCGGCGGCGTTTTCCAGGGAGAGATTGGTCATGCGGTCGAAGCTGCCCTCGCCTTTGACGGTGATTTTCAAGGTGATGGGATCGCCGGCGTTGACTTTGAGGGGGGAGGCGGAGGTTTCGATGGAGAACCTGCCGACGGCGCCCGAGAAATCCGCGGGTTTGCCTTCGGAAGGCAGGGCCAGCACCTTGACATTTCCGCTATGGCCCCGGAGATTGACGCGTTTTTCGACTGTTCCGCCCATGAAACTGCTGAAGAAGTCGTCATCGAAAAAGGGATGCCGGTTTTTATTGCGCACCTTGCAGGCGGCGGGCAATTCCGCGGCGAGGTTGAACTCGCCCGGCTTCAAGGCGGTGACGGTGAGACGCCAGGACAGAACCGCATAGGAAACGCCTTGGACGGTTTCCTCGGTTTCGGAGGAAGGCTTGCTGAGTTTGCCCATGCCAAGCGCATCGGACGAGAAGGATGGCGGGGCATAACGCCACTGGGTTTGCCTGCTGAAATAGGCTTTGACCTCCACTGGAACAGTCTGGCCCACGAACAATTCCCTTCTGGGAAGGACGATCCGGACAAAACCGAGTTGAACGGGGGCGGTTTCGGCTTCATCGGCGGAAGCTCCGCCGGTGGCGGGGGGCGCCGCCGGTTGGGAGGGAGGGGCGATCTGGCCGGCCGAGGATTTGACCACTCGGAGCGTGACCGGACTGGCCCTGTATTTTTTGCCTCCGACGGGCACTTCGATGGTTGAGATGGTGTAAGAACCGGTTTTGACGGGGGTGATGAGGTAGGAGAAGATATGGGAGGTTCCCCCCGACATCTGGCCGTTGATGATCTGGAAATTGCTGGAAACGGAGTGCCCGCCGCCGGAGAAGGTGAGGCCGTCGATTTGAGGCATGGAAATGTTGCCGACGCCTCCCCCCCCTCCTTCCACCGTGATATTGAGCTGGCTGGTTTCGCCCAGGGTGATTTCCGCGGGATCGAGAGTGGCGGTGACGCGCGGATCGTCGGCGAAAACGCGGCAAGTCATGGACATCAGAAGCAAAAACAATCCCGCCGCCCGCCAGACGGGGCGTTTGCCTGAAGATGAGACTGTCGGGATGATGTTCATACTGCGAGAACCGAGCTTACCAGTCGCGCGTTGGATCGTCGAGCCGTCCTCCTCCTTTTTCCTTGGGAACGATCAGCGGTAATTTCTTCTCATCATCCTTGAGGGAGTCGAGCAGATTTTTTGCGTCTTCCTTGCTCATCTGGCCGGGCAGGAGGGGAGGTTCGTTTTTGGGACTGTCCGGCTTCTTGTTGTCGCCCTCCGGATTTTGTCCGGGGGGGGGAGGGTTCTTCCGTTTGGGCGGGTTTTTGTCGCCGTCCTTGGGTTGCTGGCCATCCTTGTTTTGATCCTGCTTGGGTTGGCCCGGGTTTTGCTGGGGCGGCTGGTTTTTTTGATCCTGATCCTTTTGATCCTGTCCGCCGCCCTTGGATTGGTTTTGGTCTTTTTGGTCCTGCTGATTTTTATCCTTCTGATCTTTTTGGTTGTTCTTGTCCTGTTTCTGGTCCTGCTGGTTTTTCTGATCCTGTTTGTCCTTGTTTTGATCCTTTTGATCTTTTTTGTCTTTCTGGTCTTGTTTGTTTTGTTGCTGCTGCTGTTGTTGTTTCTGGAGTTGTTCCAGCTTTTTCTTTACCAGTTCGTAATTGTACTTGGCGTCGGCGTCGTCCTTGTTGAGTTTGAGTGCGCCTTCGTAGGATTGCAGGGCTTGTTGCCATTGTTGAATGGTTTGCTGGGGGTTGGTTTTTTCCGTTTGTTGTCCCAGCCGGTACTGGCAGTTGCCGAGGTTGTAGAAGGTTTGTTGCTGGAGGGGAAGTTGATCGGTCTGGAGGGTTTTTTGGAAAGAGGCCTGGGCGTCGTCGAACTGGTTGTTTTTGTAGGCGGCGGCGCCTGAATTGAATTGCAACTCGGCCTTTTTCGGATTTTTTGCGGCGGCATCCCGGTATTGACGGCTGGCTTCCTCGTAGCGGCCCTGCTGGTAGGCTTTTTCAGCCGATTGGGGCGATGCCTGTGCGGTGGCGGCGCCCATCGCCAGCAGAAGCAAAAGGGCGGTTTGTCCGGCGCCGCCGTTTTTCCGAAGCCCGGGGATGGCCAGCCGGAATTCCCTTTTCCGGTCGCCGATGAACATTTCCACCACCAGCAACAGGATGGCCAGCCCGAGGGTCCACTCGAAGCGTTCGGTGTAGATCTTTCTCATCCGGGAACTGATTTCCTGCCTGGGAATGGCGGCAAGGCCCTGGTTGTAGATGGTTTCGAGACCTTGTCCCTGTCCGAGCGGGGCATAGAATCCGCCGGTTTCCTCGGCGAGTTTTCGCAGCATGTTTTCATCGAGGCGGGATTTGACGACCTGTCCCTTGCTGTCCCTGATGAAATCCGTGCCGCCGCCCTCCTTGGGAACGGGGATCAATTCACCGGTTGGGGTGCCCACGCCGACAGTATAGATGTGAAGGCCGTCCTTTGCGGCGGCCTTGGCCGCGTCAAGGGCGCGGCCCTCCAAGTCCTCGCCGTCGGTGATCAGCACGAGAATTTTGTGGTTGTTGGCCGCGTTTTGGAAAACTCCGCGCGATTCCTCGATGGCTGTGGCCACGTCCGTGCCGCCCTTGGGAATGATGCCGACCTCCAGCGCGTCCAAGGTCTGGCGGAAAGCGTCGTAATCCAGGGTCATGGGGCACTGCAAAAAGGCGTTTCCGGAAAAGGCGATCAAGCCGACGCGGTCGCCCTCGAGCTTGAGCAGCAAGTCCTGGACCGCCAGTTTGGCCCGCATGAGGCGGTTGGGGTTGATATCCTGGGCCAGCATGCTTTTGCTGACGTCCACGGCGAAAAGGATGTCGATGCCGCGCCGTTTGGCCTCCTCCCAGCGGAAGCCGAGCTGCGGCCGGGCCAGGGTGATGAAGAGCAGTGCCGCGGACGAGAGGATCAGCCAGCGTTTGGCAATCCTGCGGACGAGGGAAACGGTGGCGGTCAACTGGCCGAGCAAATGGGTGGCGGCGAATTGCCGCAGGGCCGCGGCTTTGGTTGACTCAAAGTGGCGGCAAAGCCACCACAGCCCGCCGCAACCGGCCAGCCCGGTCAGCAGCCAGAAAGGATATTGGAAATGCAGGGGTTCGTTCATGGCAGCCTCCTCAGCCAGGTGTTGGCCAGCAGGATTTCAAGGGCCAGGAGCAGAAGGCCGGGAATGAGCGCCCAGGCGAACAGTTCCTCGTACTGTTCGAATTTTTTCATGATGATGGTGGTTTTTTCCAACCGGTCGATTTGGGCGTAAATCTGGCGCAGGGAATCGGTGTCGGTGGCGCGGTAGTATTGGCCGCCGGTTTTTTCCGCCACGGATCGGAGGGTGTCCTCATCCATGTCCACTTTGGCGGTGACCATGACCTGGCGGCCGAATGTGTCGCGCACGGGGATGGGCACCTCGCCTTTGCTGCCCACGCCAATGGTGTAGATTTTGATGCCGAGCGCGCGGGCGGCGTCCGCGGCGGCGGCGGGCAGGATTTTGCCGGCGTTGTTCATGCCGTCGGTGAGCAGGATGACGATTTTGGATTTGGATTTCTGGTCGCGGAGCCGGTTGACGCTGGAGCCGATGGCCGAACCGATGGCGGTGCTGTCCTCGATGAGGCCGACCCGGATGCGTTCGAGGTTTTGTTGCAGCCAGTCGTGGTCCAGGGTGAGCGGGCTGATCAGGTAGGGGCGCCCGGCAAAGGCGATGAGGGCGATGCGGTCATTGGGCCGCGCCTGGATGAAGTCGCCCACCACGGATTTGACGACTTCCACACGGCTGGAGGAATGGCCGCCGACCTGGAAATCGCGGGCTTCCATGGAACTGGAAACGTCCAGGGTCAGAACAATGTCGATGCCGCTGGCCTGGACTTCCGCCGTGCCGCGTCCGAATTGGGGGCGGGCCAGGGCGACGATGAGCAGGGCGAGGGCGAGAAGGCGGAGGGTGGAGAGCCATGCCCCGGCTTGCGCGGAACGCGCCCGGGCAAGACCCCGCACCAGTTCCACGCTTGAATATTCCAGGGCCGCGGCGGCGCCTTTCCGGCCTTTCAACAGCGCCAGCAGCGGCAGCAGGGCCAGCAACCAAAGCAATTCTGGATGGAGGAAGCGCATGTCAGGGGTTCAATTCCCGATGTTGTCATTGCGATCCCGCCCTGGCGGGAGAAGCAATCTCGCGGCGGGGATTGCTTCGTCGTTCGAGGTTGGAACTCCTCGCAATGACCTTGAGGGATGTGTTCATTGTTTTGGGTGTGTGTTGTCCATGTTTTTTTTCCCCGCGGCGTCATCGGGTTTGGTTTCGGTCACAAAGCGGATGGCGCTGGCGTGCATGCCCTCCATTTCCGGAAGGGAGAACGACCATCGGGCGAACTTGGCGAGGTCGCAATGTTTGAGAAAATCCGCCAGCAGATCCGCGTGGGGCGCCAGGGGCGAGCCGGACCGGGTGAGCAGGTCGTGCAGGAATTCCTCGGTGGTGCGGTGGGCGGCCTGTTCATGAAAGCGATCCTCGATGTAGAGGCGGACCGCCTCGGACACGGCGATGGCGAACTCGTGGGCCTGTTCGGGGGTCATGAGCGCGCGGGCTTTTTCGAGACGTTCCAGCGCGATTTCGTTCGGGGTTTTCTGGCGCGCCAGCCGCCGGGCTTCGCGGAAGCGGCGATACCAGCGCCAGAGCAGCCAGAGTCCGATGAGGGCCAGCAGGCCCAGAAAGAGCTGGACGATCCAGAGCCAGGAAAAGGGAATGTGAACGGGTCCCCGGATGTCGCGGATGTCCTCCTGGTCCAGCGGCGAGGGGGCGGAAGGAGGAACGGCTGTTGTGGCGGGCGGGGTGGCGGAAGAGGGTGGGGGGGGCGCCAGGTCGGGGGCGGGAGGGGTGACGGGGGAGGGGGGCGCCGGCTTGGCCGCGCCGGGGGATGGGTTTGCGGCAAAACCGGAGACGGCGAACAGCAGGCAAAACGCGAATGCGACGAGCGCGTTCATGCCCGCCTCCTTTCCCGGGTGTTGAAGAACTGCATGAGCGTGCCAATGTAGGATTCGCCGGTGTTGAGTTCCATGATGTCCACGCCGGCCGACCGAAGGATCTGGTTCAGGGCGTTGCGCTGATTTTCCGTCTGCCGGGCAAAAGCGTCACGGATGGCCGGTTTGCCGGTGTCCACCTCGAATTGTTCGCCGGTTTCGGAGTCTTCCAGAGTGAGCAGGCCGATGGGGGGGAGCTGGCGTTCGCGGCTGTCGTTGATGGTCAGCGCCACCAGGTCGTGCCGCCGGTTGGTGAGGCGGAGGGCCACCCGCAGGTTGTTCATGATCCGCGGGGTGGGGTGGGAGACCTGGAAATCGGAAATCAGGAAGGCGATGGCGCGTTTCTGGATGACCTTGTTGGCAAAGTCGAGAGTGCGGATGATGTCGGTGCCGCGATGGGCGGGTTTGTAGAAAAGGATTTCCCGGATGACGCGCAGGACGTGCTGGCGTCCCTTTTTAGGAGGGATGAATTGTTCGACCTGATCGGTGAAGAGGATGAGTCCCACCTTGTCGTTGTTGCGGATGGCGGAGAAGGCCAGCACGCTGGCCAGTTCGGCCGCCAGTTCGCGCTTGCTCTGGCTGGTGGAACCGAAATTGCCCGACGCGCTGAGATCCACCAGCAGGAGAATGGTCAGTTCCCGTTCCTCGGTGAATTTTTTGACAAACGCCCTGCCCGTGCGGGCCGTGACATTCCAGTCGATGGAGCGCACCTCGTCGCCCGGCACATATTCGCGCACCTCCTCGAAATCCATGCCGCGGCCCTTGAACACGGAGTGATACTGGCCGGCCAGGGTCTCGGTGACCAGCCGGTTGGTGCGGATCTCGATCTGGCGGACTTTTTTGAGGATCTCGCGTGTGGCGTTGGCGTTCATGGTTCAGGCTGATCAGGCTGAAGGCTGGTGGAAATTTTGAGGCGGCAAGCGGTGCAGGAGCCCCGCCCTCCATCTTATTAAGAGCCATGGGAGGGCGGGGCTCCCGCACCGCCACATTTTCCAACATTGGATGCGGCGGGAAATGGAGGAAAAGAGTGGCTGGCAAATAAATGCGAACATGGGTTTCATGGCACCGGGAGGGTTTCGAAGACCTTGCGCACGACATCCTCGCTGCGGAGATTTTCGGCCTCGGCCTCGTAGGTCACGATCACCCGGTGGCGCAACACGTCCATGCCGATGGATTTGATATCCTGCGGGGTCACGTAGCCGCGTCCCTGCAGGAAAGCCCATGCCTTGGCGGCGAGGGTCAGGTTGATGGTGGCGCGTGGTGAGGCGCCATATTGGATGTAATTTTTCAGGTCCAGTTTGTAGGCTTGCGGATCGCGGGTGGCCCACACGATGTCCACGATGTAATCCTTCACCTTGTCGTCGATGTAAATGCTGTCCACCACCTGGCGGGCTTCGATCACATGGTTGGTGGTGAGAACCGCGCTGACCTGGGTTGGCGGTTTGGTGGAGGCCATGGAATCAAGGATGGCGCGTTCCTCGGAACGGTTGGGATAACCGATCACCACCTTGAGCATGAAGCGGTCCACCTGGGCTTCCGGCAGGGGATAGGTGCCCTCCTGTTCGATGGGGTTTTGGGTGGCCATCACCAGAAAAGGATCGGGCAGCGGAAAGGTTTGTTCGCCGATGGTGACCTGCCGTTCCTGCATGGCTTCCAACAAGGCGCTCTGGACCTTTGCCGGGGCGCGGTTGATTTCATCGGCCAGCACCAGATTGGTGAAGATGGGGCCATGCTTGGTGGTGAAAGCCCCTTCCCGCGGATTGTAAATCAGGGTTCCGACAATGTCGGCGGGCAGCATGTCCGGCGTGAATTGCAACCGTTGGAAACGCGCCTGAATGGCCGCGGCCAGGGTTTTGAGCGAGAGGGTCTTGGCCAGTCCGGGCACACCTTCCAGCAGCACATGTCCGTTGGAGATGAGGCCGGCCAGCAGACAATCGACCAGATGTTTCTGGCCGACGATCACGCGCCCGATTTCTTGTTGCAAAGGACGGACCCAGGTGGAGGCCCGTTGGACCGATTCGTTGATGGCTTGGATACTGGTATTCATAGTTGGAAGAGGTTGGGTGAGGATGCGGATGTTTCCATGTGCTTTTTTATCAGGCAAGAGAGTTTTTTACCTAGTATGGATGGTTTTCGCAAGGTTGGACGGAAGATCGCGAAGAATGCTCCATTTTTTTGCCGTTTCACGACAAAAAAATGAGGCTGAGGGTATGGGGAACGTTGGAAAGGAGGCGGTGCAGGAGCCCCGCCCTCCAATTTTTGGCATGAAGCCATAGGAGGGCGGGGCTCCCGCATCGCCTCCTTTAGCCTAAACAACCTGATAAAAAACCATTGACAGGAAAAATGGGGTGAATACCGTATTCCATCATGTTTAATCAGATTCTTGAGGCGCGTAATCGTTTGCGGGATTGGTTTCTTGGCAAGCAGCATCCCGAAGGCTATTGGGTTGCGGAATTGCAGGGCGACACCATTTTGGAAACCGAGTACGCCATCTATCTGCATTATATGGGGTGGGGGGATGAGGATACCTATCGCAAGCTGGCCAACTACGTAAAGACCCAGCAGAACGAGGAGGGCGGTTGGGGGATTTATCCGGGTGCGCCCACGGACATCAGCGCCACGGTCAAAAGCTACATTCTTTTCCGGCTGGCCGGGCATGAGGCGAACGAACCCTTCATGCGGCGGATTCGCGATGTGATTCTGAAGCATGGGGGCATCGTCAAGGTCAACAGTTTCACCAAGCTTTATCTTGCCCTGGTGGGCGAGTTTCCATGGAAAGGCTGCCCCGCCATTCCGCCCGAACTGATCCTTTTCCCGAAGAATTTCTATTTCAGCATCTACCAGATGAGTTCCTGGTCGCGGACCATGATCATTCCGCTGGCGATCGTGGAAAACTTCAAGGTGACGAGGCCGTTTCCTTTCACGGTGGACGAGCTTTACGTGGGCGGACGCGAAAACGCGAACGTTTATCTGTCGTGGAGCAGGAAGTTCTGGACGTGGCACAATTTCTTTCTCGCCTGGACCTACATCATCAAGGCCTGGCAGTACCAACCCCTGCATCCCATGCGGATGCTGGCGTTGCGCAAGTGCCGCCAGTGGTTGTTGGAGCGGTTGGAACACACCGATGGTCTGGCCACGATTTTCCCCGCCATGGTGAATTCGATCTTTGCGTTGACGGCGCTGGGGTATTCCCCCGACGATCCCCTGGTTAAGCGGGAAAAGAAGGAACTCGAGCGTTTTCTGATTCACGAAGGCGACACCATCCGGTTGCAGCCGTGTTTCTCCCCGGTATGGGACACGGGATGGGTGGCGGTGGCGCTCAAGCAATCCGGGTTGCCGTCCGATCATCCGGCGCTGGTGAATTCGGCGGAATGGATGCTTTCCAAGGAGGCCACGATTGTGGGGGATTGGATGCACAAGAATCCCCAGAAAGAACCGGCCGGCTGGTATTTCGAGTTTCGCAACGAGTGGTATCCCGATGTGGACGACACCGCCATTGTTTTGCGGGCCTTGAACATGATCGAGGTGCCCAACCAGGCCGAACTGGCCCGGGCCGTGGAACGCGGAACCCACTGGATGATCGGCATGCAATGCCACAACGGCGGGTGGGCGAGTTTCGACAAGGACAACGATCATGAGCTTTACACCCAGGTGCCTTTTGCCGACCACAATGCCATGATCGATCCTCCGACCGCGGACATCACCGGCCGGGTGCTGGAATGCCTCGGGGAATTGGATTACGACGTGGAACATCCGGTGGTTCGCAAGGCCATCTCTTTTATCAAGAAAGACCAATGCGCCGACGGCTCGTGGTTTGGCCGCTGGGGTTCCAATTATGTTTATGGAACCTGGCAGGTGCTGGTGGGACTGGCCCAGGTTGGAGAGGATCTCAACCAGCCCTATGTGCAGAACGCGGTGCGCTGGTTGAAGAGCGTGCAGAACGAGGATGGCGGCTGGGGCGAGAGTCTGGCGACCTACAAGGATCCCAACCTCAAGGGAAAAGGACCCAGCACGGCGTCGCAAACCGCCTGGGCGTTGCTCGGCCTGATTGCCGTGGGCGAAGCCCGCAGCCGCGCGGCGCGGCGCGGCATGGAATGGCTGTTGAGCCGCCAGAATCCCGACGGATCATTCACCGAAAACGAATGGACCGGCACCGGTTTCCCAAAGGTTTTCTATCTGCGCTACCATTATTACTGCAATTATTTTCCGTTGCTGGCCTGCAACGCCTACCTGACCACCCTGCCGGAAAGCCGGACGACTGCCGCGGGCGGAGCAAAAAAAGAGGAAACGGCGGACTGCGAAAAATAGGCGGCTTCGTGGATCCGTTTCCTCTGCCGTGGGCTTGGCTTCACGACACCGCCTAGCCTCAGTTTGACAAGGAGGGGGTGGGGAGGCCGGCGCAACTTGGACAGGCGCATCAGAATTTTGAAATTCCCGAACAGTTAAATGAATGTGCCGCATTTCGCAGTTCAGGAAAGGATATTGTTTCCGTTTTTTGGAATATCCGGGTTGAAAACATGCCGGAAAAATGGCAAGGCTTGGGCGCCATGACAACTGAGGGCAGGCGCAGAAGGCGAACAATCCAGGAAAAACTCGAAATTATTTCTTTGCTGGAAAGCGGCTATTCCCACATTCACGTGGCCGAGATGGTCAAAAGTTCACCCGATTCCATTTGGGAGTTATTTAAAAGATACAAAAAAAACGGTCTGAAAGGGCTCCAACGGCCCAAAAAAAGTCTCGAAAGATTGCCCCGTCCTTCAAAGGTCAGCCAGAAGAGAGAAAAAATATTTCAGGAACGAACCGAAAACCAGCGTTCCTACGAAGAGTTGGGGCAACAGTATGGTCTCACGCCCCAGTGCATTCGCGCCCACTGCTGGAACGCTGCCAGGAAAAAAATAGCCGCGACAAAAGGCCCGTTGAGTTGGAGAGAGATGCGCATGGAAGGCCGGAGATTGCTTCATGAAAAAATCCCTGTCTGGGGACCGATTTCCGGAAAACTCGGATGCGAACGTTTACGCAAATTGTTGAGAAACCATTGCCATAAACCCCTTTCCCTGGTTGCCGTTCTTCTGGGCCGGGAGAGCGGACATCAGCCCACCATTGAAAGGGTTCGACAACTCTATAAGTGCCACGGCATCAAACGACGCTACACTCGGGGCGCCGTGAAATTCCATGCGCCCCCAATCTTTTTCGCGAAATTGGTCAAGCGCGAAGACCTGCGTCCCCTTTTCGAGGAATACCGGGACCGTCCATACAAGGAGTTGAAAATTCGTCTGCACAGTGTTTTGGGGATGACGCCCGACACGCATATGATCGGGCGGCTTTACCGGCATTGGGCTATTGCGCGCGGGAAACACTGGAGGCGGGGCTCGCAACATGCGGCGCTGGGGCATTTGCTGCCGGATCAGGCAACCGTGCGGCTTCTCTGGGAAAAACATGGAGGCATTTGTGGTGTGGCGCAAGCGCTGAAGGCAACCCGCGATGTGTTGAAGCTTTTTCTGATCACAAAAGGATGGTTGCCGCCTCCCAAACGCAAACCGAATTATACCGGAGTTTTAAACCGTGAAATTCCCGACCAGGCGAGTTTTTTGCGTCTCATGAGACGATGCCGGAGCATCGACAATCTGGGGATCAAAATCAAGGTGCCGCAAATCCCGCTGCGGGCATGGATTTGCCGGCATGGCTGGCAAACACCACGGGTTTGCTGTTATAACCGGACCAAGGAACGGATCAAACGATTCCTGGCCAATGAACCTGAATTGGTTGACAAGCTTGCGCCACCCGGCCAGGACGGGGAAAGAATCGAACTGTTGCTGCAACGTTATCCCACGGGAATGGCATTGGCCAAAGGGTTGGGCGTTCCAAAAAATACTTTATTCCATTGGTTAAAACTGGGCCGCAGACCATCCGTCCCTTGCCTGGCGGAATTGAGAAAACAGTCCATTGTCCGTCTCACCTATCAGGTGCTGAGTCATCCCACGTTAAAAAAGCGCCTTGATGCTCACGCGGGGAAATGCCTGCCGCGCAGCGCTGTGTTTGCCTGCCTCGAAGAATTGAAAACCCTCTCTGCCATCGGAAAAGCTTTGTCTCTAACAGGGGCGAGTGTTTCCCGCTTGTCCAAGCAACAAAAAATTGTTTGGCTCCTCCCGACTTCGGAGGAAGCGCAAGCCAGGAAAGCGCAAGTCGCGGCTTTGCTCACAAAAAACCGAAATCTGTCCAATCCCGAACTTGCAAAAATTCTTGGCGTATGCCCGGCCACGGCGAAACGGTTGAAGGAAGAGTTTCTGAGGAAAAATTTGCCTTTGAACGCTCAACCATGAATCCTCCTGTGAATGGATGTTTCTCCAAGCTGCGATGCCGATGGTGAGCGGGACAAACGCCGTGAGCATGCCTCCCGGCAAATTATCCACCGCAGCATGTTTATCCGGGGCTTCAGCTCCGCGAGGATCAATCGCTGTCTTTGCTCCATCCTCGATCCGTGCCGGTGATATTCTGGCGCGGTTCGACGTGGTTGTCGTAAAACAGGACGTTGGCAAAGCCGTTGTGGCGGTAGGAAATGGTGGAGTAAAAGTCCTTGTTCAGATAATCACCGCCGACGCAATAGGCATCGATCAACACGAATGTGTCGGCCGCTATTTCGGAATCATGTTTTTTGGGGCAATAAGTTGAGTTGACGCCAAACGCCCCGCAACAATGACCGTAATCAATGATATATCCGCCGTTGTTCGCATGGGGATTTTGCGCCGGACAGCAAAGAATGGCTGATGTGCCGGTTCCCTTGGGCAGGCCAAAGTTCAAATAGGGACGAAGTTTTTCACCGATGAAATAGTTCATTCGATCGGTTTGGTCGGGCAGAAACCCGTCGTGTTCGTCAATATAAGACCGGGTGGCAAAGCCGATCTGCCTGAGGTTGTTGACGCAGGCCATGCTCCTGGCGGAATTGCGGGCGCTTTTCAGCGCGGGCGAAAGCATGGCGCATAACAGGCCGATGATGGCCGTGACCACCAAAAGCTCGATGAGCGTAAAGCCGGAAGGAACGCTCCGTTTTTGAAGGTTGCTGATCATGGCGGGTTGTTTTCTTGACCATATGTTCAAGAAGGTGATTGATCAAGCTTGGCGATGGAAAAGAGATTTTCAGCCTCTCATAAACCGTTCGACATCCTCCACTGAAACAGTTGCCACCGACAGACATCGGTCGGCGCAGCCATAATAAACCAGGTATTGTCCGTCCTTTTCCACCGCGCCGCAGGTGTACACGACGTTTGGGAAATAGCCGGTCTTTTCATAGTCCTCTTCCACGGTCAGGATCGGTTCCTCCTGCATTTTGATGATGCGGGAGGGATTGTTGAGATCGAGGAGCATGATGCCCAACGCATAGCGCCGGTTCCGGTCCACTCCGTGCCAGAAGAGCAGCCAGCCCTGTTTGGTTTTGATGGGCGGGGCGCCGATGCCGAGCTTGTTTTCGTACCAGGTTCCCAGTTTTGTGCGAAACATGATTTTCGAATGATTCCATGTTTTCAGGTCCCGGCTGTGGGAGATCCACATGTTGGGGATGGGCCGGTGAAAGAGGACGTACTGGCCGCCGACTTTTCCAGGCAGCAGGCCGCTGGTTCGTTGGGCAATCTCCGGCATGAGCAGGCCGTGATGTTGGTAGGTTTTGAAATCCTTGGTGGTGGCCAGGGCCAGCCTGTCCCAAAAATCCGAAACCACAGTGTAGACAATATAATAGGTGTCGCCGATTTTTGAGATGCGGGGATCTTCGGCGCCATGAGCTTCATACAATTTGCCGGGTTTGAACACGGGTTTTGACAGCCGCTTGGAGATGTTGAAACCGTCATCCGAAATCGCCAGTCCCAAATAGGTATAAGGCCAGCCATTGCCATGACGTTTTTTGAAACCTTCCGCGCGATAAAGAAGATGGACCTTGCCATCGTGAAGGGCGACGCCTGCATTGGACACATTTTGGGCTTCCCAAGGATTTTTGGGATTGGCGGTGAGAATGGGGTTGTGGCTGTAACGGGTTAATCGAATGGGTTTCATGAGAATAAAGTGGGTTGATATTGGAATGCTCAAACATTGTATGTCAAACGTTTGAGCAAGATAGGCTAAAAAAACGCTTTTGTCAAATGAGATTGAGATTTTTAATGGCTTGACATAATGATAAAACAAGGTCTGATCTATTGCAAGACCCTTGGATTCCCGTGTTCACGGGAATGACAGTTGACCCAAGTTTTTGGACGCAGTGGAAGCAGGCAAGAAAGCTTTTAATCGTCATTCCCGCGAAAGCGGGAATCCAAGGGGCTTATTTTGTAAATCCTCCATTTTTTTGCGCGCAGGCCCTTTTCGCAATTTACCGTTTCGCCGGAGACAAGATCGACCGCTGCCGCCGGGTGTTTGAGCTGGTATGGGAAATCCCGGCAGGCGAAGAGGATTTCCACGCCGGTTTCATCCTTCCAGACCACGCCGCGATTGTCCGCGAGCAACTGGCGATGGATCATGTGCCTGACCGCTTCGCTGAAAGCCCGGTTCCATTCGCCGACCGCTTTCAATTTCGACTTGGGAAGGTATTTGACGGCGACGGTCAGGGGCGCCTTGTTGGCCAGGAAACGAAAATAGGCGTTGTCCTTCAGGATGGCCTTATTGTTTTTGTAATAGGTGAAAAGACTGGTTTCCACCGCGGCATCCTCCTGGTTCAGGAAAAACATGGTTTCGCCGTCGCCCCTGGCGCCGAAGGGGGAATAGCCCTCGTTGATGATCTTGAGTCCGATATCCTGGAATCGTTTCACCATGGCGATGGCATCCGGCGCGTCCGCCACCCCCTGTTTGCGGGAATAATCCAGTGACATGAAGGGCAGGGAGACGTAGGAATCGAGCCACAAGCCATCAAGGCCGCAGTCTTTTCTGATTGCACGAAGGTTTGAAAGAAAATGCCTTTGCGCCTCGATTCGCGCCGATATGGCGGTGATATGGTAATAGACCCAGGTGAAGGGGGAACCATCCACTTTTCTGATGATCCATTCCGGATGTTCGGTCAGGTAATGGGAATGGTTGGCGAGGTGAAAGGCCGGATACCACGCATAGACCTCGATGTTTTTCTCGTGCGCCTTGTCGCAAAAAATGCGGAATGCTTTTTTGCCTCCGTATTGGGGCGCAACCTCGAAGTCGAGAATGCCGCAGCGGGAATCATAAGTGATGTTTGATTGGGATTTTACCTTGATTCCAAGAGTCCGGTAACTGATCCACGGGCTGCCCACCATGATTCGCCGGAAATTCAGCTTGTCGCACAGAGACAGGGTTTTTTCGGCAAAGTCGTCGAAATGTCCCTGGATTTTCAGGTGGGGTTTGGGCGCGCATCCGGGGGTTCCCCCGTCGATGGGGATGTTGGCCATGGGCAGGACTTCTTCCCGTTTGACTCCGGCGGCCTTGCGGAACCGTTCGCTTTCGGAAAGGAATACTTCGCTCCACAAGTCCTTTTGTTGTTCCAGGGACATTTTTTCCCGGAGAAAAAGAAGACTCCATTCCGCGCTTTTCCAGCGGGTTTCGCTGTCGAACGTGTAACGATACCGGGGCAGGGGGCCTTTGTTTTTCACCCATTCGCCGCCTGACGAGAACATGCCCAGGAGATGGTCGAGACGGACCATCAAGGCGCTGTCCTTGCCGGTGAACAGATCCATGGGGGAACGCTCTCCCTGCCAATGCCCCCATCGCATGCCCTGCCATTGATCCGAGAAAACGCCGCATTTTTTAGGCGTGTAAAGATCCTGGACATGGCAATGGGAAAACAACCTGCCCAATGGCAACCCGATTTCCAATTCCATGGGGAAAGCCATTGCCCGCGCCGCCTCGAATCGAAAGCCGATGCCGGTGAAAGACCGGTTGCCAATGGAGTATTGCCGCGGGCGGGCAATCATCCGGATGGAGTAGCGGTGTTGGGGCGTGTCGTTGAATCGGACATCCGCCTGCCAGATCAATTCATTGCCCTTGCGAACCCCGGCTTGCCAGGGAACATCCTTCCACGCCGTGGGGACTCCGAAAGGCCTCGTGTCGATGTGTCTGAAGCGAAAAGACAGGGGGTCCCGCAGGATGCCGGTTCCGGCGAGCGAAACATTTGCAAACTGGATTAGATGGCCGTTTTTTTTGCATTCGAGCTGGCTGATATTGCCAATGGGATGGATGATGGGGGTGTTTTTCATGGGAGGATGAGAGGTTGAAACGACGGCGAATGTTGATGGGTGATTTTGGATTTATGATTTTTATTTCTTTGCTGAAAAACGATGGAGGGCGGGCCGTCGCCACGCCGTAGTGGCTTTGGCCACGCAGGCGGGGCTTCCGTACCGCCTTGCCAGGTTTTGCGTCGTGCGCTTGTCTCGCTGTGGAGGGACAGGAGCGCGGCTTGATTTCGTCAGGGTTTTGTCTGTCCAAACAGCCAATCCGGGAGTTTTTCCTCCTTGTAGGCCGGGACCCATGCGCTGTGTTCCACGTCGGGATATTCGGTGTAAAGGGGGGCGCCGCCCGCTTTTTTCAACGCTTCGATCATGTTCCGGCTGCGTTCCACCTTGACGGTTGGATCCTTGGCACCGTGAAAAGCCCAGATGGGAATGTCCTTGATGAGGGGCGCCTTGGATTCGTCTCCGCCCCCGCACACCGGCACGGCTGCGGCAAAGAGGTCCGGTCTCCGGCAAAGGATGTCCCAGACCGCGAATCCCCCCATGGATTGTCCGGTGAGATAGATCCGCCGCCGGTCCACGGGATATTTGGCCAGCACTTCCTCGATTATTTCCACCGCGTTTTGCATTTCCGCGGTTATGGGCGGCATTTGGTGTTTTAAAAGCGCCCAGTCGGTGTCCACCCAACGCAGGGGATCCGGGCATTGCGGCGCAAGGATGAAACACGGATGCCGCGCCTGCATTTCCTTGGTGGCGAAACATTTGGTCCAGGTGATCTGCTTGAGGTTGTCATTGCCGCGGCTTCCCGCTCCATGGAAATGGACGATCAGGGGAAGATTTTCTTTTCCGGGGTTTTCCGGAACAAACAGGCGGTAGGACATGGGATTCCTGTTTTCGGGCTTGCAGGTAAATGGCTGGAACCCATCCACAACCTGGGCGTTTGCGACCGCCGAAGACAACATTATGCTGGTATAAACAACTTGAGAGTACCGAATTCTGGACTACTCCTTCAGTGATTTTTTAGCTTCCTCAACTTCCAGTCTGGAGAGCGTCAGGGCGAGGTCGATCCATTTTTGGGTCAACATTTTGAATCGTTTGAAGTTT
>JAQUAF010000001.1 GCA_028687435.1 Verrucomicrobiia bacterium | reverse complement strand
CGGATGTTGAAGTCGCTTACGATCTTTACCAGAAGTGAGTTTTTTTGTTGCATGGTCTTAAATGACCTCGCACCCATTGTGCTTTACAAGATGTGGGTAAAGATCAGCTTGTCAAGGAGGGGCTTGATTGGATCCCCTTTTCAAAGGAGGTTTGCTCCGCCGGCTCGTCCGACAAAGCCTTGGCGCAGTCGGAAGTTCCACAAGCGGGGACGAAGGAGGAGTTAAGGGGGGGATTGACGTCGGGCATATCCCCATCGAGCGTCGAGCATTGCCCGGGTCAGCCGGGACTTAATTCAAGACTTTTTCCGTTGTGCGAAAGTGGAGTTTGGCGACCTGGCCCAGGGCATCGCGTCCATGTTTGGCCGCGAACTGCCGGCCGGCCTCGATCACGGCGTCGGAGGCGCCCTTGGGCAGATGGATCTGCCAGCGGCGGGAGAGCGCCTGCAATCCCGTGACGAAGCCCGCGCGGGCCACGATGGATGCGGCGGCCACGGCGAGGTCTTCCTCGGCGCGGTGGCGTTGTTCCAGTTCGATGGTTTTGCCGCGTTCCATGAGGGCTTTTTCGATGATTCGCTTGTTGCCGAACTGGTCGGAGAGCGCGCGAGCGCAGACCTGCCCGGTTTTTTTAGGATCGATTTTGGTCAGCACATTTTCAATGCCCCGGGCATGTCCCCATCCCAGCAGGTTGTTTACGCTGCCCATTTTGGCCTGGAGCCGGTTGTAGGTTTCGGGACCGATGCTGATCATCTCGATGGCGCACTCAGGCATTTTCCGGATGAGCTTGGCCATTTCGACGGCCTTGTTGTCGGAGGAAATGGTTTTGGAATCCCTCACGTTCATGGCCCGGAATTTGGGGAACGCTTCGCGGGAGGCGAAGACGGCGGCCACGACCAGGGGCCCGAAGTAGTCGCCCTTGCCGCTTTCGTCCACGCCGATGTGGGGTTCCACGGCGCGGGGGTTGAGAACGTCCTCGTAACCGAGGCGGGCTTCCTGGAGGATCTCCGGCTCAAGAAAAAACTGGACGAAATCCTGCGTGCCTTTACCCTGTACGACCAGTTTGCCGCTGGTGTAGAAAGTGACATTGACCTCGCGGGAACGGCCGGAAAAATCCGCGTAGGGCGTGTTCAAGCGCTCGAACCCATGGGCATCCAGGTATTCTTTGACCTTGGAGGCTTGGGGGGCGGTCAATTTTATGGTATAGGAAGTGGCAGGCTGCATGAAACAAATGAATTCCCCCCAGACTGAACCGGAAAGAGCCGATCTGCAATCCAGTTTTTCAACGCCTTTGCGGCGTTGGTATGCGAAGAACCGCCGTTCGTTGCCCTGGCGGGAGACCCGCGATCCTTATGCCATCCTGGTGTCGGAGATCATGTTGCAGCAAACCCAGGTGCAGACGGTGATTCCGTATTACAAGCGGTGGATGAAGCAATTCCCGACTCCGCAGGCGCTGGCCGGGGCGTCCGAGCAGGTGGTTTTGAAGGCGTGGGAGGGGTTGGGGTATTATCGCAGGGCGCGGATGCTGCATCAGGCGGCCCGGGTGATCGTGTCGCAGCATGACGGGATTTTTCCGCGCCAGGCGGACGATGTGGCGCGCCTGCCGGGGGTGGGGCGCTACACGCTGGGGGCGGTGGCCAGCATAGCGTTGGGCCAGCGGCTGCCGGTGGTGGACGGCAATGTGTCCCGGGTCTTATGCCGGTATTTTGCCGTGGAACAGCCGCCCGGACGCCCTGCGGTGCGCAAACAGCTTTGGGAGATGGCCGAAAGACTTTTGCCGGAAGAGGGGGTGGGGGATTTCAACCAGGCCATGATGGAACTGGGGGCCACGGTTTGCCTGCCGCACAAGCCGCTCTGCCTGTTTTGTCCGGTGCGGAAAACCTGCCGGGCCTATGCCCAGGCGAGGCAGGAGGATTTGCCATCCGTCAACGCACGGCGGGAGGTGATTCGCCAATATGAATACGCCGCCCTGGCGCTTTCGGGAGGAAAGGTTTTGTTGCGCCAGGCGGGGGATGGAGACCGGATGGCCAGATTATGGCAGTTTCCCTCAGTGTTGCTGGGGCGGCCTTTGCGCCGGTGGAATGAGAAATGGCAGGATCAGTTCGGCGCTTTCCGCAATGCCCGCCAGATTGCGGACATTTCCTACACGGTCACTCATCACCAGATTCATCTGTTGTTTTTCAAGATCAGCGGTTTTCGTTTGAACAAGGCGGCCGAGGCGCGCTGGGTGAACATTGCCGATGTCGCGGGTCTGCCTTTTGCCGCAGCCCATCGCAAACTGGCGGACGAGTACTTGAATTCAAGGTAACACCCCCTTGTCCAAGGAAGAGAAAGAGGGGGTTGGTTGGGACGCTGAAAAAATGGAGCCCGGTTTCAGACACCTTGGCTGGGAGAAATCCGGGATGCGTCGGAATGGGGACGATTTCGGAACTCGCCGGGCGAGCAGCCGAAATAGCGCTGAAAGAGGCGGTGCAGATGGCTGGCGTGGGCGAATCCCCATTCGGCAGCAATGGATTTGACCGGTTGATCGGTGTCGCGCAGTTCGCCGGCGGCGCCCTTGAGCCGGTAACGGATGCCGAATTCGGTGAAGCTCATGCCCATGGTTTCCCTGAATGTGCGGGCAAAGAGACCGGGATTCATCCGGCAGATTTGGGCGGCTTCCTGATTATTGACAGGTTTTTTGCGTTCAAAAACCAGTTCGACGGCGGGGTGAATCGTCATTTGCTCGTGTGAACGCGAAGGGGGGGGGGGGATTCGGGGGCGCCAGTGTTCCAGGAGGAGCAACAGGATTTGCTGGGCCAGGATTTGGGTCCAGGCCGGCGCAAAGAGGGGATTGCCGGCGGATTGTTCACGGGCGTTTTTGATCAAGGCGAGGATGCGCGGGCGCAAGGGAGCCGGGTTCCAGGGGCGTTGGTCTGGGGCTGCGGAAAAAGGCTGCAGCCAGCCAAATGTCTCACCGGGGGGGCGGAGTCCGGCCAGCCATTGGGGTTGGATGAACAGCACGGCCACATCGCAGGGGGCACGGGTGATTTTCCCGCCATGGGGTTCCCAGATTCCTGTCAACCACACGTCGCCAGGGAGCAGGGGATGTTGATGATTCTGGTACCAGGCTTCCATCCGGCCCCGCAGAAGAACCCCCATTTCCAATGCGTAATGAAAATTGCGCCGCAATATTTTGGTTTGCGGATGGGTGTAGAAATTGCAACGAACCGGATCCTCGTCGGAAAGCGGGTAATTGGAACGGGCGATGGTTCCCGGGGTCCAGGAGATGGTGACAAGGGGGGGGCGGCGCATCGCTTGTTTTGTGTAACAAATTCCACCAAAAGTGCAATTCCCAAAACTTGCCTCCCGTCCGATAAGCAGTAGATTGTCGTATTGAAACGCAACGACATGTTTTGCGCGCATTTGGAGGGAGGAAGACCGGGGTCACGTCTCGTGGGGAAGGCCGGCGGGATGGGATGGAAAATCGGGGGCATGGCGTGAAGGCATGTTCCGCGGAGAGGTGAACCAGGACGATCTGAACCGTGAACCGACTGAACCCTGCCGGATTATGAATCAAACAAAAATCAGCGAGCCCGAATTGCGGATAAAGACATGGCGCCCCCTCATGGAGTTGCAGTACTGGCATGCGTTGGATCGCGTGCGCAAGGGGGACAACACCCTGGAATACGCCTTGGGGCATTGGACCATGACATGGTTTTGGATTCCGTGGAAGTTGTGCGGGGATGACGAAAAGACGCCCCGGGACGAGCGCCCCATGTACCGCCGCCTGTTGGGGGAGTTCAACGACTGCGCCCGGGCGCATCAGTCCGACTGTGATCCATCCGGCTTCAGCCGTGATGCCGCCGGCATCCTGGCGCCGTGGATTGAAAAATCCAGCAAGACGCCGGGATCCAACCCCGCGGATGAATTGAAGTGGATTGGTTGTTTTGCCTGGAATCAGCCCCCATCCGACAACAGCCGGGCTTTGCTGCATTTCTATAACGCCTGTTGCCCAAACTCGCCATTTGAACAAATGGACGCCCTGAGGGATGATTTGCTCCAGTGTCTGGCGGATATGCGGGCAAAGGCCCCGTCGGTGATCCAGGTCAGTTGCGGTTCCTGGATCAACAATCTCGAACCGTTTCTGAGCCTTTTTCCGGAAACTTATGTCCGCAGCCTGACGGTTTCGAGTCCTGATTCCAAGTCCGGCATGGGATGGTGGGGGCAGTTTGTCACCAAGGAGGGGACGTTGAATGAGAAAAGGGCGGATGAATTGCGCGCCACGGGACGATTCCGTTATGATCGCAAGGAGGGAACCTGTCTGCTTGAGGAATTGCCGCGATAATCAAATGGCATCCGCTTCCGTCCGCCAAAGTTCCGCCATGACGGGGGCGAGGATTTAATTTAAAGGAAATTCAATGTTGGCACAAAAGCGCCATGGAAAAGGATTTTTTTGACAGGATTAACAGGATTGACAGGATTTTTATGCAAGAGCCTCTATGAAAAAAATCATTCGCACCGCCGTGGTTGGATTGGGAAACCGGGGAAGTTATTTTTGCAAGCAATACGACGACGAAAAAGCCGGTTTTCGTCTGGCGGCTGTTTGCGATCTTTCGCAAAAGGCCCTGAACAAGGTCCGGGAAAAATTTGGCGATCGCATTGCGTATCATACGGATTTGAATCGGATGCTGGCCGTTCCGGATATCGACGCCGTATTGATCGCAACCAGCGATGCCCATCATGTGGCGCCGGTTCTTGCCTCGTTGCGGGCGGGAAAACATGTGTTGGTTGAGAAGCCGTTGTGCCAGACCCTGGAGGACGCATTGAAAATCCGGAGGGCGGTGCTTGATGCCCGGGGGGTTTTCATGATCGGTTTTGAGTTGCGGAATTGTCCGGTTTTCGAGGAGATGAAACGATTGATTGACGAGGGCCGGATCGGGCGGGTTATGATCGGACATGCTTTCGACAATGTGTCGGTGGGGGGGGATTATTATTACCATCATCCCCGGCATCAGAAAAAATACTTCCGTTCCCTTCTCCTGCAAAAGGCCAGCCATTCGCTGGACTTGTTGAATTGGTTCATGGGAAGCCATCCGGTGAAGGTATATGGGATCGGGGGAATGGATTTTTACGGAGGCAAGGAGAGTTCAAAACTCCAATGCCGGAATTGCCGGCGCAAGGATTGTCCATACCGCGTCCAGCACAAGGCCTTTCAACTGGATTATGGCGAGGCATCCGAGGTTGAGGATTATTGCGTTTGGAGCCGCGAGATGGATCTCAATGACAATTCCGAACTGGCCATCACCTACGCCAACGGTGGCAAGGCGACGTTTCATGAATGCCATTTCACGCCGGATTACTCGCGGGAATTCTGGCTGACCGGGGACAAGGGCAGGCTTTATGGTTATTACGACAATCCGGGCCGGTTCCTGATCCGGATCCAGTATTCGCACCAGAAACATCAGCGTGTGGAGGAATTCAAGCCGGCTCATACCGGCGGCGGCCATGGCGGCGGCGACGAGCGGCTTCGCACCGAGTTTTTCCGCAGGATCATGACCGGGGACACCGATCATAACGCCTGTTGTTTTGAGCTCGGGTATTATTCCACGGTTCTGGCCGCCTGCGCCGAGGATTCCATCGAATCCGGCCTGCCGGTGAATATTCCACCGATGATTGAACGCGGCCGTCAATTGCGGAAAAAAACGTGAAAAAGAGCCCATTCAGGATTCGATGGAGTCCGCCCCGCCTTGTTTCGCTGAAAAGTGTGTTGCCGGAATCACAGCGCCGAAGGAGATAGACGACGGGAATGCGAGGTCTCTTATTCCGCTGCTGGCGCGGGTTAATTGATCTGGGTTGACAGTTTTTTGGCGCTGGATGGGTCGATCTTTTGCAGCTTTTCCAATGACTGTCTGGCTTCATCCATCTGGCCGGCGTTGACGCATGCCTGGCCGAGGTTGAACCAGATTTCCCCGATGCCGGGTTTCAGGCTGACGGCCTGGCGGTAGGCGGAGATGGCGGAGGACCACATGGGTTTGGGGATGGAATAAGCGTAGCCGAGGCTGTCCCACGCGGCGGCGTATTTGGGGTTCAGTCCCACCGCCTTGAGGCATGAGGCAATGGCTTTGTCCTTGAGTCCAAGGCGCGCATAGGCGCAACCGAGGTTGTTCCATGCCTCGGAATTCTTCCTGGAGATGTCGAGTTGTTGCCGGCAGATGGTGACGGCGCTTTGATAGGCGTCGGTGGCTTCCCGTCCGCGGTTGAGGGCATCCAGGGAAATGCCCATCCGGATGTATGCGTCGGCATAGTCTTTGCGGCATTCGATGGCCTTGCGGAAGGATTCAACGGCTTTTTCATGTTGATCCTGTTTTGCGCAGGCGGATCCCAGTCCGTTCCACGCTTCGGCAAAGTTGGGTTTCAGCCGGACGGCGTCATTGAAGGCGTCGATGGCCAGGCTGCCATGGCCGGTGTCGTCATAGAGCACCCCCAGGTTGAACCACGCGGTGAAATTCTCGGGATCGAGCGCGACGGCCTTGCGATAGGCGCAGAGGGCTTCCCTGGTCCGGCCCTGGTCATCGGCCAGCACTCCCAGGGTGTTGAGGGGTTTGGCGTCCTTCGGTGTGTGTTGAACGAGATTGCGGCTGGTTTTCAGGGCCGCCTCGCGCTGGCCTTCACGCAGTTGCAAATCGGCAAGCCGTTTTTCCGCCGCAATCTGTTGGGGATCGGCTTTCAGGGCTTCCTTGAAAGCATTGATGGCGGCTTCGGAATTGTCCAGTTTGTCGTAAAGATTGCCGAGGATGACCCATGCCCCCGCATAATCGGGTTTGATTTTGACCGCCCGTTTGCAGACCTCAAGGGCATCGTTGATGCGGCCCTGCTTTTCGTAAATCAAGGCGAGATTGGCCCACGGTTCGGCAACACTGGAACGGATCTGGATGGCGTTGTTGAGCGACCAGATGGCGTCCTCAAATCGTCCGAGCCGGTACTGTGCCACGCCGAGGGAATTCCATCCCTGCACATAGCGGTTGTTGAGGTTGACCGCTTTTTGAGCTGCGGCAAAGGCGTCGTGGTTTTCGTTTTGTTGCAGATAGATGACGGCCTTGGCGTTCCACGCTTCGGGAAATTCCGGTTTCAGGTCGAGGGTTTTCTGATAGGCCGCAAGGGCATCATCCAAACGACCTGCTTTGAAATAGGCATTGCCCAGTTCGAACCAGCATTTGGGTTGGTTGGGAGTCTTATGGGTGCGGCTTTCCAGAAAATTGATGGAAACCACTTTGTTGGTGGAGACATCCTGGGCTTGAATTGAAGGGATAAGGTCCAGTGCGAAAAAAAAACAGGCCAAAGCTGAGAGGAGAATCTGCAACTGATTCATAATGAGGAGGTTAGCGGGTTTTGGTTTGCGCCTCAAGAAGAAAGAGAGGTGACTTTTCAGCTGTTTCGATCTGCTTTTTGATAAAACTGGATGGCTTGTTCGGTGACTTTGACGACAAATTCGGTTTTACCCTTTGTGTAGGCGATGCGATCATTGGGATGTTCGGCGGCCAGACGAAATTTGAGAGTTTGATATTCCCGCGCCACCTCCGGATGGGCGATGAGATAATCCCGGAAAAAAAGACGGTTCCAGTGATCGAAGCGGGGTTCGACCATGTGGATATGGTGGGTTCTGACTCTTTCGTTATTTCGTTTGATGAACCATGCGTAATAGGGCGGACCGTCGAACATGGATGGACGCCAGAAGTAATCATAACCTTGGGATTCCAGAATGGGTGCGATCCGTTTTTTTGTTTGTTCCAGCGAATAAACCTCCACCAGCAAATCGATGATGGGCTTGGCTGCCATTCCAGGAATGGCAGTACTGCCGAAGTGTTCGATTCGTCCGATGAGTTCCCGGGGAAGACAGGTGAGAAGATGGTCTTTTTCCCGCTCGAAAAGTTTGGGCCAGACGGGATTGTAAGGCGTCAGAGCGACATCCTCTTTCACAACCCGCTGGATTTTTTGTTCAAGCGTTTCCACAGGAACAGCTTAGCCCAAGGTTATCGCATGGTTCAAGCGCCAGTGTTGAAAGGGATAGGGATAAGGAGATGTATTTTTCGCAACCCACACGCCAGCAAAGAGTTGCGGGGATATTTGGTCATTCTGACTGATAAAAAACCGCCATTTTCGGAGGTGAAAAACCGCACTTTTCTTGACAGGCCGGATGAATTGCGGCAGAAAACTCGCTCTTCATTTTCCACTTAAGGAGAACACACTTTATGCCAACAAAAACAAAATCAAAATCAGCCAAGAAGAGTCCTTCCAAGGGCTCCAAGAATCCCAAATACGTTTATTTCTTCAGCGCAGCCCGTTGTGAAGGCAGCGGCAAGTTGGTGAACCTCCTCGGAGGCAAAGGCGCCAATCTCGCTGAGATGTGCAGGATCGGGTTGCCCGTGCCCGCCGGTTTTTCCATTTCCACCGAATGTTGCACGGATTTCTTCGCCAATGGGATGAAGTTTCCCTCCTGCGTCAAGCAGCAGGTGGAGGAGGCGCTGGCCAGGGTTGAGAAGGCCATGGGAATGAAATTTGGCGATCCCCAGAATCCTTTGTTGGTTTCCTGCCGATCCGGCGCCCGCAAATCCATGCCTGGCATGATGGAGACCGTGTTGAACGTCGGTCTTTGCACCGCGACGATTCCCGGTTTGGTTGCCAAGACGAAGAACGAGCGTTTTGTTTACGATTCCTATCGCCGCCTGATCATGATGTATTCCGATGTGGTGATGGAGAAGGCCGAGGGGATCGAACCCGCCGAGGGCAAGGGCATCCGCCTTCAGCTTGATGGCATGATGGGTGAGATGAAGAAGGCCAAGGGGTATCAGAAGGACACCGATTTGACCGCCGAAGACCTGAAGCAGTTGTGCGCCGATTTCAAGGTGCGCGTGAAACAGGTGCTCGGCAAGGATTTCCCCGACAAACCGATGGACCAGATGTGGGGCGGCATTGGCGCCGTGTTCAAGAGCTGGAATGGCCGGCGCGCCATCGCCTACCGCCGCATCGAGGGGATTCCCGACGAGTGGGGAACCGCTGTCAACGTGCAGACCATGGTGTTCGGCAACATGGGCGATTCCTCGGCGACCGGCGTGGCGTTCAGCCGCAATCCGGCGACCGGCGAACACAAGTTTTACGGCGAATGGCTGATCAATGCCCAGGGCGAGGACGTGGTGGCCGGCATCCGCACGCCGTCCCCGGTGAACGAGGCGACCAAGAACGAGCAGAACGTCCACCTAGTTTCGCTCGAGAAGGCCATGCCCGTGGTTTACAAGGAACTGGATGGCATCCAGAAGAAGCTCGAGAAGCACTACCGCGACATGCAGGACATCGAGTTCACCATTCAGGAAGGCAAGCTTTACATGCTGCAGTGCCGCGTGGGCAAACGCACCGGCACCGCCGCTTTGAACATGGCGATGGACATGGTTTCCGAGAAACTGATCGGCGAGCAGGACGTGGTGAAGCGCGTTTCGCCCGCCCAGCTCGATGAATTGCTGCATCCGATCGTCGATCCCGCCGCCGAGAAGGCTGCCAAGGTTGCGGCCAAGGGATTGCCCGCGGGTCCCGGAGGCGCCTGCGGCCAGGCGGTGTTCACCGCCGCCGCCGCGGTGGAATGGGCCAAGGCCGGCAAGAAAGTGGTTCTCGTGCGCGAGGAAACCAATCCGGAAGACGTGGAAGGCATGCGCGCTGCGGAAGGCATTCTGACCGCCCGCGGAGGCATGACCAGCCATGCGGCCCTCGTGGCCCGCGGCTGGGGCAAGTGCTGCATCGTCGGCGCCAGCGCCCTGCATGTGAATGCGCACGCCAAGACCATGACGGTGGCCGGGCAGACCTTCAAGGAAGGCGATTTCATCACACTGAACGGCACCAAGGGTTACCTCTATGCCGGCAAGTTGAACATGATTGACGCTTCCGAGAATCCCCGCTTCCAGAAGTTTATGAAGATCGTGGACAAGTTTCGGAAGATGGGCGTGCGCGCCAATGCCGACACGCCGGCCGACGCCAAGGTGGCCCGCGATTTCGGCGCCGAAGGCATCGGCTTGTTCCGCACGGAGCACATGTTCTACGGCAAGGGCAGCGACGAGCCGTTGTTCATCCTTCGCAAGATGATCCTCAGCAAAAGCGTCGAGGAACGCCGCAATGCCCTGGATGAGCTGTTCCCGTTTGTCAAAGCCTCGATCAAAGGCACCCTCGAAGCCATGGACGGCTTTCCGGTGACCATCCGGTTGCTCGATCCTCCGCTGCATGAGTTTGTTCCCAAGAGCGCGGAGAAGCAGGCGGAACTGGCCAAGGCCCTGGGCATCAGCGCCGAGGAAGTGGCCAAGCGCGGCGAACAATTGCACGAGTCCAATCCCATGATGGGCCATCGCGGCGTCCGCCTCGGCGTGACCTATCCGGAAGTGACCGAGATGCAGGTGCGCGCCATCCTTGAAGTGGCGGTTGAATTGACCAAGTCCGGCAAGAAGGTGAAGCCGGAGATCATGATCCCGGTGACCTGCGACATGCGCGAACTCAAGCATCAGAAGGCGCTTTGCCTGAAGGTGTACGCCGAGGTTTGCAAGAGCAAGGGCGTGAAGGCCATTCCCCACGCTTACGGCACCATGATTGAGATTCCGCGCGCCGCGTTGCTGGCCGACGAGATGGCCGAGGAAGCCGGGTTCTTCTCCTTCGGCACCAACGACCTGACCCAGATGACCTTTGGATTCAGCCGCGACGACATCGGCGGGTTCATGGGCGATTATCTCGACAAGAAGATTCTCGCAGCCGATCCGTTCCAGACGATCGACCAGACCGGCGTGGGCCAGTTGATCGAGATGGCGGTGGCCAAGGGCCGCAAGACCCGCAAGGAACTCAAAGTCGGCATCTGCGGCGAACAGGGCGGAGATCCCGCCTCGGTGAAGTTCTGCTTCAAGACCGGCTTGAACTATGTGAGTTGCAGTCCGTTCCGCGTGCCGATCGCCCGGTTGGCTGCGGCGCAGGCGGCGCTGGCATAAGCCGATCAATTCCAATGGCCGGGGGAATGGGCAACCCGTTCTCCCGGCCTGAATTGGTTTTCAAAAAGGCGCGACTTCGGTCGCGCCTTTTTTTTCAATGTGCGGCAGCCCTGCCCGTCAGGACAGGACGATTTTTTCCTGATCAGGCTGGGGTGGAAGTTCCCTTGCGACGATCTGCAGGATTTGCCTGCCGGTGGAGCGTTGGATGCTGAATTCGTAATTGCCGACGAGCAGATTTTCGCCGCTTTGCGGGAAATGGCCGAGTTCCTTGACCATGTACCCGCCGATGGTGGTGACTTCCTCGGCCGGCAGTGAAAGCCCGAGCAGGTTTTCCAGGTCGTGAAGGGGGAGTTCCCCGTGCAACCGGTATTCGGTGGCGGAAATCTTCTGGAACATCAGCGCTTCCTGGTCGAATTCGTCCTGGATATCCCCCACGATTTCCTCGAGGATGTTTTCCAGGGTGATCATGCCGACAATGGAGCCGTATTCGTTGACCACGATGGCCATGTGGATGCGCTGGGTCAGGAAGGTGTTGAGCAGCCGTTCCAGGGGGATGGTTTCCGGGATGAAAAGAACGTCGCGCTTGATGGAGTTGAGGTTGGCGTCGGAACGTTTTTCGTGGATGAGCCACATGAGGTCCTTGAGGTGGATCATGCCGACGACATGGTCGATGCTGCCGTTGCAGAGGGGGAAACGGCTGTGCCCCGACTGCTGGGCGATCCGCAGGTTTTCCTCGATGCCGAGCCGGGTGGAAAGGCTGGCGATTTTGGTGCGGTGAACCATGACCTGCCGCGCCTTGCGCCGGCGCAGGTCCAGCGCGTTGAGCAGCAGGGAGCCGGCAACCGGGGTCAGCTGCTGGTTGCGGCTGGATTGCTTCAAGAGCGCGCGCAGTTCGTCGGCGGAATGCACGGTTTCATGCTCATTGGCGGGCTTGATGCCGAAGAGTTTGAGGAGCCCAAGGGACGCGTTGTTGAGAATCCAGATGGCGGGGTAGATGACACTGTGGAACAATCGGAGCGGCCAGGCAATGATGAGGCTGGTTTGTTCGGATTTCTGGATGGCGAGGACCTTGGGCGCCTGTTCTCCGGCGACGATGTGAAGGAATGTGATGATGGCAAAAACAAGGGAGGCGGAGGTGGCGTGGGCGGCCACTTTTCCCATTTGGATGGCATGAAAGCAGGGGGTGAACAGGTCTGCCAGGGCCGATTCGGCCAGCCATCCCAAGCCCAGGCTGGCGAGGGTGATCCCAAGTTGGGCGGCCGAGAGGTATGCGTTGATGTTGCTCAGCAGCCGCAGAGCGACGCGCGCTCCGAAGCGGCCTTCCTTGGCCAGCAGGGCCAGACGGGTCGAGCGGGTTTTGACCAGTGCAAACTCAGCGGCTACAAAAAAACCGTTGAGCAGCACGAGCACCACCACGCCGGCAAGTTTAAGGAGGGTGACCTGTGTTTCGCTCATCGACGATGAAAAATAAGTGCCGGGCCACCGCGGCAGATGAAAGTCAGATTGCCGTTGCTGTCTTCCGACCCTGGCGGGGTTCATCAGCTCTCATTCCACGGCGCCCGGCAGGTGCATCCATAGCAAATGACCGGAGAAAAGAAAGGTCTTTTTCCTGCCCCCTGGTCATTCCACCACGTAGATGGCCGAGTCGGCCATGAGGTTCGCAAGGCAGCAGACCTTGCGAAAGCCGCCGGAGGATTTGCCGTGGAGCGGAATTTCCTTGAGGATGCGCAGTCCCGCCTTGTCGCACAGGTCCCTGAAATCGGCGAGGGTGGTGAGGTGGATGTTGGGGCTTTCGTACCATTCGTAGGGAAGGGCGGGGGTTTTGGGCATGCGTCCGGTGAACAACAGTTGAATCCGCAGCGACCAATGGGCGAAATTCGGAAGGCTGATGATGGATTTTTTGCCCACCCTCATCATTTCCCGGATCAGGAAGAGCGGGCGGTGAATCACCTGGATGGTGTTGGCCAGGATCACGTAATCCATGCATTTGTCCGGATAATTGGTCAGTCCTTCGTCGAGGTTGCCCTGGTGGACGTTGAGAAGCCCCCTGGCAACACAGGCTTGAATGCATTCTTCGGAGAGTTCGATGCCTTCGGCCCGGACGCTTTTGTGTTGGGTCAGGGCTTGGAGCAGATCTCCATTGCCGCACCCCAGGTCGAGGACGCGGCTGCCTTCCTCGATCAATTCGATGATCTGTTCGTGATGGGGGTTGGAAGGGGCGGAGGAGGAGGGGATGTTCATTTTTGTTGTTGCTGGTGGCTGTGCAGGAGAAAATTGGAGATCAGCCGGGTGAGTTCCCCGGCTTCGAGCAGAAAGGCGTCGTGGCCGTAATCGGTTTTGATGTCGGTAAAGATGACGTTGAGGTTGTTTTGCCGCAGGGCCGTGACGATTTCCTTGGACTGATAGGTCGGGAACAGCCAGTCCGAGGAAAAGGAAATGACCAGGAAATTGGCCCGGGTTGTCGCAAAGGCGTCCTTGAGCTTCCCGTTGGGCGGGGTCAGGTCGAAATAATCCATGGCCTTGCTGATATAAAGATACGAATTGGCGTCGAATCGTTTGACGAAACTGTCCCCTTTGTAGCGCAGATAGCTTTCGACCTGGAAGTCGGTGACAAAATCGTAGCCGTATTCCTGCTTGTTCTGCAGTTTGCGTCCAAACTTCTGGTGCATGGACTGGTCGGAGAGATAGGTGATGTGGCCGATCATGCGGGCGATGGACAGGCCCCGGTGGGGGATGGTTTTGCCGTAGTAATCGCCCTGCATCCAGTCCGGATCGGCCTGGATGGCCTGGCGTCCGACCTCATCGAAGGCGATGGCCTGGGCCGAGAGACGGCTGGTGGTGGCGATGGGAATGGCCAGCCGCACCATTTCCGGATGGGCGGTTGCCCATTGCAAAACCTGCATGCCGCCCATGGATCCGCCGGCCACGCAGAAAAGCTGTTTGATTCCCAGGTGTTCAACCAGTCGTTTCTGCGCGTTGACCATGTCGGCGATGGTGACGATCGGAAACGAAAGACCGTAGGAGCGTCCGGTTTGCGGGTTGGCGGAGCCGGGGCCGGAGGAGCCCTTGCAGCCGCCAATCACGTTGGAGCAAATGATGAAAAAACGGTTGGTGTCGAATCCTTTTCCCGGGCCGATCATGATGTCCCACCATCCGGGTTTGTCGTCGCCGGCATGATATCCGGCGGCATGGGCGTCGCCGGACAGGGCGTGAAGGATGAGGATGGCGTTGTCCTTTGCCTCGTTGAGAACGCCGTAGGTTTCATAGGCCAGGGTGATGGGGCCCAGCTTTCTGCCGCATTCGAGCGGCATTTCATCGGGCGATCCGGCAAAGGTGAAATATTGTGTTTCAACAATGCCGATGGAATGGGGATCGTTTTGTGGCATGGGAGTCTTATTGTGAGGCTTTGAGCGCCTGGTCAAGGTCCTCGATGATGTCCTCGATGGTTTCCAGTCCGATGGACAGGCGGATGAAGTCCGGTGTGACACCGCTGGCGAGTTGTTCTTCCGGACTGAGTTGCTGATGGGTGGTGCTGGCGGGGTGGATGACCAAGGATTTGGCGTCCCCGATGTTGGCCAGGTGCGACAGGAGCTTGACCGAGTTGATGAATTTGATGCCGGCTTGCAGTCCGCCCTTGATGCCGAAGCCAAAAATGGAGCCGAAACCATGGCTCAGGTATTTTTTGGCCAATGCGTGGGTGGGATGGCTGGGCAGTCCTGGATAGTTGACCCACGACACCCGGGGGTGTTGTTGGAGGAATTGGGCCACCTTCATGGCGTTGTCGGAATGCCGTTGCACCCGCAGGGACAGGGTTTCAATTCCCTGAAGGATCAGAAAGGCGTTGAAGGGGCTGATGGCCGGGCCCATGTCGCGCAACAGTTGCACCCGCGCCTTGGTGAGATAGGCCAGTTTGCCAAAGGTTTCATGGAATTTCAGCCCGTGATAGGATGGGTCGGCCTCGGTCAATTCCGGAAAACGCCCCTTGGTCCAGTCGAAGCGCCCGGAGTCAACCACCACTCCTCCCAGGGACGTTCCGTGACCGCCTAGAAACTTGGTCATGGAATGGATGACGATGTCGGCGCCCCAGTCGAACGGACGGCAGAGGTAGGGGCTGGCGGAGGTGTTGTCCACAATGAAGGGGATGCCCGCCTCATGGGCGATCCGGGCCACGGCTTCGAGGTCGAGCATGTCGCTTTTGGGGTTGCCGAGGGTTTCCCCGTAGACAAGGCGTGTCTTGGGGGTGATGGCCCGCCGGAAATGATCCGGATTGGAGGGATCCACAAACGTGGTCTGGATGCCGAATTTGCGGAAGGTGTAGTTGAAGAGGGTATGGGTGCCTCCGTACAGGCTGGAGGAACAGACCACATGATCCCCGGCGGATGCCAGGGTGAGGACCGCCAGGGTTTCCGCCGCCTGGCCGGAGGCGGAAACCAAAGCGCCCACGCCGCCTTCCAATGCGGCAAGGCGTTCCTCGAGCACGGCCCATGTCGGGTTCATGAGCCGGGTGTAAATGTTGCCCGGCTCTTTCAATGCAAAGAGATTGGCGGCGTGGTTTGTGTCCTTGAAAACATAGGACGTGGTTTGATAGATCGGGGTGGCCCTGGCGCCTGTGGCGGGATCGGGTTTCTGTCCGGCATGCAGGGCAAGGGTATCGAATCCGGGTTGTCTGCTCATGATGGAAATCTCCAGGTTAATTGGTTTGGGGCGCCGCGCCGGACAGGGTCAAAAGCCTGCGAAAAAGCGAATCCCTCCGCTCCCGGGCTTCCGCGAGGGATTTGGTGGACAGTGAATGCCGGATGCGTTGTTTGGTGAGAGGATCGGGGTGCACCGTGTAGTGCACGAACCAGGTGCCGTTGTTGTTCCAGAGATGATGATCCCGGTTGTCGGCCTGGGTGCGGATGGCCAGCGTTGAATTTTGCATGATGCGTAATCTCCTTTTGGTTGTTACGCATCAGGATGTGCAAAAATAAAAAAACCGCCTGTTCCCTCTGGAACGGCGGCCTTTCATTTTTGTGGAGTTCCTTGTTCGGACAGCCTTGCCGTCCGCACATCGATGAGCGCCACTCGCGCTTATCAAGCCACCGTAAAGTCTCCTTTTCCGGTTGGCAGGCCTGGTTGAGCCAGGGCCGTTCCTGATGCTGACGACATTCAAGCAGGTTTTCTCCTTTTACACAATCCATTTTTTGTGTCATATGGGGAGGGTTGGGCTCAAGTCTGAAGACCGAAGGCTGAAGGGGAGGGAGACCTGCTGAACTGGATGCTGAATTTTATGAAAAACATCATGCTTTCTCTTGTTTTGGCGGCGGCAACATGGGCGCCTGTTTTTGCGCAGGCGCCTGCAACGGGGGCAACGCCTCCCGCAGCGCCAAGCCCAACACCCAATCCGGGCGCGCGAGGATTGGATTTCAGCGACGTTGAGGCGTTTCTCAAACAGATGGAAACAGAACGGGCCCATGGAGCGGCGGGACAGGCCAGGATGTTGCATTCCCAGCTTTCAGCATTGCTCGCAAACGACGGTTCGTTGCTTGAAGGATACAAAAACGCTTACGAAGCGGTGAATTTTGAGGGTGACGCAAAGGAGCATGCCAAGGTCAAGGCTTGGGAACTGGAAAATAAAAGCCGGTTCAAGGATGACGGCTTTATTTTGGCGATTCGTTTGCATGTGCAGTATCTGATGACGACCATGATTAAAAAGGCTGGGGAAGATGAGGAGGCCATCAAGCAGATTAAAAATTGGGTGGAGGCGTTTCCACGGACGGCGGAAAAATTCCGGCTGGTGGGCAAACAACAAATTTTGACCGGGGGTGTGGCCGGCAGCGTTTTTATGAAGGCCGGGCCGCAGGCGTTCAATCCCAAGGGCGGCGGCATGAATGTCAGGGTCCTGCCGCAGATGGATATGCTGCAGGGGTTTGACAGCTGGTACTTGGGTGATCTGACGAGGTATCCAGATGTGTACCGGGTGAATGTGATCGGCCATTTGCGGGTAAAACAGGATGCCCGGATTTTTGATGAATGGAAGACCGTCATTCGTTACGAACAGGAGGCGGCGGAGCGGGATGGTCTGGCGGCGCGGCGTGAAAATTTCATCCAGCAGAGGCGTCCATGGCTGCTCTGGCAGGTCGGCAGGGATTATGTGTTGTTCCGGCAATTCCGGCAGGGAGTGGATCTGATGGTGCAGGCTTTGAGGGAGAGTCCCCGTTGCCAGGATTACGAAAAGATTGTCGCCGACATCCGCAATGCCATCGCCGAGGCTTTGCGCGCGCAAGCCAATCCGCCTGCCGCTTCATCCGCAGGTTCACCTGCGCCCGCGCATTGACAGGACCGGGAGGATCGGACGGGGGAGGAATCAGCTTTCCTTCATTTCCACGCCGTAGAGTTCCTTGGCGCAGGCGGGGCAGATTCCGTGGGAGAATTTGGTTTCGGAACGGTCGCTGATATAGGATTCGATGGGAATCCAGCGTCCGTTGTGACGCACCTTTTTGCAGTTGGCGCAAATGCTGACGAATCCCTCCAGATAGCGGACGTATTGCAACAGTTGTTGTGAAAAATACAGGCAGAGGGAGCAGCCAAACAGGATTTCGATGGTCTCAAACGCGCACTTGGCGAAATTGGGGGGCATCCGGGCCGCGCCAAACAACCGGCTGGGAAGTTGAAAAATTTCAGCGGCCCAGACCAGCAGGATGAGAAATGCGAAAACGGTTGCTTGAATGCCGATGACGTGTTTTTTGATGGTGGAGAAGGTCATGGATGCGGTTTTTTCCGACGCAGTTTCATCCATGAAAAACAAGATTGCAAGAGCATTTGCTGGCCAAATGAAGGGCTGAAGGATAGGTTGTTGGCATGGCATTGTTTCGACAGGGGCGCCGGGCTTTCGGCAGGATGGTTGTGAGGCTTGCCCGCGGGTTCCGCGATGGGATTTTTGGACGGGTGACCCCTCCGGCGCCGGATTGTCTGCCGTCCCGGATCCTGATCATCCGGCCTTTTTACATGGGGGATATCCTGCTTAGCCTGCCGATTCTTCAGGCCATCAAACGGCGGAACCCGGCGGCGTCAACGGCCTGGCTTTTGCGCGAGGAATGGGCGGATTTGTTGCGGGGGCATTGTTTGGTGGACGAGGTGATTGCCTATTCCGAGGCGCGATTGCACTCGGCAACCGGTATTTTGGAGTGGTGGCGGGTGGCCCGGGAGTTGAGACGCCGCCGCTTCGGATTGGTCCTGAACCTGGCTTGGGATCGTTCCAGCCTGTTGTGGGCATGGTTTTGCGGGGCGGGGATCCGGACCGGGATCGAGGAATATGGGAGGCCCCGTTTGTTGTCGCTGCTGCAAAACATCAATGTGCTGGCGCCCGAACGAAGTTCCGATATGCGGCACATGGCGGATTTTTACCACGACGCGCTGGCGCCTTTTGGATTTGGCGCCCGAGATGAGATGCCGCGGGTGTGGAGCCGTCCGGAAGAGGAGACGGCGGTCAAAAAATGGTTGTCGGCGCGGGGGCTTGAAGGGAAACCGTATTTTCTTGTTCATCCCGGCGGGCGTTTGAGGGGAAAGCGATGGGCGCCGGAACGCTTTGCCGAATTGTTGCGCCGGTTGAAAGGATGGGGGGGGAATGAAATCGTGCTGGTTTACGGCCCTGGCGAGGCTTCCTGGGTGGAGAATGAACTGAAGGATTGCAGCGCGGCATTCTGGCCGGTCCCAACACTTGGAGAATTGATGGCATTGGTGTCCGGCGCCGTCTTGTTTGTTGGGAATGACAGCGGCCCCATGCATCTGGCCGCGGCTTGCGGCAGGCCGGTGGTTGCCATTTTTGGCAATGACCCAACGCGATGGCATCCCCTGGGCGGCAGACAGACGGTGGTGGGCGGGGCAAAGGGACTGGATGCTGTCAGTGTGGACGAGGTTCTGGCGGCCGTCCGTTTCCGGCTGGAAGAGAAGCCTGAAAATGGCAGATAAAATGATTCCTGATCCTCAATCCCGCGTATCGCTGGAGTTGGTGAATGTAAAACGGCGTTATGCCGAAAGTTCCGGTCCGCTTGTTGTGTTGGACGGCGTTTCCATGATCATGAAACCCGGCGAAACCGTGGCGGTGGTGGGACCATCGGGGTCGGGCAAAAGCACGCTGCTGAACATTATCGGCGGGCTGGATGTTGCGGATGAGGGTGAGGTCCGGTTTGGAAACATGGATGTGGGGTCTTTGAAGGGGGAGGCCATGGACGCATACCGCCGCTTCCAAGTGGGGTTTGTTTTTCAGGAGCACCATTTGCTGCCGCAGCTTACAGCGCTGGAAAACGTGCTCCTGCCGGCGCTGGGGCTGCCGGCGGCGGGGGCTGAGGGGATGAGCCGGGCCATGGAGTTGTTGGATCGGGTGGGGTTGGCTGCGCATTCCCGGGCGTTTCCATGGCAGATGTCCGGCGGCGAAAGACAACGGGTGGCTGTGATCCGCGCATTGTTGAATCGTCCGCGGCTGTTGCTGGCTGATGAGCCCACAGGGAATCTGGACGATGAAAATGGCTGCCAGGTGATGAGATTGTTGCTCGAACTGGCCGGGCAGGAGCAGTCGATGGTGTTGTTGGTGACACACCAGATGGAGCAGGCGCGGCAGTTGTCGCGCCTGCTGGAGTTGAGTCGCGGGCGGTTGGTGGAACGGACGCCCCCCCCTTGACAAGGTGGTGTTCTTTCCGGATGCAAGAGGGACAATCTGTTGGCGGCTTAACCAAGCGCCATTCCGGATTGACTCCGCTCTTGCAGTTCCCCCCCAAAAAAAGGCCGTTACTTTTTGCCTTTGCCCGGAGGGGGGCCCTCGTCGTCTTCCGGTTCCGGTTCGTCGAGATCAGGGTTGAGGGAGGGGGGGGCTGAATCGGATTCGCCCTCGGCATCCGGAGGGGGCGAATTTTGCATTTCATTGAGCTTTTTGAGGACTTCCGACATGTCTTCGACTTGTTCCATCACGGCTTTGGAAACGAAAAGGGGCGCCTTGGCCTGGACGGCCAGGGCGATGCTGTCGCTGGGACGTGCGTCAATTTCGATCAATTTCCGGCCCAGTTCATTGTCCTGTTTAAGGATGAGCCTGGCAAAGTAGGTGCCGTCCTTCAAATCGTTGATGAGCACCCGTTCCACACTGACGCCGAGGGCCTGAAAAATGTGGCCGATCAGGTCGTGGGTGAGGGGTCTTTCCTTCGGGGTGCTTTGCATGAACATGGCAATGGCCTGCCCAACGGAATTTTCCACGTAAATGGTGAAGGTTTTCTCCTTGTTGCCAAGAAAGACCGCGCAACCCCGGTTTGTGGGGATAACTCCAAACACTTGGATGGGAATTACGCTGTTTTTCATGGTGATGCCGGATTGGCTGACGGTAGCAGATTTTCCGGCGTGTGCAAGGGTGTTGAGCGAAGAACATTGAAACTTTTTGAAGCATTGATAACATAGGGGGGTGTTAACTTCCCATACAGCCACATTCATCACGGTTGAGCAGATGGTTCGAGAATACGGCCAGATGCTTGAGTTGAAACTTGTCGCGGGCGAGGCGGGGATGTCCCGCAAGGTCCGCGAACCCACCGTTAATCGTCCTGGAATGGCCCTTGCCGGTTTTTTCCGGCATTTTGCGTGGAAACGGTTGCAGGTCATCGGGCAGGCGGAATACAGCTATTTGAAATCGCTGTCCGTGAAACAGCAGAGGGTCCGGATCCGGCGGTTGCTGGGATGCAAGGTCCCGGCGGTGATTTTTGCCCGGCACCTGAATCCGATGAAGGTTTTTATCGAGGAGGCCGAACGTTTTGCCGTGCCGGTTTTCAAATGTCCGCTGGTGACCATGCGGTTGATCAACAAGGCCACCATCATTCTTGAGGCTTTTTTTTCCCCTTGTGTCAACGAACATGGCAGCATGGTGGATCTGCAGGGAATCGGGGTTTTGATCCGCGGCAAAAGCGGGGTGGGAAAGAGCGAGTGCGTGCTTTCCCTGCTGGAACGGGGATACAGCCTGGTTGCCGATGACATCACCAAGGTGCGGCTGATCAATGGCTGCGAGTTGATTGGCAGCAGCCCGGAGTTGTCGCGCAATCACATGGAGGTCCGGGGCATCGGCATCATTAATGTGGCATCCGTCTTTGGGGTGGCAGCCATCCGGCATGAAAAACTGTTGAATCTGGTTGTCAGCCTGGTGGAATGGGAAAAAGTGGAGGACATTGACCGGCTGGGGATTGACCGCGAATATTATTCAATCATTGGCGTCAAGGTCCCGCATGTCACCCTCCCTGTGAAACCGGGCCGGGATCTTGCCCGTTTGGTGGAGGTGGCGGCGTTGGACCAGAAGTTGAAGAACATGGGCCAAAACACAGCGCTTGAATTCAGCCGGAAATTAATGCAAACCATGCAGAACAATAACCGTGAGCATCTTGAAAAAAACAAATGAAGGCGGGGATTCGGCCGCCAGGGAGTTGGTGTTGACCAACAAGCTTGGCATGCATGCCAGGCCGGCTGCCTTGTTTGTCAAGACCGCCTCCCGTTTTTCCTCGGAGATCACCGTTGAGAAAGATGGTGAACTGGTCAATGGCAAGAGCATCATGGGGCTGATGATGCTGGCCGCGGGATGCGGCACAACCCTGAAGGTGCTCGCCCATGGGGCCGACGCGATTCAGGCTTTGGATGAAATCGAGAAGCTGTTCGCAAAAAAATTCAACGAGGAATGAACCCCGGTCCCGGGCGCTCATAAAATTTGGTTTCCGGACTCGACAACCGTTTGCCGGGTTGTTATAGGGTTGGATTGTGATCGAAGCTCATACCGTCAGCCATTTGGAAAGGAAGTTCCAAGGAATAGGAGCATCTCCCGGCATTATCACCGGGAAGGTCTTTGTCTATGGGCGCGATGAGGTTGCGGTTGTCCAGAAGGAAATTCGCGGCGAGGATGTGGGCAGTGAGATCGGGCGTTTTGAACAGGCTTTGTTGCTGACCCGCCAGCAATTGCAGGAAATTCAAAAGCGGATTATTGAGGATTTGGGGGAAAATGACGGGGCAATTTTTGATGCCCATTTGCTGGTGCTGGATGATCCATCCCTGATCGATGAGGTGGTGCGGCGCATTCAGGAGGAACACCAGAATGTCGAGTTCGCTTTTGAAAATGTATCCACGCAGTATTTCAAATCCCTCCTGAACATTGAAGACGCTTATCTGCGGGAACGGGCGGCGGATATCAAGGATGTGGCCCACCGTGTTTTGCGAAATCTGGAGGGACAGTCCAGCCAGGATTTGAGGACGCTTGTGGAGCCGTGCATCGTGCTGGCCTACGATCTTTCGCCCTCCGATACCGCGACCCTGGACCGGGCAAAGGTGCTGGGGTTTTGCACGGACATTGGCAGCCGGACATCGCATACCGCGATCATGGCCCGGGCCATGGACATTCCCGCGGTGGTGGGGTTGCATGACTCAAGCCACCAGATTGAGTCGGGATGTTTTGCCTTGCTGGATGGCTACGGCGGATGGCTGTACATCAATCCGAGCGAACAGACGCTTTATGACTATGGCCAGTTGGAGCACAAGCGGCACACCATCGAGGTCAGTCTTGAAAGCTTGCGCGATCTGCCGTCCGAAACGACGGACCATGTGCGGGTCATGCTGGGGGCCAATATCGAAATGCCAAGCGATGTGCCGCATGTCCTCGAAAATGGCGCGGACGGGGTCGGACTGTTCCGCACCGAATATATTTTCATCAATCGAAAGGACATGCCGACGGAGGATGAACAATACCGCGCCTATGCCGAGGTGGCCGAGAAAATGAATCCCAAGCCGGTGATCATCCGAACCTTGGATCTTGGCGGCGACAAGTTCCTGTCCCACCTGGAGGTGGCCCGGGAAATGAATCCATTTCTTGGATGGCGCGCCATCCGCTTCTGCCTGGAACGCACGGATATTTTCCAGGATCAACTCAGGGCCATCCTGCGCGCCAGCCGGCTGGGCAATGTGCAGATCATGTATCCCATGATTTCCGGTGTGGGAGAGTTGCGGCGGGCCAATGCCGAATTGGACAAGGCCCGGCAGACTTTGAGGGAGAGGGGAATTGCGTTCGACGAAAAAATCAAGGTGGGATGCATGATTGAAATCCCCTCGGCGGCGCTCACCGCCGATCTGCTGGCGAAGGAGACGAATTTCTTTTCGGTTGGAACCAACGATCTGATCCAGTACTCGCTGGCGGTGGACCGGGTGAATGAAAAAATCGCGCATCTTTACGAGCCGACGCATCCGGCCATCATCCGGTCCCTGAAAAACATCGCCGATGCCGCGCACAAGGCCGGCATCCCGGCGGGCATTTGCGGTGAAATGGCCGGTGATGTGACCATGGCGCCGTTGCTGGTGGGAATGGGATTTGACGAGTTGAGCACCAGCCCGTCCGTTGTGCCTCAACTCAAGAAACTGGTCCGGTCCATGAGCAAGGCCCAGGCGAACGAGGTGGTTCACCAGGCGTTGGAGCTTTCCACGGGCGATGAAATCCGCAAGCTGAGCGTGAATCTCGCCAAGAGCATCGCTCCGGATATCATGGAGTTGAGCGCGAATTAGCCTGCGTCAGAGTCTCAGCCCTTTTTGTGTTTTGTCGGCGGCCTGTTTTTTCTTCGGGATGATCCTCAACTCGGCCCCCTCATTGCAGACAAGGGAATGGGGTGGCGCCGACTGGGTCAGAAAAACGTTTGCAGCCACGGTGGTGTTGTCCCCGATCGTGGTATCGCCGCCGAGAATGGTGGCGTTGGCATAGATGGTGACATGGTTGCCGACGTTGGGATGTCTTTTGATGCCTTTGACAATGCGTCCGCGTGCGTCCTTGGCAAAACTTTTGGCGCCCAGGGAAACGCCCTGGTAGATTTTGACATGGGATCCGATCAGGGTTGTCTCGCCGATCACCACGCCGGTGCCATGATCAATGAAGAAGAACGGCCCGATCCGGGCGCCGGGATGAATGTCGATGCCGGTGCGGGAGTGTGCCCACTCGGTCATGATCCGGGGAATGAGGGGAACTCGTTCCTGGTAAAGAATGTGGGCCAGCCTTTGGACGGCGATGGCTTCCAATCCCGGATAGGCCAGGATGATTTCCTCGTGGCTGGTGGCGGCTGGATCGCCCTCGTAGGCCGCCTGGATGTCGGAAACCAGCAGACGGCGGACTTTGGGGAGGCGCGACAGAAAAAACGGGGTTATTTCCGCAGCCTTGATGCCGGGATGGCGAATGATGGGGGTGGCATGGGATGAGAAGGCCAGGCTTTTTTTGATCTCGTGTTGCAGCCGGCGGGCAATGGCGCCAAGGAGTTGTTTGACGCAATCGGGTGTCTGTTCCGAAAATAATCCGGTCTTGGAGTGAAAACCCGGAAAGATCACCGCCAGCAGGTCCTGGGTTATTTCGGCAATCGTGTCGCGGGACGGCAGGTTTTTTCCATCCAGATGGTTGATGCCGCCATGTTGGCGGTAGGAACGAAGGATTTCCCGGAAGAAGGTGTCTGAAGTGCCCATGGGGAGAATATTCAGGATTCAACATTCAAGATTCAAGACTTAAAACCAAGGGGGGCTTTTGCAAAAATGCAATGCTTTGCGTTGCGGCGGACAACTTTTCGACAGGATTAACAGAATTTACAGGATTGTTCGGCCATGCGGCCGGACATTGTCTTGCATAAAAATCCTGTCAATCCTGTTAATCCTGTCAAAAAATCTTTTCACCATGGCGCTTTCGTGCCAGCTTTGAAATTCCTAAAGAGGCTCTTGCAAAACTATAGTCTAATCTTGAAAGCTAATTAGAATTAGGAAGCTGTTCCCATCCGGTAAATGCGGATGACATCGGCGCAGACCTGCCGGGTGGGACGCTGCACCGTATTGACATGGTTTGGGAGCGCGTCGTAGAGCGGCTGGCGTTGTTCCAGCAGTTCCTGGATCCGGCGCCGGGGATCATCGGTTTGCAGGAGGGGCCGGTGGGTGTGGCGCTTGGTCCGGTCATAAACCGTGGAGGCGTTGGTGTGCAGGTGAATCAGGATGCCGTTGCCCTCCAGCGCTGACAGATTGGCGGGGCGCAAGACGACGCCGCCGCCGGTGGCAATCACCAGTCCGGATTGGCCGGATAATTCGGTGATGACCCGGCTTTCGATGTCCCGGAAGATCGTTTCTCCGCTCCGGGCGAAAATTTCGCTGATCGGGAGCTTTTCCTGTTGTTCTATCACCTGGTCGGTGTCCACGAAACGCAAACCCAGCTCCCGGGCGGCCATCTGGCCGACAGTTGTCTTGCCGCTGCCCATGAAACCCAGAAGAACGAGGTTTTTCATCCGGAGGTCGGATTTTCGCCAAAATCAGTTTTTTGATGAATTTTGCGGATCAATGGCCGGCAGCCGGCGCAGGTCTGGCGGACGTCTGGGAGTTGTCAGCTTGTGATTTGAACTGCAGGTATTTTGCGAAAGAACTGTTTTGCTCCAATTTCAGTTCCTCCTGGAACTGTTCTTCCTCGATGCACACAATGTCGCCGTTGGCGCGCAGGAGGCAGCGGCGGGAATGGAAGGCTTCTCCATTCACCAGCACAATGGATGCCGGCGGCGCATTGAGGACGGGCGGCAGATAGAGGAATTCCTTTCCTGAAAGGGGGCACTTGGTGGATGCCACGCCGGCTTGTGTGGACAACCTGCCCAACTCCGAAGGCCAGGAGGTTTCATAAGACAGGGAGAGATGGGATGTTTCATCGGAGGAATTTTTCCCGTTTTGTTTTTTGTCGGGGGATTGCGCTTTTCCCATGTCGGTTTTGAATGGGTGAACCGGCCCGGGATTTTTAAACTGGGGGTTGGCCAGCTGCGCGATTCCCTGCATGCAAAAACGCTGGGCAAACAATTCATTCTGCGCGAGATTCAACTCCTCCTTGAATTTTTCCCGGCTGATCCACGCCGCCTCGCCTCCGGTCCGGAGAATGCAGTATCCGCTTTCTGTCCGCGCCAGCCATGATGGGAACCGGCTCCAAATCCCGTTGGTCAGGCGGTTGTAATGGGTGTCCCCGGCATCCGCCATGACAATGGCGTCGGGCGGGGCGCTGGTGGAGGGTGGCAGATAGACATATTCCGCGCCGGTTCCCGGACAGAAGGCCGGGGCGCCAGGGGTTTGGGCAGCCAACTGGGTCAGGTCCTTGGGCCAGGTGGTTGCCCAGGAGACGGGATTGCTTGCCGCCGGGGCGGCGGCGGTGTTTTTTCCGCATGGAATGATCAGGGAAGCCGTTGAGGCCGGGCCGGTGGCCTTGAATTTGGGAAGGGCCAGGCGGGTGAGGTTCAGCAGGCATTCGGTTCTGGAAAAACCCGCATTCAAATACAGAAGCATCCAGAAGGTGAATGCGCAAAACACAATGGTGCTGATCAGGCCGATGAGCGTGCTGGACATCAATTTGACACGGGAAGATGGGTCGGTTTCCTTTCCCAGTCCGGCCAATCCCAGCGTAACGGCCGGCAGACCCGCAAGAGGTCCCAGCACCAGACTGCTGATCCCCAATCCCAGGATCAGATTGGGAATGCTTGGCCCGGGCATCAGAACGGTTTTTGCCACGAAGTTGCCATGACAGTGAGGACATTGGGTGGGGGCGGGCGCCTGGCTCTCAACCGTAAAAAGTTTCTGGCAGCCAAGCAGACAGACATATTCCACCATTTTGACTGCTTCGGGTTCCTTCTGTGCGTTTTCCTTTGTGGTTCCGGCTGCATTTTCCGACATGGTGATTCCTTTGTTGAAAATATTGTTACCTTTGAACTCCCTGAGCGTCAACAATAATGCCCGGGCAAACGGGTTGAAACCAAAAAAAAGCCCCCGTGTTTCAGGGGGTGTGTTTGATTTTTTTACAGGATTTTTCTGGCAACGTCGCAAGTTGGAAATCGGGCATGGGATGTCCGTCCGCCGGGCTCCGGATCGGCCTTTGCGGATGAAAATTTTATGTGTTTGCCTAAATTTTCGATTGTGCGGAAGGGGTTTCCTTTTTAGGCTTGGGCGCATGTCGGAATATCAGGTTCTCGCACGGAAATACCGGCCCCAGCAATTTGCGGAGGTGGTGGGGCAGGATCATGTGGTTCGGACGCTGCGCAACGCGATCCAGCAAAAGCGCATCGCCCACGCCTATCTTTTTGTGGGGCCGCGGGGCACGGGCAAAACAACGACCGCGCGCATTTTCGCCAAGGCGTTGAATTGCGGGGCGGCGGCTGAGCCGGTTGTGGAACCGTGCGACCAATGTTCCCAGTGCAAGGAAATCATGGCGGGGTCGTCCATGGATGTGCTTGAGATCGACGGCGCCTCCAACAACGGAGTGGAACAGGTGAGGGAATTGCGCGAGACGGTTCGTTACGCCCCTTCATCCTCCCGGTTCAAGATCATCTATATTGACGAGGTTCACATGCTTTCCACGGCGGCTTTCAACGCCCTGTTGAAGACGCTGGAGGAACCGCCCGCGCATGTGAAGTTCCTCTTTGCCACCACCGATCCGCAGAAGATTCCCCTGACCATTCTTTCCCGGTGCCAGCGTTTTGACCTCCATCGCATCTCCAGCCATTTGATTGTGAAGCAGCTCCGGCAGATCGTGGAGTCCGAGAAGGTGACCGCCAGCGACGAGGCTCTTGCGGCCCTGGCCCGCGGGGCGGTGGGCGGCATGCGCGACGCCGAGTCGGCTCTTGACCAGATGATCGCCTTTTGCGGCAAGAAAATCGAGGAGCCGGATGTGTTGTCGGTTTTCGGGCTGGCTTCGCACGAGCATCTCCAGCGCCTCAACGACGCCATTGTGGGGGGTGACCGTTCGACGGTGGTGGAAATCATCAATCACCTGATGGAGGAGGGCAAGGATCTGACCCGGTTGCTGGGCGAACTGACGGACCGTTTCCGCAACGTGCTGGTGGTCCAGGCGGGCGCCAAGGTGGCGGAGTTGTTGCCGGATGAAACGGCCCGGTTGCAGGAATGCGCGAAACAGCTCAGCCGCGCCCGGGTTTTGCGCATCCTGGAAATCCTGAGCGACGCGGAAAACCAGATGCGTTGGACGCTTTCCAAAAGAATCACTTTTGAGGTGGCCTTGTTGAAGGCGATTGAAACGAAGAACGAGGTTTTGATCGAGGAGGTTTTGCGGCGCTTGAAGGAAATGGGGCCGGGATGCGCGCCGGCTCCCGCCGCGACGGTGTCCGCGCCAGTTTCGGCGCCCGTGGCCAAAGAGATTCCAAATGCGCCCCGGAGCGAAAACGCCCCCGCATCCGCGCCGGCGAAACCGTTGAGGGATGCGCCTTTGCCGGTTCAGAAGGCGGATCAACCCGGGACGGCGCCTGCCGCTTCGATTGCGGTTGGAGATTTGTGGAAGCAACTCAAGGAAGAGTTGGGCAGGACGCAGAAACTTTTGTTGGGGGCGTTGACGGAAGGCGCGCCTCAGATGCCGGATGAAAACAATCTGGTCATTTCCTTTGATCGCCAGCTTTCGATGCAAAAGGAGTCGGTGGACACCCCCCGCAGTCATTCGGCCATGCAACTGGCCTTGCGAAAGATCACGGGACGCATGTTGAACGTGAAGGTGATTTACGAGGGGGAGGATGTGAAGCTCCAGTCCGCCCCGTCTTTTTCAGCGCCGGCGTCAGCCGGGGAATCGCGTCCGGCGGCGGTCCCAAAGCCGGCGGATGGCCAGTTTGAAAACGATCCGCTCATCCGGCAGGCCCTGGAGATTTTCAAGGGCCAGATTGTGGATGTGAAGAGGTGAGGGAATAGGGGGTTAGGCTGTAGTCTTTTAGACTGTTAGTCTTCAGCCTTTAGCCTTTGACCTTCAGCCTTTTTTTCGCAAGGGTGGGGGGATGAAGATCAAAGAGATGCTTTTGTTGGCGGCGGCCGGCTTGGGGTTGATTGGATGCGGCAAGCCGGGTGGGGATGCAAACACCCTTTTGATCGGTGAATATGTTTCCCTGTCGGGGAATACCGCGACTTTTGGCCAGAGCATGCGCAACGCCATCGATATTGCGGTGGATGAGGTCAATGGCGGCGGCGGATTGCTGGGGTGTCAGATCAAGCTGATTGTGGAGGATGACCAATCCAAGCCGGAACAGGCGGTTACGGCGGTTTTGAAGCTGATCCAGAGGGACCGGGTGACGGCCATTTTGGGGGAGGTGACCAGTTCCTGCAGCATTGCCGCGGCGCCAATATGCCAGCAGAACAGGATTCCCATGGTGTCGCCTTCGTCAACAAGTCCCGAATTGACCAGAAAGGGCGACTATATTTTCCGCACCTGTTTCATTGATCCGTTTCAAGGGGCGGCCATGGCGCGTTTTGCCAGCCAGAGTTTGAAGGCCAAAACAGCGGCGGTGTTTACGGACCGGAAACAGGATTACAGCGTGGGGCTGGCCCAGTTTTTCAAGCAAACCTTTCAGGAAACGGGGGGAAAGATTGTGGCGGATGAGGCCTACCAAAGCGACGATTCGGAATTTCGTCCGCAGTTGACGGCGATCCGGGCGGCCAAGCCGGAGGTGATCTTTGTTCCCGGCTACTATACCCAGTGCGTGTTGATTGCCAAGCAGGCCCGGGAACTGGGGTTGACCCAGCCGTTTCTGGGTGGCGATGGTTGGGATTCGGATGTGACGCTGAAGTCCGGGGGCAAGGCGGTGGAGCCCTGTTATTTCAGCAATCATTATTCGCCGGAGGACCCGCGTCCGGAGGTGCAGGCTTTTGTGGAGAAATACAGGAAACGTTTTGGGGTGACGCCCGACGCGCTGGCCGTGACGGGATACGACGGGGCCCATGTGTTGTTCGATGCCATCCGGCGGGCCAATTCCACTGATGGGGCGGCCATTCGCGATGCCCTGGCGCAAACCAGGGATTTCAAGGGGGTGTCGAGCCGGATCACCATCGACGCGAATCGCAATGCGAGCAAGGAATTGGTTGTGTTGAAGATCGAGGATGGGAAGTTCAAGTTTGTGGAGTCGGTGAAGCCCTGATTAGGCTGTTAGGCTGTTAGACTGTTAGGCTGAAGACTGAAGGGCGGAGATCTCGCCACACCGCCAAGTTTCCGGGCGGGATAAGTTGTGTTTTTCCGGGGTTCGTGTCATAAAGCGCGGAGTGGAATCCTTTTTGCAACAGATCCTGCAAGGCCTCAAATTGGGGGGGATTTATGCCCTGATCGCCTTGGGGTACACCATGGTTTATGGGGTGTTGCGCCTGATCAATTTCGCGCATGGGGATGTCTTTATGCTGGGGGCCATGCTCAGCATTTATTTTGCGAGGTGGACGGGATTTGGGAACCAGCCATCGTGGCTGGGGCTGGGGGCAACCCTGTTGTTTGCCATGGCGGTGTGCGGGGCGATTGGCGGGGTGATCGAGCGGGTGGCTTACCGTCCGTTGCGCAACGCGCCCAGGCTTTCGTTGCTGATCGCGGCCATCGGGGTTTCGTTGTTGATCGAGAATGTCGGGCAATTGCGGCAGGTTTTCGGACCGACTCCCCAGCCTTTCCCGGCGTTGATCCAGACGAAGACCGTGGCGCAGTGGGGGAGCCTGACCGTTTCCAATGTCGAGATTCTGGTGTTGTTGGTGGCCTTGGGGTTGATGGCGGGGTTGCATGTGTTTGTGCATCACACCCGGTTTGGCCTGGCCATGAGGGCGGTGGCGCATGATCATCAGACCGCCGGCTTGATGGGCATCCCCGCCGGGAAGGTGATTTTCGGGACTTTTGTGCTGGGATCGGCATTGGCCGGGGCGGCCGGCGTGTTGTGGGGGTTGAGTTATCCGGTGATCAATCCCATGACGGGGTTTGTGCCGGGCATCAAGGCTTTTGTTGCGGCGGTGTTGGGCGGAGTGGGGAGCATCCCCGGCGCGTTGCTGGGCGGTTTTCTGATCGGGGAAGCCGAGTCGCTGACCGCTTTTTATCTGAGTTCCACCTACAAGGATGCGATTGCCTTTGTGATCCTGATCCTGGTCCTGCTGGCGCGGCCCACGGGGTTGTTGGGGCGGAAGGAGGTGGAAAAGGTATGAAGGTTTTCTGGCAAAACAACATGGCGTTGCTGGTGGTCCTGCTGGTCGTGGCGGCGGCGGGATTTGGTTTCCAACGTCATCTTGATCCTTATTACTATAAAATCCTGGTGGATGTGGGGATCGCGATCATTTTGGTGGTGAGTCTGAACCTGATCAACGGCATCACGGGGCAGTTCTCATTGGGACATGCGGGGTTCATGGCGGTTGGCGCCTATGCGTCCGCCGCATTGTCGGTGTTGGCGGCGGGGCCGTGGTTGAACGGACTGGCATTGGGGGGGGCTCAAAAGATGGTGGTGGAGTTTGTTGCATTGGGAGTGATTGTGATCGTGGGCGGAGTGGCGGCCGCGCTGGCGGGTTTTGTGGTGGGGATGCCGGCCTTGCGGTTGCGGGGGGATTATCTGGCCATTGCGACGCTGGGATTCGGGGAGATCATCCGCATTGTCTTTCAAAACACCGAGCAGTTGGGCGGGGCGCGCGGGATTTCGATTCCTCCGCCGCGTTCGGATTTCACCGGGGTTTATGTCTGTGCGGTTCTTTGCGTGGCGTTCATCTGGCGGCTGGTTCATTCCGTGAAGGGAAAATCCTTTTTTGCCATTCGCGAAGACGAATTTGCCGCCGCCACGGTGGGGATCGACACGACAAAGTACAAGGTCATCGCCTTTGTGTTGGGCAGTTTTTTTGCGGGAGTGGCCGGCGCGCTTTTCGCGCATTCGGCCACGGGATACATCACCCCGGCGCAATTTGACGCGGTGAAGAGCATTGAACTGGTGGTGATGGTGGTGTTGGGAGGGTTGGGCAGCATCAGCGGTTCGATCATTGCCGCGGCGGCGCTGACGCTCCTGCCGGAAATCCTGCGCGGTTTTGCCGAGTACCGCCTGGTGGTCTATTCCCTGTTGCTGGTTCTGGTGATGCTGACCCGTCCGCAGGGATTGATGGGGATGAAGGAAATCAAGCTGCCTTGGCACCGGCAGCCTTACCAGCACAAGCCGGTTGCATGAGCGCATTATTGGAAATCCAAGGCGTCGGCATGGAATTTGGCGGGCTGAAAGCCGTGGAGGGGCTCGATCTCGAGGTGGCCGAGGGGGAATTGGTGGGGTTGATCGGCCCAAACGGGGCGGGCAAGACCACGGTGTTCAACGTGATCACGGGCGTTTACCGTCCGACAAGGGGGCGGATTTGTTTTGCGGGGGAGCGGATCGATGGCATGGCCCCGCACCTGATCAGCCGCCGGGGGATCGCGAGAACATTCCAAAACATCCGCCTGTTCAAAAATCTGAGCGCCCTGGACAATGTGGTGCTGGGATTCAACCGGAGCGCCCGGCAGGACGTGCTGGGCTCCATGTTGTTGACCGCAAAACACTGGCGGCGCCAGGCCGGCATCCTCAAGCGCAGCCATGAGTTGCTGGACAAACTGGGGCTCGGTTTGGCGGAGGGACGGAGTTCAATGGAACTGCCTTACGGTGAACAGCGGAAGCTGGAGATCGCCCGCGCCCTGGCCACCCAACCCCGGCTGTTGTTGCTGGATGAGCCGGCGGCGGGCATGAACCTGGCGGAAAAAAGGGAATTGACCGGGTTGATCGAACGACTGCGCAGGGAGTTCAACCTCACCATCCTGGTCATCGAGCACGACATGAAAATGGTGATGAGCATCTGTCCGCGCATCGTCGTGCTGGATCACGGCCAGAAAATCGCCGGGGGGACGCCCGACGAGATTCAGCGCCATGAACAGGTGATCGAGGCGTATCTGGGCGAAAAAGCGCCGTCCGCGTGAGTGTTGCGAAAGGACGGGATTTCAACAAAGCCGGCGGCACGTTGTTTTGGGGAACAATTTCAGCTGATGGCAAAGCTTGAGGAACAAGCGGATGGCATGCCATTCGCGTTTCCCCAAATGATAACGAAGATTGTGGCGGAGGTAATAGAGGGCGGCAGCGGGGGAAATGACGTTTTGCGCGGATGCGATCTGTTTCAAATGCCGCAACCCGGCGGCCTTGGCTTGAAGCAGAGGACGGTTCCATGCCATGGCATGACTTTTGCCGCGGGCCAGCCACAGGGCAAAAACAAAGGGAAGTCCGGTGTGCCGTCTCCAGAGCGCCCCCAGGTCTGTCACGCGACAACCGGCTTTTTTGAAACGATCTCGTTCGCGAAGCGCCGGATCGCCGATGATCAACCGCGCCTCGCCATTCTTGGGACAGGGCGGGCGCCAGCGGGTGTAATGGCGTTTGGGAAGGATGTACCGGGGATGGCGATGAAAAAAATGCGCCAACGCCACGCGGCAGAGAAGGTTGGATGTCCGGGACGACGGATCAAGATGAACTGTTTTGATCTCATCCAGGGGAACCGTGTGAATCAGCAGGATGCTGCCTGCGGCATGCTGGGAAACGATGGCGCTGGCGGGAACGATGTGGTAGCGCGGATGGGAAAAGTATTCGGCCAGGGATACAAGGGCCACGTCCAACCGCCCTTCCCGCAGGCGCCGGGCCAGACGGGCTGGCACATCCAGAAAAACAGGCGTTTGCAAACCGAAGATGAGCGGATGGGCGTTCAGGTAAGGCACTGACCCGATCCGGCCTTCCGGTTGTTGACTTTCGTTTTTCATTCTTTTCTTGAAGTTTAGGAGTTTCAAAGTTTGCTGGAAAAGGCGGTGCGGGAGCCCCGCCCTCCATTTGTTGGGAAATGATGGAGGGCCGGCCTCCCGGACGGCTCCGGGCGGTTGTATCCCGCCTTTGAGTGATCGTTTTTGCGTCGTGCATCAAGCATCGAGCACTTGTCTCGCCGAAGCGCTTGGGCGAAGGCGGATCGAGCTGCCGGGCCTTGGGCCCGGCTTAATTCAATGCCATCGGAATACTTTGGCCTTTTTCAGGCTTTGCCGTCTTCCGATGGAGGGGGCAGTCCGTTCCGGCATGCGCTGGTGGCCATGACCAGAAAAAAGCAATAAACGCCAAGAAAGATCACTCGGAGATCCAATTCTGTGATGTCCAGACAAAAATAAACCGTAACGATGAGGGTTGAGGGAGTGAGGGAAAAAGTGGCAATCCGGAACAGTTGGGAAAAGGAGAAACGGGGTTTCATGGCCCGTTCCAGGAAACAGGTGAGGCCGCTGAAGAAGATGGCCTGAATCACTCCGCTGGTTGTGATGAAAAGCCAGCCCAAAAAGACCAGCAAGGGAGCGCCTTGACGCAGGGCCTTGCGCAGGTTTTCAAAGTAAGCGGGGTTGATGTCGCCCTCCGGATATCCCTTGAGTTTCATGTTCAAGAGCGGTTGATGATTGAGCCAGAGGAGGAGATCCTGTTCGTGAATGAGGATGCCTCTTGCGAAGAGTTTGTGAGGCTCTGTGACGGTGTTTTTGAGATCAATGATGATGGGGAATGAATTGGTGTTGGCGTAATAGGGCAGGGGAAGATTTGAAACGGCCCTGCCTTGTTCAATGCGGAGATGGGGAATGGTTTTGGCAGCCCGCTGGATTTCAGGAAAAACGTGTTCGCTTTGATGAAGCAGGGTGATGATGATGGCAATGGAGCAGGCCAGTCCGAAAAGGCTCCAGAACCCCAGGGCCGTCCAGTTGGACAGGCCGAGGAACAGCCGGTAGGAGCGGAAACCGCCGCAGGCGGCCCAAAACATGCGCAGATAGTTCATGGACGGCGGCGAATGTACCAGATCGAGGGGGTTTGGCAACTCCGGTTGCGAAAAAAACGCGTAAAATGTTTTTGGAGGCTTGCAATTCAGTCGCGTCCTGTTAGGCTCCATCACTTTCGAACTTAACCCTAACCTGAATACCCATTTATGAAATTGAAAATTGGCATCAACGGATTCGGCCGCATCGGCCGGATGATCTTTCGCGCGATTTGTGACCAGGGACTGTTGGGCAAGGAAATTGAGGTGGTGGCAGTCAACGACCTCGTTCCGGCCGACAACCTGGCTTACCTGGTCAAGTACGATTCGACCCAGGGACGTTTCAAGGGCGAAGTGAGCGCCGAGAAATCCTCCCCCAGCGCGGCGGAACCCGATATGCTGGTTGTCGATGGAAACAAAATCAAGTGCCTGGCGGTCAAGGAAGGTCCTGCCGCGCTGCCTTGGAAGCAATTGGGCGTTGATATCGTGGTTGAATCCACGGGGTTGTTCACCGATGGCGTAAAGGCCAAGGGGCACCTTGATGCCGGCGCCAAGAAAGTTCTCATTTCGGCGCCCGCCAAGAACGAGGACATCACGGTTGTCTATGGCGTCAATCATCAGAAATACGACAAGACCAAGCATAATATCGTTTCCAACGCGAGCTGCACCACCAACTGTCTGGCGCCCGTGGTTCACGTGCTCCTGAAGGAAGGCTTTGGCATTGCGGAAGGTTTGATGACCACCGTTCACAGCTATACCGCGACCCAGAAGCCGGTGGACGGCCCCTCGCGCAAGGATTGGAAGGGCGGCCGCAGCGCCGCCATCAACATCATCCCCTCCACGACCGGCGCCGCCAAAGCCGTGGCTTTGGTGATCCCCGAAGTCAAGGGCAAGCTGACGGGCATGGCGTTCCGCGTGCCGACCCCGACCGTTTCGGTGGTTGACCTGACGGTCAAGACGGTGAAGGAAACCAGTTACAAGGAAATCTGCGCCGCCATGAAGAAGGCCAGCGAGACCTATCTCAAAGGCGTGCTGGGCTACTCCAGCGACGAGGTGGTTTCCACCGACTTCATCCACGACTGCCGCTCAAGCATTTTCGACGCCGGTTCCGGCATTGAGTTGAACAACCGCTTCTTCAAGCTCGTGAGCTGGTATGACAACGAATGGGGTTACTCGGTTCGTTGCGTGGAAGTGCTGAAGTTGTTGCTCTGATTGTTTGAGAACTGAGGGCGGATGGCCGGTTCATCCCGGCCGTCCGCCATCCGGAACCAGGAAGGAGTGCACCATGGCAAAACTGAGTGTTGAAGATTTGAATCCCAAGGGCCAGAGGGTCCTTGTTCGTGTGGATTTTAACGTTCCCTTGGACGCTGAAGGCAAGGTGACGGATGACACCCGCATCAAGGCGGCGTTGCCGACCCTCAAATACTTGCTGGAACGAGGCGCCAGGGTGATCGTGTGCAGCCATCTGGGCCGTCCCAAGGGCAAACGCGAACCTTCCATGAGTTTGCGTCCGGTGGTGCGTGTTTTCTCCGAATTGCTGCGCCGTCCTGTTGCATTCGCCGAGGATTGCATTGGCGAAGGGGTGCAGAAGATGGTTGCCGCCATGAAGGATGGGGATTGCCTGGTGCTGGAAAACCTGCGTTTTTACGCCCAGGAGGAAGCCAACGACGGGGAGTTTGCCAAAAAACTGGCGTCCCTGGCCGATGTTTATGTGAACGACGCCTTTGGCACCGCTCACCGTGCCCATGCTTCGACGGAAGGGGTGACCCGTTATGTCAAGCAGGCGGCGGCGGGTTTTCTGATGCAAAAGGAACTTAAATTTTTGGGCGATGAACTGGCCAATCCGCCCCATCCGTTTGTGGCCATTCTCGGCGGCGCCAAGGTCAGCGATAAAATCCTGGTGATCCAGTCCCTGTTGGAAAAAGCCGACGCCTTGATGATCGGCGGCGCCATGGCTTACACCTTCCTGAAGGGGCAAGGCGTGGATGTGGGTTCCTCCCTGGTGGAGGCGGACCGGGTGGAGATCACCCGTCAGTTGATGAAGGATGCCGCGGCCAAGGGCAAAAAGATTCTTCTTCCCGTTGATCATGTGATTGCCAAACGGGTGGAAACCGACAAGCTCGACAAGAAGGGCCGCAAGATGGTTGAATTTCAGGATGTGAAAAACACCGCGGGGACGGCTGTTGAAGCCGGTTTCTGCGGGGTGGATATCGGCCCCGGAACCGTGAAGGCTTTTTCCGATGCGATCGGCGGAAGCAAGACCGTGTTGTGGAATGGACCGATGGGGATTTTTGAAAACAAGCAATTTGCCAAGGGCACCTTTGAGGTCGCCAGGGCGGTTGCCCAGAGCGGCGCCCGTTCGATCATCGGCGGGGGCGACTCGGTGAAGGCCATCCATGCCAGCGGCTTGGCCGACAAAATAACCTTCCTCAGCACGGGCGGCGGAGCCTCCCTGGAGTTTTTGGAAGGCAAAACCCTGCCTGGCGTTGCAGCTTTAACCAACAAATGAAACATCTCATGAAGACGCGTCGCACGATTATTGCCGGAAACTGGAAAATGTTCAAAACGGTCAACGAGGCTGAGGCCTTGGTCAAAGGGCTTCTGCTGGAGCTGCCGGATGTCTCATCCATCGATGTGGTGCTTTGTCCGCCGTTCACCGCGCTTTCCCGCGTGGCGGATCTGGTGTCCAACACCAGCATCCGGGTGGGCGCCCAGGATATGCATTGGGAAAAGGAGGGGGCTTTCACCGGTGAGATTTCCGCCACCATGTTGCGGGATGTCTATTGCCGTTATGTGATTCTCGGCCACAGCGAACGCCGCCAGTTGTTTGGCGAAACCAACGAGTCGGTCAATCGGAAAGCCAAGGCTGCCTTGAGCGCCAGCCTGCGTCCGATCGTCTGCGTGGGTGAAACCCTCGATGAGCGGGAGAAAAAGGATTTTCGCGCCATCATCACCAGGCAGGTGAAGGAATCCCTGGCGGGAATCCCGGCGGAACAGGCCGAGGAAATCGTGGTGGCTTACGAGCCCGTGTGGGCCATCGGCACCGGACGCAACGCCACACCGGCCCAGGCGCAGGAAGTGCATGCCTTGATCCGGACATCGCTGGTTGCCTTGTTTGGCGACAAATACGCGGGAAACATGCGCATCCAATACGGTGGCAGCGTCAAACCCAATAATGCAGCTGAACTGCTCGGGCAACCCGACATCGATGGCGCCCTGGTGGGCGGCGCAAGTCTGGAGGCGCGCGCCTTCACCGCAATCATCAAGGCGGGACTTTGAACCGCGCATGACCTGACATCGTTCCCGAACCGCACCATTACCCCGTTACAACCATGTCCATCCTGATAGGCTTCCTCCTGACCATTCATGTCATCACCTGTATTTTTCTGGTGTTGATCATCCTGATGCAGCGTCCGAAAAACGAAGGTTTGGGAACGGCCTTTGGAAGCGGTCTGACGGACAGTTTTCTTGGCGCGAGCGCGGGCAATGTGCTGGCAAAGATCACCACCTGGCTGGGGGTGATCTTTTTTATCACCACGATATTGCTGGCCTATATCTACAGCCATCGGCAAAACGAAAAGAGCCGGGTCTTTGAGCGAATCAAAGCTGCATCCGCCGCATCGACCAATGCGCAGCCGGGCCAGACGGTTTCAAATGCCGCTCCGGCTGCGGTCCCGCAACCTGTCGCGCCAGTGGCCGCGGAAACGCCAAAACCGGCTGCCGCTCCTGTGGCAAAGTAACAGAGCCGTCCCGGCTCTGGGTTGGAGAACAGCGGCGGGACGCCGCTGCCACTTTAATGTTCAGGAATTTCAATGGTTGGCGAAAAAGGCGGTGCGGGAGCCCCGCCCTCCATTTGATGGAAAATGATGGAGGGCCGGCCTCCCGGACGGCTCCGGGCGGTCATATCCCGCCTTTGAGTGATCGTTTTGCGTCGAGCACTTGTCTCGCCGTAGCTCGCAGAGCGAAGGCGGATCGAGCATGTTTCGTCGAGCAGTTGCCGGGCCTTGGGCCCGGCTTAATTTAATCCCAATGCCCATCGATTACGCCAAGGAACTTAACGAACAGCAACTGGCGGCGGTTCAGGCCGAACCGGGGCCGGTGCTGGTCATCGCGGGCGCGGGCAGCGGCAAGACGCGCACCCTCACCTACCGGGTGGCTTACCTGTTGGAGCAGGGCGTTTCGCCCGACCGTTTGTTGCTGCTGACTTTCACCAACAAGGCCGCGCGCGAGATGCTCGGCCGCGTCGGCCTCTTGATGCCGCTCGATTCATCCCTGATCTGGGGCGGAACCTTCCATTCGGTGGCCAACCGTCTGTTGAGGCGCCACGCCTCCATGCTGGGTTATCAATCCAATTACGCGATCATGGATCGCGACGATGCCAGGGACGTGATCAATGCCTGCATCCCGGCTGCGGGCATCCAGGTCAAGGACAAGCGTTTCCCCAAGGGAGACGTGCTGGTGGAGATTTTCAGCCTCGCGGTGAACACCGGACGTTCCATTGACGAGGTCGTCCGCCAGCAGTATGCCCATTTTTCCGAGCAGATCGAATCCATCAGGGCGGTTCAACAGCATTATGTGAAACGCAAAAAACTCAACAATTCGATGGATTACGACGATCTGCTCTCGAACCTGCTTTGCCTGTTCAAAAGCCATCCGGATGTGGCCGATGTGTATGGACGCCAGTTCCAGTCAGTCCTGGTGGATGAGTATCAGGACACCAACCGTGTGCAGTCGGAGATCGTGGATTGCTTCGTGAAGGGGCATCGCAATGTCATGGTGGTGGGGGATGACGCGCAAAGCATCTACAGTTGGCGGGGGGCGAATTTCGCCAACATCATGGATTTTCCAAAGCGTTATGCCGGGGCGAAGGTTTTCAAGATCGAGTTCAATTATCGCAGCACCCCGCAAATCCTGGATCTGGCCAACCATTCCATTTCCGCCAACGTCCGGCAGTTCGCGAAAAACCTCGCGGCGGTCAAGCCGGGCGGCTTGAAACCGCGGATCATGCCCGCCATGAATACCAGCACCCAGGCCGCTTTCGTGGCGGCGCAACTGCTGGAACTTCGGGATCAGGGCATCCCTCTCGCCGGCATGGCAGTGCTCTACCGGTCGCATTTCCATTCCATGGAGTTGCAGATGGAATTGACGCGTCGGAATATCCCTTTCGATATCACCAGCGGCCTGCGATTCTTTGAACAGGCTCACATCAAGGATGTGACGGCTTACGTCAAGCTGGCCATCAATCCCATGGATGAAATGGCGTTCCGGCGGATTGTCCTGCGCATGCCCAAGGTGGGGGGGGCGACCGCGGCGAAACTTTGGGGCAAAAGGGTGGATTTGAGGGAAACCGCCGCCGCGCAGTTTCCGGACCAGCCAATGGCCTGTCTCAAATTGCTGGCGGGCGATGCGCCCAAGCCGGCCCGGGATGAATGGAACCGGTTTGCCATGCTCATGCAGCAACTGGCCGCGCCGTCCGTGGTGAACAAACCCGCCGAATTGATCCGCCTGGCCATGGAGGCCGGATATGAGGATTATCTGAAAAGCCAGTATGAAAATTACGCCTCCCGGCGGGAAGACCTCGATCAACTGGCCCTCTATGCCCAACGGTTTGAAAAAACAGAGGATTTCCTGGCTGATCTGGCGCTCATGACCGAAGTGGATGTCGATGCGGGACGATCCATGTCGGAAAGTCCGGATGAGGTGGTGCGGCTCAGCACGGTTCATCAGGCCAAAGGGCAGGAGTTCCGGGTGGTTTTTGTGATCTGGCTGGCCGATGGCGCATTCCCGAATGCCCGGGCGATCGAAAGCATCGATGGCGAGGAGGAGGAACGCCGGCTGTTCTATGTGGCCGTCACCCGCGCCAAGGATGAGCTTTATCTGGTTTATCCCCAGTTGCGACTGAGTGGAAACTATGGTGACGCCTTCCAGCGCCCCTCCCGTTTTCTCAAGGAATTGCCAGCCCATCTCTACGAGAAAATGGAGACCGGCGAGGAATATTGATCAGGGTTTGAGGGGGGCGCGGAAGAAGGCGCTGGGGCGCGCTGAGGCGCTGAGGCACTGAGGTTTTATTGGTTCAGGGGAAAAGCCAATATTTTGTCATTCCCGCGAAAGCGCCATGTCAAAAAGTTGTCCGCCGCAGGCGGATTTAATTTAATGTTTAGGAAATTCAAAGTTTGCTGGAAAAGGCGGTGCAGGAGCCCCGCCCTCCATTTTATGCAAGGTAAAGGAGGGCGGGGCTCCCGCACCGCTTTGCCGGTTTTCTGCGTCGTGCATCGAGCACTTGTCTCGCCAGCTTGTGACGCCGAAGCTTTGGCGAAGGCGCAAGCTCGCAGAGCGAAGGCGGATCGAGCGTCAAGCCGTCGTCCCGCCGTGGCGGGAGCGCGGCTTGATTTAATGTCAATGTAAATTATTTTTAAAAAATAATGCAAATTGACATTGATTTTTAAAGTTTATGTTGTATGTATATTGTAGGTTGTTTTAAGAAGCTGATTAGGCTGTAGCGGTTTAGGCTGTTAGGTGAATGGTTTTACAAAATAAATTCAAACCTTGGCCAAAATGGAACTTGAATTCGATTGGATTAATCCACCGTTTGACCTCAAGAAGACTTTTCTGCCGCGGGAGGTGCAGGAGTCGTTTGAGGATCCTTTTTCGTTGCGATTGGCGCCGGACGCATCGGCTTTTGGAGGGCAGGCCCGTTATTTTTGTCTGGGCAAGACACTGGAGGGGAAGGGGGTTCTTTCGATTTATCGCACCAACGGCAAATTTGCGAGGGTGATTTGCGCCCGTCCGTTTTCGGAGGAAGAGACGCATTTTTACGAAAGAAAAAAAGAGCAAAATCTATGAGTTCCGCCCTCCATTGGTTGAAAAATTGTGGCGTGGTTCAAGGGTTCACGGTTCACGGTTCACAGTTTGCGGATACTTTACCCCATTCAAAGCATCAGTGCCTGCCTTTGAGAGCGTTATCCGGTTTTGAACCATGTCAAAATGATGGAGGGCGGGGCTCCCGCACCGCTTTGCCGGGTTCGGCGTCGGGCATCGAACGTGCCCCGCGGTTCAACTCAATTTATCCATTGCGCGAAGAGTTTCTCTCGGCTAGGGTCGGGGGCCGAACGCCACATGAAAATCATCAAGTCTTGGGAAGAAGTGCCGGACGCCTTCGAAACGGAAACGAAGGAGGCGGAGTATTGGATGGAACATCAGGCCGATGCCCGGCTGATGGAGGGCGCGCTGGCGGGCGCGGATCAGACGGAGTCCACCACCATCACCATTCGTTTCGATCCCCGGCTGATCGCGCGGCTCAAGCGCCTTGCGCGTTCCCGCTACCTCAATTACCAAAGCATGATGAAACAGTGGATTTCGGAGCGGTTGGAGAAAGAATTGCGCGATTGAACGGCCGATTGAACGCTCGATGCGCGATGTTCAGGAATTTCAATGTTTGCTGGAAAAAGCGGTGCAGGAGCCCCGCCCTCCATTTGGTGGAAAATGATGGAGGGCCGGCCTCCCGGCCTGTCCGACGTAGTCCGATGAGAGACGAAGGCGGAACGGCTCCGGGCGGTTGGATTTCGCCTTTGAGTGGTCTTTTCATGTCGAGCGTCGAGCGCGCCCGGTTTCAGCCGGGACTTAATTTATGATGAACATTCCCAATAATTCCGCGGACAGCCGGATAGACAGCTTGAGGGCCTATTTCAGGCATCGGCGGAGGCTTTGTCGGACGGCCTTGTTTTACGCGGGCAGACTGCCGGCGGTTGCGGATGAGCAAGGGTTGCCGCGAATCAATCGAAAGGCGCCGGTATGGAATCAGAAAGGGAGCTGAATTTCGATGAAAACTTTTCCCTGGCCTTGCTGGCCCTCAAATTTCGCGCTCTTTTGCTGGGCGGAGTGGCGTGCAATATTTACGGTTCCACCCGCTACAGCCAGGATGTGGATTGGTGGTTGGACCCTTCGGGAGGAGTGGAAGCCTGGACTGCCCGGCTTATGGAGGTTTGCGCATTCATGAAGGCGGCCATGGACATCGTTCGATTGCGGGGCCATTTGCGGCTTGGGAGTTTGCCTGGGGATGCCGCAGTGTTGCCGGAGCGGGTGAGGCGGACGATTGAAGAGGACGCCGTGGTGCGCTGTTGCCAGGGGGAGGGCATGGTGGACATTTTTTTTGCGCCCCATCAATTGGATGATTTTGAGGCCGCCTGGCAACGGGCCAAGCCTTGGGATGGGGGGCTGCGGGTTTTGAGCATCCCTGATTTGATTCGCAGCAAGGAGGGAACGGGCCGGGACAAGGATAAAGCTGACATTGACTTTTTACGACGCCATGAAAAACCTTGATGCCATGAAAACTTTCGCAAAACTGACGGCCTTTATCGGCAGCAAACAGCGTTTTGCCGCCGCCCAATCGCCCGGCGCCGGGCGCCGCGCGTCGGGCATCGAGCGTGTCCCCGTCGAGCGTATTCCCGTCGAGCATCGAGCATCGAGCATTGAGCGTCAGAGCGGTTTCACTCTAGTTGAGCTTTTGACCGTCATGTCCATCATCCTGGTGTTGGCCGGCATGGTGGTGGGGATCATGGGATATTCCAGCCGGATGGCCATGGAATCCCGGGCCAAGGCGGAGATTGCGGCCATTTCCACGGCGTTGGAGTCGTACAAGGCCGACAACGGGGCTTATCCGCCGATTGATGACGCGGTTCTGACAGGCATGAAGACAAATTTTACCGCAAAAAAATTGCCTTCCTTTGAGGATTGCTGGTCGAATTCCCACTATCTTGTGCGCGCGCTTTGCAGCAACAACAACAAGATTTACATGACGTTCAAGACCAAGCAGATCAAGGGTACCAATGGCTGTGTGATCCTTTTGGATCCGTCGGGAAATGCCTATGGCTACAATCCGTTGGCGCCAGTGGCCAATCCGCAAACCTTCGATCTTTTTTCCGCCGGGGTCGATGGCAAGTCCCAATATCCAACCAATATCGGAATTGCCTCCGATGATATTGGGAACTGGCAGAGATGATTTTTAACAATCAACCGATAACGATATGAAAACGAACTTGATGAAAAATTCCTTCCACGCCCCGGCATCTGGATTTTTTATGCGAAAGGGCGCCTTTACGCTTGTCGAATTATTGGTTGTCATAGTCGTGATTTCCATGTTGGCCGGCCTGCTGATGCCCGCCTTGGGAGGCGCAAGGGAGGCGGCAAAGAAAGCCAAGGCCCAAACCATGGTCGGATCATTGCATTCAGCCATCAAGATGTATTACAATGAATATGGGACATGGCCAAATGCGTCCTACACCGCCGAGCATACGCTTACGGTGGCGGAAAACGCTTGTTTATTGCAAATGTTACAAGGGTCAAATGTTAATTTGGCCGGGAGCACGACAGCCAATGGAAATCCGCGCCGGATACCGTTTTTGACCATAAAACAGACGGATATTGGAAAGGTGGACGGTAATTATAAAAAAATTGCCACTGGAGGAACGGACAATCTTGTAAATCCATGGGGCAACGGTTTCATTGTGAGAATTGATTACGATGGAGACAATCAGGTAACCCCGATTTCGGTTGCGCTTGCCGATACGCTGGCGATTTACACTTTTGGCGGAAAATCGGGCAGCATCTCGACGAATTGCACATGGAAATAAACAGCATCGGGAATGGGTTGTGAAAACAGCGCATGACATGGGAATGTGTGAAAAACAAGGCGGTCATCGCCGAGGACTGGCTTTTACGCTTTTGGAGCTTTTGATCGTGATGGGAATTATGGCCGCGCTGGTGGGCATCTCATTGCCGGCCCTCAGCGGAATCAAACGGGGGGGGAGCATTCGGGCGGCGGAACGGCAGATTTATATTGGCGCCAGCCTTGCCCGGCAACAGGCGGTGACTTCCCGCCAAAGAGTCGCTTTTTGTGTTCCTTATGAGATTGTAAAGGCCAATGCCTATGTCCGCACCAACATGTTGTACCATTCGTATTTTCTTTTTGCCGAGGAAACCCAGGGCGCCCAGAAAACATGCTCGATTCTTGGCAAAGTGGAGATTTTGCCCGAAGGTGTTGTTTTCGGGCCGGATGATTCCAGCAATCCTTATTCCGATTGGAAAAAGTATTCGATATTGGACGCCAATGGAAATGTGATGATCAAGGCGTATGGTTTTCGCTATGCGCCGGCGGGCGCCATCTATTGGGCTGATGCTGAAAAGGCGCCATTGTATAATATCATCCTTAAGGAGGGAAGGGTCAGCGAAACCGGGGCGGTGACAACGAATTCATGCGGAATTTGCAGCACTTCGCAGGTGCGGTCGGTTACGGGGAACGTCACTCTTCTAAAATAAAACGGCGGCTTGGAACAGCGCTTTAACTTGCTTATTCCATGAAAAACAAGATGACAGAAAGAGGAGGGGGGCAAAAGGGATTTAATATGATTGAGATATCCCTTGCGCTGGCGGTGATCGGCATCGGCCTGGTATCCGTCATTGGCGTCATGCCTCATCTTTTGAATTCCAGCCGGCAGTCCGTTGAGGCCAGCGAGGTGGCCCTCGCCGCGCAGGGGTTTATTGACGCCGATTATTCCGGCGCCATTACACCCAGTGAGCTTGCAGACTATACTGGCGTTTTTGAGACCAATATTGCGGCATCCTTGTCCTTTAGCGCGTCAAATTCCGTTGCCTATGTTACGGCGACCAATGGCGCAAACACGGCGGAATATTCTTCGGGGGGAAATCCTCTTTTGAAAACGGTCATCATCACTTATGCGTGGCCGCCCAATGCCAAAAAAAGGCAGGTTTTCACCTTTATTACTGAAGTGGCCGCCACAAAGGATATTCCTGTTAATTGAATTTTTATGTTGAAGAAACAGAACCATGGAGTTGAAAGATGCCGGAGGAGGGGGCGAGGCGCCTTCAGCGTGTTGGAAATGCTGGTGGCTTCGGCGCTTTTAAGCGTCATTTCCGTCATTCTTTTTACAACCTTGAGCCAGGTGACCGATGCGACGGCTGGCGCTCAGAGCAAAGCATTGCTTTATCAGAACACCCGCATGGGGGTGGAACAATTGGGCCGTGAATTGCAACAGGCGGCGCCCTATATTCCCGATCCGCCTGTTGGCGGCCACAATGCTTTTGTTTGCAAGCCTGATAATTTGCATTTTATTGCGGTGATCGATAATAACAAGGGATATGAAGAGGTTGAGGTTCATTATATTTATGACGGCACCAATGCCTTGTTGAAAAGCGTGGTTCCCTATGATGGCACGTCCGGAACGCCTCAATGGAATATTGACTTGTCCACATGGATGAACACTCCTGGGATCGATGATCAAGATTCAAATGGCGACAAGTATTTCACCCCGGTGTTGGAGGGGGTCAAGGCCGTTAATTTCATGATGTGGACGAATGCTCCGCCGGATTTGACAAATCCAAATAATTTTTCTGCGTGGAATCCCGGGCCGGCCAATATTCCAACCTATATCAATGTCGAGATCAAGATGTATGATCCCCAAGTTATCCGCCGTTGGGGATCTGCGGCAAATGCGTGGACGAAATTGTCGTTTGCGTCACCTGGAATGCACACCAATTTGCTCAGAACATTTAACATTCTGGTGCATCTTCCTCGCAGCGGGCAATGATTTTATGAAAAGGTTTTCCAATAGGTCGGGGAAATACGGGGAAACGGGTTCGGCGTTGATTTTGACCATCAGCGTGCTGGCCATGATCCTTCTGCTGGTGGTTTCCTTCGCGACGCTGACGCGGACGGACAGCCAGTCGGCGGCCAATTACCGGGATTACGTGGCGTCCCGCTACCTGGCCCAAGGGGCGCTTAATCGGGCCATGGCCCAACTGGCGTTGCAGTATTCCTCGACAGGCGGGAGCAGTAATTTCAATACAGGCATTTCCAGCCTTCAATCCAGCGTTACCAATGATCCCAGTGTTTTCTATCAATATATTTCGAATGCCAATCGATTCGCCACGGATATTGAAAAGGTGAGAACCAACACCCTCACGGGATTCGAATATTGCCAGGCCGGGGCGGATGACGTGATTGATCATGTTGTTTTGCCGGGACAACTGGCCGACACCAATTTGATTCAGTGGATTGGCATGCGCGACACCAATGGCGTGTTGGTCGGGAGAACGGCGTTTTTGATCACGGCGGGAGGGTTGAATATCAATGCCATCGGCAATTTGTTTGCCAATCAGGTTGAAACTTCCATCAAGATCAATTCCCGCAATGAGGGATATTCAGTGGCGGAGATCAATCTGCCTGCGGCGCTCATGGCCGCGGATTCCAATTTTTGGGATTATGCCAGCGCGACCAATGGCGCGACCAAGATTTTGCTGTACCGATATGGAAAGGGAGATGGAGCCCCCCCTCAAACGGGAGATGGCCTGCCGTCCACGGCTCTGACTGCGGCGGCGCTGAATATCGGGGCTGATGCGGATGGACGGGATAACGACGGCGATGGGGTGGTGGATAATTCTGAGGAACGGACGGGGCAGACGCCGCAAAATTTTCTCGGTTTGTCTGACGGTTCCACCAGTTCGACCATTGTCGTTGCGGATGATGGTGGTGGCAAGTCAGATGCGACCATTGGTGATTTAAAGTTATTGCATAATGGAACCGTCACCGCGGATGCCGCTATGCAACTCTGTTTTGTCAACAGTTTTCGCTCCATCCAAAAATGGTTTACCACACAATCCAGCGTTCCGGTTGCGGTGTCATCAATGAATTTGAATGACACGAATTATTACACCATTGCCAGGACCAATGAGTTTTTCAATTCGGTGACAAACAAGCTGGCCATGATTGCGCCATTTTCCACCAATTCGGTGCTGGACAGGGTTCAATTGGGCGCGAATATCACCACGTACGCCTACGGAGATAGCTTGTCCGCGCCATTTTGCCAGGTTGTGGGAACGTCAAATGTGGTGGGGGTGGGAGCCTTCCCTTATATCAACCAAGTTTATTTTCATGTGATCTTGGCGGCCAAACAGGTGGAGGTTGCAGGTCTTCCCGTTACCACCAATGTGGAGATCATTGTCAGCTATGCGCCCGGCATGGAACTTTGGTATCCCTACACCAACGCTTTTCCATCGACCACGTTTACAGCCGCAATGAACTATAAGTATAAAAACGCAAGCCATGCCGGCTTGAATGCTTCCCAGGCAAAAACCGCATCCATTCCTTTCAGTTATTCAGGAGGAGGATTTCTCGATGTCACCAATGACGCGCATTTTGCAAAAAGCGAATGGGCGGCATCGACGATTGGCGCGTCTCCCTTGGTGATCTATAAAAATGTTTCCAGCGCCACGCCAACCGATGTTGTCCCTGTTACGGTTTCCAATCTTGAGTTCAACAGCTCAAGCATAAAATCGGGTTCGAGTTATATCGATTGGACGGGCTATTTTGCGACCAATCTCGGGTGCACATTTCTTACCAATCAGATTTTGTCGGCGGTGACAAATGTCGCCGTGGTTCCCGTGGGAAACAGCATTTATCTGACAAATACCATTGTTCTGGCCCTGGACGATCCCCGGGTTAAAAAGTGGTATGTTGAATATGCCGGCGGCGTTTCAAACAATGTGTGGGGAACTTTCGGCGGGTGCAATTCGCCGACGAATCTGTATTCCCCCCAGATTCCTGACACAACAAACATTTTCCGTCCGGATTTTGGGGAGGATTGCGATTATCAATCCTCCGGAAACAAATTGCCAAAGGGGATTGGTCCCAAGACGTTTTATATAAAAAGAGGAAGGGCGTTCGGATCCGTGGCTGAATTGGGGCGGGTTCATCGCGGCCAGCCTTGGCGGACGATCGATCTGAAGGGGGGAGGCACAGATGGAAATGTTTTGGATTGTTTCAATATTGTCAACACCAACACCGCGACTGTTTACGCCCATGGAAAGGTGAATATCAACGCCGCTTCCTCATCGTTGCCGATTTGGGCGGGTTTGTTTGCCGGAGTTCCCTATCACTATACCAAGGCTGATGGAAATCCTTCGGATCCAGTTTGGATTGATATTTTATCGTCGGGGGAGATAGATCCGACTTTTAAGATGTGCAAGGAGTTTGGCAAGATTTTTGGCAGCCGGTGCGGCGCATTCAGCCATCTTGGCGCCCTGACGTGTGTGTCGGATATTTCCTGCTTGACCAGCAACCATTCCAGTGTTTTTCAAGTGGGAAAATTTGATGCCTATACCGATGAGGACAAGGAGTATCTGTTGTCGCGCATCATCAACCTGGTGGGGACGCAGAGCCAGGGCAATATGTTTACCATTTGGGCGTGGGGACAGGCGCTCCGCGGGCCGCCGAGCGACACCAAGAAATTTGTCACAGCCGAAACCTTGATCATTGCCATGGTCCGCCCCAAATTGAATGCCGCGGGTGACAAGGTGGATTTGGAGGTCATCTATTTTCGTTATAATCCCGATCTGGAACTCAATTCGTTTTGACGAAGGGGGCTATCCGCCGGAAAATAGCGGTGAAACAGGTCTTGCCCCCCGGACAGCCTTCGCATAAGGGCTGGCTGGCTTGCCAGCCGAAGCCTTGGCGAAGGCTGGCGTGCCGAGCCGAAGCCTTGGCGAAGGCTGGTGACCCCGCCCAGAATTGAACTGGGATCGACGGTTTAGGAAACCGCTGCTCTATCCATTTGAGCTACGGGGTCTGGCGTGGATGCCTTCATCCATCTTTGGGATGCGTATTTTGCCCCCGCCAAGGCCGATGGCAAGCAGATAAACGGCGGATTTGCAAAGGGACGTCCGGCAATCCAGCGAACAAAAAATCAGCAAGTCTATTGACGTTGAAAATTTTTAACCCATAAGGACAAAAGGGCATGAGCATTTTTTCCTTGTGTCCTTTTCCCATGATGAATGCCCTGTTCGAACATTTCATTCCACCCCATGGCGGCTACGAGAAGTTGCTTTCCTTTCAGAAGGCGAGGATTGTCTATGATGGAACCGTGCGGTTCTGTGAACGCTTTTTGCAAAAGCGCGACCGCACCTATGATCAAATGATTCAGGCCGCCCGTTCCGGAAAACAAAACATCCTTGAGGGAAGCCATGCCTCGGGCACATCCAAGGAAACCGAAATCAAGCTGACCAATGTCGCCCGGGCCAGTTTGGAGGAACTCTTGGAAGACTATCGAGACTTCCTGCGCGTGCGCAATCAGCCACTATGGTCCAAGGACAGCCGGGAAGCCCTCTTTGTGCGAAAACTGGGGGCGCGAAAAGATGCATCCTATGAGTCTTACAGGACCTATATCGAAACCCGCTCCTCCAAAGTCGTGGCCAATATTCTCATTTGCCTGATCCACCAAACCAATTATCTGCTTGACCGGCATCTCCGCCGGCTCGAGGAAGCCTTTGTGAAAGAAGGCGGCCTGCGCGAACGCATGACGCGCGCCCGCCTCATTGAACGCGCAAAGGGTTGCCATCCATGATTTCGATGCTAATCCCGCGGTTTCCATTTGGAAGTTGATTCCTTGCCTTTTGGGGGCTTATTTAGCCGGGATATGGCCGATTCAATCCGGATGTTGGGGATGATCGCGGGCAACCGCAGGTTTCCCCTGGTTTTCGCGCGCGAGGCGCGGGCGGCGGGCATCCAGCGCCTTGTGGCGGTGGCGTTCGAGGGTGAAACCGACCCCGCCCTGGGCGGGTTGGTGGATGAAATGGTGTGGCTGAAGGTGGGGCAGTTGCAGAAGCTCATCGACACCTTTAAAAAATGGGGCGTCCGCGAAGTGGTGATGGTGGGCCAACTCGCGCCGAAAAACCTCTTCGCGAACCTTCGGCTGGATTTTCGCATGATGGGCCTCCTGGCCCGGCTCAAGCGGCGGAACGCGGAAACGATTTTCGGGGCGGTCGGGGAGGAACTGGCCAGGGACGGCTTGGTGTTGGCCCCCCATGCCCAATTCCTTTCGCGGATTGTTCCGGGCGCCGGAGTCCTGACCCAACGCAAGCCGTCCACAGAGGAACGCGAGGACATGGTTTTCGGTTTTAACATCGGCAAGGCGGTCGCCGCCCTCGACATCGGCCAGACGGTGGTGGTCAAGCGGGGAACGGTTCTGGCGGTGGAGGCGTTTGAGGGAACCGACGCGGCCCTGTTGAGGGGAGGACAACTCGGGCAGGGGGATGCCGTGGCGGTCAAGCTGACCAAGGAAGGGCAGGACATGCGGTTCGACATTCCCTGCATCGGATGCGAAACCATAGAAACGCTCAAAAAAGCCGGGATCAAGGCCCTGGCGATCGAGGCGGGACGCACGTTGTTGCTGGAAAAAGACGAGCTTTTGCGGGCTGCGGATGAGGCGGGAATGGCTGTGGAGGCGCTGGATGGGAGGGGATTGGAGGCTGCGCCGGAAAAAAACTTTTGGAAAAAACTCAAAGCGCTTGACAAATGACCGATTGTCATGCGACCTAAGGGGCTTCATTTTTAGCGGCATTTGTTGCTGATTGTCCGGGCGGGAGTTTTTTTGGAGGGCAGTTGGCGGCATGGCGAAATTGATTGTGCAAAACGAAACCATTTTAAATTTGTTGATTTGGACACCGGTCATCGGCGCCTTTGCGCTGCCGGTTGTGGGCAAGGTTTCGCCCCGTCTGCGCAACCTGCTGGCATTGGCTGGCGTTTTGGTTTCCCTTGTTTGTTCCCTGGCGCTGTATCGTACGGTCATGGCCGGCACTGTGGTGACGGTGGCGATGGAGACGGGGTTTGGATCGCGTCTTTTCCATGCGGATTGCCTGGCGGTGTTCATGGCGACGGTTTCCTCGCTGGTGGGGGCGATCATTGTTTTTTATTCGTGGGGATACATCAGCCATTACGACAACCAGAATGAGTACTATTTTCTGGTGGTGTTGTTCCTGGGGAGCATGATGGGGCTGGTTTTCTCGGCGAACCTGATTCTTCTCTATGTTTTTTGGGAAATCACCGCCCTGACCAGCTGGCGGTTGATCGGCTTTTTCCGGGAACCCCAACAGGTGGTGCGGGCGGACAAGGCGTTCATGATGACCTTTTTCGGCGCCGTGCTCATGTTGCTGGGTTTCATCATGATTTTTGACAAGGCGGGGACTTTCGACATGATCCAGTTGCGGGAACGATTCAGCAGCGAGTGCATTCCCAATCTGGCTGTGGTGTTGATTCTGGCGGGGTTGCTTTCCAAATCCGCCACCCTGCCGTTGCAGACATGGTTGCCGGACGCGGGCGTGGCGCCCTCGCCAGTGACGGCGTTGCTGCATGCCGCAGTGCTGGTCAAGATCGGCGTGTATGTTTACGCGCGCCTGTTGATTGTGACTTTTGCGATCGATCCCATGTGGAATGTGGTGGTGCCGGCCGTGGCGGGCGCAAGCGCGATCCTGGCCGCCGGCGCGGCCATGATCGAGACGGATCTGAAAAGAATCATCGCCTTTTCCACCATCAGCCAGATCGGTTTCATCTTTCTGGGCCTGGCCATCGGCCGCGCCAGCGAGATGGCCATCGCAGGAGGGTTGCTTTACATCCTGATGCACGGTTTTGCCAAAGGCGGCTTGTTCCTGTGCGCCGGCATTGTGGAGCAGAACACCCACACCAAGGATATTACGCGCCTGGGCGGGCTGGTGCGGACCATGCCGGTGACGGCGGTTTCCTTCCTGATCTGCGCCTTTTCCGTGATGGGGATCCCGCCTTTTGGCGGATTTTTCAGCAAATACATGGTGATCGCCGGCGCGGCCAAGAGCAGCCCGTTGTGGATCACGCTGATCTTTGTGGTTGGGGCATTCATGACCATCATCTATCTGGCGCGGGTTTTCGTGATGGTGTTCATGGGCGAGTCCAAGGGGCACGAGGAGCGTGAAGGATCGGTCGTCATGGTTGGTTCGGTGGCTTTGCTGGCCCTGTTGTCCATTGTGAGCGGGCTTTATATCGGGGTTTCATCGGATTTTGCGCAGGCCGCGGTGAAACAGATGCTGGGAGGAGGCCAGCCATGATTTCCTCGCCTCTGCTGTATTGCATTGTTTATCCCGCGTTGTGCGGCGTGTTGCTGCTTGTGGTGGGCAACCGGATCAAGTGGTTGCGCGAGTTTCTGTTGGTTCTGGCCTCCGGCATCAATGGTTACATGGCCTGGGCCCTGTTTCAAAAAAGCGGGGAGAGTGTGGCGGTGGCATTGCCATGGGCGGGTTTCGGTCTGGATTTCACCTTGCGGCTGCAGCATTTCGGAGGATTCATTCTTTTGGCTGGCGCCGGTTTCGGGGTGCTGATCAGCCTGTACAGCGCGGTGTTCATGCGCGAACACCGGCATGCCAATCAGTTTTACGCGTATTTCCTTTTCTCCCTGGCCCAGACCAATGGCGTGGCGCTTGCGGACAACCTGGTGATGTTGCTGTTTTTCTGGGAAAGCTTGCTGGTCACGCTTTTCGGCATGATTGCCATTGGACGCGAGGACGCGTGGAAGACGGCGGTGAAGGCCCTGGTGCTGGTGGGTATTTCGGATGTTTGCATGATGGTGGGCATGGCTTTGGTGGGATCATTGCGCGGCACGCTCAGCCTTAACGTGTTGACACAACAAGGCGTGGCGTTGGACGGTTTGGGCGGACTGGCTTTCATCCTGCTGGTGCTGGGCGCCGTTTCCAAGGCTGGCGCGATTCCGTTTCACACCTGGATTCCGGATGCGGCGGAGGATGCGCCGCTGCCTTTCATGGCGCTGGTTCCTGCGGCGTTGGAAAAGCTGCTGGGGATTTATTTTCTTGCGCGAATTTGCCTGGATATTTTCAAGCTGCCATCCGCGCCGGACAACTGGGCCTGCCATTTCCTGATGATCCTGGGGGCGGTGACCATTCTTATTGCCGTGATGATGGCTTTGATCCAGAAGGATTACAAACGCCTGCTGGCGTATCACGCCATTTCCCAGGTGGGATACATGATCCTGGGCATTGGCACGGCTGTGTACGCGGGCATCATCGGGGGCATTTTTCACATGCTGAATCATGCCCTGTACAAATCCTGCCTGTTCCTCTCGGGCGGTTCGGTTGAGCGCCAGGCCGGCACGACGGACCTTAAAAAACTGGGGGGGTTGAAGGCGCAAATGCCGCTCACTTTCATCTGCTTTGCGGTGGCGGCGGCGTCCATTTCGGGCGTTCCCCCCTTCAACGGTTTTTATTCCAAGGAATTGGTCTATGACGGCGCCCTGTCGAGGCATGTGCTGTATTATGTGGCGGCGGTTTTGGGATCGTTCCTCACGGCGGCTTCCTTCCTCAAACTGGGACATGCCGTGTATTTTGGGAAGCTGGCCGAAGAGAACAAGAAAGTGAAGGAGGCGCCGGCGGCCATGTTGATCCCGATGATTGTGATCGCCGGGTTGTGCGTGTTGTTCGGGCCGTGGAACGAACTGCCGCTCAAGACATTCATTTATCCGATTTTGGAGAAGGCAGGGGTGGAGTATCACACTTGTCACGGGCCGATTCCGCACCAGATGATGCTGGTGGCGGGCACCTTGATTGCCCTGGTTCTGGCGGCGCTGAATCATCGTTATGGCGTGAAACGAACCGGGGTGGGAGTCGGCGCCTCGGAGCATATTCATCATGCGCCGGTGCTGGGATGGTTTTACGACAAGGCGGAGAAGCGCTGGTTCGATCCTTACGAGGTGGGAATGAAAGTGTTGAGGGGGGGCTCCTACGCGCTGTTTTATCTGGACCGGTTCATTTGCTGGCTGTCGGATGGGTTGGCCGCGGGTTTGACCTACCTAGCGTCGGCCATCATCCGGTGGAGTCATAATGGGAGTTGTTCCCGTTATGTTTTGTGGGCGCTGGCCGGGGCGGCCATCCTGATCTGGTACGTGATGAAATCCGCATGAAAGAAGCCATGAACCTGCCCAATCAACTCATTCTTTTGCCCTTGCTCGCGGTGGTCGTGGTGAATCTGCCGCTGGGATTGCGTTGGGCGGCCATGCTGGGCGGCGTGTTTTTTTCGATTTACCAGATGTGGACGATGGTTTTCCTGCCGCCTTTGGAAACGGGCTTTTTCGATTTGCAAATCGACGGTTTGAGCCGGGTGCTGCTCTTGTCCATTGGTTTGGTGGCTTTTGTCTCCATTCTGGCCGCGCGTGGAACGATCAGGGATAAACGGGAACGTTTTTATTTCTATAATCTTGTTCTTCTGGCCATGGTTGGAATGAACGGATTGGTGATGGTGAGGGATTTGTTCTCACTTTACGTTTTCATTGAGATCACGTCCGTGGCGTCGTTCATCCTGATCGCCCTGCGCAGGGAGTTGGACGGGCTGGAGGGGGCGTTCAAGTATCTGATCATGTCGGCGGTGGCCACGGCCATGATGTTGTCGGCGGTGGCGTTGTTGTTGCTGGCGACGGGCGAAACTTCTTTTGCAAAAGTGGCGGAGCAGATGCGTTTGGGCGGTTCCGGGCTGCCGGTGCTGGCGGCGGGACTTTTTGTGGCCGGATTGTTGATCAAAGCCGGATCGGTTCCTTTTCATGGCTGGCTGCCGGACGCATACATGGCGGCGCCGAACGCGGCGTCGATCCTGTTGGGCGGCATTGTGACCAAGACCACGGGGGTTTACGCCCTGATTCGACTGATGCAGGACGGCATGTTTGGGACGGGGATGAGCCCGGTGTTGTTGCTGGCGGGGGCGGTTTCAATTGTTGCCGGCGCATTGGCGGCGCTGGGACAGCGGGATTTCAAGAGGATGCTGGCCTATTCAAGCATCAGTCAGGTTGGGTACATTGTTTTGAGTTTGGGGACGGGCACGGCTCTGGGGGTGGTGGGCGCGGTCTTTCATTTGTTCAACCATGCGGTTTTCAAGTCGTTGTTGTTTGTGAATGCCACGGCGGTGGAGGATCGGGCGGGCACCCGCGACATGAACCAGTTGGGCGGCCTGGCCGCGCGCATGCCGGTGACCGGTTTTGCCTCGGTGGTGGCCTTGTTGTCCACGGCCGGAGTGCCTCCGCTGGCCGGTTTCTGGAGCAAACTGGTGATCATTGTGGCGCTGTACAAGTCGGGACATCCGGTTTACGCGGCGGTGGCTGTGCTGGCGAGTTTGCTGACACTGGCTTATTTCCTTTCCATGCAACGACGGGTGTTTTTCGGCAAGTTGCGTGAGGGGTTGGAAGGGGTGAAGGAGGCCGGCTGGTACGTTCTTGTCCCGACCCTGGCCCTGACCCTGATCACCATGGGAGTCGGCGTCCTGATTCCCTGGATGTTCGGCTCGTTTGTTCTGCCAATGGAGAAATTTTAATCATGACGATCAACCTGATCATAATGCTTTTCATGGTTGCCGCGGCGTTGTGGGCGGTTCTGGCCCGGACGTTGTTGAAGGGGTCGATCGCCCTGGCGATTGCCAGCGCAGCCCTGGCCTTGTTGATATTTCGCATGAACGGTCCCTTGGCGGCGGTGTTTGAGCTTTCGGTTTGCGCGGGGTTGATCACGGTGATTTTCATCAGCACCATCAGCCTTGTCCAGCCGTTCACACCCCAGGAAGTGGCGGCGCGTTATGCGGCCCGCTTCAAGCGGTTCTGGCCGCTTTTGGTTTTGCTGGCGGTGGTGACCGTGATCTGCCTGAAATGCTGGACATTCCCCGCTTGCGGTCAAGCCCTGCCGGAATCAGCGGACGTCATGGCCCTGACTCGCGATCTTTTGTGGAAGGCGCGGCAGATGGATTTGTTCGGCCAGGTGGTGATGTTGCTGGCGGGGGTTTTCGGAGTGGTGATCCTGTTCAAGGAGGAGAATCCATCATGAACGGCGAATTTTCCTCCCTGGTTCCGTTTTTCGGTTTTTTTGCGATCCTGCTTTTTGTGATCGGCCTGTATTGCGTGGTGATGTCGCGCAATTTCATCCGTGTGTTGATCGGGCTTGAAATCCTGACCAAAGGGGTGACCCTGCTCATCATTGCGGCGGGATATCTTACGGGAAAAGTGGCGCTGGCCCAGACGCTGGCGATCACCCTGATCGTTTTGGAAGTGGTGGTGGTGGCCGTGGCGGCGGGCATTGTCATCGCGGTTTACCGCCGGAACAATTCGCTGGATGTGACCCAGTTGAGGAAATTGAAAGGATAAACCCCATGGACGATTCCCTCCTTTTGAGCCCGCCGGTTGCCTTCCTGATCATCCTTGCCGCCTCGGGGGTGTTGTCGCTGGTGTTGTCCAGGCTTTCCGTGCGTCCGGCCAAGGTCGCGCCGGGAACAACCAAGGCATACGCCTGCGGCGAAAACGTCAAACAGCACCGGGCCCGTCCGGAATACGGACAGTTTTTTCACTTCGCCTTTTTCTTCACCATTATGCATGTGATCGCCCTGGTGGTGACCACGGCGCCGAACGGCGGGTTGGGACTGGCCGCGCTGGCGGGGCTGTACCTGTTGATTTCAGCCGTGGGATTGTTGATTCTTTACCGGAGATAACCGCGCATGGAATTGATCAAGAAAATCGTCACCTGGTCCCGCATCAAATCCCCGTGGATCATTCATTTCAACACCGGGGCCTGCAATGCCTGCGACATCGAGGTGATTGCCGCGCTGACTCCGCGCTATGACGTGGAACGTTTCGGCGTGCTGCTCAAGGGGACGCCCCGCCATGCGGACGTGCTGGTGTGTTCCGGGCCTGTGACGCGGCAGATCAAGGACCGGCTGGTTCGCATTTACGAGCAGATGGCCGAGCCCAAGTTTGTGGTGGCCACCGGCACCTGCGCCTGTTCGGGCGGGGTGTTTAACGGCTGCTATTGCGTTGAGGGCGGAATCGATTCGGTGATTCCCGTTTCGGCTTACATCCCCGGTTGCCCGGTGCGTCCGGAAGCGATCATTGACGGGGTGGTGAAGCTGCTGGGCAGTCTGGATGGCGATCCGGCGCCGCAAGGGGCGGTTCCCGCGCCCGATGCCGCGGAACCGGTCAAACAAGGGACGGCGGTTTAAGGCAGGAGGAACCCATGATGTGGACGGAAGAAAAAATCCAGCAGGAGTTGACCGGAAAGTTTGCCTTTCTGGACGGCAAGATCAAGTTGCAGCGTCCCCGCCGCCTGTGGGTTGACGCGCCCGCCGAACATTTTGACGCGATTTTTTCGCATCTTGTGCGGCAGATGGATTTTCCCGTCCTGCTGACCATCACGGGGTTGGATGAAACCAGCCAGTTTTGCGTGATTTATCATCTGGCCCAGCTTGAGGGCATTGTTTGCAATCTAAAGGTTGTCGTGCCGAAGGATAATCCCACATGGAAATCCGTGGGAACGTTTTTCCCCGGCGGAATCATTTACGAGCGGGAGTTGGTTGATTTGCTCGGGTTGAAGATCGAGGGGCTTCCTCCCGGAAACCGGTATCCGTTGCCCGATGACTGGCCGGATGGCCAGTTCCCCCTGCGCAAGGATTGGAAACGCGGCGGAGAGGCCGCCATCAAGGAGAAGGCATCATGAGCAAGGTGACCATTCCCATCGGCCCCCAGCATCCGGCCCTGAAAGAGCCGGCCAGGTTTTGCCTGACGCTCAACGGAGAAAAAATTTACGAGATCGATTTGCGTCTGGGCTATAACCATCGCGGCATTGAAAAAGCCTGCGAGGAGCGCACCTATATCCAGGCCATGTATCTGGTCGAGCGCGTGTGCGGCATCTGTTCCCATTCCCATTCCACGGCTTTCATTCAGGCGGTGGAGGAGATTGCCGGGCTGCAATTGCCGCGGCGCGGGTTGTACATCCGCACCCTGATCGCCGAACTGGAACGCATCCACAGCCATCTGTTGTGGCTGGGAGTGGCCGGCCATGAGGTGGGATTTGACACCCTGTTGATGTATGCCTGGCGCGACCGGGAGTTGGTGATGGATATCCTTGCCGATCTCACCGGCAACCGGGTCAACTATGGCATCAACACCATCGGCGGAGTCCGCCGCGACGTGACGCCCCGGCAGATCGAACGGGTGACCAAGGCCATGGATACGTTTGAGGAAAGGACGAAATACTACGTCCAAGTGGCGACCGAGGAATCGACCCTGATCGCCCGATTGTCGAATGTTGGAAAGCTTTGTTACGACGACGCCATGCGGCTGGGAGCCATTGGGCCCACGGCCCGCGCCTGCGGTTTGGAGCGCGACGCCCGCAAGGCTGATCCGTACGGGCTTTACGGGGAGTTGGATTTCAAAGTGATCACCGACAAGCACAGCGACGTTTACGGACGGGCGGTGGTGCGGTTGCTGGAACTGATGGAGAGTTACCGGATCATCCGTCAGTTGTGCAAGGGGATGCCCGAGGGGCCGATTGCGGTGAAAGCGCCGCGCAAGATTCCCGCCGGCGAGGCCCTGAGCCGTTACGAGGCGCCCCGCGGGGAGGATGTGCATTATGTTCGCGGCAATGGCACCGACAAGCCGGAGCGGGTCAAGATCCGCGCGCCGACCCTGGCCAATCTGCAGGCGGTGGCCAAGATGCTGGAGGACAATTATCTGGCGGACACCACCATTGTGATCGCGGCGATCGATCCGTGTTTTTCCTGCACCGACCGGGCGGTGTTGCTGAAGAAAAGCCGGCGCAGGAATGAAGAACCGGTACTGTGGAATTCGTTGCGGGATTACGGCATTGCCTGGCATCGCAAACAGGGGCTTGATTTTGGCGATATGAACCGGCGGTTTGGGCGGATGATGGAAAGGAGCTCGCGGTGACGGCGTTGATCGGCATACTGGTGTTTCCCGGCGTGTTTTTCCTGAGCCTGTTCGGCTTGGTGTGCGAGTTTGTGGATCGCAAGCTCCATGCCCGGCTTCAACACCGGGTGGGGCCGCCCTGGTTCCAGCCATTGGCGGATTTCATCAAGCTGGTTTCCAAGGAAACCATCATTCCCGAGGAAGCGGACCGGACGATGTTCCGCCTGATGCCGGCGCTGGCTGTGGCGGCTGCCGCGGCTGCGGCTCTTTACATCCCCATGTGGAGCGCCAAGGCGTTGTTTTCGTTCAGCGGCGATGTGATTGTGGTCATCTACCTGCTGACCATTCCCACGCTGACCTTTTTCCTGGGCGGATGGTCCTCGACATCGCTCTATGCGATGATCGGGTCGGTTCGTTGCCTGACCCAGTTGTTTGCCTACGAGGTGCCGTTGTTCATGGGGGTGCTGGCGCCTTTCATGCTGGCGAGCACATGGAATTTCAGCGAACTGGCGGAATTTTACCGGGCCCATCCGGGATACATGATTTTCAATGTGATCGGGTTTGCCGTGTCGCTGGTGGCGCTCATGGGCAAGCTGGAAAAGGTGCCATTCGACATTCCGGAGGCGGAGACGGAGATTGTCGCCGGATCGTTCACGGAATACAGCGGCCGGTATCTGGCGTTGTTCCGCATGGCGGTTGACATCGAGATGGTGGTGGGGGCGTCCCTGCTGGCGGCGGTTTTCCTGCCCTTTGGCCTTGGATTGCCCGCCGGGGTGGCGTTCGCGCTGTATGTGATCAAGGTGTTGTTTGTGGTGGTGCTGCTCTCCATTTTGCGAACGCTTTTCGCGCGGTTGCGCATCGATCAGATGGTTGATTTTTGCTGGAAATATCTCGCGCCCGCCTCGCTGGTTCAGCTCCTGATCAATCTGGCGGTGAAAGGGGCGTTGCTGTCATGAAAAAACCCGGAAAAATGTTGATGGAAGTTTTGCGGCATGCGCCGAAAAAACCTGCCACCGAGATGTATCCCCATGTGCGGCCCTATGTGCCCGAGCGTTTCCGCGGGCGGTTGGATTTCATCCCCGGCAAATGCATCGGCTGCAAGATGTGCATGCGCGATTGCCCGTCCAAGGCCATCACCATCAACAAAATTGGCGACAAGAAGTTCGAGGCGGTCATTGATCTGGACCGCTGCATTTACTGCGGCCAATGCGTGGATTCCTGTCCCAAGGACGCCCTGTTGATGACCACGGATTTTGAGCTGGCCCAGTTGGACCGGCGGAAATTGAAAATCGTCCTGAAAGACGCCGGGAACGCTACCGATGCCAAGCCTGAGGCAGAGCCTGAAAAACCGGTTGCGTGACGCGGCGCGGGTGGCGGTGCTGGCCGTGGGGTCGGAGTGGCGCGGCGACGATGCCGCGGGAATGCTGGCGGGAAGAAATGTTGAGAAGCGCCGCCGGGCGTCCGGATGCCGGTGGAAAAGGAAGGTGAAAGTTTTTCTTGGCGAAACCGCTCCGGAGAATCTGACGGGCGCCATTCGCGCGTGGCAGCCCACGCATCTGGTGGTGCTGGACGCGGCGGACATGGGCAAACGCGGGGGGCGGGTGGAGGTGTTTGGTCCCCATGACATGGAGGGGTTGTCCTGTTCGACTCATCAACTGCCGTTGTCGGTCATGATCGATTATATGCTGAAGGACCAGGCTTTTGAGGCGATGGTGGTGGGCATCCAGCCCCGGCAGATGAATTATGGGCGGAAGGTGAGTCCGGGCGTGGCCAGGGCGGCGGAGAAGACGGGCGCAATGCTGGCGGAGGTTTTTGAGGGGGTTTTGGGGTGAAGGGTGATTTTGGTTGCAACAGGCCGGGTTGGGATGCTTTGGTGAGGCATGCCCACGAATGTCATCAACCGGAGGGTTGAATACGACTGGTACAATGGGGAGGTCCCTCCCAATGTCGAGTTTGAGGACGGGTTTTATCTGGAAACCGCGGCGGTGTTCCGGTTTTGCAAATCGACCCGCAATCCGGCGGTGAAATTCGGGAAGTATTGTTCCGTGTATTCCGGCTGTTCCTTTGCGGTGAAAGGGCAGGGGCGTTGCGTGGTCGGGGACCACACCTTGTGCAATGGCGCGGTGATCATGTGCGAGGAGGAGGTCGTGATTGGCAATTATTGTCTCATCTCATGGAACGTGGGCATTGCGGATTCGGATTTTCATCCGTTGGATCCGGAGCAGCGCAAGCGGGATTGCCTGGTGCTGAATCCCTATCTGGCGACCGAGCCGCGGCCGCCCATTCCCACCAAGCCGGTGCGGATCGCGGACAATGTGTGGATCGGCATGGGGGCGATCATTTTGAAGGGTGTCACCATCGGTGAGAATTCGGTGGTCGGGGCGGGCGCCGTGGTGGCCCAGGATGTGCCGGCCAATGTGGTTGTGGCGGGCAATCCCGCGCGAGTGGTGAAACAATTATAAGAACAGGCTGAAGGTCGAAGGGGGGGATGAGAATTGGCGCGGATAAGTTACATTGGGTGATAAAAATAGTTGTATTTTGGCGATGATGACGATAGAAGGGAGGACTGTGGGTTCCGCAATCAAACAAGGCGGTGGTGGTGGCGGCCGGAAACGGGCGTTATGTCAGTCGGGCCGGTGCGCGGGGACGGTTTGCCCTTTTGGAGGAAATGAAGGGGGTGGCGCGTCTTCGCCAAGCCGGCGGTTTCTGGCCGGACAGCGGGCGGTTTTGTGGAAATCCCTGGCGCGGTCCATGCCAAAAGGGGTTTCCAGGGACGAGGCGGAGGCGCATTTTGCCAAGATGCCCCTGGATTATTGGCGCAATGTCAATACGGTTGAGGTGCGATGGCATCTGGCGGTGATGCACCGTTTTTTTGAGCATTTGTCTGGAGAGGCCGGCGAGGGAATCTCCCCGGTGGTGGACTGGCAGCGTCGTGACGAGCGATCCTGCTTCCGGGTGGCGGTTTGCGCGTGGGATTGCGCCGGGCTGTTTGCCGCCATTTCCGGCGCCATGGCCGCCGTGGAGTTGAATGTCTGCAAGGCCTTTGTTTATACCCGCAGCGACGATCTGGCGCTGGACGTGTTTTGCGTCAATCGCAGCGAACGCGCAAAAGGCGCGGTCGAGCCCGCGCTCAGGGAAATGACACGGCTGCTGACCCGGGCCTTGAATGGAAAGGAAACCTTTTCCTTTGAATCCCAGAAGGGGAAGGAACCGGGCGCAAGGGCGCCGGGACAGCGGACGCCAAAGGAAACCTACATGGCTTGGAACAACCGGGATTCCGCGCATCACAACATCTTGCATGTGGAGATTCCGGACCGGCAGGGGCTCCTCTATCATGTGGCCGATGAAGTGACAACCGCCGGATTGGATGTGGTGACCGGGTTGTTTCGCACGACCAAGGGACGGTTTGGCGGCGAACTTCATGTGACCCGCCGCTCGGGCAGCAAGGTGCAGGATGAGTTGTACCTGGAGGGAATCCGGAAACGGCTTTTTTCCCGCCTGGGCCGCGTGACGGCGGAATAATGGTCACGCAATCCTCTCGTTCCATTCCCTGGAACTGAACCGGGTTGAGGCCAGATTTTGGATGGCGGCGAGTTGGGAGGGGGTCAGCGAGATGGGGGCAAAGCGGATGCCAGTGGTTTCCCATGTGCGGAGGAATTCGGCGGGGGTGACGGGCGGTTGTCCTTCGGCGAGGATGCTTCCCTGGTGCAGGAGTCCGTCCTTGGTGACCCGTTGCGCGCCGCCGGCCACTTTCAGGCCGTGGAGGGTGACGTCGTAGCGGGAGCTTTTGGCGAAGCAGGCCTCAATGGGGGCGGGGGGCAGCGGATTTTTGGCTGGCTGGCAGGTTTTGGACAGGCGGGCGTTGTCTCCCCGATTCTTGAAAAGCAGGGCGATGCGTTGGTGGATTTGCTGGTAACGTTGGAGGGTGGGCAATTGCCGCCAGGGATGACGGGGGGGGAGCACGACGGTGAAGGTCAGGTCTTGTCCGTGATAAACCATGGCGCCGCCGGTGGGGCGGCGGACCACGGCGCAGCGGGAGGCCAGTTCCCCCGGCCAGGCTTGGAAATAACCGATGGAGAGGCTGGGGCAGTCCCACCGGTAGGTGCGGAGGATGGGTTTGCCGAAGGATTTCGCGTTGGTCAGGAACCATTGGTCGCAGGCCATGTTCCATGCTGCCGGGGCCGCGCCGTGTTCAAGATACAGCCAGTTTTCGGATGGGGTCAGTTCAGGCATTTGTTTATGAAATTCACATCGATGGACAGGATCAGATTTAATGTTTAGGAATTTCAAAGTTGGCACGAAAGCACCATGGCAAAAAGATTTTTTGACAGGATTAACAGGATTGACAGGATTTTTATGCAAGAGGCGGACCTCCCCAACCCCTCCTTGTCAAGGAGGGGCTTAAATTGAGCCTCCCCTTGCCAAGGGGAGGATTAAGGTGGGGTGCGTCGTGCATCGAGCATGTTTCGTCGAGCAGTTGCCGGGCCTTGGGCGCGGCTTAACCCCGGGATCAGCACGTGCCGCCGTTGTATCCCCAGAGGGCGCCTTTGATGTCGGTGAATTCGATGAAGACGCGGTTTTTGGGCAGTCCCAGTTCTTTTTCCAGGAAACCGCAGAAGGCTGCGCTGTGTTCGGCGGCCTTGGCGGCCGGGAAACCGATGCTTTTCACCTCGACATAGGCGGCTGGGGCGGCGCTTCCGCCAAAGGTCATGGCGGTGTTGGCTTCAATGGCGGTCATGACCACCGACTCGGGCTTTGAAAGTTGTTTGGCGGCAAATGAGGAAATCTGGCTGGCGATTTCCTGGCTTCGGACGGCGTCAATCTTTGCGTTGGTTTGGATCATGATGTAGGGCATGGTGCGCTCCTTTGTTGGGTGAGGGATTTTTTGACAGGATTCACAGGATTTTTATGCAAGAGGCGGACCTCCCCAACTCCTCCTTGTCAAGGAGGGGTGAGTCGAGCATCGAGCACTTGTCTCGCCGTAGCTCGCAGAGCGAAGGCGGATCGGGCGTCAAGCTGCCGTCCCGCCGTGGCGGGAGCGCGGCTTAATTTATTTTTGCGGCCTCCTCGCGGGCCCATTGGTCGGTCTGGAGGATGGTGTCGAGGGAGGGGTGTTCGATGGTCTGGTGTTTGTTCAGCACTTGTTCGACCAGCCCCCAGATTTTTGGGAAACTGATCCGGCCTTTCACAAAGCGGTCCACGGCCACCTCGTTTGCGGCGTTGAAGACCGCGGGGGTTGTGCCGCCCCGGATGCCGGCTTCGCGGGCCAGTCGGATGGCGGGGAAGCGCTCCTCGTCGGGCAGTTCGAATTCGAGTTTGCGGATTTTATTGAAATCCGCGTGGGGCAGGGTGTTATTGAGGCGTTCCGGGTAGGTAAGGGCGAACTGGATGGGCAGGCGCATGTTGGGTTCGCACAACTGGGCCAGGAGCGAGCCGTCCACGAATTCCACCATGGAATGCACCACGCTTTGGGGATGGATGATGACCTTGACGCGCTGCATTTCGATATGGAAGAGCCATCGCGCTTCGATCATTTCCAGCCCCTTGTTCATGAGGCTGGCGGAGTCGATGGTGATTTTGGCGCCCATGTTCCAAGTGGGATGTTTCAGGGCGTCCTTGACGGTGATTTTGTCGAAATCTTCGGCGGGAGTGTTGCGGAAGGGGCCGCCCGAGGCGGTGAGCCAGAGGTTGCGCACCTCGTGATTGGGGGATCCCTCGATGCACTGCCAGATGGCGTTGTGTTCGCTGTCAACGGGCAGGATGCGCACGTTGCGGCGTTTGGCGGCGTCCATGACGATTTCGCCGGCCATGACCAGGATTTCCTTGGAGGCGACGGCGATGTGTTTGCCGGCTTCGATGGCCGCCAGCGCGGGATGCAGACCGGCGGTGCCCACGATGGCGATGAGCACCACATCCGCCTCGGCCATGGTGGCCAGTTCGATCAGCCCCTCGGGACCGGAGAGCAGCCGGGTGGGGGTTTTCACCAGTTTTTTCAACTCGGGCAGTTTGGCCGGGTCGAAAATGCAGGCTGCGGAGGGTTTGTGGAGGTTGATTTGCTTTGCCAGTTCCACGGCGTTGCTGCCGGCCGCCAAACCGGCCAGCTTGAGCCGGCCGGGAAGATCCTCCACCACCTTGAGAGTGCTTTGTCCAATGGAGCCTGTCGAACCGAGAAGTGCCACGCGTTTCATTGATGCGTGTTGAAGCAAAGATTGGGGGAGAATACAAGATGCGAATCCCCAAAACATCCGAATATCGAAGTCCGGAGCTCGAAACAGCTGGTTGGTCGATTCCCGCATCCGCGCATGGACGTATCTCCATCAGATCATGTTGCCGTAGATGCAGTTTTGAAAAAGTGGCAGAGCCGGAACGGCTCTGATTTGAAGACCAGCGGCGAGACACCGCTGCCACTTTCTTTGCGGCGGATCAATGCCCCAGGATGCGGCGGATTTCCTCGACGACCTGCGCCACGTCGTAGGGTTTGGGGATGAAATTGACCTGGTGCTGAACCACCCGTTTCATGAAACGCGGATCCAGCGAGTAGCCGGAGGTGTAGAGGACCGGGACTTTGGGGGCGACATTGGCCAGACGTTCGGTCAATTCCAGCCCGCCGAGGTTGGGCATCACGATGTCGGTGAACACCAGCCCGATTTTGCCGGAATGCCGTTCGCAAAGTTGCAGGGCCTGTTCGCCGTCGCCGGCCTCCAAAACCTGGAATCCCTGGTCGATCAGGGCATCGGCAATCAATTTGCGGAGGCTTTCGCGGTTTTCGGCGACCAGGATCAATTGTGAAGAATGTGTTTTTTTGGAGCTTTTTTTTCCGGAATCGGAGGCTGCGGGTTCTTCCGAACCGATGGGCAGATAGAGGGTGACGGTGGTTCCCTTGCCGTGCTGGCTGGACAGGGTGATGTCTCCGCCGCTCTGTCGCACCAGTCCCAAGGCGGTGGAGAGTCCAAGTCCGATCCCCTTGCCGCGCGGCTTGGTGGTGAAGAAGGGATCGAAGGCTTGCTTGAGGGTTTCCGGCGACATGCCGGAACCGGTGTCGGCAAGGGTCAGCACTGCGTATTGGCCGGGCGCCAGTTCCAGCAGTTCGGCGCCGGTGGATGGCTGGTGGTGGCAGATGCCGGTGCGCAGGGTGAGGGCGCCGTCTTCGGAAAGGGCATCGCGGGCATTCAGGACCAGGTTGACGAGAATTTGATCCAACTGGTGGCGGTCCATTTCAACCAGGAGTTCTTTTGCGCCCAGGCAGAGGGTGAGGTGTTTTTTGTCGCCAAGAAGCTGTCCCATCATCTCCCGGCAGCGGTTCAGGTGGAGGTGAAGATCAAAGGTTTGGGGTTGCAGGGGACGGCGGCGGCCGATCGCGAGCAACTGGCTGACCAGATCGAGCGCTTCGTTGGAGACAGCGTGGATGGCTTCAAGACGCGGACGGACCGGATTGTCCGCATTCATTTTTTGAAGGGCCAGGGTGCAATAGCCGCGAATCACGGCGAGAAGGTTGTTGAAATCGTGCGCCACACATCCGGAAAAATGGGCCAGGGCGTCCGTTTTGTCCCGGTGGGCTTCGCGCAGGCTGATCGATCCGGCGCCATGGGGTTTTCCGGAGTTTTTTTTCGTCGCGGGGGGATTTTTTGTTTTTTTCATGGGCTTTGGCGGGTGGGAGGGTTGCCGTTCCATGCCAATGAGAGAGCTCCCAGACAGGCGCTGATCAAAAGAGGTTTGACGATTTCGGTTTCCACGTGTGTCGCATCCTAGCTTTTCAACCCCAAAAGCGCAATAGCTGCTCGAAGCCGATTTTTCCCAGCAGGGCCAGGATGATGAGATATATCCATGAGATGCCGGCGAAAAAGTATCCGCACAGAATGAAAAGCCCGTCTTTTTCCATCATGCCGGCGCAGAGGAGAATCATGGCCATGCCAGGCAGAAAGTTGGAGGCCGGGATGGGAATGGGAAGGCTGAGCGCAAGACCGCAGAAGAAAATGACCGTTCCGTTGATGCCACGGAACAGCATCCCATGTTGAAGAAATTGCATCCGGGGACGCAAGAATTTTTCAAACCAACGGACGAAGCGGCTTGAGCGGTTGATGAGTTTTTGCAGGGTGGGGAGGGCGATGCGTTTCCGCAAAAGCCAGCGGGTCCAGAACGGACGCCTTCCAAAAGCCAGACGCAGGCCAAAGATCATGAAAAGGATGCCGACCGGGGTGGAGATTCCGGGCAGGGGAACCGGGATGATGAACGGCAGCGAAAGAAAGACCATGAAAAGCAGAAAACCCCGTCCGCGAATGGCCCGGAGGATTCGAGCCAGGGGAACCCGGGTCCGTTTTTCCCCGGCCAGGATGCCTTGCAAATCGTCCGAGAGACGCGGAGAAGGCGGGGAGGCGGAGGCAGGGGGAAAACGCATCATCGTTTGGTACGCCAAGAAAGCTGGACAGGCAAGATCGCAGTGTCCCGGAGATTGCGATCAACGATCAGAACGCGCATGGATTTTATGGGAAAAAGACAGGGTGAAGACCGTTCCCCTGCCGGACGAGCTCTCAAACTGGATGCTTCCGCCGTTGCGTTTGACGATTTCCTGGCTGATGAAAAGGCCCAGGCCGGTGCCTTCCCCTTCGGGTTTGGTGGTGAAGAAGGGCTTGAAGAGTTCCAGTTTTAATCCATCGGGAATGCCGTGGCCCGTATCGGCGATATGAATTTTAACCGCATGTTTTTGTGTTTCGGTCCGGACGGACAATGTGCCGCCGCCCTTCATGGCGTGGATGGCGTTTTCGAACAGATTGACGAAAACCTGTTCGATTTGAACCGGGTCGAGGGGCAGTGCGGGGGATTCGGAGTCAAATTGGCGTTCCACATGGATGGCCTGCCGGTGGATTTTGCCGGACAACATTCGGAGGGCGTCCTCGATGACCGCCTCGATTTTGACGGGCGCATGCTGCCGCGCCGGCTGCCGGCGGCTGCGGGAATATCGCAGGATATTGCCGATGATGTCGCAAATCCGGGTGGCTTCCTTTTCGATCTGACGCAGGGAGTGAGAGGCTTTTTCGTCCCGCGGTTCCAACGAAAGAATCTGGGCGCTGGCCAGGATGACCTGAAGGGGGTTGCGGATTTCGTGGGCGACTGAGCTGGCCATCAGGCCGATCTCGGTCAGACGTCCGGCGGAAACCAGTTGATTTTGCAGCGTGTGGACTTCGTTGCCCGCCTTCTGAAGACGATCGATCAGAAACTGGTTTTCGATCGCCTTGGCCGCCTGTCTGCCCAAATGCAGGAGCGTTTTAAGGTGGCGGGTGATTTGCGGCGGAGTCTGTTTTTGAGCCCACAAAATCACGAACCCCACCGGATTCTGGAAGGAAAGCAGAGGGATGACCAGGGTCAGGGGGTTGGGGATGGCCCGTTCCAATGCTTCCGAGAAAGAGACGGCATGGCGTTCTGACAGAATGTTTTTGATCAGGCCGTGCTGAAGGGCTGCCTGGACGAAACTGTCTTGTTCGCTGGTGAGATTCCGGTCATGCCGAAGGACGCAGGATTTGCTTTGGTGGTCCAACAGATATACGGCGCCGCTTTCAAAGGGGATGACAAGATGAATCGAGTCGAAAAGAGCCTTGAGAATGGTGCTGGTATCGGAATGATGTTCAAAAGGCTCAACCAGATGGTGGGGGAACGAGAATGAACCTGTCCAATCCCTCGAACTGCCGGCACGGGTGAGGCCGGCAAAGGATGCGTGGGGATGGGCGGGTTTGTTCATGGTTCAAAACTCTGAGGCTTGGGATATGTCCATCCCCGGCCGGCCATTTCGGGCAGTTTTGAACCGTGGATCAGGCGGTGAGACGGGCGATTCCCGAGTCGGAGGGAGAGCGGGCGGCAGTTCGATGGATATCCACTTGAACCGTGCTTTTTTTATCGGCGTATTCAAATGTAAGAGCCCGTTTTTCTCCGGAGGTGGCGGTTGACGACTGGCATACTTTTGTGCCGAGCAGCGCATGAAGCGGCTGCCAGGTTGACAATCCTTCATGCCATGCCAGGTCATGATTAAAAAGCTGCCCGTCTGCCAGATAGGAGAGGCAGTCTTCTTTTGTGTAAGGGCCGAACTGCTGTCCTTCCCGGTTTACAAAAATCATCATGATGCCAGTTTGAATTGATAAAGCATTTGCCATGATCCCGATAAGCCAGAATGTACATGATTTTTATTTCAAATCAACTTTTTGCTGCTTGTTCAGGATTAAAAAGTTGTTTGACTTGGGGTTCCACCAGTGTTTCGATGTCCAAGAGGGTTTTGGGAACTCCTTTTATTGTGGCGACTGCCAGCATGGCCTTTGAATCCACATCGGAATTGAAGCCAGGCGCGTCATCCAAGTCGTTGCGTGAGATAAAAACCACTTCCTGTGCGGCGTCCACGATAAACCCCATCTCAAATGTTTCGGCAGATGAAGATTTCAGCTTGGCGATGATGATGCAGGTGCTTTCGGTTTTCTTGTTGTCCATGCAGCCGAGGCGTCGTCGCAAGTCCATGACGGGCAGCATCTTGCCGCGCAAGTTGATAACCCCCAGGATGAATTCGGGCATTTGTGGAATGGGGGTTATTTCCTGTTGGCGGATGATTTCCCTCACTTTTTGCAGACAAATGCCGTAGCTTCTTTGACCAATTGAAAAGATGAGATATTTGCCTGTTACGATTTTTGGACGCAAGTCCACTGTTTCTGCTGCAGCTGTCATGATGTCTTCCTTCACTTACAACATCATACCGGAATGCGAGGGAGCCGCAATCGGTGGATTCCCCTTATTTTTTACTCCGCGAAACCCCTACAGGGTTCTCGGGGATTCCCTGATAAGAGGGGTGAAAAAAGATGAAAGATGAAAGGGAAAAGACGGAGTGTTCAGCTGACATGGCACTGAACCCACTGGACGGCATGCTGGACCAGTTCCGATGCGTCCTTGAGATGCAGTTTGTCCTTGATGTGTTCGCGGTAGGTTTCCACGGTCTTGATGCTCAAATGAAGTTCCCCGGCGATCTGGCGGGTTCCCCGTCCGGAACCGATGAGGCGAAAGACCTCCAATTCGCGATCGCTGAGGTGTTCGATGGGGGAATCGGCCAGGTGGGCGCGCCCGTTGGTGATTTTGAAGAGCATTTTGCCGGTCATCCGGTCGCTCAGATAGATTTCGCCTTTGAGCACCCGGCGGATGGCGGTCAATACTTTCTCGATGGCTTCCTGCTTGGTGAGATAGCCGCGAGCGCCGGCGCGCAAAACCCGCTCGGCATAAAGCGATTCGTCATGCATGGAGACGACCAGAGTGGGCAGGTTTTCGTAATTGTCGCGGACATTTTTCACCAGATCAATGCCGCTGCCCCGTTTCAACGAAATATCCACAATCACGATGTCCGGTCGCAGATTTTGGATGGCGGACATGGCCTGTTGGGTGTCCTCAGCCTCACCGCAAACCATCAAATCCGATTCCTGGTTGATCAACTGGCCGATGCCATGGCGGACGATGGGGTGATCATCGACAAGCAGGACGCGGCGTTTGGTTGAGGCGGCGGTTTGTTTGCTGGCTCGCATGTCCTCATTTATAGCCATATCCATAAACTATTCCAGCCTGGATATGGGAGCAATCGGGGAGTGGTCTGTTTGGCGTATAAGGGAATCCCCGATGGGGATCATGGGGTGTTGTCGTGGGGGAAAAGGCATTCGACCTTGGTTCCGCCGCCGGGAAGGAGGGAGGCATCGAGCGTTCCGCCGATCATTTTTGCGCGATAGCTCATGGATCGAAGCCCCATGCCCTGTCCCCGCAGGGGCTGGGCGGGAATGCCACGACCGTTGTCGCTGATGCGGAGGGAGACGCGCTTTTCCTGGATCTCGAGGAATATATCGATGCGGCTGGCCTGGCCGTGTTTGATGGCGTTGTTGATGGCCTCCTGTGCGATGCGGTAGAGGTGAATGGCCTTGGCATTATCCCGGATCAGAAGCGGTTCTTCGCAGAAAAACCGGCAGGTGATGCCATAAAGATTGGCCGTGGCGACAGACAATTCCTGCAAAGCCGACATCAGGCCGTTTTCCTCGAGTTCGACCGGGCACAGCCCCCGGGCGATGCCTCTGGCCTCGGTCAGTGCCTGATTGACCAGCCCTGTGATACGTGTGATTTCCGCTGCTTCAGGGAGTTGTTTTGCGCCCATCTTGCGGCCCAGGACTTCGCTCATGAAGGCGATACCCACAAGATTTTGCAGGAGGCTGTCGTGAATATCCTGTCCGATGCGTTTTTGTTCCCTTTCGCTGATTTGAAGGATTTCATTCTGGAGGCGTTTTTGTTCGGTGATGTCGGACGCAATGCCGGCGATCCGGTACACTCCGCCGTCGTTGCCGCGCACGGGAAATCCCGAGTCGCGGATCCATCGGAGCGTTCCGTCGGCGTGGGTGATGCGGTATTCCAGGGTGAATTCTTCGCCCCGGGCGGCCTGGTTCAGGGCGGCGGCCAGGTCCATGCGGTCCTCGGGGAGGACATGCGCGATCCATTGGACGGAATGTTGTTGGAGTTCGCGGCAGGAGCGGCCCCATATTTTTTCATAGGCCCGGCTGGCATAGATGATTTTTTGGGAATCCGCCGAAATGATCCAGAAAACATCCCGGATGTTGTCCGCCAGCTGTCGGAAGCGTTTCTCGCTTTCGAGAATGGCGGTTTCCGCCTTTTTGCGGGCGCCGATATCCCGCACCAGGCCGATGACACCGACAATGGTTCCGGAAATATCCCGATGGGGTGTGTAGGTGCAGGAAACCCAGCCCCGGTGCCGGGTTTGAGGGATCGAAAATTCGATGTCCGGGGTGTGAACTGTTTCTCCTTGCATTGCTTTTTTCAGCATGGGGACAATGCCTTGTCCGTAAATATGGGGAAAAAGGTCGGCGGCTTTTTTCCCAAGCACTTCGTGGAAACCTATTCCCGACAGCTTTTCCATGAAGCGGTTCCATAACACATAGCGCAGGTCATGATCGTAAACGATGATGCCTTCCCCGGCGTTGGAGAAGATTTCCTCGTTGAATTGATTGGCTGCCAGCAGCGCCTGTTCGGCCTGCCGGCGCTGGGTGACATTCTCCACCATCGCCACGCAGAACCACGGTTTGCCGCTGGACTTGCGGATGAGCGTGGCGGTGATATGGCTCCAGACAGGCTGGTTGTCCCGGCGGATCAGCCTCAATTCCGACTGGCAATGGTCCATTTTTCCCGCAAAAAGCTGGAGGCTGGATTGAGACCATGACAAACGGTCCTTGGTATGCAGGATGTCGGCCATGACCATGGTTTGGAGTTCCGTGGCGGTGTAACCAAGCAGTTGTTCGATGGCCGGATTGGCCTCGAACAATTGTCCGGCATCGTTCAGAAGGAGCATGCCAACGCAGGCGCGGTCGAAAATGACCCGGAACCGTCTTTCGCTTTCAAGCAGGGCCTGTTCGGCGCGTTTCTGGTCGGTGATATCGTAGCCGTACATTCGAATGCGCCCCAGGTGTTCGGCATAGATCAGGATTTGCGAATAATACCGGTTTTCGTGAATAATGGACCGGAAAAGAGTGCGGTTTTTCCCCAGTTCAAATCCTTCAAACGTTTTGATATCCTGCAACCACGGGTGTTTGAATCCCAATTCCTTGATGTTGGGCAGGAGTTCGATGGCGGCTTCATTCAGGTAATGAATGTGTCCCAGCAGGTCGATTTCAATGATGGGGTGGGGGTTTTGTTCGATGAATGATGCCAGGTGAAAAAGGGCTTCCTGGGCGAGCTTTTGGTGGGTGATGTCGAGATGGGTGCCGCAGGCGCGCAGGGGGCGGCCCTCCGGATCGCGGGCCATCACCTGGCCGCGGGACAGCACCCATCGATATTCGCCGGATTTGTGGCGCAGCCGGTACTCTGCGGAAAAAATGTTTTTTTTGCCATCCAGGTGATCCTGCAGTTCCTGGATCACCCTGCCCTTGTCTTCCGGATGGATGAGATTTTCCCATCCCTGCCGGGTGGGGGGGGCTTCCGTGGCGTCATAACCCAGGAATGAGGCGTAACGTTTGCTATGGGTGATATGTCCGTGGGGGATGTCGTAGTCCCAGAAACCGTCTGTGGAACCGTCGATGACGAGTTGAAGCCGTTCCTTGCTTTCCCACAGCTGTTTGTCGATCCGCAGGCGCTGGGTGACATCGTAGCCGATGCTCAGAATCCCGATGGATTCTCCGCCGGCGCTCTTGAGCGGGCGGCTGAACCATTCGACCATGAGGGTTTGGCCTTGTTTGGTGACAATGGGTTGGGTTCCTCCGTTGGCTGCGGAATTTTTGACTTGTTCAAAAATGACCTTTGCGCGTTTTCGCTCGGCGGCCGGCAACAGGATGTCCAGCCAGTTGTTTCCCTTCAATTCATCAGCCCGGTAGCCGGAGATCTCCTCGAAGTGGGGATTGACCCGCAAAATGCATCCGGTGTTGTCCTGGACCAGGATGAATGCCTGGGAGGTGTCGAAAATGCTTTGAATGAAGTCCCGTTCTTTGCGCAGGGCGTTTTGATCGGCGGACTCGATGGCTGTTTCCGGGAAATCATTTTTTTCGTGTTCCGGTCCGGTGTTTTGAGCCCGCCGGAATTTAAAAAGGAAAATTGCCGTCGTGGCCATGGCGATCGCCAGCGGCAGGATCAGACGGGCCGGAAGTTCCCCGTGTGCGCGGGGGAGGATGTGTGGCAACTCCAGGATTGCCAGGGCGGCGGCAAAAACGCCAAAAAAAACAAGCGCCACCCGGCGCGGCATGGGATTTTTGCCGGACATGGATCAGCGTTTGACGGTTAGCTTGATTTGCCGGTCCAAGCGGGTAAAGAGCAGGGCGTCGTAAACCATGCCTTCCAGAACGGCGGCGCTCATGATTGCGCCGCGGCGTTTGGTCTCGCTGAGGATCATGACCAGCATGTTGATCCCCATGGAGTCAACGCGTCCGGTTTTGGTCAGGTCAACATGCAGTTCGTCCCATGCCTTGTTGTTGTTCATCTGTTCAAGGATTTCGCCATGAAGACGGTCAACGCTGGTGCTGATGACGTCCTCGTTGATGGTGACAGCCAATTTTTTTCCTTCGAGTGATGTTGAGATCATGGGAGTGGAGCTCCGGTTTTTGGGGTTGAGGCAGGTTGGGTTGCGAGGGGCAGTTGAAAATCCATGACGATGGCCGGCTCCTCGTTTTCAAATCGGACTTTGCTTGAAAGATTTTTGATGAAAGCGAGACCGAAGTGTTTTTCGGCGAGAGGAAGGGACTCGGATTCCTCGCGGGCCAGCTGTGCGTTGAAATCAAAGCCGGGTTCCGGATTGCGGACGGTTATCCGGAGCATCTGGTTGTCGGCCTGCCATGCAGCCTGCACCTCGCAACTCCGGCTGGCGTTTTTTTTACATCCGTGGATGAGCGCATTGAGGACCGCCTCGCGCATGGCGAGAGTGATCCGGGGTATTTGAGGGTGTTTGGGGTTGAAAACAAGGGACAGTGAACGTTGCCAGCGGTTCTCAAACGTGTCAATCTGACACGCCTGATCGCCATGGTGCCGTTCGTGCAGAATGGGATGGAAAACGCCGGAACCGGCCCTGCCTTCGGCAAGATCCAGACGGGCCAGCAGAATGTCGTCTTCCGCATGTTCAAACAGATTGAGACGTTCATTCTCGTGCCGGGTGAGAAGAAAAAAAGCCGCCGCCAGGGGATCCACCCGCAGACGGTTGGCAAGGTCGTCAAGGCCATCGGTCCAGAGATAGAGATGACTGGGGTTGCGGATGGGAAGTTGAAGGGCGTTTTGGTCAAATTGCGGGAACCAGCCCAATGGGGCGTCGGAACTCAGCCGGTCGCTTTTTCCCGCGGAAATGTCCGTGTGGGTTGGAAACGGCAGGCCGTTGTTGATGAGCGTGACGGATGATTTTTTGAAATCGACCAGCACACAGGCGAGGGTAAGGGAAACAAAAACCTTTTGGGACAGGTGGCTGGAAACCGCGTTTTGCTGCCATTCCTCATAAAGCAGGCGGTTAAAGAGGGCCAGCAGATGATCGATCTGCTGGTCGTTTTCAATCATGCCCCGCGCCATTCCCTGGAAATACGCCGCGACAAAGGCGGCGGAAAGGTCATGGCCGGAAATGTCGCCAAGCAGGATCAGGTGCCGGTCATGATCCAGTTGAAAGACATTGAAGAAGTCGCCTCCCGCCTGGTGGTGGGGATGGTGCACCACGCGGATCTTTTGCCAGATTCCCAGATGCTTGTTTTGCAGCATTCGAAGCTGGACCTTGCCGATTTGCTCGGCGGACTGGGTGGTTGCCGCCAGGTAACGCTGCTGGCGGGTCATTTCCACGGCTTTTGCGGCGGCACGGTAAAGCTGCTGAATCTGGAATGGCTTGGCGATGTGGTCAATGGCGCCGCTGCGAAGGGATTGGCGGATGGAATCCGCATCCGTTTCAGCTGTCACGATGAGGGCTGACAGGCTGGGATCGATTTTGTGCAGTTGTTTCAACAGATCCATGCCCGTCATGCCGGGCATCCGGTAGTCGAGGATGGCGCAGTCGATGTTTTCAATGCCTGTATTTTTGGCGGTTTGAAGGGCTTCCTGTGCGTTGCGCGCATCCAAAACGTCGTAGTTCTGGCGTTCCAGGGTGACGCGCAGAAGTTTAAGGGTTGTCGGATCGTCATCCACCACCAGAACGCGCGCGCGTTTGGACATCGTGGCTAAATCCGTATCCGTCTGGATGGTGGAAGGCATGGAATTCCTGTCGGTTGTGACGGGGTTTCCGGTAAAAGGGTGGATGAAGCTTTTTGGAGTGCAGCTGTGCGCTATTGAGGCAGAACGAGGCCGGCGGCTTTGTTCTGGAGCAGATTGATGCTTGATTTTCCGATGGCCTGTCTCAGGATGGTTTCGTCCTCCGGTTTTAACTGGGGCGACAGGGTCATGCGGAGACGAAATCCTGCATCGTTGATTTTCAGCAGGCAGTGTTCCTCCCTTGCCTCAGACGGGTTTGAATCCGGGTGTGCTGGGGATTTTTTGAATCCGGCGACAAATCCCATGGGCACCGGGGAGGGGGGGACGATGGGAACCCATTGGGGGGGGGAGTATTCCTGGATGATGGCGTTGAGGTCGGATGGAGTGATCCGGACGCCTTTTTCCTCTTTTTGAGGATTTGCGCCCAGCAATTCAAAATGGACGGAAGAGGGGGACTCCATGGGGCCGCATTGCAAGAGGAGCAGACGCGGGCGTTCCACGCTGGGATTTGCAAACCATGTGGTGGTTTTGGGAATGCTGAGTTCCACCCCTCCATAGTTGAAATGGAGCCAGCCTGATTCTCCGGGGCGCTTGGATTGCCTGATGACCACCGTGTCGGTGAGAAACAGAGGCACGGCCGCCGCTGTCGCCGCCGCCCGGCTTCCCGGCAGGGTCAGGGTTGTTTTTTGCGGCGTGCTTTGAGACGGGCTGGAAGGGACAGGCGCGGTGGCGACCGACTGGGTGATGATGGTTTCAACCATGATGGTTTTGGCGGGCGCGGGGGCGCTTGGCAAAACCAGGGCGGAGTTTGGTTCGGATTTGATTTCCACACCCTTGGGAACCACGGCAAGTCTGGACAGACTGGCGCGCATGGCGGTTTCATTTTTGGGATCCAGCTGAGGCGACAATTTCATGTACAGCCGCAAGCCGGTGTCGTTGAGGGACAGGATGTGGGTCTCTTCGCGTGGAAGATTGTTGTTGGCGATGTTTTTCTTGAAACCGGCGCATTTGAATCCGGGCGCCAAGGGGGCGGGAATGGGAGTCCAGTCCTTGTGGTAATAGCCTTGGATGATGCCGGATGGAGAAATGGGTGAAAAATACTGTCCCTGGCCGCGGGCGCGGGGGTTGACGGCCAGCATTTCAATGTGAATGGTTGAGGGGCTGTCCAGCGGTCCGCAGCGCAAAAGCAGAAGTTGGGGCCGCAGAAGCATGGGGTTTTCGACCCAGTTCGCGGTCTTGGGCAGACGCAGACGGAAATCTCCATAGTCGAAGGTCAACATTCCGCCCGCCTCAAAAGTCTTGGCCCCTGATGTGATGAAAACATCCCCTCCCGCAAGCGGACCTTGCAATCCGGCGGCAAAAACTGCGGCGATGAAAAAGCGGCATGAATATCCACGCAACATATGGAACAAGGAAGGCAGAATGGCGGAAAGAGTTCAAGATTGTTTGTTTCGCATTTTTGGCGGTTGTGTATTGATCATTCGCGGGTTTGGCGCTAGAGTGGGCTCCGGATGAGTAAATTGACATGGCAGGAGCAACTGATCGTGGCCTTCATCATGCTGGCTTTGATCGTGGGAGCGCTGGCGCGAATGGGCTGGCCATCCCGGCAGGATTGCCCTTCTGTCTCAAACGCCCGGAAAAACGCGCCAGCAAACAATTTTCATGCCGAAAACTCCACTCAAAGAAGCCGTTGATGCCTTGATCGCCAAGGACCCCCGTTACCCCGTGGATGCCTACGAGTTTGTGCGGGAAACCCTGGACTATACCCTCAGGATTTATCAGCGCCAGGATGCCTCCAGCCCGCGCCATGTCTCGGGGCGGGAGTTGCTGGAGGGATTCCGCCGTCTGGCTCTGGAGGAATTCGGGCCGATGGTCTTGACCGTGCTGGATTATTGGAATGTCCGTTCCACCGAGGATGTGGGAGAGATTGTTTTTAACATGGTGGAGAGCGGCATTCTGGGAAAGACCGATGAGGACAAGAGGGAGGATTTCAAGGGCGTGTTCGATTTTGATGAGGCTTTCAGACGTCCGTTTGTGCCCGCCCTTGCAAGACGGGCTGTCCGCAAAGGCTCCAAAACAGCCTGCGCCCAATCGGTCGGGACGAAATGATGTCTTTTTTTGGAAACTGTGTCCTTGCCGCCGCGGTTGCGGCCGGCCTGGCTGGGTGTTCACCGGATGCTTGTGTCATGCAAAAAAAAAATAATGCCGTTCCCAAACAGAAAATGAAAAACGAGGGGCAATCCCTCTCCATTGCCGATGGATTTCAAAAAGTTGTCCTGGAAAATGGCATGGTGTTGCTGTTGCGTGAGGATCATTGCGCGCCGGTTGTTTCGGTGCAGGTTTTTGTCAGAACCGGTTCCATTCATGAGGATCGCTTCATGGGGGCGGGGCTTTCGCATATTCTCGAGCACATGCTTTTCAAGGGCACCGAGAAACGCGGCATAGGGCAGATTGCCCGGGAGGTGGAGGCGTGCGGCGGCTCCGTCAATGCCTATACCAGCTGGGATCGCACGGTTTTTCATATTGATGCGCCTGCCGATGGAGGCAGGCCCGGCACATCCCACGGGACGGAGACCGCCATTGATATCCTTGCCGATGCCATCATGCACAGTTCCCTGCCCCCGGACGAATATGCCAGGGAACAGCAGGTGATCCTGCGCGAAATGGCCATGGGACGGGACAATCCCGACCGGCAGGCCAGCGAACAACTTTTTTCCACCGCATACCAGGTCCATCCCTGCCGTCATCCGGTCATTGGATACGAGGAGATCTATCGCGCCCTCAAGCGCGAGGACGTATTGGCTTATTACAGGGGGAGATATGTCCCCAACAATCTGATCTGGGTGGTGGTTGGAGATATTGACCGGGACAAGGTTCGCAAGCAGGTGGAGGATTTGATGGGCAAGTGGCCCCGGCGCTCGTTGCCCCCCCTCTGCATTCCGTCCGAACCGCCGCAAATTGGCGGACGTGAGTTGGCGGAGGAAAGCCGCACGGCGGCGGAACAGGCCCGCTTGTATGTCGCTTTCCAAACCTGCAACTTTCGTCATGCGGATGCCGCTCCGCTGGAAATGCTGGCTGTTGTTGCCGGCGGAGGTTTGAGTTCGCGTCTTTACCAGGAGTTGAGGGAAAAGAGGCAGTTGGTTCACGAGGTGGACGCCTGGTCGCACACGCCGGATTGGATGGGGCTGTTTGGCGTCAGCGCGGTGGCGGATCCCGGCAAGGTGGATGCCTCGCGCAAAGCCATTTTGAGTGAATTGGAAAAATTCAAGCAACACCGGGTGGAGGCGGGGGAACTGGCCAAGGCCAGGAAAATGCTCCTGAGCAGCCACCTGGGGACGCTCAAGACCATGAGCGGCCAGGCGGGACAACTGGGAGGCGATGAATTGACAGCCGGAGACCCGGATTTTTCCGCGCAGTATCTGAAACTTCTCCAGCAAGTGAGCGCGGAGGATGTCCAGCGTGTGGCGCGGTTTTATCTGACCCCCGGGAGGATGACCTCCACGGTGCTTTTGCCCAAGGGAATGAAGCAGAAGAAGGAAAAGGCTGCAGCCGGGGCCGGCGATCAGGCCGTGTGCCGGAAACAGTTGCCCAATGGATTGAAATGGCTGGTCAAGGAAGATCATCGGCTGCCTTTTGTGGAATTGCGGCTGGTGATGAAGTCGGGGTTGCTTTTTGAAAAGGCGGAGAACAACGGCATCAGCCAGTTGACGGCCAAGTTGTTGTTGAAAGGGACAAGGAACCGCAGCGCCGAAAAGATTGTGAGCGATATCGAGTCGGTGGGCGGTTCGATTTCCACCTACAGCGGCGCGAACAGCATGGGGATTTCCATTGAGGTCATGAAGACGGACCTGCCGCTGGCCATGGCGGTGATGGCGGACATCCTTGAAAATTCGAGTTTTGCGGAGGATATGATCGCGCGCGAGAAAATGGCGCAACTGGCCGAAATCCGGCAGGAGCGCGAACAGCCGGTCAAGATCGCCATGCTTAACGCCCGCGCCCGGCTTTTTGGCGCCCATCCCTACAGCCTTCCCAATCTGGGCACGGAGAAAACCATCAAGGCGCTTCGCCGCGACGATTTGCTTTCCTTCTGGCGCAAGGTGGTGGTTCCTTCCAACATGGTTCTTGCGGTTTTTGGAGATGTGCGGATGGAGGAGGTTGAGAGACGGATCAAGGCGGATTTTGGCGGATTGAAGGATTGTCCCATCCGCTTGCCCGAGTTGCCGGCTCCTCCCTTTGGCAGGGCGGATCGAGTGGTGGACAAGCAGGACAAGGAGCAGGGCGTGGTGGTGATCGCCTATCCGGGAATCGATCTCAAGAATCCAGATCGTCCGGCTTTGGAAGTCATGAACGCCTCTCTTTCCGGCATGGGATCGCGGTTGTTTGTCCGCCTCCGCGACCAGAAGGCCCTCTGTTATTATGTGGGCTGCAATGAGATGATCGGACTCGACCGGGGGTTCATCTATTTCTATATTGGCACGGAACCTTCCAAGGCGGCCAGGGCGGAGGAGGAAATCCTTGGCGAGATCGACCGGTTGCGCAAGGAGGGTATCACGGCCGAGGAACTGGATCGGGCGCGCAATGGGTTGCTCGGGGATCGGAAAATGCAGAAACAGAATCTGGGCGAACTGGCGTTGATGTCCGCCCTCGATGAATTGTATGGGCTGGGTTACGATTACGCCGATCGCCTGGAGGCGGCTTATGGCGCGGTTACCATCGCCCAGGTCCAGGCGGCGGCCGGAAAATATCTCGGCCAGAAGGCCGTGGTGTCCATTGTAAAGCCGTAAGAGTTTCGCAACTAAAAGATCAGGATTGAAGTTTGGCCGTTTGTGCGTACAGATGAGGGGATATGACATCACCTTCTGTGCCGATGGATCTGACTTTTTTGCCTGACTGGGCGCGCGAAACGCCCGGGAAGAGAAACTATGCCGATTTCCCCGGAGAGGATCGTCCCGCATCGAGGCGGGGGGGAGGGGGGCGCGGTCATTTCCAGGATCGGCGCGATCGTCCGTCCCGGGATGGGCGCCGGACGGGAGGCGAAGGTCGTGGTCGCGAGGCGGAAGGAGGGCGTCATGCGGGCCGGCGCGATCGCAGGGAACGGGGAGGCCCCCGTTCCGCCCATGGACGGGGTTCGCGGGAGGCGCATTCGGAACGGCCCGCGCCCGCCGCTTTGATGGCTGAGATGGCTTTCCTGCCGGACGAACGGGCTTTTCAGTCGGTATGCGAACAGGTCCGCAATACCGGACGAAGTTATCCTCTTTTCAGTCTGGCCAAGATGTTCCTTGAGCGGCCCGAACGATATCGGATTCGTTTCCTGGCCAAGCCCGCCGCCGAAGGCCGGCCGGGGACGGTTTTTCACCAATGCGGGATTTGCGGTTGCGTGGTGACGTCGGCCTCGTTGTTGACGCAACATTTGCTCAAGACCCATGCGGACAAGTTTTACAAAGTGGAGCGAATCCAGGGGGAGGCGCCCAAAGGACAGTTTGCGACAGTTGCCCGTTGCAAATTGAACGGCGCCTTGCTGGGCCCCACCAATCATCATGCTTATCAGGACAACCTGATGCGTCTTTACAAACAACGTTATTCCAACATGCCGTTTGAACGGTTCAAGGCTTCCGTGGTCATCGAAAAGGACCCTGAATTGGTGAAGAAATGGCAGGAGGCGGCGGCTTGGAAGACAACCTATACGCCATTGCAGGGCGAACAACCCAAGGCCATTGAGAATGAGATGGAACTGGAGCGGCATTGCCGGGAAAATCATCTGCCATCATCGGGAACGGCATCCGCCGATTGTGTGGCGTCGGCTGAGGTTTTGGGCCAGGGAAATGATCCCGCCATCACCCGTTTGTGGCGGTCGGTCATTGAGGAGGAAACCCGTTTTCCCATCAATGTGGCCCAATGCCTGAGGGAACATTTCTTCAAGGCGGGATTGAATGTTTTCAAAGGCAGAAAAGGCATGCAGTTTGTTGCGGCGGTCCGGCCCAAGCCCTTTGTTGCCGACCGGAATACCGTGACGACGACCGTTTGGGCGATCCTCGAGTACATCCAGAAACATCCTCTTTCCGATCGAAAGAAGGTGCTTGCGGCAATTTCCCCCGCGGAGACGGAGACGGCCGCGGAAGCTCCAAAGCAGGAAGCGGCGGCCGATAAAACGGTTGTCCCTGCGGCGGAACCGGCGCAGGTTTCCGCTGAACAGCCTGCCGCCGAAACTCCGGCTGCGGCAAAAGACGCGGTTCCGGAAGGGACTGCCCCGAAGGCAGTGGTTTCTCCCGCGGCCCAGGATCTTTATTGGCTGGTTCGGCAGGGATATGTGATCGAGTATCATAATGGCCAGTTGCAATGTCCTCCGCCGCCCAAAAAAAAGGATCCGAAGAAGGAGCCAAAGCGGGAATTGAAGGAAAAGGCTGAGGGAGGCAAACAGCCTGCCATTGAGCCGGATGCGGCCAAGAACGAACCGGCGCCTGTTGAGCAGCCTTCCGTTCCGGCTGCTGCGGACGAAGAGGTTGCGGCGCCTCCCGGGCATCACCAGGAAGGCTGAAAATCAGGATTTTGGTTGTGTTGAGCGCGAAGCGTTCCATCTTTTTCCTGTTGTGCTGGCTGGCCGGTGGATTGGCCGCCGGAGAGTCACTCCCTCTTTTTGTCGCAACCGTGCCGCCGGCGGCCATGTTGCTTGAGGAAATCGCGGGAGCGCGGGCGGAGGTCCGATGCCTGTTGCCTCCCGGTGCGTCACCGCATAATTACGATCCGCGTCCCTCCGACGCCAGACTTGTCGAAAAAGCCGGGATCCTGGTATGGGGGTCGCCCTTGTTGGATGCCTGGGCGGCCAGAATGGGGGGCGCATCGCGGATATGTCTGATGAGCCTGGTCCCGTCCGCCCTGCGTTTGCCGGCTTGCGGAGAAAAGTGCGTTCATGACACGGATGGAAGCAAACGCGAAAAACATGGGGAAGAGGAGGGCGATCCGCATTTTTGGCTGGACCCCTTGACGGTGCGGCAGATGTTGCCAAAATTGGCCGGCGAACTTGCGCGGAGGGATCCCGCTGGCAGGGGAGGATATGAAAAACGCGCGGAGGACTTTGCCTTGCGTCTTGACCGGTTGCATATGGATCTTGAAGCTCAATTTGCGGCTGTCAAAGGGGCGAAGGTGGTGCTTTTTCATCCTTCTTTTCTTTATTTGTTGAAGCGTTACGGCCTCGAATTTTGCGGAGCAATCGAACCGTTTCCCGGCAAGGAACCCACACTTCGTTATTTGCAGGAAACCACGCGGAAAATAAAAGCCGCCGGCGCCCGCGCCGTATTCAGCGAGCCGCAGCTTCCCAGGCGTCCGGCAGAGGCCCTGGCGGAAATGACCGGGCTGAAGGTTTTTGTTCTGGATCCGGTGGGAGGGGTGGAGGGACGGCGGACGTACGAGGAATTGCTGCGCTACAATGCGCGGGTGCTTGTGGAGGCTTTGCGGCCATGAGCGCCATTGAAGCCATGCATTTGAGTGTGCGCCTGGGAGACCGGATGGCGCTTGAGGATATTTCCTTCCAAGTGGACGAAGGGGAGTTTGTCGCGGTGCTGGGGCCGAACGGGGCGGGAAAAACCACATTGGTGAAAATCTTTTTGGGATTGATTTTTCCTTCCCAGGGCGTGGCGCGGATTTTTGGAGACAGTGTGAACCGGTTAAGCCCCGAGTGGCTGGGGTATGTGCCGCAGGTCAAGACGCTGGACAGGCATTTCCCGGCCCTGGCCATGGAATTGGTTGGAAGCGGACTGCGGCGGTGCTGGCCGGGATGGATGAGCGGAGAAGAGAAGAAAACGGTGATTGCGGCGCTGGCGAGGGTGGGGGCGGAGCATCTGGCGGAACGCGCCTTGGGACGATTGTCCGGCGGGGAATTGCAGCGGGTTTATCTGGCCAGAGGATTGATTCACCGTCCGAGGTTCATCCTGCTCGACGAACCGGCCACCGGGGTGGATGTGGCCGGGCAGCAGGACATGTATCGGATACTGGAAGATTATCGCAAGGAGACCCAGGCGACCATTTTGATGGTGACACATGATTGGGGGGCGGCCTTTCACCATGCCACCCGGGCCATGTTGTTGAACAGGCGGCTGATCAGCATGGGCAGGCCCTCCGAGGCTTTGGAAGATGAGTTTTTGCGATGCGCCTTTGGGCACGTGGGGCATGCGCATGAAATGAGGATGGTGCGTCATGATTGAAATTCTTGCCCATTCCTTCATGCAGCGGGCGCTGGCGGCCGGATTGCTGGTGGGAATCGTGGCCAGCTATTACGGCGTGTTTGTGGTGCAGCGGGGCATGGGCTTCCTTGGCCATGGGCTGGCTCATGCCGCTTTTGGCGGCGTGGCGCTGGGAATTCTGTTGAATGCCGAGCCGTTGTGGGTGGCCATTCCGTTCACCCTCGCGGTGGCGATCGGCATCACATGGGCGCGGGAACGGAGCCGGTTGGGAGTGGACAGCGTGATTGGCATTTTTCTGGCGATTTCCATGGCGCTGGGCGTGGTTTTCCTGTCGCTGAAGCGTTCTTACGCGGCGGATGCGTTCGGTTATTTGTTTGGATCGATCCTTTCGGTGACCACGACCGACCTTTTGATCGCGCTGCTGTTGTTTGGACTGGCGCTGGCCACTTTGCCCATGTGGGGGCGGTGGGCTTACGCCACGCTGGATCGCGAGGCGGCCATGGTGGACCGGTTGCCGGTGGCGCGCGACGATTATGTCCTGTCCTGCCTGATTGCGGTGACGGTGGTGGCGGCGGTCAAGATTGTCGGCGTGTTGTTGATTGCGGCGTTTCTGGTCATCCCAGCCGCGGCAAGCCGCCTGCTGGCGCGATCTTTTTTGGCGATGACCGTTCTGTCGGTTCTTGGGGGGGGCGCCAGCGTTGTTTTCGGACTGGCGGGATCGTACTGGTTGGATATTCCCAGCGGCGCGGCAATTATCCTGGTCCAGGGCGCCGTGTTTTTGCTGCTGCTGGGAGTGGTCCGCCGGGCGTGATCCGGTCCGGGCTTGCCTTGATGCTCAGGAATTTCATCGCTGGAAAAAGCGGTGCAGGAGCCCCGCTTGCGTGGCCAAAGCCACTTCCGCCTTCGCACGAGCGCTTCGGCGAGACATGCCAGCGAGGCGACGGCCCGCCCTCCATTTGTCGCGAAATGAATGGAGGGCGGGGCTCCCGCACTGCCTTGCCGGTTTTCTGCGTCGTGCATCGAGCACTTGTCTCGCCATAGCTCGCAGAGCGAAGGCGGATCGAGCGTCAAGCTGTCCCTCCTTGGGCTCGGCTTAATTCAATTTATTTTGCGCGCAGATCGTAAGAAAGTGCAGCCAAATCCCCATTTTGTGCAGTTGATGGCGCGTTTTTTTCGTGCGAAGCTGCTGAAGTTCCACGATCCAAAATCATTTGTTGAACCCTCAAAAGACAAAAATCATGCCCAAAGAAATCCAGATTGAGAACGAATCTTGCCGGCTTGCTGTTGATCCGGCGGGAAATTTTTTGCGATTGACCGATCTCCGAACACGCACCGAGTGGCGGTGCGGCCAGATTTTCCGGATGGAATATGACGAGGGCATTTTTCTCGGACCGCGACATTGCCGCATGCAGATGAAAAAGAGCGGCGCCGCCATTTCGATCCGGCTTGACCGCTTCCGTTTTCTGGCGCGATGGCCCGGAAATCCCTATTGCCGCCCGGAAAACGGTCCCAGCCTGGTGGTTCATTTGCGAATCGCCCTGGAAGGGGAGTTGATCCGGTTTGCGGTGGATGCCATTGAGAATCTGGACGACGAGTCGCTCAAGGTTTGTTTTCCGCTTGGGTTGGGCGTTTTCAACAGCCGGCAACAGGGGCAGTTGGTTCTTCCCTACGCCTGCGGCATGCTGCTGTCTTTTCCCCGCCAGGACACCGTCGCTTGGGATCACCGGATTTATGATTATGGCGTCAATATGCCGATCTATGGAATTTTGAGGGGAAAAACCGGCCTGGCCTGCATTGTGGAGACGCCGTTCGATTGCCGCCTGAAAACATCGGTTAATGAATCGTGTTCCACCGACGCGTCGGTTTCGCCGATCCAGGTCTTTTCCAAAAGGCAGAACAAGCCCCGGGCGGCCCTCTACCGGGTGATTCCCCAAGCCACGCATGTCAGCATCGCCAAATGGTACCGCCAGTGGTTGATCGACAAGGGCAGGTGGGTTTCGCTGGCGGAGAAGATAGACCGGAATCCCGAGGTTGAACAACTGGTGGGGGCGGTTGTCTGGAAACACAATGTCTATTGCCGCCGGCGGCCGGCCGGGGTGAAAAAGGATTACAGCCTCTATGTGCTGAACCCGAAACAATCGGAGATGGAAGGCAAGCCCGGCAATTGGACGGCCAGGGAGGTTTTCAACACCGCGAAGGCCAGGGGGTTTGATCGTGTGATGGTCTACAACACCGGCTGGAATCGCGGGGGATATGACAGCATGTATCCGACCCGGCTGCCGCCCCATCCGTCGAGGGGAACCCCCGCCGATTTCCAAAAGACCGCCCAATGGGCGCGGTCCCTGAGCCCGGGATACATCTTTTCCGTTCACGACAACTACTCGGAGGCCTACAAAAATTCGCCGGAATGGAGCGAGCGTTACATCATCAAGGGGGAGCATGGCGAGTGCCTCCATGGCGGAATCTGGCGCGGAGGGCGCAGCTATCAGATGTGTCCGCAAGAGGCGCTTCGTTTCGCAAAACGGGATTTGCCAAAGGTTGCCGGACTCCTGGGGCGGGGCTCCATTTACATCGATGTTTTGGGGTGTGTCCAGTTGCACGAATGTTTTGATCCGAAACATCCGATAAGCCGGGAGATGGACGCAAAATGGAGGTGCGATATTTTTGAGGAGGCCAAGAAGCATCTCGGTTCCTTGACGACGGAAGGCACTCCGTCCGATTACTTGTGCGGGGTGGTGGATTTGGGCGCTTTCTTTTATGTCCATTCGTTCCTGCCGCCCGTGGCCGCGCCGCAGCCCGTGCCGGTTCCGTTGTTTCAACTGGTTTATCACGATTCCGTGCTGAACTATGCCAGCGAAAGCTACACCCGCTTCTATGGGTCGGAATATTTGCTGTATGTGGCCCTGTATAATTTCCTGCCGTTTTCGCTCGAAGAGATTTCCCTGCGCTTGTCGAAGGAGGTGCGGGATTGTTATCGCAGCGAGATGGTGGATCATGAATTTCTGTCATCCGCCTCGGTTGACCGGATGACAGACGGTTGTTTCCAGACCCATGGCGTCCAGCGGACGCGCTTTGCCAACGGAATGAGCCTGGTGGCGAATTTTGGAGGCAAAGCCTGCCGGATTGGAAAGACAACCATTCGCCCCCGCGATTTTGCGGTGGTGCGGGAGGAAGTGTAGCGGGTTAGCCCGAATTTCGCGGATTTTACAAAAATAGGTGTTTTGGGGAGCATCTTTCCTGATAAAGACAGTTGTCGTGTTTCCCAATTATAATGCATTTGCCGCAGGTAATTGTTCGTGGTGTTTGAAAGACAATATGATAGGTTTTGTTTCCGATGAAAAGCAAATCCCTGTTTCAAACGCTGACGCCTGGTGTTCAAACTTTGATTTACAAGGGGCAACTGTTGACACCGTTTCAACTTCTGCAGTTTGACCGGTATTGTGCGGGACATAAAGGTGTTTTTCACAGGGATCAGGGGTGCCAGATCATGCTTGTTCGGAAAACGGAATTTTGTTTTGAATTTCGCGATGGCGATCGAATGGTTTTGAAGCCAGGTTGTGCGGGAGTGATTCCGCATGGCGTCGAGCACTCCTGGCGTTCGGACGACCGCTGTCCGTGTTTGACCTTGTTGTTGTATTTGAATCCCTTGCGCGTTGAGGATGTTGGGGATTTGGCTTTGGTTTTTGGTGGCGGCTTGGCCAAGCCGTTCAGTGTGGACATCGGTCTTGAAAAAACCGGACGGCTTTTTGACCAATTGGAAGAGGAGTGCTGTCGTTTGAGGCCAGCCAGTGCGGCATGGGTCCATTCGCAACTGATGGGCTTTCTGTCCTGGATTGGGCGGGATATCATGGAAAAAAACAGGATTCATGAAGAAACACGCGAAGGACGGATTGTCCGGCTGGCCTTGAATTTTATGGAGAACCACTATCGTGAATCCGTCACGCTGTCGCAACTGGCCAGGCAGTCTTCTCTTGGCACAAGCCGGTTTTCGGAGATTTTCCACAACCAGATCGGGAGATCGCCCGTTCAGCATTTGAACGAGTTGCGATTGAAAAAGGCCGAAGCGCTTCTCCGGCATTCCACCTTGAGCGTGGGAGAGATCGCCGCCTACCTGGGTTATCGGACGGAAAACTATTTTTACCGGTTTTTCAAAAAACACAAAGGGAGGACTCCCTTGTCACTTCGCAGGGCGGGCGACGGCAATTTTTCGAGAAAATCGTAAGAAAGTGTAGTCAATTTCAGGTTTCGTCCAGTTGTTTTTTGTCTGTTTGCATGTAGGGTGAGAAAACCCCGTCAACCTCTTGCTTTTCTTGAATCCTTATGAAACTTTCCCTTCGCGAATCCTTCAGAGTTCTTTCCGATCAGGAGTGTGAAAAAATTTACCATGCTGCCTTGGATATTCTTGGACATGTCGGAGTGAGGATCGAGCATCCACGCGTAGCGCAAGCCTATGCAGAGGCCTATCAGGTCGCGCCAGATTCTCGTTCCACGGTCAAGTTTGCAAAAAACGTCGTTGAAAGCGCCTTGGAACAGGCGCGCAAAATTTATCTGCGCACGACGGGTGAGGTGAAACACACGGAGGTTGTTTCCCCTGTCAAGGTTTCGATGGGTTACAGCAGCCACAAGGTTGTTGACATGGAAACCGACGCGATCCGGCCCGCGACGCGGGACGACTTGGAAAAAGCCTGCATGATCGGGGATTTCTTTGATGAAATGGTTTGCATCCCTCCGTTGTTTTTTCCCCAGGATGTTTGTCCCAAAACCTACGCCTTGCATACTCTGGAAATTCTTCTTCGCCGGGTGAAACACAAAAAAATAGCCTATACCATTGGTGAACGCGATCTTTCCCGATATGTTTTGGATATGTATGCGGTCATTGGTGGAGGTTCGGATAATGTGATTCAAAATCCACCGCGTTCCTGGGTTCCTCATCGGTTTGTCATGAGTCCATTGCGATTGGACTATGAATCCATGGAGACTTTATTTGAATATTATGATTTGGGATTGCCCGTTCATTTGTCGGGCACCATGGTGATTCCGGGCGCAAGCGGTCCCATAACCCTGGCGGGTTCCCTTGCGCTTGCGACCGCGGAGATCATTGTTAGTGTCATGTTCAACCTTTTGTTTTCAAAGGAAAAGGGACGCATGATACCCGGGCCGACAGGCATTACTTTTATTGATCAGGCCACAGGGCAGGATTGTTATGGCGGACCGGATACCCTTCTGTGCAAACTTGCCGCTGCCGAGATGAACAACCATCTGGGATTCCCTCAAAATGGAGCGGAGGGAGGCAATACGGATATTTGTATTCCAAATTATCAGGCTGGCGCAGAAAAGATGTTTGGCCTGATGGCCGGTGTTTTTACCGGCCAACCGGTATGTGTCCAATGCGGACAGCTTGGCCCCGGCGTTTTGACGGGGAGTTTGCCGCAGATTCTTTTGGATATGGAAAATTGCAAAATGCTGAACCGTTTTATCGAGGGCATTCGTGTGGATGAGGATGCGCTGGCGTTGGATCTCATTAGGAGCGTGGGGATTGGGGGGAGCTATTTGAGCGAAGAGCATACCGCGCAAAATTTTCGCCAGGAAGTCTGGCTTCCCGGCATTTATCAACGGATTTTACCGGAGCTCGCCAATGGGAAAAAGGATGTCGTGGTTGAGCGGAGCAAGGAAAAGGCGCGCGAAATTCTTTCCAAGCATTCCCCCTGTTACCTGACGGAAGATCAGGAGAAGGAACTGCGAAAGATCATCGCGCGCGCGGATCGGAAGTTCGCGCAGTAAAATCAGGACGATTGAAACGCTTATGATCAAAGAACTTGGCATGCTCACGTTGCGAACGGGAGAAAAAATGGCGGTCAAGCGCATTGTGCCGCCGGAACCCGGTTATCAGGATCAACTGATTCATTTTTTGGAGCACAAGGACGATTTTTCCTTGCGCGACATCCGTCAACGGCTGAGCGGGGATTATGCCTCCTTTTGCCGGGATGTTTATTTCGTTGGCGAGATTGGCGGACAGATTGCTTCCCAGATGTGGTATGGGCTGCCAAAAAATGGAACGGGGATGGGAAATTTCGGACATGTTTACACCGAGCCATGTCATCGCAAAAAGGGCATTGTGAATGAATTGATGGGATTTTTGACGGATGATTTTTATGAAAGCGATGGGAGGGCATTGTTTTGCAGCGCCGCCCGGTGGGTTGCCGATATTTACAAGCCGTTCGGTTTTCAGTTCCTTCAACAAGGAGTTGACAGCGGTCCGATGGTCATGGTCAAATCCGGAGTGGCGCGAAATTTTGCCGAACTTGCGTCAGAGTATTTTAAAGCCGGTTTGCCGGTTCGTGTCCGGGAGGGGAAGCCGGAAGACCAGTTTGATTGCGACAAGATGCTGCGTTTTGCGTTTGAACAAACCGAAATGGCCTCGCGTTGGCATCGCGTCCAGATGGCCGGCCGGATTTCAAGTTTCATGGAGGCGCTTTTCAAGGTTCAAGATCAAAAAGGCATTGTAACGGTGGCGGAAACGGCCGGGGGAAGCAGGGTGGGATACGCATTTGTCGCCGGAGTCGGCGGCCCTATTGAAGAAAAATCGCCCGTGTTGGATTTCTTGATGCACCCGAATTATTTGCGGGACGCGGACAAACTTCTTGCCATGACGATGCATCTGGCTGGTGCCCGTGAGCCGGTCCAAGTGCGTTGTTATCTTCCAACCGCTGATTTGGAGAAATTTGGTGTTCTGGAAAAAGCCGGCTTTCAAAAGGAAGCGGTTCTGACTGATTATTGCCGAATCGGCCGGTCATCGTGCGATTTGATGATCCTTAAAAGTGAAACAAAAGACGTATGAGGAGGAAATGGACTTATCGTTTTGGGATCGATGACAACATCCTGTTTTTAGAAGATTTGGCTCAAGGTCGGTACCATTCAATTTTTCAACAGCCCTATTTGTGTTTTTGGAAGAAAATGCATGATCGTTTTGGAGCTCGCGTGCAGTTTCACGTCCATGGCAAGCGCGGAAGGTTTGAGCTTGCGCAATTGTCCGATCGTTTTAAAGCCGATTGGGAGGCGCATGCGGATTGGATCCGATTGGCATTTCATCAGAAGGAGAGTCCCGAGTCGGATTTTTCGTATAAGGATTCAACCTATGAAAAAGTCAGGCAGGATTATCAGGAGATCTCAGGAGAGATAGCTCGTTTTGCAGGGCCCGAGGTGTTAAGCCCGTTTGTCACGATTCACCACGCGGCATGCAGCAAGGATGGAATGCGGGCTTTGAGGGATTGTGGAGTCAAAGGGCTGGGGTCCGCAAGTTGGCGCAGTCCGAACGGGGTATTGGCCGCCTGTTATGGCCTCTCGCATGAAGAGACTTTGAAACTGGATCGATATGGTTTTGTTCAGTGTGAAGAAACCGGGCTTTGCTTTGTAATGCTTGACGTCATTCTGCATGAGCCGGTTTTCACCATAGCTGATTTGAAAACGCAAATCAAACATCTGATGTCTGAAACGGATCGTTGGCATCATCTTGAGGTGGGATTTGAAGAGTGGGCCTTTGACCCCAAACACCCAGGATTCATGCCTGATGCCGAGGAGCGGGCGATCAAGGTTCTTTCTTTTCTCGATGAACTTGAGATCCAACCTGTTTTTTTGGAGGAAGTTGTTTCTTGATCATCAATCATTCAAGAGGGGCCGCAAAGAATTCTTTTGTCATGGTTAATAGCGGGGGGTAGTCTGCTTGCCATGAAATTTGTTCCCATGAAGGATTTGTTGAGGCGCGCGATGGAAAAGGGGTATGCGGTGCCTGGTTTTTATGTTTGGAATGCCGAAAGCATGCGCCAGGTGCTGGAGGCGGCGGCGAGGTTGAAGGCGCCGATCATTCTGATGAGCGGTCCCGGGGAGACCGCCTCGCTGCCCATGCCGGTGATGGCGGAGGTGGCCCGGGCGGCGGGCAAATGTTACGACATTCCGTCCGCCCTTCAACTTGATCATGGCCGTTCCTTTGAGCACGTGGAGGAATGCCTGGCGTCCGGTTATACTTCGGTGATGCTGGATTATTCCAGCAAGCCCTTTGCGGAGAATGTTGAGGCGTTAAAACGCGTGGTGGCCATGGCGCATCCGATGAACGTTTCGGTTGAAGGTGAAATTGGGGCGGTTGGCCGGGCGGATTTGATCACCAAGGAGGGAGGGCATGCCTCGAACTTGACTGATCCGGATGAGGCTCTGGCCTATGCGCAAGCCACGGGGGTGGACGCGCTGGCTGTTTCGATTGGCAACGCGCATGGACAGTACGCCAAACTGCCCAGATTTGATTTTGACCGGCTGGAAAAAATTCATGCAAAGGTGGATCTTCCGCTGGTGTTGCACGGCGGTTCGGGCACTCCGGACGATGATCTGAAGCGCGCCATTTCCCTGGGCATTGCCAAGGTCAATATTGCCACTGATCTGGCGCTGGCGGTCAAGGGATCGCTTCAGGAACAGTGGAAAAAAGGCCTCAATCCCTGGTTCCCCACATCCAGCGGGGAAGCCTACAAGACCATGGCGCCGGTGGTGGAGAAGTGGATCCGCAGGGTTGGCGCGGAGGGGAGGGGATGATGCATGCGGTGAAAAATTCCTTGCCCTCTCCGGTCATTGATGTTCAACCTTGGGGAATATGGGAGCAAATATGAATTCCGAAGTGCATTTGACCATTGATGGACAGGCTGTGACCGTGCCCGCGGGCACAACGATTTTGGATGCGGCGGCGAAAGTGGGGATCAAGCTGCCGACGCTTTGCCATCATCAGGGGCTGGATCCGTTCACATCCTGTTTCCTTTGCGTGGTGGAGGTGGAGAAAAGGCCCAATCCGGTCCCATCCTGTGGAACTCAGGTGATGGAGGGGATGGTGGTGCAAACCGGTACCCCGCGGATCCGGGATACGCGGAAGATGTGTCTTGAATTGTTGATGTCCGATCATTGCGGCGATTGTGTGGCGCCTTGTGTGACGACTTGTCCTGCGGGGTGCAATATCCAGGCATTCATGGGCGCCCTGGCGGAAGAGCGGGATGCGGATGCCATCCGGATCATCAAGGAGGCGTTGCCGATTCCCGGCGCGCTGGGGCGGGTTTGTCCCCGTCCATGCGAGGCCAAATGCCGCCGTGTCCGGGTGGAGGAACCCCTGGCCGTGGCTTGGTCGCATCGTTTTGCGGCGGATACGGATGCCGGAAAGAATTCCGCGGTTTATTGTCCTCCGGCGGGCAAGGACACCGGCAAACGGGTTGCGGTGGTGGGGGCGGGGCCGGCCGGCATGTCGGCGGCTTATTTTTTGAGACAGATGGGATATGGCGTGACGGTGTTCGAAGCGCAGGAGGAACCGGGAGGCATGTTGCGCTGGGGGATTCCCGCCTATCGTTTGCCGAGGGAGGAATTGTCTCGCGAATTGCAAGGGATCGCGGGGATGGGGGTGGAGATGCGTTATGGCAAGGCGCTGGGCCGCGATTTCAACCTGGCGGATCTTCGCCGCGAAGGGTTTTCGGCGATTTTTGTGGCGGTTGGAGCTCCGGTGTCTTCCGCGCTGGGGATCGAAGGGGAGAAATTGCCCGGCGTATGGGGCGGGGTTGAATTTTTGGGCCGGGTGGCGCATGGGGAAAAAATCGATATGGGACGCAAGGTGGTGGTGATCGGCGGCGGCAACACGGCGATTGACGGGGTGCGGACAGCCCGGCGGTTGGGCGCTTCGGAGGTGACGCTGCTTTACCGCCGCACACGGGCGGAGATGCCCGCATTGGCCATTGAAGTCCAGGAGGCGGAAAAGGAAGGAACCCGTTTTCAATTTCTGGCGGCGCCTCTGGCGGTGGTGAAGAAAGGCAGTGGTTTGGCGGTGAAATGCCAGCAAATGCAACTGGGTGAGCCGGGGCCGGATGGCCGGCGGCGTCCGATGCCGGTGGAAGGACAGGTTTTTGAAGTGGAGGCGGATACGGTGATTGCCGCCATCGGCCAGAGGATCGAGGGCGGCATGTTGAAGCAGCAGGGAATTGAACTCGACAAGCGCGGCGGCGCCCTGTCGGTGAATCCGCAGACCATGCAGACTTGCCAGCCGGATGTGTTTGCCGGCGGCGATGCCGTGGCCCGGGAGGAACAGAAAATTGCCGTGTGGGCGGTCGGTTCCGGTCATCTGGCGGCCATTGGCATTGACCAGTTTTTGCGCGGCCAGGCGGTGGTGGGACGCCCCTCCCAATTTCGCATGACCATGGGGCGCAGTCCCGAGGAAGTGACTCCGGACCGGTTTGCCGGCATCGACAAGGTTGCCAGAACGACCATGCCGGAGTTGGAACCGGAGGATCGAGTGACCCATTTTCGCGAGGTGGAACAGGGGTTGACTCCCGACAAGGTTCGTGTCGAGGCCAGGCGTTGTCTGGCGTGCGGTTGTTCGGCCGCGCGCGATTGCGTGGTGCGCGATTATGGGGTGGAATATGGTGTGGATCCCAAGCGATTCACAGGCGCGGTGAGGGATTATGCCGTGGATACCTCGCATCCGGATGTGATTTTGGAGCCGGGCAAGTGCATCAACTGCGGGATTTGTGTCCGGTTGGGCCGGATCAAGGATCGTTCCGGGGTGTTTGGTTTTGTTCACCGCGGTTTTCAGACGCGCGTGAAGCCTTATTTCGAAATGCCCTTGAAAGAGGAGGATCGAAAGCTGGCTCTTGAGTGCGCCGAGGCCTGTCCAACCGGCGCCATTGTGAAGCGGTCTGATTTGGGCAAACATGTTTGTTTTGCCCGGACAGGCGCCGCGGACGCCAAGACAATGGGACACTGAGGCGGGTCGTCGACACCGGAGGGGAACAATAAACAGCCGAGTTTGGCCAATAATGGGGTAGATGGGAGAGGGGAGTTGGCGCACGCTGGCAGTGTGGCAAAGGGTTTTATGCGTTTTTCAAATGGGCCATGCCTGGTGAATGTTGCCGTTTCCATGTGGAGGCGGTCATGAGCCGGCATTCTCTTGCGGCCATTTTGAGCCGTCCGCGCGATTTTCTGGGCACCGAGTTTATTTATGCCGTGGTGTCGCAGCGGGCCGGGGGACTGTCGATCGGCATCAATCTCAATCCCGAGAAAAAGTGCAATTTCGATTGCGTTTATTGCGAGGTGAAGAACCCGGAGACCCACCGGGAGCGGCAGGTGGATCTGGCGGTTTTAAGCAAGGAATTGCGGAATGTCCTGACGTTGCTTCAACTGGGAAAATTCAGGGAACTGCCGGGATTTGCCCAGACACCGCCCGAATTGATGGTTTTGAAGAACGTGACGATCAGCGGCAATGGTGAGCCGACCTTGTGCCCCAACTTTCATCAAGCCGTCCAGGAGGTTGTGCGCATCCGGCAGGTTCCGCAGTATCCGGCTTTCAAACTGGTGCTGATCACCAACGGGACCGGGTTGCATCTGTCGGGGGTGCAGGAGGCATTGAAGCTTTTTTCCGAGGGCGATGAGGTCTGGATCAAGCTTGATGCCGGAACCCAGATCTACATGACACAGGTCAACCGGACCCGGTTCCCCATGGAAACAGTGCTTAATAATATCCGGGTGGTCGGGGTGTGGCGTCCGGTGGTGATTCAAAGCCTTTTTTGTTCGATCCAGGGCGAGGGGCCCTCGGATCTGGAGATCGAACAGTATGTCCAGCGTCTGGCGGATCTGGTCTGCAAGGGCACAAAAATCCGGTTGGTGCAGATTTATTCGGCGGTGCGCGAACCGGCCGGGGCGGGGTGCGGCCACCTGCCGCTGGCGCGTCTCTCCTATATTGCCCGCCGGGTGCGGGAAGGCGCCGGTTTGCGGGCGGAAGTTTATTGAGGCTCTTGCAAAACTACGATGCGTGGCGCGATAAATTCCTTTGGCCAAATCCAAGGCGGTGCGACAGGAGAATCCCCGCAGCGGGCTTTGACGGTCGAACCAATGCCGGAGTTGGCCAAAGGAATTGTCGCCCAAGGGGTTGCGCGTCTATTTTGCGCTGGCGGCGTTGTGTCGCTTGGCCAAGCCCATTGGCAGGGATTGGCCAAGCTCCACGCCTTGCCAGCGCAAAATATCCGTTGCAACGCCACATATCGTAGTTTTGCAAGAGCCTCTATTGAATGGCCCGGCGGTAAACGGCGAGGGTCTTTTCCATCATCGTGTCGATGGAGAGTTCCGAACGGGCTTTTTGCCAGCCGGCTTCGGCCAGTTTTTTCCGAAGTTCAGGAGAGTCAATCAGCCGGCGCATTGCCGTGGCCATGGCGGGGGCGTCCCGGGGGGGGATGAGCAGGCCGTTGACGCCGTCCTCGACCAGTTCGGGGATGCCGCCGACGCGGGTGGCGATCAAGGCGCGGCGGGTGGCAAAGGTCTGGGGGGCGATGCGGGATTGGGCTTCCACTTCGACGGAGGCGATCACCGCGATGTCCAGGGCGGCCATGACGTTGGGGACATCGGAACGATAGCCGGTCATGATGATCCGCTTTTGTTCGCCCGCATGGTCGATGCGTTCGCGGCATTCCCGCTCGACCCGTCGTCCGCCGATGCCTTCGCCGACCAGGACGAAACGGGCCTGTGGATGGGTTTTGAGGGTTTCGAGGGCGGCCTGCAGAAAATAGTCGTGTCCCTTGTCACCGCGCATCATGGCAATGATGCCAAAAAGGGGGGCGTCGGAGGGGATGTTGAATTCCCGGCGGAAGGCGGCGCCGTCCTGTCCGGGCGAATATTCGGCCAGATCCACGCCTTCGCCTACGACATCGATCCGTCCGGCGGGCAGGCGGTTGATTTCGATGAGGGTGCGGCGGATGATTTCAGCCGTGGCGATGACCCGGCGGCAGCCGAACCGGTAGATGAAGGAGTGCTGGATGCCCGGTTTGATGGGGACCGTAATATGGCGGGAGCGGACCACGGGATGCCCCCTCAGATGAAAGGGATAGGTCATCCAGGAATCCTTGGGGCCGTGGGTGTGGAGGATGTCGATTTTTTCCCTCCGAATGATTTCCCTCAATGCGCCGATGCCGGAAAGGTCGAGGTTGTTGCGCATGGAAACCGGCAGCACGGCGAACCCCATTTCGCGGCCGCGGCGGAACATTTCGCCGCGCGGGTCGCAGGCGGCCCATGCCCGGTGGCCATGGGAGTTCAGCCAACGGACTTCCAGAAGGGTGCGGTATTCCTGTCCGCCCCAGTTGAGGCCGCATTCGGTGTGGAGGATGTTCATCGGGGGACATGATTCAGGATTCAATGGCCAAGATTCAAGATTGAAGCGGTTTAATTTTTTTTCAGCCTGCCGCTTGCAAAATGCGGAATTGTGAAATATAATTACCATCATGGTAATTATTATGAAGAAAAAATCTGAACATCAGCCAATTCAGCATGGCTATTTATTAACGATATTGGTAAATAAATTGAAAATTTGGTTTGATGATGAACGGAATTTCATCTGGATTCCCGCTTTCGCGGGAATGACGGGTGAGGGGTTGAATCGAAAATTTGCTTAAAATAATGACGGCGGCGCAGAACATTTATCGGATTATACGGGAACACGGACCGATTTGCCGGGCTGATCTTCACCGGAAATTTCGTCTTCGTCCGGCGACGGTGACGCGCATCACCGCGGGATTGATCAAAAAGAACTTGATTCGCAGTTATGGCAAGGATGCGGCCGCATTGGGGCGAAGTCCGGAACTCCTGACGATCAACGAGTCTGCGTTTTACGTGATGGGCCTTCAGGCTGTCCGAGGCGCGATCCGTGGCGGCATTGTGTCATCCGGCGGCGACATGGAAGCCTGTTCAAGCCTGGCTTTGCCAGAGAAACTGGACAATCGCCGTTTCCTTTCCGGCTTGCGGCGGTGCGCCCTGGATTTGGCAAAGATCGCGGAAGGGAAGAGGTTGAAAGTGGCGGGCGTTGGCCTGGCTTTGCCGGGGGAGGTTGACTGGCAGACCGGCAGGCTGGTGCAGGCGCCGGTGATTTTGCCCGGACTTGCGGATGCGGACTGTGGCGGCTGCCTGGCCGATGCGTTGGGGGCGCCGGTGACGGTGGATCACGATGCCGCCATGATCACGGTGGCGGAGAGACGCTGGGGCGGGTCCAGGGATTGCGGCAGTTTTGGCGTGTTATTCATCGGGCATGGCATTGGCGGAAATTTCATGGTTGACGGGAAATTGTTCCGGGGCGCGAGGAATCGTTCCGGCGAGTGGGGGCATATTCCCTTGCGACGCGGGGGGGCGCTTTGCCGGTGTGGTTTAAGGGGATGTTTTGAGGCGCTGGCTTCCATTCCGGTCATTGAAAACAATTATCCGGGAAAAATGGATTTCGGGAAAATCACGGCCCTTGCCTTGGCTGGAGAGAAGAAGGCGGTTGCGGCGCTGACCGAGGCTGCCGGATACATTGGCGAGGCGGCGGCCATTCTGTTTGACATTCTGGACATTGAAAAGCTGGTGATTACCGGCGAGATCATTGCCGCCGAGAAAATCATCCGGGCGCCGGTTCTTGAGTCCGTGATGAGGCATTCCCACAGCAAACACTTTCCGGGGCGGGAGATCATTTCCTTCAGCCGTTTTGGCCAGGAGGTGGGCGTGCTTGGGGCGGCTGCGGCCAGCGTGCAGCAACTTTTGATCCAGGGGGGGGTGGAAACGGGCGCGTGAGTGCCGGGCTATTGGCAAAGGGGTGAGTCTGGATGAATCCACGGAGGTAAAATATGAAAAAAACAGCAATGTTATTGGCTTTGTTTCTTACGACAATCGCATGGGCGTCCGATCCGGTGAAAGATCGGGAGAAGGAATATTTCAAGGCGCCGGACCATTGGGAGCTGACTTTGGGGGATCAGAAAGATTACATCGAGGCTCGGGTGGACCGGTATTGTCAGGCCAGGAAGATAAAACCGGATTCGCTGGAGTATGTCTGTGGCACGGCCAATTCGCTGACCAAGATTTTCAAGGACAAGTATTGGTTCAAGGGGGAAATCGGAGACGAGGTGGTCATGGACATGGCGCGCAATGAGAGGGAATCGGTTCAGGTCGCGGTGATCCCGCTCAAGGACAAGCTGCTGCGAGGGGTCACCCTCACGGTTGGCGAATTGAAGAATGGGCAGGGGGTGAAACTGCCGTCCGGCGCGATTCAGGTTTTCAATGTGGAGTATGTCGAGACGACCAAAGCCTGTTATCCTGTGGCGCATGTGGGGTGGTGGCCGGATCCGTTGTTGCCCGCAAAGGCGGTGGATATTCCGGCTGCCGAAACGCGGGCGTTTTGGTTGGAGGCGCGAACTGGGAAGGATATTCCCGCCGGACGTTACGAGGGGAAAATAACCGTGGCCGCCACCGGGCTTTCATCCGTGGTTCTTTCTTTGACCATCAATGTGTGGGATATCACCCTGCCTTCGGAACAAGTGGCGCAGACATGCACGTGGTTGAATGCTGGAAAATGCGGGGTCAAGCATGGCAAAGACCGGGAAAAGGAGATGTATCGTGTTTATGCGGAATACTTTTTGGATCACAAGATTAACCCCCTGGAGTTGGGCAAGCAGTATTGCACGACCAACGATTATTCGGCGGTGACGGAGAATCTCAAATGGGGATTCGAGCATGGCTTGGCGCGTTTTGAGATTCCGAGGTTGAAAGGCGCCGACTTGAAGAAGTATTGCGAACATCTCCGCCGGCAGGGGTGGTTCGACAAGGCGATGATTTATGGATACAAGGACGAGCCGCATCCCAGGGATTACGAGGCGTTTCGCAAGGATTCCGAGGCTATCCGGCAGGTTGAACCGAAGCTCAAAATTTTCATGGCGGAGAGTCCTGTTGCCGGATTGGACGGCGCGGTGGATGTCTGGTGGTCGTCGATGCCCGCAGATCAGCCGGAGGAGATTCGCAGGCAGTTGCGGGCGGGCAGAGAGGTGTGGTGGTATCGGTGCGGCATTCCGGTGCGGCTGGAATATGCGCGTCCTTTTTATGAATACCCGAGCGATGTGCTGCTGGATCGCCCGGCGATCGACATGCGTGTTTTTTATCTGATGATGTGGAAATTCAGGATGACGCCGGCGACCTTTTTTTACTGTGGCATGCAATGGCCTTCCGGTTTTGAAAAATGGCCGCAACAACCATGGCAAACCAGTGTCACTCTGTGGAACGGGGATGGCTATGTGGTTTATCCCGGAGAGAACGGCCCCATGCCTTCGATCCGTCTTGAATGCATGGTGGATGGGATTGAGGATTATGAATATTTGAGCCTTCTCCGGCAGGCGGTTGACAAGGCGTCGAATGCCGCTGCGGCGGATGTTGAAGCCGCCCGGAAACTGTTGGAGGTCCCGGTTGAGTTGGTGGTTTCCACCCACTACTACAACAAGGATCCGAAGGTGTTGCTGGAGTTCCGGCGCAAGGTTGCCGGAATGATTGTCAAACTCAGCCGTGGAGGGTGAGAGGATTGCCGGAAAAGATGGAGCGGGAGCCCGCCTGTGTGGCGCGGCCCTTAATTCAGATGCGGATGATCGGGGCTGCGGGCCATGATGCTGTGAATGCCGCCCATCTGTTGCAGAATGCCGCGCCAGAGTTCCTCCGGTTTGGCTTGGAAAACCAGCGCTTCGGTGGCGGGATGGATCAACCAGCAATTGTTTTTGATTTCCTGCTCAAGTTGTCCGGCGGACCATCCGGAATAGCCGGCAAAAACCCGGGCGTCTTGGGGATTGTCCAAATCCTCGGCGTGTTTTTTCAGCTCCAGCAGGGAATGGCCCATGTTCAGCCAGGGGAGAACTTCGGGATTGGGCTGGGGCGGGGTGTGGATGAGAAAACTGAGAAGTTCGCCCTGCACAGGCCCCCCAAGGAGCAGGGGCAGTTCCTCAAGATAAGACGAAAGGCTTTCGCCAATGGCGTCGCCAAGCTTGTGGCCGGAAAACCGGTTCAAAACCAGTCCGAAAGCGCCATTTTCGTCGTGCCGGCAGAGCAGGATGACGCTTTGATCAAAAAAAGACCCTTGCAGCTTGCCGCTGTCCAAAATGAGTTTTCCTTGCAGGCTGTGCTGGCTGGAAGGCATGGCCTATATAACTGGCCAAAAAAGGCCTGATCGTCAAATGATTTGCGACACTGATTTCAGTGTTGCAAGAGGATGAGGTTGTGTTGTCTATGGAACGATGAAAACTCGCAAAAGAGGGGGAAACAGGAATGCCACTCCGGCTCTGATGGTGGTGGGAACGATGTCGCATTCGGGCAAGAGCCTGGCGGCGGCGGCGCTGTGCCGTTACTTTGCGAGGCAGGGGATCCGGGTGGCGCCTTTCAAGGCGCAGAACATGGCGTTGAATTCGTTTGTCACGCGGGAGGGGGGCGAGATGGGGCGGGCGCAGGTGACACAGGCCCGGGCGGCGGGGGTGGAGCCGCATACGGACATGAATCCCGTGCTGTTGAAACCCATCGGAAACAAGGAGTCGCAGATTATTGTTCATGGAAAGCCGGTGGGCCACCGGACGGCGCGGCAGTATTACCGGTTGAAAAAGCGCATGCAACGGGAGGCGTGGCGGGCTTATGATCGTCTGGCGCCGCAGTATGAATTGATGGTTTTGGAGGGCGCGGGCAGTCCGGCGGAAATCAACCTGTTGGACAAGGATTTTGTCAATTTGTCCATGGCGGCGCATGCCAGGGCGGCGGTGATTTTGGTGGCGGACATTGATCGGGGCGGGGTTTTTGCCGGCATTTTTGGCACCATCATGCTTTTGCCGGAGAAATACCGGAGGCTGATCCGGGGGGTTGTGATCAACAAGTTTCGCGGAGATGTGAGCCTGTTGTCGCCCGGCATCCGGCAGATCGAGAGATTGACCGGCATTCCTGTTTTGGGTGTGTTGCCGTTTGTGAAGGATTTGCGTCTGGAGGAGGAGGATTCGCTGGGCTTGGAGGACCGGGGAAAGAAGTCCGGCCCGGCGGTTTTGGATCTTGCGGTGATCCGGTTGCCCCGGATGAGCAATTACACGGATTTTCTGGCGTTGGAGAATACGGACGGGGTGAGGGTTCGTTATGTTGATGGCGCGGAAGAACTGGAGCGGCCGGATTTGGTGATTTTACCCGGGACCAAGGATACGCGGGGGGATTTGAGATGGTTGAAAACAACGGGGATGGCGAAGGCCATTCAACAACGGGTGGCCGGCCGCATCCCCTTGATTGGCATTTGCGGCGGATTTCAGATGTTGGGGCGAAGGGTTCGTGATCCGTCGGGGGAGGAGGGGTGTCCGGGGGTGGAACAGGGGCTGGGGGTATTGCCGGTGGACACTGTTTTTGCGGCTGGCAAGGAACTGGCGCAGGTGGAGGGAAAGACAACGGACGACTGGCCTTTTGGCGGCGCGCGGCGGAATTTTTCCGGATATGAAATTCACATGGGCAGAACCTGGGCTTTGGCGAAGGTGCGGGCGCCGTTGGGGGTCTTGAGGCGGGGAGGACGAAGTGTCAGGGAACTGGCCGGCGTGGTTTCATCGGATGGTTTGACGTTTGGGTGTTATGTTCATGGACTTTTTGACGCAACGGACTTGCGTCATGATCTGTTGAGGTTCCTTTGCTGCCGCAAGGGGGTGAGGACGCCGAAGTGGAAGGAACAAGGCGAGGACGAAGTGTTCAACCGTCTGGCGGATTTGCTGGCCAAACACCTGAGGATGGACAGGATTGAAAGGTGGCTTGGCCGAAGATCAGGGGGGAAATCCAGCCGGAGGTTGTGACGCGGGCGGGGCCGGCGGGGGTGGGACGGGGACAGGGGAGGGCGGAGGCGAGGAAGCGGCGGGGGCAGAGGCGGCGGGCATGGTTTTCAGGTAGTCGCGGAAGCAGCGGATGGATTTTTTGATTTCCTTGGCCATGATGCTGGCGTAGGCAATGCGTTCGATGCCTTTGGTCATGGCCAGGGATGGCGCGGAAACAAAATCGCCGCGCCAGACAAGAGAACAGGTTTTGCCCTGGTGTTCGATGGGAAGGATTTCGTAAAACACCATGCTGGTGAAGTATCCCTGGCTGACAAAATATTCGCAATCGACGACTTGATGCCGGTTTTCAAGTGCTTTTGCGTAGATTGCGCCCAAGGTGAAGGTGGCGTGGCTTTCGACATCCAAGATGTCCCAGTAATAACCGGGCGTGAGGGGTTGGGCGGGGGATTTGCCCAAGAGCGGCGTGTCATCGAGCAGGGGGGAAAAACGGCGGACAATGGCGCCGGATTCCTTGAGCAACGACAGGATTTCGCTCAATGGCGAGATGATGGGGTCGGTGGTTTGATAGGGAATCAACGCCGCCATGCCGCCTTCCTGGAAACGAGCGGCGCGATTCATGAGAATCTGAATCCAACCCCGGCGGATCAGATTGAGCGTGGCGGGGGATTCCTCATCCTGCGCGCCGGCCAGCAGGGTGGCAAGTTGGGCGGCTTCCGGCAGACCGAGTTGGAGAGACGACGAACCGGGGGTGGTGGTCAGGGTTTTTCCAACGAGCCATTTGATTCGGGAGTCGGAGATGTTGATTTTCAGTTTGGCGAAATCCTCCTCCTTTGGAGGGATGCTCAATGGGCGGAGACAGAGAACGTCGAGTTCCTCATGGTGTTCGGATGGGTCCCAGTCTTGCAAACCGTGGACCACTTTTTCCGGCGGGGCTTGAACCAGGTAGCAGGTTTGGACCGTGATCCCCCGGGGAAATCTCATCAAACTTTTGCTGTAGGACAGCACTTCCCCTTCGGCCAGAACCTCCAAGTCGATCTGTTCGAAGCGGCTGAAGGATTTGATTTCAGCCAGAGGTTTGGGACCGGCAGCTGTCCCGGAAAGGACGGCGGCGAATAAAATGGCGATGACAAGCTCGGATTTCATGTCGGGGGCCATCTTAGGCCGCGGTAATGTAAGGGATAACCGCCGTTTGTTCAATTTATTTCTGGCAATCCCCTTGCGCGCTGGCGCGCGCCTGTCAGGCCGATTCCCGGATGATCAGGCGCGTTGGCAGGCTGCGGGACCAGCCTTGGGCGGGAGGGGGGAGGCCGGCGATCTTTTGCAGGATGATTTCAGCCGCGGCGACCCCGGTGTCGTGGGTGGGTTGGGCAATGGTGGTCAGACGCGGCCAGCAGTAGTCGGTGGCCATGAAATTATCAAAGCCGACGAGGGCGATTTGATCAGGAACCTTGATTCCCGCGTCGAGCAATCCCGCGAGAAAAGGCAGGGCCACCCGGTCCGAATAGGCGATAATGGCATCCGGCAGATCCTTGCGATTCTTCATGGAGCGTCCAAATTCCCTCAGCAGATTGTGGCGTTCATCCGCGTTGCCTGGGAAATCGACGGAAAGATACTCGGGGCTTCGGCCGAGTTGGGCCAGGGCGCGGTGGTATCCTTCCAGCCGGTTTGCCGACAGGGCAAGGTCTTTTGGGCCAAGAAAGGCGATTTTGCGATGGCCTTTGCCGGCCAGATAGAGTGTCGCTTCGCAAACGCCCTGGGCGCGATTGATGCGCACGGTGTCAACATCCGGCGCATGGCTGTCGATGATCACGTAGGGCAGCGATTGGCCGTTGAAAAAACGGGTCAGCGTCAAGTCGGCTTCGCTGTAACTGAGCAAAACCACGGCGCCCGCGGGGCGTTGCTTCATGATTTCCGAAAAAAGAGTTTCGTGCGACGCGTTGTCCGCATGGGAATGGTGAAACAGCAGGTTGAGCTGGTAATCGTTTTGCCGGAGTTTTTCCTCCAGCCCGATCAGTTTGGCCACGTGCAGTTCCTCGACGGAGGATGTGATGACGGTGATTTCATAGCTTTGCCGGGTGCGCAGGCTGCGGGCCGCCCGATTGGGATGGTAGCCCAGCTTTTGAATGGCAGCCTCGATTTGTTGCCGGGTTTCCTTGTGAACATACCCATTGTTTTTGAGGACGCGGGTGACTGTGCGGGTTGAAACCCCGGCTTCCCTGGCGATATCCTTGAGCGACGTCATGCGGATAAAATCTGCCATCGATGGCCTTTTTTCGCAAGTTGTTCCTTGTTGTGAAAAATCCCGTATCAATCCGTTCCGCCCAAGTTGGCATCAATCGGACCTGACTTGTCATTCCTTCATTTTCACCGGGGGCTCGCCGGATGCGGTTGCCGGCAGGGCAGGCACGGATGTTTCGTCCCCGGTTTGGCGGAAAAATGCAAAGCGATTGAGGACGTTATCCTGGAATTTTTGCATGTAGAGGAAAACCACAGGTGTGACGTAAAGGGTGATGATCTGGGAAAAAAGAAGGCCGCCGACGATGGTCAGGCCAAGGGGCTTGCGGGATTCGCCGTCGCTGCCGTAGCCGCAGGCGATGGGCAGGGCGCCCATGAGAGCGGCCAGGGTGGTCATCAGGATGGGGCGGAGGCGGTCAATGCAGGCTTCCTTGGTTGCCTCGACCAGTTCAATGCCTGCCCGCATGCGTTGGAGGGCGAAGTCCACCATCATGATGCCGTTTTTCTTGACGATTCCCATGAGCATGAAAACCCCGATCAAGGCATAAAGCGAAAGTTCAGATTTGAAAATCAGGAGGGTCAGGAGGCCGCCGACAACGGCGACCGGCAGGGCGACGAGCACGGTGATAGGGTGGATGTAGCTTTCGTAGAGGATGCCCAGCAGGATATACATGACGAAAACCGCAACAAACATCAGGATCACCAGGGAAACGATGGTTTCCTCGAATGCCTGGGCGTCACCCTGGAAGGATCGCAGGAGAGTGGGATCCAGGATTTCCTTGGAGAGTTGATTGACTTTTTCGGTGATATCGCCAATCGGCGCGCCTGGAAGCAGGTCGAAAAAGATGGTGACGGAGGCAAACTGGTTGAAATGGTTGACGGATTGCGGCCCCAGGATTTCGCGCCAGCTGGCCACGGCATTGATGGGGATGAGATCTTTTTGGTTGGGATCATTGGATTTGAGGTAAAGGAGATTGAGGTCTTCCGGGCGGCTGGCCAGGGGATCGTCCACCTCCACGATGACCTGATATTGCTGGAGGGGGGTTTTGATGAGGTAAACGTAATTTTGGGAGTAGGCGTTGCGGAGGGTGCTTTCGATGGTTTCCGCGGTGATTCCGTAGGTGGAGGCCTGTTCCCGTTTGATGTCGATGGCCAGTTGGGGGGTGGTCAGGTGCAGATCCGACGACACCATCATCATGCCAGGGATTTTCCACATGGCCTGCAACAACTTCATGGAATCCCGGTACACGATTTTTTCATCCGTGCCCGAGATGGTGAAGGCGTACTGGCCCTGGTTCTGGCTGGTGGCGCCGGCGCTGATGTGCAGCACAGGGTTGGGACGCAGGGCGCAGAAGATGCCGGGGATGCTGGAGAGTTGGGCCATCAGTTCCTGGGTGACTTTTTCAATGGGGTCGCGTTTGCACTCTTCCTTGTCCTTCAAAAAGGCCAGCACAAACGCCTGCGACGAAGCCAGAAAACTGCCCGCATTGGCCAGGGTGAGGGACATGTTCATTGCGGGATTTTTGCGCATGATCTGATCCACCTGGGTCTGATAGCGCTTCATCTGGTCGGGGGACGTTTCGTCGGCGGCGATGAAAATGCCGCGGATGAAACCGCTGTCGCCCACGGGCAGGAAGGTCTTGGGCAGGATGTAGAAAAGATAGCCGGTGCCGGCCAGACAGATGAGGCCGGTCAGGATGGATATCCAGCCATGGTGCAAAGCCACATCCAGGGTTTTGCCGTACCCCTTCAGCATCTTGCCAAACCAATGGTCCATGAATCGTTGCATCCATGTTTTGTTTTCTTCTCCGCGCTCCTTGAGCATGCGGGCGCACATCAGGGGGGTGAGGGACAGCGAGACGAACCCGGATGCCAGGATGGAAATGATGATGGTGATGGCAAACTCCTGAAAAACGCGCCCGATGATGCCGCTCATGAAAACAAGCGGAATGAAGACGGCGGCCAGGGAAACCGTCATGGATATGATGGTAAAACTGATTTCCTCGGCGCTCTTGATGGCGGCCTTCATGGCGGGAAGCCCCTCGACTTCCATCAGGCGCACGGTGTTTTCCAGAAAGACAATGGCGTCATCCACGAGGAACCCCACCGCGAGGGTCAGTGCCATGAGGGAAAGATTGTCCAGACTGTAATTCAACAGCTTCATGCCGATGAAGGTGATGACCAGGGACATGGGCAGGGCGATGGACGGGATGACGGTGTCGCTGGCGCGGCCCAGGAAGACAAAAATGACAATTACGACGAGAATGAAGGCGATGAGCAGGGTTTCCTTCACGTCGTCCACGGAGGCGGTGATGGTTTCCGAAACATCGTTGATCATGATCAACTGCATGGATCCGGGCAGGGTCTGCCGCATGCTGGGGAGGAGATCTTTGATGTTTTGGGAGACCTTGACGGCATTGGCCCCGGCGGCGCGGCTGATGGCGAGAATGACGCCGATGGGCTGGCGGGGCTGGCTGGCATAACCGCTGTACCAAAAATCCATCTGCATGTCTTTCGCGGTGGTGGATTCCTCGACCCTGGCCACGTCGCGCACATAAACCGGCGAGTTGTTCTGGTAGCCGACGATCAGCGATTCGTATTCCTTGACGGTTGACAGCTGGGCAAACGGGTGAAGGATGAAGGTTTTTGTGCTGCCATTGAACTGACCAACGCCTGTCTGTTGCGTGCCGTTTCCGACAGCCACAGCCAGGTCCTGCAAGGTCATGCCGCGGGCGGTCAGGGCGCTGGGGTTTGCAAAAATACGGATGGCCATGGGGGCGCCGTAGATGCTGACCTGGGAGACGCCCGTGATGATGCTGATGCGCTGGCCGATCTGGTTGTTTGCGTAGTCGTAGAGTTGGCCGGCGGTGAGGGAATCGCTGGTCAATCCCAGATACATGATGGGCGCGTCATTGGGATTGGTTTTGGTGAAGACAGGAGGCGAAGGCAGGTCGGTGGGCAGGTTGCCGGTGGCCTGGGTGATGGCTGATTGAACATCGGTGGCAGCGGCATCAATGCTTTTGTTCAAGGCAAACTGCAGGATGATGGAGCTGTACCCCTGGGAACTGGAGGATGTGACGATCTGCAACCCCTGGATTTGCATGAACTGTTTTTCCAGCGGGGTTGCGATGTTGGCGGCCATGGTTTCCGGATCGGCGCCAGGATAACTGACTGTGACCTGGATGACGGGATAATCGACCGCCGGCAAATCGTTGACCGGCAGGGCTTCATAGCAGGCAATTCCGAACAGGAATGCCGAGACCATGATCAAAACGGTCATGACCGGGCGGCGGATGAAAAGTTCAGAAGGATTCATGGGGGAGCGGATGCCGGGTGAAAACTGCTATTTTTTGGGGGCGGGAGCCTGTCCGGGGGCGGGAGGCGCAGCCTGCTGTTTTGTGGTGTCCAGGATTGCCGCGCCTGGGCTGAGGGTTAACTGGCCGGTGGTCACCACCGTTTCGTTCATGTTCACCCCTTCTTTGATCTCGACCATGTTGTCATGCGCCTGGCCCACCTTGACCTGGCGCAAGTCCACGGTGTTGTCGGCTTTGACAATGAAGACAAAGGCGCCGAGTTGTCCCGCCTTGACCGCTTCCGATGGAACCAGCAACGCGTCCTTTTTCGTGTCGAGAACCAGGCGGGTGTTGACGAACTGTTGAGGCCAGAGAGCTCGGTCCTGGTTGGGAATGATGGCCCGCAGTTTGACGGTGCCCGCGCCTTTGATGACAGCGTTATCGATGACGAAAAGCTCTCCGGAGCGTTTAAACTGTGGATTATCCACCAGGGAGACATCCACCTTGAGGTTTTTTTTGGCGGCGTATTTTTTGACGGAAAAAAGGTCTTTTTCAACGATGGTGAAATCCACGTAGATGGGATCCAAGGTTTGCAGGCTGACCAGGGAATTGTTGGAGGATGATGCATTGGACGGGGCGACAATATTGCCGGCATCGACCAGAAGCAATCCAGTGCGCCCGGAAACCGGCGCGCGGATGAAACAGTAGTCCAGATTGACTTTGGCCTGGTCGAGGGCGCCTTTGTTGGACATGACCTGGGCTTTGGCTGTGGCGACGGAAGTTTCCTGGCTTTCGAAATCCTGCGGGGAGATGTATTCGCCACTGACAAGTTCCCGGGACCGGCGGACTTGATCCTCGTTGAGTTTGACCGTGGCGACGCTGTTGGAGAGGTCTCCCATGGCCTTGTTAACGGCGGCCTGGTAGTACCGGGGATCGATGGTGAAGAGAAGGTCGCCTTTCTTGACTTCCTGTCCTTGCGTGAAATGGACATTGACCAGCTGGCCGCTGACCTGGGCTTGGATGGAAACCACCGCCAGGGCGGTGCATTGGCCGATGGAGTCAATATAGAGGGGGATATCCTGTTTGATCACCCGGGCGGTGGTGACCGGGCGGGGAGGCATTTCAAGTTTTTGGGGCGGTTTTTTCCCGCAACCGCTTAGACTGATCAACAGCAGGGGAAGCAGAAAAAGCCATCCCCGGCTGGACGGATGCAGGTTTTTGGGAATAAAATGTGACGAGTGTGGAGACCGGGTTTTCATGGTTTTGAGGCGGGATCAACGCTGGCGATGGCCGCATTTTTGGGAGAAAGGGTGCCGGTGGATTTCGTCAGTTGAACGGCGGCTTGAAAGAGACCATCCCGGGCCTGGATGTTTTGGGAACGCGAGGTGGCCAGATTGTTTTGGGCGGTGATCAAATCCACAAGGGTTTTGAGCCCGGCCTTGTAGCTGACCGATGTGGAATCATACGAGACTTGGGATGCTTCCAGCGCCACCTGGCTGGATGTCACTTTGCGAATGGCGGTTTGGACATTGTTGTAGTTGGTCACCACGTCGGCGATGGCCTGCAATTCGGATTGGGCGAGATCGGCCTTGGCGCTTTCCACATCCGCCCGGGCGCTGCGCGCGGTGTTGAGCTTGCTGAATCCGTCAAAGAGATCCACGCTGAAGACAACCGAGGCGCTGTAGTTGTTGTAATGACTTTCCCCGCTGTAATGGGAGGGAGGAAAACTGTAGTTGGCGTCGAAAAAGGTTCTCTGCCCATTGAGGTTGAGGGAGATGGTGGGCCAGATGTCGGCATTGGCCTTGCGGGCGGTGGCTTTCTTGGCGAGCACGGTGGCCACCTTGGCTGCCACGTCAGGCCGCCTTTCCATGGCCTGCAGGATGAGATTGTCAAGCTGGGTGTCGAGCGGGGAAAGATTGGACAGGGGCGGCGGCGGCGCGACACGCAGTTTTGAATTGGCAGGCAATCCCACATTTTTCAGCAGGGTGGCGCGGGATGTCAGCAAATCGCCCTTGGAAGACTCCAAGGTGTAAACCGCCTGTGCCTGGTTCTGGATTGCCGTGTAGAGATCCGTTTGGGAGGCCAGCCCCGCCTTCTTTTTCACCTCCACCTGTTTCAGGGTGGTGTCGGACATTTTCAAGTTGATGATATTGGATTCAACCAGGGATTGTTTGATGTCCAGATCATAATAGGAATTCATGATATTGTAGATCGTATCCTGAATGGACTGGTTGAACTGGAAGTTGCTGGCAAAAAGAGTTTGTTTGGCCGCCTCCGCAGCCGCCGCCCGGCTGCCGAAGTCCAACAACAGGTAGGTGATGGATAGCGCGGGGTTGTCGGTAAGCTGTTTGGTTGACGTAAAGCCGGGATATGCGGGTTGTGTGGCTTTACTGAATCCCAAGGTGTTTTTAAGCGTTACGGTGGGATAGTATGCGCTGCGGGTGGCATACATTTTATAAGCGGCGGATCGTGCCTGGTTCCAATAGGATCGGGTGGAGGGGTTGTTTTCCAATCCCACATCCACCAATTCCATCAACCCCATTTCCGGTTCGTTTTCCGGCACGCCCCGGCTCAGTTCCGGCAGATTTGAAACAGGATCATCCTTGGGGCCAAAGATTTTTCCAGATTCCCACGGGGTAGTGGGGGATTTTGAAATATCCCCGGCCTCCAAGGCCAAGGCGCAGTGGACGGTGCAGAAAGCAAATAAAAGTGACCACGCCATGAAACCTTTCGGTTTCTGGAATGAGAAGAACTCCTGCATTGCAAACCGAACGCCCATGGGAACTCCTTCATTATTAGGGATATCCGCCAGAGTCAACTTGAAAAGAGCACAAAAAAGGCGTTGGTCAAATAGACCAAAATAGGGACTTTGTATATTGTTTTTAGGGCTCCTTCCACAAGTTTCAAAATCAACGGGTTCGGCTTGGGACAGGGATTGTGGTGGTTGGGGAAGATGTTGGGTTTAAAGGGGGAGAGATTTTTCCCTTTTTATGGACAAATTCCATGTCATCCAGAACCTTTTTTCTCTGGCAGGGGTTGTCGCGGCACATCTGGCGGGCAATTTGGAAATATTTTTCGGCAAAGGCCGGTTTTCCCCTTTCGGCCAGACAAAGGGCCAGATGATGGTATGCCGGAGGGAATCCCGGTTGTGTCTGGATGGCGGCAAAATAATGGCGCTGGGCTTTGGCTGTGTTGCCCATGAGAAAGGAGGCGTCCGCAATGTTTTGGTGGGCATCGTAAAAGCTGGGATTGAAGCAAAGGGATTTTTCAAAGGAATGGATGGCTTCGGCATATTGTTTCAATTTCAAATAACCCGCCCCCATGTTGAAGTGGGCATAGCCAAAGCCAGGCTTTAAATCCAAGGATTTGCGGAGGCAGGCCATGCCTTCCCGAACATGTCCCTGGTTTATGAGCGAAAAACCGTATTGGTGAAGGCTGATCCAGTCGTCGGGGACTGTTTGAACCGCGTGGAGAGTCAATGTCTCGTCATTGCGCCAGTGTTTTGTTTGAATCCGGCTGACGCAGGACAGGACTGCCAAAATAAAAAAACCAAGAAATCGGGCTGTCATCCGGCATCGATTGGATTGTGCAGCCAATTGTTCTCCCAGCCACCAGATGATCATGATGAACAGACCGATCAATGGCACATAAGTGAATCGATCGGCGCCTGCAATGTCATTGATGGACAGCACGGGAGTCAGAACTCCAAGGAACCATGCCCAGCCCACAAACAGGAAAGGTTTTTCCCGGAGCCGCCAGAGAGTCCAGCCTGTGACGATGGCCAGCAAGGCGGAGGCTGCGAAAGCTTCTTCGACTGGCAGTGACGGTCCCGGATGAGGATAATGGAGGGAGAGTCCGGAAGGCCAAATGGTTTGAACGAGATAAGTGACGCAGGAGAGGGCCGCATTGCCGAGAGTGATCCACAACGAATAAGGTTGCACATGGGAAGACAGGCATCGGACGGTGGCCAGTCCCGCGCCAAGGCTGAGCAGAAATAACGGCGCCTTTTCCAAAAACAATCGAATCCATCGTGGCATGTCCTGTCGTTGGAGAGAGGCGCGTTGAAGAGGCCAGCAGTCCAGCAAGAGGAGGACGGCAGGAAAGGTTGCGGCCATGGTTTTTGACATGAGCGAACAGGCGAGGCAAAGCAGCACCAGGAGGTAACGCCCGACACCGCCTTGGAGTGTGTAACGCCTGTAAGCTTCCATTCCCAACAACCAGAAGAATGTAAAAAGGACATCCTTGCGTTCCGTCACCCAGGCGACAGATTCGACATGCAGGGGATGAATGGCAAACAAGGCCGCCACCCAGAAGCTGCGCTCGAGATGTCCGGTCATCCGGGCCAGCACGGTCATCAATAGAATGCTGTTGGCGAGATGAAGCAGAAGGTTCATCAGATGGTGAAGCCCGGGATCCAGTCCGAACAACTGGATGTCGATCATCCGGGAAACAAAGGTCAGCGGTTGCCAGTAATCCACATGGGGGGAGGGAAAGATCAGCTCTGCGCTGAAAGCCCAAAGGATGCCGTCGGCTGTCAGTCCATCGCGAATGTGAGGGTTTCGGCTGATGTAGGCTGTGTCGTCATAAGAGAGAAAATCGAATTCCGCCACATGGAGGAAAACGAACAGATTCAGGATGATCAGCAAACCCGCGCAAATTCCAAAGGGGGATTTTCCGCCAGCGGGGCTTGAGTAAAATTTGGAAAAATCAAAGTTCAAGGTGAATGCGTCATGTTTTGTGCGTCGGGCAGTCGCGCCACCGGACGCGGCTTGATCTGGCGTTTTTCCTTCAATTCGAGCAAGAGGGCGCCGGCTTTGGCGTGCCGGGGGTCAATCTGGAGGGTGGCGGTCAGTTCGTTGATGGCGGTGAGTTTGTTTTTTTGCTCCAAGGATGCAAGGGCAAGATTAAAGTGGGCGGAGGCGTCCTGCGGCTTGAGTTTCAAGACCTGGCGATAGGCGGCTTCCGCTTCCGCGAAGCGGCGCTGGCAAAAGAATGCGTTGCCGGCGACAAAGTGCAGGTCGGGCCAGCTTCCTTTTTCACGCAGGCCACGGGCGGCTTGCTCCAGCGCTGCGTCCGGCAAACCGCGCGCCAGCAGATAGGCTGCGGTGTTGTAGTGGTCAAGCGCCTGGAAATTCATGGAAGGGGACAGGGGCAGGTTGACTATCATGAGGATGCCGATGGCCGGAAGGCTGGCGAGAAGGCGGCTGGCCGGTGTTTTTTTGCTTCGCAAAGTTTCGACGAGTTGCATGGCGCCCGCGGCCGCCAATGCGGCCAGTGGCGGGGCGAGGGTTAACCGGTATCGGGCTGTAATGAAAAACAGGACGATTCCGGTCATGCCGGCCAGCACGGAAATTTTGAGCAGATTGCATGAGCGCGCCATAAAGAGGCCGAGAAGACCGCCCCATGCCAGCCATGCGAAGGACGGCCACACCGGCCATGTGAAGGCGGCGCCGGAAAGACGCAGCATGGGAAGGAGCCGCAGGTCGTCGTATTCGTAGCGGTTCCAGAATTTGAGGAGTTTCAAGCCGATGAGCCGGAGTTCTTGCAAGGGGTGGGAACAAATGAAATTCCATGCCTGGTCCGACCAGTGTTTTGAGAATTCCGCCGCGCTCAAAGGGTGGCCGGCGATGCGCTCCGCTTCCTTGCGCGCGTCTGCCAGCAGGCTTCCCGCGTCACCTCGGAAACCGGCGATTTGAACCGGGTAACCCGAGGCGTTTTCATGGTTGCCCATGAAAAAATTAAAGCCGCCGTGGGCTGTGACCAGAACAAAGCGTCCTTCCGCCCGCCAGTTGTGGATGGCTGTGACGCTCAAGGGAAGGCTCAGCCCCAGCCAGAAGATCACCAGACATGCCGCGTTTCGGGGAAAACGGACAAGCCAGAAAAGGGAAGCGGCAAGATTGATCAGGAGCATGCCCGCAAAACCCAGGGTGGTGATTCCCGCCACCAGCCCCGATAAAAACCATGTTCGCCGGGGGGTTTTGTCAATCAGTCCGCTGGCGGAAACAATCCATGAGATGAGCAACAGGGTGTTCAGGGTGTTGGGCATGCCGACAGCCGAATAGATGATGGCGGTGGGGAAAACGGCATACAACAAACCGCCTGCAGCGCTCCAAGTGGCGGAAACGCCGGTCTGCCGGGCCAGTTGGATGATCAGGGCGGTTGTCGCCGTGTCCATCAGAATGCCAGCCCAGCCTGCCAGGTAAAGGTTGGGATTTCCGGCCAGGGAATAGATCATTCCGAGAAACCAGGGATAGAGCGGCATGTATTCAAAAACGCCGGAGGGAAAGAGATGGCCGGCGGCGATTTTTTGAGCCAGTTCGTCGTACAGAGCCCGGTCATTCCCGCCGGGAATGGGGTCAAAGAACGGGCTGCCGGCCAGGTTTTGAAGAAAATTGAGGCGCAGCACAAAGGCCAGCGCCACCACCCAAAAACAGGGACACCGGCCAATGCCGGATAACGTGATGGAATTGAACGGGCCTTTTTTCACGCCGAAAACTGTTGCGGGAGGGTCACGTTGCCTTGTTTTTCATCCGGGCGTAATGAATGAGCAGCCGTCGCAATGTGCTGAGATTGATGGGTTTGCTCAGGTATTCGTTATGGCCGGCGGCGATGCATTTTTCACGGTCGCCCTGCATGGCGTTGGCTGTAAGGGCGATGAGGATGGTTTTTTTTGCGTCTTCACCGCATTCGCCGCTTCGAATCCGGCGGGCAAGTTCCAGCCCGTCAAGGATGGGCATATGAATGTCGGCCAGCACGACATCATAATTTTTCCCCTTCAATGCCGCCATGGCTTTTTCCCCGTCGCAGGCCACGTCGCACACATAGCCCATCTGATGCAGAAGTTGAATGGTCAGTTTTTGATTGGGCTCGTTGTCTTCCGCCAGCAGCAGGCGCATGGGCAGGATTTTTGAAACGTCTTTTGGCGAAGACTGGGCCGGATATTCATCGGGGTTGGTTGGGACGGAAAAGGCGGAACCGAAAAGTGTTTTGATGATGATTCGATAGAGAAGGTCGTAATGCACGGGTCTGGCCAGTTGAGCCTGGAATTCCGTTTCCCCGGTTTTTGCGATGCCGGCTGAGGGAGGAGTGATCAGGATCAAGGGCAGCTGGGTTTCGTTTCGATGGCGGCGGATTTGACGGACAAAATCCGGTGAAATGGATTTTTTTGGAGGGGCAGTGATGATTCCCAGGTTGAAAGCGGCCAGTTTTTCGGATTGTCCGAGGGGCGCCAGATTGAAGGGGCAGGCTGTGACGGCCAGTCCCCAACTTTCAAGCTGTCGCGACATGGAATGGCGGCTTGCGGGTGTGTCATCGACAAGGAGCACATGCCGGGTGCGCAGGGATGCCAGTTCGGCGGATTGTGGGCGGGGCAGGCAGGAGGCGCCGGCGGTTTCGGCGGTTTCAGGCGCCACGATGGTGAAAGTGAAGGTCGATCCGCTTCCCGGATGGCTTTCGACATGAATCTCGCCGCCCATCAGTTTGCAGAGCCGCTGGCTGATGACCAATCCCAGCCCGGTGCCGCCAAAACGGCGGGTGGTTGAGGAATCGACCTGGCTGAAAGGCTTGAACAGGCGGTCCATTTTGTCCGCGGGTATGCCAATGCCGGTGTCGCGAATGGCAAAAGAAAGCTGCCATGCGGATGAGGCGCTCCGGGCGGCATGCAGGGATATTTCGACCTCTCCTTTTTCGGTGAACTTGATTGCGTTGCCCAGGAGATTGAGAAGAATCTGGCGCAGACGGGCGGGATCGGCTTCCACCCATTCGGGCAGGCCGGGTGAGGGGGAGAAGATCAATTCCAGCCCTTTTTCAGCGGTCCGTGAAGTGAGCATGTCAAAGACGTCCTGAATGCAACGGGCGGGATCAGTCGGCGCTTTTTCAAGTTCCAAGCGTCCCGCTTCAATCTTGGAATAATCCAGGATGCCGTTGATCAGGAAAAGCAATTCGTTGCCGCTGCTCAGGATGGTTCGCAGAAAATCCCGTTGTTCGCTGGTCAACTGGCTGTTGGACAGGAGGGTGCTGAAACCGAGGATGCTGTTGAGGGGGGTGCGGATTTCATGGCTCATCACCGCGAGGAATTCGCTTTTTGCCCGGTCGGCGGCTTCGGCAGCTTCCTTGGCCTTGATCAAATTTGCCTCCGCCTGTTTGCGCTCGGTGATGTCCATGAGTGTGCCGATCACCCCCGGTTTGCCGCGATAATGAATCTGCCGGCCCAGTTCTTCGCAAACGATCATGCTGCCGTTCTTGCGTTTGCCGCGAAAAATGATCCGGATGGAGCTCATTTCTCCGTTCAAGTGGGCGATCAGGCTTTTTTTCACCAGAAAGACATCTTCAGGGTGGATCAGTTCCATGGGACTGGACAGGTTGAGGATTTCCTCCTGGGTATAACCGAAAACCGACGCAAAGGCAGGATTTGCATAGACCAGGCGGTCATCCTGGATGACAAAAATGCCATCCAGGCTGGCTTCCGTCAGCACGCGGAATTTTTCCTCGCTTTCCTGCATTTCCGCCTCGAAGCGTTTGCGTTCCGAGATGTCGATGAACGATTCCAGCAGGCAGGGATGTCCGGACAGTTCGACTTTGGTGACGCTTTTGAGAATGGGGATTTTTTTCCCGTTCGCCGCGAGCAGGAAAATTTCGGAGTGTGAGACTTGATGGATGTCCGGGTTGGTTATGGGGCACTGTTCCCTTTTCCCGGGGCAGAGAAAATGGTGGCAGTGTTTGCCGATGATCTTGGGGATATCGAGACCGATCATGGCGGCGGCCTTGGGATTGGCGTCCATAATTTCGTGGGTCTTGCCGTTGACGACCAGCAGTCCGGCATCCATGGATGCGATGATGTTTCTCAAATAGGTTTCCGCATCTTTCAGGGCCAGTTCCATTTCCTGCCGATCCGTCATGTCGCGAACGATGACGATGGAGTGCCATTGATCGTTGATTTTGACCGGAGAGATGGAAAGTTCGGCGCGGAAGGTGTCCCCGTTTTTTTTCAGGCCCTCCATTTGGGCGATTTGTCCCCGGTTTGGGGTTGCGGCGTTGGAAAACAGACGGAATCCCTGTTTGTGCAGCGGGCCGGGGGCTTTCTGGAGGATGAAACGGTTGATGGGTTTGTTGAGGACCTCCATTTCGTGATAGCCGAAAATGCGGGTGGCCGCCTGGTTCCAGAAGGTGACGTGGTCGTTGGCATCCAGCATAAGGATGGCGTCCAGGGCGGCGGCGGCCATGTTGCGGAATTTTTCCTCGGACAGGGCGATTTGGAAGGCTGATTCACGCAGCCGCATGTGGAGGACAAAAAACCCCAAAAAGAGCAGGGATGTTAAAATGGAAATGAAGATGGCAGGCAGACGATGCCGGTGGAGGTCCTGTTGCCACTGCTGGATGCCGCAATCCATGCTCAGAAAAGCAAGAAACCCGCCCGTTCGGGAATCGAGGATGGGAACAAGACTGAAAACCCTGCTGCCGAATTGATCCATGACAGGTCCCTGCACCGTGACCGCAGGGGCGCGAAAAGCCTGTTGCAGGGCCGGAGATGCCTCTGTGATTTCCTGCTCAAAAAGGATGTTTTTTGCCGGGGAGGGCGGCGAGGGGGTCAGGAAGATGAGTTTGCCGTCTTTTGCGGCAATCAAGTAAATGGAGCGGGGCGGAGGGTTTGTTTGCGCCAGTTTTGCGAGTTCGCCCGTGAGCATGATGAGGTCCGGGCTTCCGGCGTCCGGAGGGGGGGCGCACAGTTTTTTGAGCCGGGTTTCATTCAGGGCGGACGCCGCAGCGCTGGTTTGAGTGAGCAAACTTCCGCGCATTTGCGTTTCGGCCTGCAGGCCGGCCTGATTCGTGGCGTACCAACCGGTCAAGACTGTGGCGAGGATGAAAAAGGCGATGATTTGGGGCCAGGCGGATCCCACTCGATTGCGCAGTTCGGGATGGCGGAGGAGGAAGACATCTCCGAAATGCTGCCAGAGGCCGGCTGAAATGATGATGGCGCAGGTTGCCCTGAGCAGTTGGACAGGAAAACCGGTGGCGGCCAGGAACGATTCCTGGTTGAGCCATGAGGCGGGAAGAAAAGAGTTTTTGGGGACGACCCACCCCGTGGCCAGGCTGTAAATGGAAAAACCGACGCTGGCGATCCAGAGGGCGCGGCTGTCGGGATGATTTTTCTGGCGGAACTGCCAGATTGCCGCCGAGGCCAGGGCGGCGCCGGTGAATCCGTAGCTGTAGCGAAGGGTGGCGATGCATGTCTGTTTTTCCATCAGCAGGCCCATCATCGCGAATGCCAGGAGGGGAAGGTGAATCCAGGCAGGGAGGGCTTGCCCGTTTTTTAAAATGATTCCTCTTCTTCCGAATGCCAGCAGACAGATGAAGGAGCTTCCCAGAAACACAATGCGAACAACGGAGAAAAAAAACGAATCGTCGACGCTGAGGGCCAGCATGTCCAGCCATTCATTGATGCCATGCAACAGGCCGAACATGCCAAGCCAAGGCCATGAAAGGGATGAGGAAAAGGATTGTTGCTTGAAAAGATTGCAGATCGCGGCCAGCAGGAGGAACGACAGCCCGTAAACGAAAAAAACAAAATCCATCTGGCTGACAGGCCACGAATTCACGGCGGCCCCGGGTTTGATTGTTTTGGACCGGCGGCGTTCACCGGTTTGGAAGGGGAATCAGCGGGGTTCATGGCTTAAAAATCGCCCAATGCCTGAATGGCTTCCTGGGATTTTTTCAATTCGCCGGCCACATCAAGATCGAGGGTGCGGCAGGGCGAAAACTGATTGAGCATTTCCCATTCCGGCGAGGCAAGCAGTTCGGAGTCGGAAAGAATGCGTCCGTTTTCAATGTTGGCCTTGCAGATGTTCGCGATGGCGTCCGACACGCATATGCAGGCTGCCAGCAACCGGGCTTGGGGGGGGGCGTCCTTGTGCAGGGGCAGGGTTTGGGGGGCGTGATGGTAACGGATGGCCAGGGTGATTTCCTCGTCCAGATTCCAGCGGCGGCAAAGGGCTTCGCCCACTTCCGGATGGGTGATGTCCAGTATCTGGGTTTCCGCCTCGTAAAGGTTGGCGCCGGTCTGGGTGGCGTAATCCACCAGCGCATCGAGCTGTTCCGGATAAAAGTGCTCGAGGAAAAGTTTGCCGATGTCATGAAGAAGACCCGCAAAGTATTCCTTGCCGGATGTGTCGCGGAATGCGTTGGCCAGGGCTTGGGTCAGGCGGGCGGTCAGGATGCTGTGCAGCCAGAAGAGATTCCAGTCAACCACTTTCTTGCGCAGAAAACTGAAACTCCCGAGCACTTCGATTGCGGTGGCGATTTTGCGCACTTCGTGAAATCCGATGCGCATGATGGCTTCCTGAATGTCGGTGATGGATTCGCCGCCGAAGGCGGCGGAATTGGCCAGTTTCAGGTATTTGGAGGTCAGTCCGGGATCCATCCGGATGATTTCCACCACATCGTCGAGTTGAATCTGGTTTTTATCGGTGATGTTGAGCAGTTTGCGCGTGCTGGCCGAGAAGGCGGGGATTTCCGCATTGTGCTGGATGGCGCGCAGCAGGGGTTCGCGGATGTGAAAACGGCGCTGGGGGGAGATTTTTTTGGGCAGGCCGGGGGCGGGAAATGCGGCCTTTTGCGTTTCCTTGGGTTCGTTTTTTTGAGAGGGGGCGGACGTGCGGGAATGAAACTCGGGCGCCGGCGGTTTTTTTGAGTTTCCGGGCGGGATGGCGATCAACAGCCGCCCCCGGGCGGCGGCATTGGCAATGGCCTCGCCAAAATCCTCCGCCACGGATTCGTGGAGGGACATCCACTTTTCGTCTTCGAGGGTGTCGCAGTGGCGGATGAGATCAAGCAGATTCTGGAATGGCATGATGTCGCGGGCCAGCCGTTGGGGCGATGGACGATCAATATCCTTTTCGCTGGACAGGATGAACTGCCGCGCCTCCGCCGCGCGGAGTTTGCATTCCTCCAGGGGGATGGAAAGTTTTTCGTCGGAAGCGGATATCTGCCGGATGCGGTCCAGTGTTTCAATGGCGCCGCGGGTTTTGCGGGTGGCCGGATTTTTCAGCCGCTGGCTGTGGGTGATGCATTCAAAAAGGTTGATCAGTTGCAGGAATGAAACGATTTGTTCGGGGTTGATCGGGGGATTGACTCCCACCGCCTCGGCCAGGTGAACGAGACGGTTCCGCAAAACGAGGAACTGTTTCCAGGCTTTGTTGAGTTGCGCAGCCACATGGGTTTCCGTGGCGCATTCCTCCGGCTTGGTGGCATCCGCCGTTTCCGCCATGTGCTGCCCCAGCATGGCCAGGGTTTGCCGGAGGGAATGGAGGCGTTTCCGCCATTCGGAGGGAATTTCATTCATGCAGGGCCGCCACTCTAGCATGATTTCGGGAGAGTGTCAGCTTTTTCCGCGTGATGTTTTTCACATGACGAATTGCCGCCAGTGTGATAGGTTTCCGCCGCATGAATTACTATTACGCCGATTCCAGCAACAATCCCGCCGGGCCGCATACACTTGATGAATTGGGCAAGATGGCTGCCGAGGGGAAAATCACCCCGCAAACCTATGTGGTTGAAGAAGGCGGGAGCGACTGGAAAACATACGAAGCCGTGCTTTCTTCCGTGACGCCCATTACCGAGGTGGTGCCTGCGCCGGAGGGCGCGTTCGATTCCGGCGGGCGAAGCTGGCTGGTTGCCTTGCTGTTGTGCTTTTTTCTGGGTTGTTTGGGAGCGCATCGTTTTTATGCGGGTTACAAATTGCTGGGGGTTGTCCAGTTGATTACCTTCGGGGGGCTGGGAATATGGGCCTTGATCGACTTGATTATGATCGCGCTGGGAAAATTTCGCGATGCGCAAGGGAGACCCCTGAGCCGCAAGTGAATGGGGAGGCGGAGAAATGCTCCGCCGGATGATGAAAATTCTCGGGCTTAACGCTTACCATGGGGATGCCGCCGCCTGTCTGGTGGTGGATGGGAAGCTGGTTGCGGCGGCCGAGGAGGAGCGGTTTAACCGGAAAAAGCATTGCGCGGGTTTTCCCAAAATGGCGATCGGGTGGTGTTTGAAGGAAGGGGGGCTTGCCTTGGGGGAGTTGGATCATATCGGGGTGAGCCGCCGTCCTTTCGCCAATTGGCGCGCCAAAATTTTTTCCCGCTTGCGGTTGTTGGGAAACTCGCCGGGACGATTGTTGGAACGAGTGCGTTCCTCGGCTCGCGCGCAATCATTTGAGCGGGATCTGGCGGCGGCGTTTCCGGAACAGGTTTCCCGTCTGCGGGCGCGTCTTCATCACGTGGAACATCATCTGGCGCACGCGGCCAGTTCGTTCCTGGTCAGTCCTTTTGATGAGGCGGCGATTCTTTCGGTGGATGGTTTTGGCGATTATGCCAGTTTGCTGATGGGCCATGGAAAGGGCAACCGGATGGATGTGCTGCGGCGTGTGGAGTTTCCCCATTCATTGGGCTTGTTTTACACGGCCATGACGCAATGGCTGGGATTCCCCCATTACGGGGACGAGGGAAAGGTGATGGCCCTGGCGGCATTCGCAAAACCGGCCCTCATGGAACAGATGCGGGGAATTTTGCAAAGCGATCCGGAAAACTTGTTCCGCTTGAATCTGGATTGCTTCTGCCATCATACCGGCGGAGTCGAGATGTCCTGGAACGACGGTTCGCCTTCGGTGGGAAGGGTTTTTTCCCCGCATTTGGAGGAGTTGCTGGGACCGGCCCGGATGTCGGGGGAGGAATTGACTCCGCATCATTATGCAGTGGCGGCTTCCATGCAGGCGAGGCTGGAAGAGGTGATGTTTGAGATCTGCCGCGAGTTGCATCGACTGACGGGCAGCCCGAATCTGGCCCTGTCGGGCGGGGTGGCCCTCAATGGCGTGGTCAACGGGATGATTTCGGAGAAAACCCCTTTTCGCGATCTGTACATCCAGCCGGCGGCGGCGGATTCCGGCACGGCCTTGGGTGTGGCGTTTTACATTCAGCACCAGGTGTTGGAGGAGGCGCGATCCTTTCATATGGCGGACGCTTTTGTTGGTCCGGAATACGGGGAGGAGGAATGCGCGGCGGCGCTTCGCGCAGCCGGGATTGAGTTCCGGCGGGAGGAGGAAATTGAGAAGGCCGCGGCCAGGCTGCTGGAGGCGGGAAAGATCGTCGGGTGGTTCCAGGGACGAATGGAGTTTGGGCCGCGGGCATTGGGCAATCGCAGCATTCTCGCCCATCCGGGACTTTCGGATATGAAGGCGGCCATCAATGCCCGCATCAAACACCGGGAGCCGTTTCGTCCCTTCGCGCCCAGCGTGCTGGCGGAAGCGGCGGAGGAGTATTTTGGCCCGAGGCTGCCGTCCCCGTTCATGTTGATGGTTTATCCTTTTCTAAAGGAAAAACTGGGCAGGGTTCCCGCTGTGGCGCATGTTGACGGCACCGGACGTTTGCAAACCGTGTCGCGCGAATCGAATCCCCGCTACCACAAACTGATTGAGGAATTTCGCCGGCTGACCGGCATCCCCATGCTCCTCAATACTTCCTTCAACGACAGCGAACCGATTGTCTGCACCCCGCAGGATGCCATCGCCTGTTATCGGCACAGTCACATGGATGTGCTGGTGCTGGGAAACCTGATTACGAAGGGATAGGCTGCGCGGATGCCTGTTTTTCGCCTTTTTTCAAGGCGTTTGGCGGCGATCAACCCGATTTGAAGTCGCGGGAACAGAAGGCTGCGCTGCCCACGATCCACAGGCTCAGATTGATGGCCCAAAGGTAGAGAAGCGATTCGGCGATGTTCCACCAGGGGATGACTTCGTTGAATATCCGGATGTAAGCCACGGCGTGGTGGGCGATGAACCAGGATTGAAAGGCGGAAAAAAAGGGGATGTTGCGCAGCACGAAATCCATGAACATCACGGACAGGGTGAGGATCGTGGCCGCCGCCGGTTTCATGTTGAAACACGAAAACATGAAACCGAGGGAGACCACCACCTGGTAGCCCGCAGCCAGCACGGCCACTGAGCAGCAAAAACGCCACAGTCCCTCCCGTGTGTCGAAAACCGCAAAAAGGTGTTCCGGAGGCGAATAGACAAACAGGTTGCCCAATCCGCCGCGGTAAATCACGCCCGCCAAAAGGCTGGTGAACCCAATGAAAAACACCAGCGTCACGCCGTAAACCAGACAGGCCAGCCACTTGATGGCCATGAGCCGGATTCTCGAGATGGGGCGGGATAAAATGAGCCGAAGGGAGCCTTCCTCGGATTCCTTGGCGACAATATCCCCGGATACAAGGGCCAGGTAGAGAACCCCGAGAAGCGCGAATGTGAAGATGATCAGCAATACGCCCATGGTCAGCCCCGAGTAGTATTCTTTCAGTTCATAACCTCCGCCGGCCAGAACGTTGGAAAACGCCTTTTGAGCTTTTGGCAGCCGGAGCAGAAACAGGATGAGAATCTGGATGAAGGGAAATGCGGCAAAGCCGATGTATGTCCGCTTGCGGGCGAAGAGTTTCAGCAGTTCATTGCATAATTGGCGCCAAAACATGTTTTTCCCTTCAGTTTTCAGCCTTCAGTCTGTCAACCCCTTCCGGGCGGCTCTCATTCCGGACCAAATCCAGGTAAAAATCCTCCAGGGTTTTTTCCTGCGGACGGATGGTTTGGATCCGGTGGCGGTGATGGACGAGCCATTCGGCGATGTCGGGGATGTTGCGATCCGGGGCCATGAGGGCATGGCCGTCGGGATGGCAGCGCTGAAGCAGGCCGGCGGACAGAAGGGCGGCCTCGGCTTCCGATTGACGGTCGGTCTGGAGAAAAATCCAGCGTTCCTGATTCACGAATGGCTGCCATTGGCCGGCAAACAGGAGGCTTCCCTCGCGAATCACGGCCAGATGGGAACAAAGTTGCTGGACTTCGCCAAGCAGATGGGATGAGAAAATGATCGTCAATCCCTGTTCCCGGTTGAGCCGCAGGATGAGATTGCGCACTTCATGAATGCCTTCCGGATCAAGTCCGTCGGTGGGTTCATCAAGAATCAGCAGTTCGGGATTGGGCAGGAGTGTCTGGGCGAGGGCCAGTCGTTGCCGCATCCCGTGTGAATAGTTCCCGACACGTTCCCCGATGCGGTTTTCCAAACCCACAAGACGGACAATTTCCCTGCCGCGGACGGGATCAAATGGGGCGGTGTATTCGCAGAAAATGCGCAGGTTGTTCCATCCGCTCAGATAATCGTAAAAAACAGGGGTTTCAAATATGGCGCCCACCCGGCTGAGGGCATGTTGGCGGTTGCGAAACACGTCGATGCCTCCAATCATGGCCTCGCCGTGATCCGGGAAAATCTGTCCCAGAAGCATTCCAATGGTGGTGCTCTTGCCTGCGCCGTTGTGTCCCAACAGGCCGAAGATTTCCCCGCGGGGAATCTCCAGACTGAGATCGTCCACCGCAACCCGGGCGCCAAAAGTTTTGTGAAGGTGACGGATCGAAACCATCAGGGCACACTGGTGGAGAATTGCAATTCCTTGGCCACCCGGCCGTCAGCGTAGAGGGTGTTGACCTTGTCCTTGGTTTCCGGATGGAATCCTTCCTTGTCACTGAGCAAAGGGATGTGTTGGGGGTTCGTGCCGCCGACGATGGAGAAGAGATTGTCGATATCCTGTCCGTTGACAGTGAAGTTCCAGAAGTAACTGGTGCCGGTGCGTTGGAAAAGGTCTGTTTTGTCAGCCGGGCATTGAAACACACGGGAACTGTTTTCCCTTGGCAGGAGGGTGGTATCGATGCTGGCTGTATTGTTGGTGGTGCTGTTGCGGTTTTGCAACTCAGGCATGCGTCCGTCATGCTCGGTCAGGTAGGCCTGCAGGGCGATGCTGATCTGGCGCAGATTGTTGAGGCAGGAGGTGGTCTTGGCGGCCTGGCGTGAACGATTGATGGATGGAAAGAGCATGGCGGCCAAGAGGGCGATGATGCCGATGACAGTCAACAACTCGATGAGTGTGAAGGCTCCGGATGGATGTGGCTGGTCTTTTTTCATCGGGTGTTCTGCATGATGCCCTGCATCTGTTCGATGAGGGGTTGGAGATCCAGTTTGGTTTCGGCGTTGGCCTCGCCCATGTAGCTCTTGAGCCCCTGGTCGATGACACGCTTGACCGCCTCATCGGACAGGGCGCGATTGATTTCCTCGCGGCGGGAATCATCCTGAAGCCGGCTGATGTCATTCAATGCGCGGTTGACAATCTGTTTGCGCCTGGCCGGCGTCATATTGTTGAAGGCTTCCATCATTTGGTGCATGCCTTTGGGAAGGGTCATGTCCACATACAGAAGACGTTCCTGTTCGTTCATGCTGCGATAGAATTCGGAGGTTTCCTTTTTGAAGCGAACCTGCTGCCGGTCTTCGAATGAAAGGTGATTGACCATGCCGGCCATCTCCCGGATGAGGGCGTCCCGTTCTGCGGCGGTTTTTCCGGCCAGTGCGTTTGCCTGGACATGGGTGATGACCTTTTCTGCCGTCATGCGCCGGGATCGGGCCAAAGCCATCCCTGCAGCCGCCAAAATCCAGATGGCGGCCAGCGCCAGTAAACCATAGCACCAGATGTGTTGACGCTTCATGAAGATTTTTCAAGTTTATGGGTTTTCACAGGGGAAACAATGTTTTTTTCCTGTTTGGAACCAATTTCGTTTCTTTGCAAATTTCACTTTTGATAAACTTGATGGTAAAATTCCATTGACTATTGCGATGGATGGTTTTGGTATGGTTTCAATGAGTGATGAGGGGTTACAGCAGGGGAAAGAGGATCAATCCTCGTTCTATTTGTGTGGCGTGTTTTATTGCAACCCGTCGGACAAACGGTTGTTGGTTCCCAAGAGGGCGGGGTATGGGGTGACGCTGAATTTAGGGCATGCGCATTGCGATGGAGCCCTGTCGGTGATCATGGGGGTGTTGTTGTTGGGATGGTTTGTGGCGGGGGGCATGCAGCATGGGGTGTATTTAAAAGGACATCCGGCGATATTTCTTTGGTTGGGGGCGAGTTTGACGGCTGCCCTGGTTGCTGTGTTGTTGCAACCGGCTGGTGTTCGCGTTTTTGACAGGTTTTCGTTGATTGGATATGGAATCGTTGCGTGTGTCCTGGGTTTTTTCATCCAACGGTTGGTGAATGGGGGGTATGTGGCGATGTTTGGCGGGCATCCGTTGACGTGGCGGGATCATCTTTTTCTGGGGCCTGGCGCTGCGTTTTGCCAGACATCGGGAAAGATGGCTTTGCTGGCGTTGATTTTTCGATTGCATCGAGCCGGGGGGGCGAAGACTTTTCTGATGGGCGGATTGATGGTGGGGTTGGGTTTTGCGGCGGCCGAGATTGTGTTCATTGGGTTGCAACAGGTGGTGGGCGAGGTGGCGATGGATGGGGTGGGACTGTTGGGGGTGGGGGAACGGGGGATTGCCGGTTTGTTCCACGTTTATTCGTCCGGTTTGATTGCCCTGGCATTGATTCGCCGGAAGTATGGCTGGGTGGCGGGGGTGGCGGGCATTCATTCTTTTACCGATTGGCTTGCGGGGGTTTATTCGACAGGCGCGTGGACTTGGTCCGTGGGGTTGTTGGAAGGGATTTTTGCCCTGGCCAGCGGTGTGATCTGGCTGGTTTTCGTCATTCAAACCCGGGGTGTGTTGAAGAAGGGGGATTCTGATTGAGGATTCAGTAAAGGAGTTTTTTAAACGGTTTGGCTTGAATTTTGCGCCTTGAACCGCAAGCCTTGACTCCCTGAACCTTTAACCTTGAATCCATCCCATGAATCCCAACGCAAAGCCCCCTCCATTATCTCTTGAGGATCTGCAAAATATTCTGCCGCACCGTCTGCCCTTTCTTTTGATTGAGGGGGTGGTTGAAGCGGATGCCGAACATGTGGTGGCCACGCGGACGTTGAGGGAGTCGGATTTCTTTTTCCAGGGGCATTTTCCGGGCAATCCCATTCTGCCGGGGGTGATCCAGGTGGAAATGATGGCGCAGACGGGGCTGGTGCTTTACCATTACAATAATCCGATCGAGAAGCTTTTCTTTCTGGGTAAGGAAAAATCGCGGTTCTTTCATCCCGTCCGGCCCGGGGCTGAATTGCGCATTACGGCCCGCAAGATGAAGATGTTGAAAAACATGGGGCTGGTATCGGCGGAAATCCATGTGAACGGAACCAAGGTGTCGGAATCCGAGCAGGTGTTTGCCGGCGGGGCCTGAGAGGGAGTGTGGCCCCATGGGGGTTGGGTTGAGTTGGCACTCAATGTCATTGCGAGGAGTTCGCTCCAGCGAACGACGAAGCAATCTCTGTCCCTCCATTTGGAATTGCGGTTTGGGCCACAATCTTGCCTCAGGGATTGCTTCGTCATCCGTCAATGCGGATTCCTCGCAATGACATTGAGGGGAACTGGAGTGCCGCCCCGCATGGAGAGAAAAGAAATGCTGAGGCTTGAAACCGGCGGAAAAAGTGTTTATGAGGGGGGCTGATGCAAATCACAATCAGTCGCGACGGACAGATCTTTGGGCCTTATTTTCTGGCCGACTGCCGCAATTATCTGCAAAGCGGACAGTTGGTGGCGGAGGATTTTGCCTGGCATGAGGGATTGGGCGACTGGGAACCCCTGGCAGCGGTGGTTGACAGGCTGAACCAGGAAATCCAGCTCACGGTCATGGTCAACAACCGTCCGTTGTCGCCCATGAATCTTCCCGCCTTGAAACAAGCCATCGGGAAGGGGGAGGTCACGGGAGATGCCCTGGTCTGGCACGAGGGAATGCCGGATTGGGAGCCGGTAAACCAGTTTTTGCAAAAAACCGGCCCGGTGCAGGTGGCGGGTGAAGTGGAAAAGAAGGTCTTTACCATCGAATCGCAAGATCGCAAAAGCACCATGCGGATATCAATTCCGGATATCAAGTCGGCATGGTTGAAATCAACCGGAAAAATCAAGGCTTCGCCTGTGAGACAGGCGTAAAGAACGAGTCTGGCAGGGAGAAACACCATGAACGCAAACAGGATCGCTTTTGTTTTCGGACTTTTGCTGGCGGGACATCTTGCGGCGCAAGAGATGGGAGGGGCATCCTTCCAGATGCCAGCCCAGTTCAGCGCAGTTCAGAATATGAAAACCCATGGCATGACCATGGCGACGAAAATCTGCATGGATGGAGACAGGATGCGCGCGGAGATGGCCGCCCAAGGCGAACAGATGGTTTTCATCCGGCGCAAGGATGAGAAGAAAATCTATCAATTGCTGCCCGCCAAGAAGATATGCATGGTGATGGCCTATGAAGAACCGTCCGGACAACAGCAACCGGAAAAAACCCTGTACGAGAAGGACGCGAAGTGGGAAAAACTCGGGGCTGAAACAGTTGAATCCGTATCCTGCGACAAATATCGGGTGACGGCCAAGGATGCATCCCTTCTTTTGTGGGTAAGGCAGGACAATAAATTGCCGATGAGAATGGCGACTGAGGATGGAAAGGTTCAGGTGGATTGGACTGAGTTCAAGCCGGGGCCGCAACCGGAAGAGATGTTCGCCGTGCCTGCCGGTTACCAGAAACTGGACATGGGGAACATGGGGGCGCTCAAGAACTTGATGCGCGCCGACAAAATGCCAGCCGGAGGAAAGGGAGATTGATGGAAAAGCCTGAATTTTCAGCTGCGGAGGTCAAACCGGCCGGCAAAGATCTGGATACCTTGCGTCATTCCGGCGCGCACCTGATGGCGTGCGCCATTGCCAGATTGTGGCCTGATGCGCAATTCGCAGCCGGTCCGGCGGTGGAAAACGGGTTTTATTATGACTTGGACATGCCTTACCGGTTGAGTCCCGCCGATTTTGAACGCATCGAGGAGGAGATGAAGCGGCTGGTGAAGGAAAACCAGGAGTTCAAGCGCTTGGAGGTGAGCCGGGCCGAAGCCATGACCATGGCCCAGCAGGGGCGGCTGGCCGCGTTGGGAACCCGCCAGACGCCCAGCAAGTTCAAATTGGATATTTTGCAGGGGATCCCGGAAGGGGAAACGATCAGCATTTACCAGAATGGGGAATTCACGGATCTTTGCGCGGGACCCCATGTGCGGAGAACCGGGGAACTGAAGGCTTTCAAGTTGATGAGCGTGGCCAGCGCTTATTATAAAGGGGATGAACGCAATCCCCAGTTGCAGAGGGTGTACGGGACGGTTTTTCAAAACCGGACGCAGTTGGACGAATATCTGGCGATGTTGGAAGAGTCGAAGAAGCGCGACCATCGCAAGCTGGGCAAGGAATTGGAATTGTTCATGTTTGACGAGGATGTGGGGCCGGGGCTGCCTTTGTGGATGCCGAACGGGGCGGTGTTGATTGAGGAGTTGGAACGGCTGGCCAAGGAGGCGGAGTTCGACGCCGGCTACCAGCGTGTGCGCACCCCGCATGTGGCCCGGGAAAGTTTGTATCGGACGAGCGGGCATCTGCCGTATTACGAGGATTCCATGTTTCCGCCGATGGAGGTGAAGGATGACGACGGCAAGGTGACCCGGATTTATTTGAAGGCGATGAATTGCCCTCATCACCACAAGATTTTCGGCGGTGTGCCGCGCAGTTACCGCGAACTGCCGTTGCGGATGGCGGAGTATGGGACTTGTTATCGTTACGAACAGTCGGGAGAGTTGTTCGGCCTGATGCGGGTCCGATCCCTGCAGATGAATGACGCCCATATCTATTGCAGCCCGGACCAGTTTGCGGCGGAGTTTCGGGCTGTGAACGATCTGTATCTGAAACAGTTCAAGGTGTTTGGGTTGCAGAAATACAAGATGCGTTTTTCCACCCACGATCCCTCCAAATTGGGGAAGAAATTTGTAAATGAGTCGGAACTGTGGCTGCAGACCGAGGCGCGGGTTCGCAAGGTGCTGGAGGAATCGGGGGTGGATTTCGAGGAGGTCCCCAATGAGGCGGCGTTCTACGGACCGAAGATCGATGTGCAGGTGTGGAGCGCCATCGGGCGGGAATTCACCCTGGCGACCAACCAAGTGGATTTCGCGGTGCCCAAACGTTTCGGGCTGGTTTATACGACCCGGGAGGGGCGTCCGGAGACCCCCTTGTGCATTCATCGCGCGCCGTTGGGCACCCACGAACGGTTTATTGGCTTTTTGATCGAGCATTACGCGGGGGCATTTCCGTTCTGGCTGGCGCCGGAGCAGGTTCGGGTGCTGCCCATTGGACAGGAACATGTGGCTTGGGCGAGGGAAGTCCGGGACCGGTTGTTTCGTGAAAGAATTCGCGTGACAATCGATGAAAAATCAGACAAGATCGGCGCCAAGATACGTAATGCTCAACTGCAAAAAATCCCCTACATGCTGGTTATTGGCGCCCGAGAGGTGTCCAGTCGTCAAGTGGCATTGCGTACAAGAGCAGGCCGGGATGAGGGGGCTGTCGATGTGGAAGCGCTTGTGAGCCGAATGCTTGCCGAAATCAAAGTTCGCCAGTAAAATGACAGTGCCTATTCACTCTCCTGGCGGTCTTCCGCTGCCCTGTTGTCTGATCGGCGCATCCGATAAGGATGCGGTTTCCCGTTGTCTGCAAACAAACACAGTCCTGGCGCGATTGACGCCGCGCCATTGAACGATAGATCCCGCATGAGCATGAAGTACCAAACCCGTGTTAATCACCAAATCCGCTCCCCTGAAATCCGCGTGATCGGGGAGACCGGCGACCAATTGGGTGTGTTGCCTGTAAGCGAGGCGTTAAAGATGGCCATGTCCAAGCGACTTGATCTGGTGGAGGTGTCGCCTGACGCCAGGCCGCCGGTCTGCCGCATTGTGGATTTCGGAAAGTATCGCTATGAGCAGGCCAAAAAACACAGGGGCGAAGCGGTCAAACATTCGCACTCTTCAAAGCTGAAGGAACTCAAGTTCCACGTCAATATCAGCGAGCATGATTATGCGATCAAAGTGCGGCATGCCTCGGAGTTTCTCCAGAAGGGAATGAGGGTCAAGGTGACCGTGAATTTTCGGGGGCGCGAAATGGCCCATCAGGAGTATGGACAACAGTTGATGGTGCGGGCGCTGGCCGATCTGAATGAGTTTGGTCATTCGGACGCAAGCCCTCGCATGCTGGGCAAGAATCTGCACAGCATCCTTGTGCCGGGAAAATCCAAGTTTGCAAAACCGGGTGTGGGTTCCGGACCGGGATCGGCTGCTGTTTCGTTGGTGTCGCCGGCAGCGGGAGGGGATTCCGCCGGCCGTTCCTCTTTTGGCACAAATATCAAGATTGACTTGAAACCTTTGGCGACCGGCGCTAGAAGCTAACCCTTCTTTAACCATTTGATTTGGCAAGCCCATGCAAAAAACCAGAAAAGCTGTTAAAAAGCGTTTTAAAATCACCGCCCGTGGCAAGGTGATCTTGAACCGCACCAAAAGACGTCACTTGGCCGGAAGCAAAGCGGCCAAGAAAAAACGGGCGTTTCGCCGTCCGAAGGTGGCGGACAAAACGGATGTGCATCGTGTGAGGGAAAATCTTCCCTCTGGCGCCTGACCGGCGGAAGCCGGGCGCCGGCTGTTGATCCAGCCGTTGATGCCGGAACATAACAACCAAAGAGGCTCCCAAGAGTCCGCCTTGTTGCGGGCCGCCTCAAGGAAAGGAAAGTACCATGCCTAGAGCAACAAACGGCCCTGCCAGTCGGGGACGACGGAAGAGGGTTCTTAAAGCCTCAAAAGGATACCGCGGTAATCGCAGCAAACTTTTTCGTTTTGCAACCCAGGCCCAGCAGAAGTCCAAGTATTGGGCCTATCGCGACCGCAGAACCCGGAGAAGTAATTTTCGCATGTTGTGGACGACCCGCATCAACATCGGTTCGCGCGCCCTTGGGCTCACCTACAGCCGGTTGATTGAGGGGCTGCGCAAAGCCAAGGTGAGTCTGGATCGAAAAGTGCTGGCTCATCTGGCCGAGCATGATCCCAAGGCTTTTGAACAGGTTGTGGCCCAGGCTAAAGCCGCTTTGGGCGGCAAATGATGTTCCAGAACCTCATGAAAATCTTGAACCGGATTTTGCCGGGGGCGGCTGTCTTGCTGGCGTCCGCCCTCGGTTTGGTTTTGATTTCATGCGCTCCGGAGCAGTGCGGACGCCCCTCCCAGTTTCCCGATGGGTTGCGGGTGTTGGCGTCTCCGGACGATGCGCTGGTGGCCCGGGTCAGGGATATCGGGCGGAAGGGGACGGATGCCTACGAAAGCAGAATAGAGATTTATTCAAAGCGTGATTCTGCGAAACCCGTGGCCAAGATGAGTCATGAATCTGCCGACGGCGCCCATGGCAGGGGTGTCATGCGCTTTTCATGGACGGCCAATTCGAAGTATTTCGTTTACAGCACCATCAGTTCCAGCGACAGCCGCCCCTGGCAGTTTGAAACTTATGTTTATTGCCGGCAGACCGGGAAGTTTTACAGGCTTGATGATTATTTTGGCCCCATTACCGAGCAAAATTTCTTGCTGACGTCGTCAGATGTCATTACAACCCGCCATTTGGAGAAGACGGGGCGCCTGGGTGAAGGCGCGTCCGTAACGGTCAGCCTGCGGACGGTGGTTCCCCTGTGCGTTCCCGTGGGCTCCTCGGATTGATCATCGCGCGGGGACAAGACGCTGGATTTCACCCAGGAGGTCATGGAGATCCTCGATGGGTTTGGTGATATATCCATCGGCGAGGGATTCGGCGAGGAAGTGGGTTTGTTCATCCTTGAGGGCATGGGCGGTGGCCAGCAGGATGGGGATGCCGGCAGTGGAGGGATCGGTTTTGAGATGCCGGGCAAGAGCCACGCCGCTGACCGCATTGCCCTTGAAAAAAGTGTTGTGCAGTTGAATGTCCATGATGACCAGCCGGACGGCGCCGGACTGGCACAGTTCCACAATCCGGTCGCCTTGGGTGCAAATGGCGCATGGCCAGCCGCCTTTGCGTTCGACGAAAATCTTGAGAAAGGCTGCGTTTTCCTCGTTGTCTTCGACGATGAGGATCATGTGATCTTTCCTTTCGGCAGGGAGAATACGACACTGGAACCACAGCCCTCGCCCTCGCTGCTCAGACTGATTTCGCCTCCCATGAGTTCGATGAGGGACTTGGAAAGGGCCAGGCCGAGGCCGGTGCCGCCAATCTGGCGCGTGAGGGAACCGTCCACCTGGACAAATTTCTGAAAAAGCAATTGTTGTTTGTCCTTTGGAATGCCGATGCCGGTGTCGCGGATTTCAAAACAGATGCGGTTGCGGGTTTCATCCGGGCGCGCTTCCAAGCGAACGGAGCCATGAGGCGTGAATTTGATGGCATTGCCGAGGAGGTTGAACAACACTTGCTTGAGCCGCCCCGGATGCGCCTGAACCCAAAGATCGGGGGCGCTTTGAAATATTGTCAGCTGCAGGCATTTTTGGGAGGCGGGAAGACGGAGATGCTCGTTGACTTGATCGAGAAGGGGCTTGAGCAGGATGGGGTCGAGTTCCAACCGCATCTGGCCGGTTTCAATCTTTGAGATGTCCAGCACGTCATTGATCAGGGACAGGAGATGTTTCGAGCTTTGCTGGATGATGGAGAGGTAGTTTTTTTCCTCATCGGGATTGCGGGCGAGTTTGTCGAGAATCAACTGGGTGTAGCCCATGATGGTATTGAGCGGGGTGCGCAATTCATGGGATGTGTTGGCCAGGAATTCTGTTTTGAGCACATTGGCCTGCACTGCCAGCCGCCGTTGTTCCTCAAGCGCTTCGGTGCGTTCCTTCAATGTCCTGCTCATGGCGTTGAACGACTGGGAAAGCTGGCCAAGCTCATCATTGGAAACCGGAACGGTCGAATCGAAGTGTCCATCCGAAATCCGGGCGGTGGCGGAGATGAGGCGTTCCAAGGGATGCTTGACGCTGCGGACGACCAGCCAGCAGGTGAACAGGCCGACAGCGAGGGCCAGGCCGCGCAAGAACCATGTCAGGTTGCTGCTGCGTTCCACGGTGTTGACGGAATACTCATAGCCTTCCGTGAGACGACGGGATTGTTCCTTCCGGAGCTGCTGATACTGGACGCGCACATCGTCAAGCCGCGGGATGACCGTTTTTTGACCGTTGCGCGGAGCCCCCATGAGGGGTTCCACCTGTTGAATCCACGTGGTTGCCGCGCGGTCGGCGCGTTTCAGGATCAGGATCATGTGCGGATCGGCCTTGAGGAGGTCGGCCATTTGTTCCGAGAGAATCTGCCAGTGCTTGCGGCGGTCCTGAAAATATTTTTGGTTGGCTGGATCGCCTGAGGCCAGATATTGCCAGAGGCAGGATTCCATTTCCAACAGGTGGATTTCCGTGGCGTCCACCATTTGCATGGCGATTTGGTCCTGTTCGCTGCTCAGGCGGATGGCTTCGATGATCCGCTGGTAATAGGTTTCCGTTGGCACGCCGCTGAGCGAAATCAGGACGAAAACCCCAAGAAACCCAAGCAGGATCTTGTGCCAGATTTTCACGGGAAACCGCCGGCGGTTTGTTACAACGCCTTCTCGCCGTGTTCGTCCGTGCGAATCCGGATGGCGTCCTCGACCGGGAGGATGAAGATTTTTCCGTCGCCAATCTTGCCTGTGCGGGCTGATTTGACGATGACATCGACAGCCGCCTGGACCATGGAATCCTGGAGGATGATCTCAAACTTGATCTTTGGCAGAAAATCGACCGTGTATTCGCTGCCGCGGTAGATTTCAGTGTGCCCCTTCTGGCGTCCGCAGCCTTTGACTTCGCTGACGGTCAGGCTGTTGACTCCGATTTCGCCAAGGGCTTGTTTGACTTCGTCAATCTTGAAGGGTTTGATGATGGCTTCGATCTTTTTCATGGCGGTCCCAGCATGGCAAAGAGAACGGGGGGGTGTCCACTGATTTTTCATGGACGCAAAAAAAGGGCGGCCCCCTCGGACCGCCCTTTTTGAACGGTCAGCAATCGTAGTACATGTGGAATTCCTGCGGATGCGGACGGAGGCGCACCTGATCATGCTCCTTTCGTTTCAGATCGATCCAGGTTTCGATGAGATCGCCGGTGAAAACGTCGCCCTTGAGCAGATACTCGTGGTCTTTTTCGAGGTGATCGCAAGCCCCGGCGAGACTGCCCGGGACGGACGGCACCTTTTTGAGCTCGGCAGGAGGCAATTCATAAATGTTTTTGTCGAGAGGGTCGCCCGGGTCGATCCGGTTCTGGATGCCGTCGAGGCCGGCCATGAGCAGGGCCGAGCAGGCCAGATAGCAATTGGCCGCCGGATCGGGGGGGCGATACTCGATCCGCTTGGCCTTCGGGCTGGGGGAATAGGTGGGGATGCGGATGGCCGCCGAACGATTGCGGCTTGAGTAGGCCAGATTCACCGGCGCCTCGTAACCAGGGGTGAGGCGTTTGTAGCTGTTCACCGTCGGGTTGCAGATGGCGCAGAGGGATTTGGCGTGTTTGAGGATGCCGCCGATGTAATGCAGGGCCATTTCGCTGAGGCCGCCGTATTCGTTGCCGGCGAAGAGGGGTTTGCCTTTTTTCCAGAGGCTTTGGTGCACGTGCATGCCGGAACCGTTGTCGCCAAAGAGCGGTTTGGGCATGAAGGTGACCGTTTTGTTGAATTTCTTCGCGACATTGCGGACGATGTATTTGAAAAGCATCATGTCGTCGCCCATGGATACCAGGTCGTCGAAACGCAGATCGATTTCGGCCTGTCCGGCGGTGGCCACTTCATGGTGTTCGCGCTCGACCCGCAGGTCGCAGGACTTCATGACCATGATCATTTCATTGCGCAATGTCACCAACTGGTCGGCGGGCGCGACGGGGAAATATCCCTCCTTGTGGCGGATTTTGTAGCCGAGATTTGGGAATTCCTCGCGACCGGTGTTCCAGATGCCCTCATTCGAATCCAGATAGTAAAAACCGCTGTGGCTGTTTTGGCCGTAACGAACGTCGTCGAAGATGAAGAACTCGGCTTCGGGACCGAAATAGGCCACATCGGCGATGCCGGTTTGTTTCAAGTAGGCTTCCGCCTTGCGGGCGACATTGCGGGGGTCGCGAGAGTAAGGTTCGCGGGTGATGGGATCGATGGCGTCGCCCACAATGCTCAGGGTTGCGATGGACGGGAATGGATCGATGATGGCAGTCTTGGGATCGAGGGTCAGGATCATGTCGCTGGCCTCGATGGATTTCCATCCGCGGATGGATGAACCGTCGAATCCGAGGCCGGCTTCGAAGACATCCTCCTCCAATTCGGCGATGGGAATGGTGAAATGCTGCCATGTTCCAAGCAGGTCGCAGAACTTGACGTCAACCAGTTCCACGTTTTTCTTTTTGCAGAGTTCGAGCGTTTCTTTGGGGGTCATACTTTATGTTTGTGTTTGGGTTTGTCGCGGTTTCCGAGCAGCCCAATCAAGGCGGTGTTGCGGAAACTTCAGTTATGGAAATCAGATGGCTTTTTCACCGTGTTCGTCGGTGCGAATGCGCACGACATCCTCCACCGGCAGAATGAAAACCTTGCCATCGCCGATCTTGCCGGTTCGCGCCGCCTTGACGATTGCGTCCACGGCGGATTCGGCCAGGGAGCCGGGCAGGACAACCTCCAGTTTCACCTTGGGCAGAAAATCGACCGTGTATTCGCTGCCACGGTAGATTTCGGTGTGGCCTTTCTGCCGTCCAAAACCCTTGACTTCCGAGACGGTCATGCCGTCGATGCCGATCTCATTGAGGGCATTTTTGACTTCGTCGAGTTTGAATGGTTTGATGATGGCTTCGATTTTTTTCATATGAAAATGGCGTTTTGAAAAGCTTGGCCGAACGTAGTCAACAAGGCGCACCAAGTCGATGGGTTTTTTCAACCGTTGTACGCCTCCTCGCCATGCTGGGAGATGTCCAGCCCCTGGGTTTCGTCGTCCTCGTTGACGCGCAGGCCGATCGTCGCATCCACGATTTTCAGAATGACGAAAGTCGCGGCCGCCGCCAGAATCCATGTCAGCGCAACGGCTTTGGCTTGATTGATGAATTGTCCGAAACCACCGGCCAGGGAGACCGCAGTTTGACCGCCGGGTTTGAATGTGGCGGTGATCAGGCTGTTGATTTCACCGCTGGCGAAGAATCCGGTCAGCAGGGCGCCCAGGGTTCCGCCGACTCCGTGGACGCCGAAAGCATCCAAAGCGTCGTCGTAGCCGAACAGAGCTTTAACTTTGGCGACGGCCAAATAACATGTGATGCCCGCGCAAAGGCCGATGAAAAGGGCTGCCGGGACGCTCACAAAACCTGATGCCGGGGTGACGGCCACCAGACCGGCCACCATTCCCGATGCGGCGCCGAGTACACTGGGCTTGCCCTTGGTCATCCATTCGGCGCCAGTCCATCCGATGGCTGCGGCTGCGGTGGCGAAGTGAGTGGCGGCAAAGGCGCTGGCGGCCAGTCCGGAGGCGCTCAATGCGCTTCCGGCATTGAATCCAAACCAGCCGACCCACAACAGTCCGGCTCCGACAAGGCTGAATACCACGTTGTGGGGAGTCATGGGTTCACGGGGATAGCCGCGCCTTCGTCCAAGCACCAGGGCGCAGACCAGCGCGGAAACGCCGGAACTGATGTGAACCACGGTGCCGCCGGCGAAATCAAGGGCGGGTATCCTGCCGTTCAAGGCCCAGTTGAACAGTCCTCCTTTTCCCCACACCATATGGGCCAGGGGGAAATAAACGATGGTGATCCAAAGTGTCATGAAGAGAACAAAGGCGCTGAACTTCATCCGTTCGGCAAACGCGCCGCTGATCAGCGCGGGGGTGATGATGGCAAACATCAGCTGAAAAAGCATAAAGGTCTGGTGGGGGATGGTGGCGGCGTAATCTGCATTGGGCGCGGCGCCAACCCCTTTGAGCATGAAGTATTGGGTAAAGCTTCCGCAAAAGGCGTTGCCTTCGCCAAAAGACATGCTGTAGCCATATGCGGCCCAAAGCACTGTGATCAGGGCCATGAGAAAAAGACTGTGCATCATGGTTGAAAGGATGTTTTTGCGGCGCACCAAACCGCCATAAAACAAAGCCAGCCCCGGAGCTGTCATCATCAGCACCAAAGCTGAACTGACCAGCATCCAGGCATTGTCACCAGAACTGATGCTCAGCTTTGTGGCGCGTTCGGGCGTGCCAGGCGCGGAAGAGTTTAGCAGGGATTCCACATCTGCTACTCGCTCTTCCAGAGTCGGTTCCCTTGGTTCCCCCATGACTTGCTGCCCCATGATCCCGGCGAAAAATGTCAGGCAAAGGATAAGCAGCGCAGGAGGGGGGAATGGAATTTTCATTTTTGATTATTTTGGGGATTGGTTTGACCGGTTATGTGACAAAAAAGTCACGCGAGTGAGGAAAAGCATCGGCAATGCCAAGACTCCGAATAGGAAAAAACATTTTATAAACGGGCCTTTTTTCTTGTAACCCCTTGGAAATCAAGATGATAAGAAATATAACTTTTCTCTTGCCAATTTTTAAAAAACTGTCCAATTATATGCAATCTGGCTTTTTTTGAGCAGACTGAACACAATTTTACTATGCCGAAACTGATCGTTCTCAGTGAACCTTTAAAGGATAAGGTCTTCGACCTGGCCGCTGAGCGTATTTCGGTCGGGCGTCTGCCCGGGAATGTCGTGCAGTTGGAGGATGGGGCGGTATCGAGTCATCATGCGGAGTTGATTCGCAAAGGAGAGGATTACATTCTCAAGGATCTGAATTCGACCAATGGAACGCGGGTCAACGGGCAGCGCATTTTGGAAACCCGGCTTTACCATGGCGATACGGTGCATTTTGGTCACTTGGAGGTCCAGTATTTGTCATCAACCAAGGCTGCTCCCAAACCGTTGCCAACTTCCAATAAAAAGACGGTTGATTTAAGCGCCACCCAGAAGACCCAGATTCCGCGTCCGCCGACTTCGTATCGCAGCGCATCTCCTTTTGGGCGGAAAAAACATGGCAAATCCAAAAATTATTTGCAGGTTGCCCTGATCGTTTTGGGGGTGATTGCAGCCATTCTGCTGGCCATTGTGATCATCCAGTTGATTGGCAGCACCGCCTGACCGGATATGGACAAACTGCTGCAATTGCTTGAGAAGGATGCCCGTCTGAGTCCGGAACAACTGAGCCAGATGCTGGCCGAGCCGGAGGATGAGGTGCGAAAGCGCATTGCCCGTTATGAGAAGGAGGGGGTGCTTCTTGGTTACAAGGCAATGATCAACGATGACAAACTGGACTTGGATCGGGTAAAGGCTGTGATTGAAGTGAGGATTACTCCCGAAAGAGAGGGGGGATTTGACCGGACAGCCGAGAGAATGGCCGGTTTTGACGAGGTGACATCCTGCTTTTTGATGAGCGGCGGTTACGATGTTCTGCTTTTTGTGGAGGCGGAAACGCTTCATCAGGTTGCTTCTTTTGTGGCAAGCAGGCTGGCGACACTGGAGCGGGTGCAGTCCACATCGACCCACTTCATGCTCAAGTCCTACAAGGAACAGGGAATCATAATGTTTGACCGGGAAACCGAGAGCCGGATTGCCGTGGCGCCATAGTCTTTCTGCTTGCGGAACTGATTTAAACGGCCAAGGATGAGGGGGTATGACCGATCCGCGTCTTCAAGCTTTGCATCGCCTGTTGGATTCTTATGGACGGGTTTTGGTCGCTTATTCCGGAGGAGTGGACAGCTCTTTCCTGCTCAAAATGGCGCATGATCGCCTGGGTGATGGAGTGATCGGTGTGATTGGCGATTCCCCGATTTTGCCAAGGCGGGAGTTGAAGGATGCCCTCGATCTGGCGGGGAAGATGGGGGTGGAGATAGAGGTGGTTCAAACGGACGAAATGGAGGATGAGGAGTTTTTGGCCAACCAGGAAAACCGCTGTTATTTCTGCAAACGCCATTTTTTTGAGAAAATGCAGTTTGTGGCGCGCGAAAAAGGCATTTTTGTCCTGGCGTATGGGGAAAATGCCGACGATATGATGGATGTCCGGCCCGGGTCGCTGGCGGCAGCCGAGTTGCAGGTGCGGGCGCCATTGAAGGAGGCGGGATTCACCAAGGAGGATGTGCGTGAACTGGCAGCCGCCGCAGGATTGCCCAACGCCGGCAAACCTTCCTCTCCATGTCTGGTTACGAGAATCGTGGGTGAACGCATTACCCGCGAAGCATTGGCCAGGGTGGAGACAGGGGAGGAGGCGATCCGGTCCATGGGGTTTGGAATTTTTCGTTTGCGTCATCATGGCGGCAAGGCGCGCCTGGAATTTTCGCCAGACGACCTTGAAAAGGCATCCGCTGAACCGATGCGAAGCCGGATCATTGAGGTTGTGCGGGGCGTGGGATATGAGGAGGTGGAGATTGATCCTCGCGGTTACCGTCGCGCCAGCGGGTTGAGATGATTTTTTGGAAAAAATCGCACATGAATGGTTCCTGACGGCATGACAGGCGTTGCATGCCTGAAAAAAAAAGAAGAAAAATGCTTGAAAAAAAACGGGCGATTGCTTAACCACACCACACAACCAACTCCGCGATGGAGTGTTGTTCCGGGTGATGCGGGCGTTTGGCCCTTGCCGGTCCGTTTCATCGGGATGAGCAAACACTAATTTTACCCACTGCTGCCATGATTCAGGTTGATCAGTTAGTAAAACGGTATGCGGGCATGACCGCGCTCCATGGACTTTCCTTTTCCGTCCAAAAAGGCGAGATTGTGGGATTCCTGGGGCCGAACGGCGCCGGCAAGAGCACGACCATGCGAATCCTGTCGTGTTACATGCCTCCCACTTCCGGCACAGCCATTGTGGCGGGGTATGACACCTACAAGGAATCCCTGGATGTGCGCAAACGCATCGGTTACATGCCGGAGAATGTGCCGTTGTATCCGGAAATGCGGGTGGTTGAATATCTTGATTTTCGCGCCGCATTGAAGGGGGTGCCTCGTTCCGAACGCCGTTCCCAGATCGAGAAAGTGGCCGAGAAATGCGGGGTCAAGGATGTCCTGCGCCGCATTATTGGCCAGTTGTCCAAAGGTTACCGGCAACGGGTGGGCCTGGCCGACACGCTGATTCATGATCCGGAGCTGATCATTCTCGATGAGCCGACCATCGGGTTGGATCCGAATCAAATCCGGCAGGTCCGCGGATTGATCAAGGAATTGGGCAAATCGCATACGGTGCTGCTTTCCACCCACATCCTTCCCGAGGTGGAGATGACCTGTTCGCGCGTGATCATCATCAACCGCGGGCGGATCGTGGCCAGCGACACGCCGGAAAATCTGAAGCGTCTGCGCAAGGGCGGGGGAGAAACCCTCCTTGAAATCAAGGCGGAAACGGCTGCGGTGGAGGAGGAGTTCAAGGCTCTGGCCAATGTGACGCAGGTGGAGGTGACATCCCTGCCGGACCGGTATTTGCAGGTGGTGTTGCATCCCAAAGGCGACGCGGATCTTCGGGAGGCGGCCTACGAGCGTGTCAAAGCCAGGGGCTGGGCGCTGCGGGAGCTGAGGCGGCACGCGCAGAGTTTGGAGGATGTGTTTGTTCAAATCACCACGGAGGATGACTGATGAGCGCTGTCTGGATTTTATTCCGCAAGGAGATGATGTCCTATTTTTATTCGCCGATCGCGTACATTATCGGAGTGTGCGTGTTGTTTTTGAACGGCGTGAATGTGACGCAGATCGTCAAATGGCTGAGTCAGCAGCCGAGTGATTACTCGGTTTTTCAGGTGATGTTCGCGGGGTTTTTCACGTGGATCGTCTTTCTGATCGTGCCACCTGTGCTGACCATGCGCTTGTTCGCCGATGAAAAACGCATGGGAACCATCGAGTCTCTGATGACGACGCCGTTGCGCGATTGGGAATACGTGATGGCCAAATTCCTGTCAGCCCTTTGCCTTTACATGATGTTGTGGCTTCCGACCGTCAATATTGTGTTTGTTCTGCGGCATTTTGCCCACGACACCGCAGCCTTGGAATTGGGCCCCCTGTTTGGCGGGTATCTGGGGGTTTTGATGACCGGCATGCTTTTCCTGAGTGTTGGCTGCATGGCCTCGGCCTGCACCCGCAACCAGGTGGTCGCGGCGGTCATCACCTTCGCGATCAATACGGCGATTTTCTTTGTTGGCCTGCTGTTTTTCATGGATGCAGCCGGAAAACTGCGGGAAGTGTTTGAATATGTTTCCCTCTATGGCCACATGGATGAGTTGTGCCGCGGAGTGCTTGATTGGAGACGTCCGTTCTTTTATCTGACAAGCGCGGCCTTCTTCCTGGTCATGACCCAGAGGATTGTCCAATCACGGCAGTGGAAAAGTTAATGGAGAGAAAAAACATGGATCACGGAACCGCGCCCAAACGTGTTGTTGTCGCATCGAATGTCATCATCCAGGTCATCCTTGTGGGGGTGATTCTGGTGTTTGCGAATCTGGCTTTTTATCGCTGGCATCCCAAAAAGGCTGATCTTTCCAGCAGCCAGTATTACAAGCTTTCGGAAAAGAGCCTTCAACTGCTCAAGAGCCTGAAGGAACCGGTGAACGTTGTGGTTTTCTTCCAGCCCATGGCTGAGGATCCGGTGGCTCAAAAGGTTTTTGTGGATGTCCAGAACCTCTTGAATGAGTACAAGGAAGCCTCAAAACAACTCAAAATCGAGTATGTCGATCCGGACCGGGACCAGATCAAAGCCGAGAAACTTGCGACCGAATACGGTGTGAAAGTTTTGAATGTGGTGGTTTTTGCCCAGGGCAAACGCAGTAAATATGTGCAGGTGAACGATCTGGTCGATTACGAGCGGGGCAATCCCTGGGGCGGCGGCGGCGGCAAGATCAAGGCTTTCAAAGGCGAACAGCAGTTTACATCCGCCATCCAAAATGTCGTCGAAGAGAAGCAGCAGAAGGTTTATTTTGTCCAGGGACATGGCGAGGGGGATATCGATTCCACGGATAAAAAGGGGTTTTCCACCATGACCAAGTATATCCGGCGGGATAATCTGATTGTGGAAAAGCTGAGTATTTTTGAAAAACAACAGATTCCCAAGGACTGCGATATTCTGGTCGTTTGCGGACCGTCCAAGGCATTCAGCGAAGTGGAACTGAAGTGTTTGCAGGATTACCTCGGTCAGAACGGACGGCTGATGGTGATGCTGGATGCCATGAGGGCGGATACAGGATTGGAAAAACTGCTGGCTGATTATGGACTCAAGGTGGGCAATGATCTGGTTTTGTGCGAGTTCATCCACCTGATGGAAGGCAAGAAGGTCAATCCCATTGCGCCAGGCGGCAAGTATGCCAGCCATCCGATCACCAGTGATCTCAGCAAGGGCAATGTGGAGGTTATGCTGCCGATGGCCCGGTCGATCGACAAGGCGGATGGCGCCGACAGCGGCAAACAACGGGTGACCTTGCTGGTGCAGACCCCTGCGGAGGCATGGGGCGAGACGGAACTGCAGAAATTGCGGAGCGGCGAGAAGGTTCAATGTGACGAGAAGGACCGCAAGGGGCCGGTGCCCGTGGCGGCGGCAGTTGAGCCCAGCGCCGCCGGCGACATGGAACGCGAGGGAATGCGCATGGTGGTGTTCGGTTCCAGTTCTTTCATCGACAACCAGTATTGCGGAGCTTCAGGCAACATGGATTTGTTTTTGAATTCGGTCAACTGGCTGTTGAAGCGGCAGCAATTGATCGGCATCGCGCCCAAGGCGCCCAAGGAATTTTCCCTGGTCCTGAGCCCCTTCCAGTTGCGCGCCATAGGTTCAACGGAGATCCTTCTCATCCCGTTGCTGGTGGCTGTCGCGGGATTCGTGGTTTGGTTGAACCGCCGCCGTTGAACGGAAGAAATGGGGGCGGTGGGGGCGCACCCGCCTGTTCCGCCCCAAATGGAGATTGGCAACATGAAGATTAATACGACGCTTTTCATGCTCGTGGCGGCCCTGGCGGTTGCCGGGGGGTTCCTGTACTTGAAACCTCGCGTGCCGACCACCGAGGAACGGGAGGAGAAAAACAAGAAAATATGGGACTTGAAGACATCCGATGTGACGGAGATTGGCATCAAGGGCGCTGACCGTGATTTTCTTTTTGAGAAAAAGGATGGAAAGTGGGAAATCAGGAAACCGTTGCAGGTGCGGGCGTCCTCCAATGAGATGGAAAGCATCCTTTCCGGTTTGGAATACATGGAGCGGCGGCGGACTCTGGCGCCCAGGGATTTGCAGGCGGATGACCGGCGGCTTTCCCTGGAGGATTTCGGACTGGCCAAGCCTCGCCTGGTGGCAAGCCTCAAGGTCAAGGACAAGACGGTGACTCTCAGTGTGGGCAAGGAAACCCGGCAGGGGGATGGGGTTTATGTGCAGGTGGGCGGCGGGGCAAACATCCATCTGGTTGGCAAGGACGCAACATCGAGATTGGACAAAAAACTGGAGGATTATCGCGAGAAAGGGCTTTTTGATTTTTCAGTTGCGGATATCGCGCGTTTTGAAATCAAGGGCGGTTCAAAACTGCTGGAGTTTTCCCGCACAAACTCCCTGTGGCGGGTGGTCCAGCCCCTGAGCGCCCGGGCTGACACGAGCAAGACGGAGGATTTTCTGCGCCAGATCAGCAGCCTGAAAGCGGAGAATTTCCTGACCGAGGATCCCGCCGCCGGCAAGGAATATGGGCTTGAGGATCCTGTCAGCGAAATCACCCTCAAGCTGGCCAAACAGGATGCCACCCACACCCTGTTGGTGGGCGCAAAACTTAAAAATGACGATAAAAAGGTGGCGGTGAAGGTGAAGGGGCAGAATTCGATTATGTCGGTGCCGGCCACTTTTGCGGCGGATGCGGCCAAGCCTCTCAACGACTTCCGGGATCGGCGTCTGCCTGCGGTGACGGAGGCCGATGTCAACGAAATCGAAATTCGAAACAAACAGGTTTCCACCTTGTTGCGGCGTGACAATGAAAAATGGAAGATTGTCCAGCCGGAACAGATTGGGGCGGATGATGAATTGGTGAAGAAATTCCTGGGCAAACTGGGGAGCATGAACATCAAGGAATTCGCCACCGACGTGGCCACAGACTTGGACAAGTTCGGACTGAAACCCCCCTCGTGCAGCCTGATTCTGCGGGGCAGGGAGGCCGCTGGCGCCACCAATGCCGCGCCCGCCGCTGTGTTGCAGCAGCTTGATTTTGGCAGGGTGGATGCCGCAAAAAAACTGGCTTATGCCAGGCTTGCGGACGAGTCTTCCATCTATGGATTCGACATCAATGATCTCAACAATCTTCCCAAGGGAGTGAGCGATTTGCGTTCACGGACTTTTTTTGAAATTAAAAAGGACCATGTGGCGTCCTGCGTGCAGAAGAAGGGGAAATCCAGTGTGGCGGTGGAAATTTCTCCCGAGAAAAAATGGCGGCTGGCGGCCAACACATCCGGGGTGTTGGATGAAAAAGGATTCGAAAAATTTATTGAATGTCTTGGAGGATTCAAGGTGGAGAAGGTTATGGGAACCGCGCTGAATACCACCGCCAGACAGTATGGGTTGGACAATCCGGCGGCCACCGTGGTGGTGACACTGTCCGGAACGGACGGCAGGACAGAGTCCGTCGAATTTTCGGTGGGACGCGAGAAAACCCAGAAACGCTGTTACCTGTTGTGGAAAAACAAGCTTTTGGTGGCGGAAATCACCGAGGATCAGTTTCAGGCAATCAGCAAGGATTGGGTGATGGCGGCCAAACCTGCTCCCGCGCGCGCGTCAGCGCCGGCTCCAGCGCAGAAAAAGTGAGGTTGCGGGAGGGTCACAAACTCCTGCTGAATTCCTGAGCCTTGCTGTAGGCGGGTTCCCCGGTTTCGACCAGGGAAAGAAAGGTGAAGTTTTCGTCCAACTTGGCCAGATTTCGTGTCGCGGAGATCCAACCCTGAAATTCCGGCGATTCCTCCGCATTTTCCATTTTTGCGAAGTGCCGGGCCAGACGGTTGGCAATGCCAATGCAGAGGGCCAGCAGACGGTCTTCTCCAGCCACAGCCAGCGGGTTATGGTGGTTTTCAATGGCTGTGCCGGCGTGAGGCGGCATTTTCCATTGAATGACAATACGTTGCGCGGCTTCGAGATGGGTGATGCCGATGATGTCGGTTTCGATCATCAGGGGATCCCCCTTGTTTTCGCGGATTTCAGCTTCGGCAATCAGGTATTCATCCGTGAAACAACAGGCGAAAAAGACTTTTCCGATGTCGTGAAGGAGGCCGGCCAGATAGGTTTGCTCATGGTTCGGGAGATTGAAGGCCTTGGAAAGTTCGCCTGCGATGACCGCAACGCTCAATGAATGTATCCACAGTTCTTTCAAAAACCGGTGATTGGGTGTTTTGGCAAAGACTTGAAGCGTGCCGATGCTCATGGCAATGCGTTTGATCTCTCCAATTCCAAGGCGAAAAACGGCTGTGGAAAGGTCTTCGGCCGGTTCCTTGTGCCCATAGTACGAGGAATTGGCCACGCGCAGGATCCGGGACGACGCCACGGGATCCCGCGAGATGACTTCCGCCACATCCTGCGCGGCGGCGTTTGGATTGCCGGCAATCTGCTCCAGCGCCGTGAAAATCGACGGTAGCGTGGGCAGATTCTTCAGCGTCTTCAGGGCGGCGAGCACCGCCTCGCGGTTCTCGGAATCGGGCATGAACAAAGCGTACCAGCCTTTCCGGCTGGCGCAATGACAAACTCGGACAAGCTTGTCATTTGTTCCAAGCGATCCATCTTTGCCGCCGGTTTGATTCGACGACTGTTTCGATGAATTCCATGCCGCGCATGCCGTCGTCCACGGTTGGAAAATCCAGATGAATGGGGGAAGGCTCTTTTCCGGCTTTCCTGGCGCGGATGGTTTCCGCCACGTTTCGGTAAAGGGTGGCAAACGCCTCGTAAAAACCCTCGGGATGTCCAAAGGGAAGCCGGGTCGCCGCCGCTGCCGCGGCAGACAGGCGCGGAATGGCGTCCGTGCCGCGGCGATAGGTGGTGATGCAGCCGTCGCAGGCGCAAAAGTCCAGGGTTTCAGGCGTTTCCTGACGCCAGTAAAAATGTCCCTTTTCACCGTAAATCCGGATGCGCAGGCCGTTGAGTTCCCCGGCGGCAATCTGGCTGGCGATCAATACGCCCCGGGCGCCGTTGTTAAAACGCAAAAGGCAGTTGCCGTCGTCGTCCAGTTTTCGTCCGGGAATTACGGCGCCGAGATCAGCGCACAGTTCGGTGATTCGCAGGCATGTGATGTACTCCACCAGGTTGGCGGCATGAGTGCCGATGTCGCCCATGGAGCCGGCTTTGCCGGCCCGCTTGGGATCGGTGCGCCATTGCGCCTGTTTGGAGCCTTTCTTTTCGATGGGTTCGATAAGCCAGCCTTGCGGATACTGAACCACCACCTTGAGGATTTTGCCCAGGTGTTTTTGCCGCGCCAAATCCCTGGCCAGTTTGACCATGGGATAGCCGGTGTAGTTATGAGTGAGCGCGAAAACCAGTTTCGGTTTGCTCCTCACCAGTCTTTGCAGCGACCGGGCCTCGGCAAGGTTGAGGGTCATGGGTTTGTCGCAGACGACATGGAACCCGGCGTTGAGAAGGGCTCGCGCGGCGGGGTAGTGCAGATGATTGGGGGTGGCGATGGTGGCGAAATCGATCCGTTCATCAATCGGCAGTCGCAGCTCCCTTTCGATCATTTCCTCGAGGGAGCCATAGACGCGGTTGGGATTCAGGCAGAGTTGTCGGCCTCGTTCCATGGATTTTTCCCGGGAAGAGGAGAATGCGCCCGCCACCAACGAAACGCCGCCGTCAAGTTGGGCGGCTTTGGCGTGGATGTCGCCGATGAAGGATCCCGGGCCGCCGCCGATCATGCCCATTCTCAATTTTTGAGGGGTGGTTGTTGACATGGTTTTTTGCAAGATTGTTTGGAATTGTTATGCGCAGTTAAAAGGCACTGAGGCACTCGGGGGCACTAAGGCACTGAGGGAGATTATTTTGCGCATGCAAGCGGTGCGGGAGCCCCGCCTGCGTGGTCAAAGCCACTACGGCGTGGCGACGGCCCGCCCTCCATTTTATTGGCTGTTGGTAAAAATGGTTCGCAGATAAATGCATGTCATTTGATGAAAAATTCTCCTAAGTGCCTCAGTGCCCAGAGTGCCTTAGTGCCTTCCCATCAGGGCGCGAACGATATAACCCTCCAGCGCCTCGTAATTGCGATGGGCGATCATGGTTTGCATCTTGCGTTCGTCGAGGCCGCGGGAGATGTTCAGAAGGGCCAGGAAGATTTCCCGGCTGTTGGAGAGGTGTCGGGTTGAGTCGTCGATTTTCTGGGTGCGCATGGCCTTGACGTCCAGCCCGACCCATTCCCCATGGCGTCCGTAGCCGTACCGGTCGAGGATGCGGACTTGGTTGAAGGCGCGGCGCAGGTCCACGGCGCCGAAGGTCTTGTCCTGGTCGAATTTCAAGCCGTTCTGGTCATTGAGGTGGACGGTCCAGAGCTTGTTGAAGGCGAGGGCGTAACCCATTTCGTCGGAGGGATCCAAACCGGCCAGGATGGCGTGGGCGCTTTCGATGTTGATGCCCACGCGTTCGGGGGAAATGGTCAATTGTGCCAGACCCACGGCGTGACCGGTGGTGGGGATGTAGGTGTGGTCCATGGGTTCGTTTGGCTTGGCTTCGATGGCGATGCGGATTTTTTGGTCATGGCCGAGCATGTCATTGATTGCGGCGGCAAGGCGATCCACGGCCACGCGGCTGTCCTTGGCTTCGCGGACATAGGTGCCTTCGCGAGCCAGCCACAGGACGATCAAATCCGTGCCCAGGGCGTTGGCGATGTCGATGCAGCGGCGGCTGCGTTCCATGGCGTATTCGCGGCATTTGGGATCGTTGGAGGTATAGCCGCCGTCGATGGTGCGTGGATCCTCCCAGAGGCGCGGGGCGACGAATTCGGCCTGGAGACCGTGATCCTCAAGACTGCGGCGGAGCGCTTCGGCCTTGCGAATGATTTGGGCGGAGGTGAGGTGGTTGAGATCGGGCACGGCGTCGTCGTCGTGCAATTGCACGGCGCCGAAGCCGAGGCGTTTGTACAGTTGGAGTTTTTTCTTGAATGGGATGCTGGCGCGGACGGCCGGGCCGAAAGGGTCAGCGCCTTCGTGGATGTTCCAGGGACCGAATGAGAAACGGAAGATTCCTTGGGTTTTCATGGTTTTTGTCGAGGGAGGTTTAATGGTTCACTGTTCAGTGGTTTAGAGGTTCAGGAGGTGTTCCGCTTGGATTAGGTAAGCCACGGGGGAGATTGTAATATGGATAAACAGAATGGGCAGGATATAAATTGAAATAACTTCGTTAAAAAATCCTGTGTATCCTGTACATCCATGTTTAATTCCCGAAAAGTTCTATTGAAAAGTTGTCCGCTGCAGGTGGTCGCGATTGGCGTCGAGCATCGAGCATGTTTCGTCGAGCAGGCCCGTCGGCGAGCGGGGCTTAATTTATCTCGAGATAGCGGATGCTTTCGCGCAGGGCATCCATCATGTCGCCCGCGCAGGCGTCGATTTCAATGATATGCCAGGGAACCCATGGAAAGAGCGACAGGGCGGCGGGGATGTTCACCTTGCCCTGGCCCAACGCAGTCATGGGTTCGCCTGCCACGCATGGGCCGTCTTTGACATGCAGAAAATGAATCCGTTGCCCAGCTTGGGCAGCCACGGTTTGCGCATTACCGCCGCCGGTTTGCAGCCAGTAGAGATCCAGTTCAAAGTGAATGGATGGGTTTGCGTTTGCCAGCAGACATTCGAAGCCGCTTTGCCCATCCAGCCGGGAGGAAAATTCGTGCGCGTGATTGTGCAGGTGCAACGTCATGCCTGCTGCGGCCAGTTTTTTCGCGAAGACATTCACAGTGTTCACTTCCGCATCGAAATCCGCCCGATTCTGGAACATTTTGGAAGGGCAACTGACCACCAGGTCTCGCACGCCAAGGGCCTGCTGTTCTTCCATCAATGTGTCAATGGATTGCGACGGCGAGGGGAATGGGACATGGCTGCTGATGATTTCCATGCCGGTGTCTTTGACGAGTTGACGGAATTCCGCGGGTTTCCGTCCGTGAAGTCCCGCCAGTTCCACTCCCTTGAAGCCCATGTCGCGGAGGTGGTTCAGGACGCCGGGGAGGTCTTTTGCCGCCTGGAGCCGCACACTGTATAATTGCACACCGATGGGTTTGTTCATTTTAGATTTTGGATTGATGATTTTAGATTTTAATTTGAAACGATTTTGGCAACCGTTCACGGCCTGTTTTCAGGTGACAAGCGGTGCAGGAGCCCCGCCCTCCATTGATTCACCACGAAGATAATGGAGGGTCGGCCTCCCGGACGACCGGGAACATGATCCGTGAACACATACCGATTTTGCCTTCTTGAACCTTACCCCTTGCCCCTTTAACCTTGCCAAACCTTGCTTTGCAAAAAGGTGATGGCGCGGCGGGTGGCTTCGGCTGCCAAGTAGGTGTTGCCTTCGTACTCGATGTTGATGTGCCCCCGATATCCCGCCTGTTTCATGGAGGCAAGGCATCCGGCGTGGTCAACCACGCCTTCGCCGATGAGGGCGGGAAGATAGGATTGGCCATTGAGCATGCGCATGCCCTGGCCGTCCGGGGCAACGGCCCAGTCTTTGAAGTGGGCATGGACCACATGGGCTGCGCAGGCATTGAAGGACTGAATTGGGTCTTCGCCGGTGAACGCGTTGCCGTTGTCAAAGGTCAGTTTCAATCCGGGCGCGGCGGCCATGGCTTCCATGATGTCCGCGGCAGTCACAAAGGGACTGGCTGCGCCGGGGAAATTTTCGATGGTCAGAACCATGCCGGCGTCGGAAGCGATTTTGACCGCCTCCCGCAGTCCGTCGACGTAATTTTGACGGGTGATTTCCCTTGGCGTTCCGGGTATTCCCGGTGTGACGAGCATGGTTTTTGCGGCGCCCAGCGCCTTCGCTGCCGCCATGGCTTCCCGGACGGCGGTGATGCCGGTTTTGAAGGATTCCTGATCCGGTTTGGCAAAGGCATTGCCCATAAAAGTGTAACAGATTGCCTGGAGATGATGTTGGTCCAACAACCGGCGGATTTCATCCGCTGGACGGTTGTGGAGGGTGACCACGTCCACGCCATCCAGTCCCAATTCCTTTCCCAACCGGCATATGGCGGCAAAGTCAAAACCCGGCTGCCGCGAAAAAGTATAGGACATGAGGGAGAATTTCATTTTATTCCCATAGAGAGTTGATGGTCTTGATGGTCTCTTCCACCAGCATTTTTCCGCCCTCGGGTCCGACCTTGCCGCTGGCGACAATGGCGCTGTAGTGGCCGCCTTGCACCGCCCGGGCCGTGGGCAGGTATCCCCCCGATCCCGCAGCGAGTTGAACGGTCATGGTCTGGAGGGCCTTGCTGCGGGCCTTGATCTGCAAACCGTAGTCGATGAACAGTTCAAAGGGATTGGTGGCGATGGCGATGTCGCCGATTCGCGCCACATGCACTTCGATGGGGAAGGTTGAGGATTTTTTTTGTTCTTCCGCCCGGCGCAGAATGCCGGCCGGGGCGAACAATTTGACAAAAAGCTCCGCGTCCGCCGGTTTGTTTTCGCTTTTCCATTGAGCCAGGATGGATTCGAATTCCTTCCGCGCCTGCGCCGCTTCCCCGGCGGAAACCTGTCGCAGGGGCAGGGCGAGTTCTTGAACCGTATGTTTCAAGGGAACGTTGGTTTGGATGCCGGCCTGTGCGGATTCGAATTTATGCGCCACCGCCCCGGCAAGCCTTTGGCCCAGTTCCTTCAACCCGGTTTCATCATGCATGTTGGGTTCGCATCGTCCGCGCCGCACCAGATCGCGGGGGGATTGATCGCCGGCCGCGGCGCAAAGGGGCAGGATGGCGATGTGTTGACCGTATCGTTTGCGCAATTCCTTGCGCGTTTCATCCCAGAAATCCGCCGAAACATACCGTTGCCCCTCCACGACTTGCGAGGGACAGGCGACATTGACGACCACGCCGGTGAGTTTTTTCCCCTCATCCCAGCAATACAGCAATTCCACGCCATGATCGCTGGGGCCTTCCAATGTGAGAAAGTGTTCCGTGTCCGTTGTTCCGTACATTTTTGCCGAGTTGTCATCGTAAACCACGCGGCGTTGGTGCCCGATGACCGCATGGGACAAGGCCCAACTGACTCCCGCCGGACGGCGGTTTTTCCAGGCTTGGATCACCGTTTCCTTCAACCGCTCCAAAATAAAATCCGCGCATTCCCTTGTTGTCATCAAGTCTGGCGGGAGCGAAACGCTGGGGGCCGGTTTGAATGGCAGGATGCCGTCAATGATGGGAAGAAGCTGTTGTTCCTGCGATTCATGGGTGTAAGGCCCGGTGTGAATATGGGTCGCGTTCAGCAGCAGGTTCTCAGCACGCAGATCCGGCAGTGAAACTTTGACGGCTTCCCGCAATCTTTTTTGCAGATGCCTGTCCGAGCCGCCAAGGTCGCAGGAAACCATGATCATTTGCGAGGCGTCACCCCGGGCATCCTGCCCTTCCAAAGCCAGCGCCGTGGCGGTCAGCGGGTCGCGCACGAACTGGGAAATTCGCTCGTAAAACTGGCCGTAAAGTTTGATGGGGCGGGGTGGGGTGATGTCAGTGGAAGACCAGCCGATTTTCATGGGGAAATGGGGTGACGGGATTTTTGATTTGAGATTTTAGATTGGCGATTTTGGATAAGAGTTCAAGCGCTGAAGAAAACACGTTGATCCAGACTGATTCTGCTGTTCCCAAATTCTATTCTTTTCCCAGAATGAGATTGGGATCCAATTGCCGGATGTTTCCAAAGACTTTTTGGAAGGCGTCGCCGACCTTTTCGGCCACGTCGGGGCCGTTGGGGGCGCGCAGGGGCATGGTCATGCCGAAGTGGGTGTCCACGTGGCGCTGGGCGGCGGGGAATTGAAGCGGGTTGTAATCCACCTTTGCCGCGTTCGGGCAGGACCACGGGCAGCCGCGGCCATAGGCGTTTTTGGCTTGGAAAACCGTCATGTGCGGCAGCATGAAACTCTGCCAGATGCCGGTTTGGGCGCCTTCGGACTGCAGGGCTTTCATCACCGCATGGCGGAAACGGCTGGGATCGCCAGTCCATCCCGCCTCTTTCATGTCGATGCGGCAGGTGAAATTATAATAGGTGTGAAGATGATTGGGCGGCTCGGTAGGGGGGATCAAGCCTTTCAGACCGCGAATCCGGCGCAGGAGAACCTGCGCGTTGGCGCGTTCGATCTCGAGATAGCGGGTCAGTTTGCCCAGTTGCGCGCGGCCAAAGGCTGCGGTCAGGTCGTTGTTGCGGTACATCCAGCCAAGGGCATAGGCGTGGTAATCGCGGGATTCGGAGGGGGTGCGGGTTTCGCCGAATGACCAGATCTGCCGGGCTTTCTGAAGGATGTCCTCATTGTCCGTGACGAACATGCCTCCTTCGCCGGAGCAAAGGCATTTGTTTTGGTTGAAACTGAACGCGCCGCAGTCGCCCCATGTGCCGACTTTTTTGCCCTTGAATTCCGCGCCGTGCGACTGGCAGGCATCTTCGATGACCTTGAGATTATGTTTGCGGGCGATGGCCATGACTTTTTCCATGTTCACCGCCAGCCCGTGCAGGTGAACCACCACGATGGCTTTGGTGGCGGGGGTGATGGCGGCCTCGATTTTATCGACATCGATGTTGATGGTGTCGAAGTCGATGTCCACGAAGACGGGGATGCAATTGTGATGAAGGATGCAGGTGGCGCTGGAGGACCAGGAGTAGGAGGTGACGATCACCTGGTCGCCGGCGCTCAGGCCGCAGGCGGCCAGTCCCATGTGGAGGGCGGCGGTGCCGCTGTTGGTGGTGATGGCGAAACGATTGCCGTTCCATGAGGCGAATTCCTTTTCAAACGCCTGGCAGTTGGGGCCGAATGCGTGGTTGGCGCCGTTCAGGGATGCCATGACCATTTCGCGGTCGATGTCGTCGATGGGAGGCCACTTTTTGACCAGTCCGTCCGGAACCGCCTTGGGACCGCCAAGGATGGCCAGTTGATCGGAATGAACGGAGGTTTTGCCGCGGTTCTTTTTGTGAGCGGTTTTGACGGGGGAATCGGAAAGGATGGTTGCCATGCCTGCGAACGTAGCCCATGCGCGCCGGGCCGCAAGAGGGGGAATTTGCTATTGCGGGTAATTTGTTGCGGGATTTCTGAATTTTGATTTTGGATCGATGTTTTTTGAATGAAAAATGGAAGGGAGAATCCGGCGCCTTATGCCGCTTGACCCGCCATGCAACTCGTCACATAGGAAGGAATGACAACAAAAAAAGGCATCATTCCCGCAAAACGCGACAGGAGGGCAGGCGGCGGCGCTTTACGGAGGAGGAGATCGGTTGCCCGGAGGGTTTTAAACACGGAAGCCTTGACGACAAATGGACTTCCTAGTATATTTCCTAGTATGTTCAGCCTTGACGATCTTTTGGACCAGACGGAGGGAAAGACCCTTGAATTCAAGAGGGATGCGTCTTCCCCCGACAGGATCATCGCCACCGTGGTTGCATTTGCCAACAGCGCCGGCGGCGTGATTTTGATCGGCGTCGAGGATCGAACCCGGCATGTGAGGGGGGTTGACGATCCGTCGCGATTGGAGGAGCATCTGGCCAATTTGATATGGGACCGGATTGAACCGCGTTTGGTTCCCGATATGCAGATTGTTCCCTGGCGCAAAGAGAGCATTCTTGCGATCCGCGTTTATCCCAGCATGTCGCGCCCCCATTGGATCAAACAACTGGGGAATGGCGAGGGGGTTTATGTGCGGGTGGGATCGACCAACCGGAGGGCTGATCCGGCGCAAATTGACGAATTAAGGCGTTCGATCAGGGGACGAACCTTTGACGAGGAACCCCTCGCGGAACTTCACTCGGAAGCCATTGACTTCCGTGCTGCTTCCGAGTGTTTTTCCCCCAAGCGCGTTTTACAGCGCAAGGACTTGAGAACGATGCAGATCACCGCGTGTGTCCAAGGCAGGGAGGCGCCCACCGTGGGAGGACTCCTGCTTTTTGGCAAGAAGCGATTGGAAATGTTTCCCGATTCAAAAATCCGGCTGGGCTGTTTTGCTGGCGCCGATAAAAGCCACATTTTGGATTCCGCCGAGGTTGTCTCCTATCCGGTATTTGCGATTGATGAAATTCTGGCCTTTGTTCAGCGCAATACCCGTCGCGGTTTGCGCATTGAAGGCGCCCGGAATGTTGAATCGTGGGATTTTCCCATGCTTGCCATCCGCGAGGCGGTCATCAATGCCATTGTGCACGCCGATTACAGCCAGCGGGGCATGCCCTTGAAGGTGTCGATTTTCGATGACCGGATTGAGATTGAAAATCCAGGGGGGTTGCCGCCAGGCCTTACGATCGAGGAAATACGCCATGGATTGTCCAAGTTGCGGAATCGCGTGATGGGGCGGGTTTTTTATGAGCTTGGCTTGATTGAGCAATGGGGCAGCGGCATTCAGCGCATGACCAAAACGTGCGTGGAAGCGGGTTTGCCGGAGCCTTTGCTGGCGGAGATGGGGCCGGGATTTCGCGTCACTTTTTTCCGTCATCGTTCCGCCAGCCAGGCCAGGGATCCTTTGGACCAAATGATTCTTGACGCCCTGGCAAAGCAGCCGGGCTTGCCGACCTGCCGGATTGCCAGGGAGATCAAGCGCACGCCTCGCGCCACTCGCGACCGCCTCGCGCGGCTGTTGAAATTGGGGCTGATTGTGGCCATTGGCAGTTCCGCCAAGGATCCGCGCAAAACTTTTCGCCTGGCTGCGATATCGTCATAAATCTGATTTGACACTTGAATGTTTTGCGTGCCGGGCGATGATGACGGGCGATGAAAGACGGACAGTCATTCAAATGGTCTGATCAACTGCCGGTGGTTCGCACGCTGGGCGCCATGATTTTCGATCCCATCTGGGCCCGGGACTGGCATCGGGCCAATTGTTGCGAGTTGATCCATGTGTCCAAGGGGCAGGTCCGGATCATGACGAAGCAGGCTGAGTTTGCCGCGGGGCCGGGGGAGGTGGTTCTTTTGCCGGACGGCATCCTTCATCGGGATGTGTTTGATTCCCGGAAGGGGCTGGAGGTTTTTTATCTTTCCTTCGAGTGGGGGGCGGCGGCCAGTTATTTTTCAACCATTCCCTGGCAGAATCTGGCCGCCTTGTCGCGTTCCGCAAAACTTGATGTCGCCAATGCATTGGGACAGTTGAAGGCCGATTTTACCGGAGGGGCGCCGCCCGACCAGTTGCTGGTCCGTGTCCGTTTGCTCAATGTGTTATTGCTGGTGCTGGCGGAAAATCTGCGGGCCCAACGTCCGGCCGATGTGAAGCCATCCATCCCGGCATCGCGCGCAAAAAGCCTGATGACTCTGGCCCGCCAATACATCCAGGCGCATTACCATGAGTCCTTGAATCTGGAGAAGATTGCCCAGGCGCTGAAGGTCAGCCCCTATCATCTTTCCCATGTTTTCAGCAGGGAAAGCGATTTTTCGCTTTTTGAATACATCACCCATTTGCGCATGGAAAAGGCCCAGCAACTGCTGGTTGAGGGGAAGGCCAATGTGTCCGAGGCGGCTTCCGCAGTGGGATATGACGACGGAAATTATTTTTCAAAGGTTTTCCGGCGCCATTTCGGACACCCACCCAGCGGGGTTTTTCGCGCTGTTGGGCATCGATGAGTTTTTGCGCGAGCCCCAGGCGCATTCATCAAACGGTGGATTGCGGATTGCCAAGAAGATGTGCAGCCGGTAGGCTCTGCCGCCATGTTGTCAACAGCGGCTTTGGTTTTGTGTGTGGCGGCCTGCCTGGCGCTTGAGCGGCTGGGGCCGCGCCTGGGATTGGTTGACGCCCCGGGAGGGGATCGGAAGGTTCATCGTCATCCGGCGCCTTTGGTTGGCGGGCTGGCGATTTTGGGAGTGACGAGCCTTTTGGGGGTGGCCCATGGATGGGAGGTATTTTGGGTGTGGTGGGCAGGGGCGTTTTTGATGTGCGGGGTGGGGGTGGTGGATGATTGGCATGAACTTTCGGCTGTTCCCAAACTGGCGTTGCAGACGGTGGCGGTGGTGGTGATGTGGGGCTTGTTTTTGCGTGAGGCTCTCCAGCCGTTGGGTGCGGGGCCGGGGGCCAGTCTGTTTCTGGCCCTGGGCTGGATTTTGCTGGCGTCCAACGCGGTCAATTACACGGACAATTGCAACGGTCTTTGTGGCGGGCTGTCGGCGGTGTCGTTATCCGGGGAGGCTGCCATGCTTGGCGTGGCGGGGCGGACTGAGGAAAGCGGCATATTGATGGTGATGGTGGGGGCGGTTTGCGGTTTTTTGCTGCTGAATTTCTCCAGTGGAAGGGTTTTTCTGGGTGATGCGGGCAGCCTTTTGCTCGGAGGGGTGGCGGGTTGTTTTTCGCTGCGGCTGGCGGGATTGATTCCCGGACATCCATGGGCGGGGGGGGCGGTGGCCTTGTTGCTTGTGGCGGTTCCTATTTTGGATTGTTTTCAGGTGACATTAAGGCGTCTGCGTCGGGGGCAGCCGGTCTGGCAGGGGGACCGCACCCATCTTTCGCATGAACTGATGCGGCGAGGTTTCAATCCAGTCCATGCGGTGGTGATTCTATGGCTGGGACAGATCGTGTCGGTTGGCGCGGCGGTGGCCTTGTTTTGCGGATGTTCGCGATGAAATACAATGCGGCGGCGGAAGAGCCTCTTCATCTGTTGATTTTGTCGGCCTGGACAGTCTGCCAAGCCTTGAGGACCGCCTCAACCGGGATGTCGGCAATGTTCTGGGTGGGGCTGATCAGGACTTGGGCGCGAGGCGTCCATGGACGCCAGCGTTTGGGATCGGATTGACCGAAAAGCGTCACCAACCGAAGGCCCATGGCCGCAGCCAGATGCATGGCGCCGCCATCGGGAGTGATCAGCGTATCGCAGGAACGCAGGGTATCCATCAGGTCTTGGAGGCGGGGGGTGGGACAGGCTTCGAAAGCTTCCGGCGCCAGGCGCACGATCTCAGCCGCTTTTTCGTCGTCGCCAGGATGGGTGGGGGTGTTGGCAGGACCTGGCGACCAGAGAAGAAGGGCTTTTTCCTTTCGTTGGGCCAGCAGTTTCCTGCCCAGTCCGGCGAATCGCGACGCTTCCCACCGGTTGCCGGGTTTGCGGCTGGTGATTTGCACGGCCAGCCGGTTGCCTGCAGCGCGCAGAGGGTAATCGATGGAGGCCGGCGGAGGTTCGGCGGTTCCGCATAGATTGGCCGCCAGCCGCCAGCTGTATTCGACTTCGTGGTTGCCCTCACGGAACGCGAGGGAGGGGATGCCGATGTCGTACCCCAGAATGGCGCAGGCGCCGGTCCATCGGGCAAAGGACAGAGCCTGGCGGCTTTTGCCGCCGAGAAGCATGACCGCGGAATCGTAGCCGGCCAGCCGGAGGCGGCCATAAAAACCGGCGAGATGGAACATTTGGGAGAAGGTCAATCCGGTGTGCTTGGTTTTGCGATAAACAATCAACTGGTCCACCCAGCGGGGGACCAGCGGTTCCACCACCGGCGCATTGTAGCTGTTGACCAACAGGTGGATGACGGCATGGGGCAGTTTCCTCCGGCAGAGTTGAATGGCCGGGATGGAGCAGATCAGGTCGCCAATGTTATCGTTGCGGATCAACAACAACCGCTGGATTCTTGAGCCTGCCGGCGCGGAATCTGGAACCTGGTCAGTAGGCATTCTTGAAATTGAACAGGGTGGCAAGGATGATTCGCAGGTCGAACCAGAGCGACCAGTTTTCGAAATAGAACAAGTCGTAGCGGATTCGTTCGTCGAGGGGGGTGTTGCCTCTCAACCCGTTGACCTGGGCCCAGCCGGTGATGCCCGCCTTGCAGTGATGCCGGGGCATGTAGTGGCGGATTTCTTTCTTGAATTGTTCCACGAAATGCGGACGTTCCGGACGCGGCCCCACGAGGCTCATTTCCCCCTTGAGCACATTCCAGAATTGCGGGGTTTCGTCGATGTTGAGCTTGCGCAGGATGCCGCCGAAGCGCGTGCGGCGGGGGTCGTTTTCCCTGGTCCAGACCGGGCCGGTTTCCTTCTCGGCGTCCACCCGCATGGTGCGCAGCTTGTAGAGTTTGAAGATCCGTCCTTCCCGTCCGCAACGTTCCTGCACATAGAAAACGGGGCCTGGAGATTCCATGCGGATGAGCAGCGCGGCGACAGCCATGATGGGCGCGCTGAGGATCAAGCCGGCCACGCTGCCAACGATATCCATGATCCGTTTGATGATGCGGTTGAAAGGACGGTCGAGGGGAAAATCCCCGAGTCCCAGCAGGGGGACGCCGCTGATGAAATCGAGTTGAACGCGGGAGGCCAGGATTTCAAAAAGATCGGGAACCAGACGGAATTGGACCAGATGTTTTTCGCAGGCGAGGATCCAGTCGCTGATCTGGCCGTGGGGAACTTGAAGCGTGCCGAGAATGACCTCGTCGACTTCCTGTCCGTCGAGCACCTTGGGAAGATCCCCGGGCAGCCCCAGCAGAGGAACGTTGTGGGGTGTTTGGAGGTCTTTTTCATCGGAGAGGAGACCGACGACCTTGCGCCCCGAGTGGATGTCTTTTTCGATCTTGGTGATGATATGGGCGTTTTCCTCGCCAACCCCCACCAGGAGGACACGCTGGAGCAGGTCGTGATGCCGCAAAAACATTCCCCAGTAATGGCGCACCAGTTTGCGTTGCAGCAGAAACAGGCTGAGGGTCAGGACGCTCATGAGCAGAACGCTGGCCCGGGAAAAATGGTGCTGGGCTCGGAGGAAGAAGGCAAGGGCGAAGAGCAGTGCCAGGGAGATGGCCAGTCCCTGGGTGATCTTGGCCACTTCGCTCAAAAAAGGCAGGGGGGTGCGGATGCTGTAAAGCCCCATGATGTGAAAAATCATGATCACCACCACGGCCCAGAGGGCGACAACGGCCAGATATTGAAACCAAAGAGGAGTGTCCCCATAAGGGATCAGTCCGGATCGGAAGCGAATCCACCATGTAAGCCCAAAAGCCAGAAGCATGGCGATGAAATCGCTGCAGATGGTCAGGACTACGGTGTAAGCGCGGGCGTCTTTTCGTCGGAACATGGCCGGGGATTATGGCATTTTACGGAGTTCCAGCCAGTAAAAAAGACGGTGGTTTTGAATCCAGTGGTTTTTGGGCTGACTCAGGGCTCAGGGATTTGGCGTTTCGTAGCAATCGCCTATCCCGCCGGAGCATTCAAAAGGGCTGAAGTCCCCGACGATATCCAAACGAAAACGACCTTTGAATTTCGAGGGAAGTTTCCAGATGTAAGGTTTTACGGAGCCATTGGGATTGAGTTCCAGTTGTCCGGCATGGAGGTTTTTGCCTTCATTGTCGCGGATGCTGAGTTTTGGGGGGTGGCGCTGGCGACCGTTTTCTTCCACGGCGGGAATATAGACTTCACCTCCTTCGCCCCCCAGCCAGACGCGGATCTTTGCTGTGTCTTTTTCGAAGTCAAGATAGGTTCGCAGCACCAAAGGGGGGCCGCCTCGGTGACGGATGGGTTGTCCGCCTATCAATTCCAGATTCTTGTGGTGGCCTCCAGGAGCGAGTCCGATCAAGCGAAATTTTTTGCCTTCAATTGTTTTTTGAATGCTGAAACTTTTGATGGGATAGGTTCCGTCGGGGAGGGCAATGTCCGCGCCGTTGAGAAGGAATTTGAAGTTGGACCCCTTGTTCACGACTTCCATTTCATATTCAAAAGACTTTTCTGATTCGCTGGATTTGGGTTCAATGGGGGCATTTGTGGGTTTTGTAACGAGCGGTGAAAAGGTTGTTTTGGTCTCCTGGGCGGAGGAAGGGGGTTGCTTGTTCAAGTCTTCCGGACGACAGAGCGCCCGGATTCCCTAGCCATTGGAATCCTTGAAGTTGACGCGGTACATCCTGGTTTCAGGATCGTAGTCCTCAATTTCCAGTGTGGCGGGCGGGTCAAAAAACCCCAGTTGTTTAAAGGAGTTCGTCGGGTCGTATGCGGTAATTCTTTGGACAACCTGGAAAGTTTCAGGCAAGCCGACTGCTGGATGGAACCAAAGGGAAAACACCAGCCAAAACAAAAGACGAAAAGACATTTTCATAACACAAACTTAATGAACCATCATTAATGAAATGTCAATCTGAAAAAATTGATTCTTGTTTGAAAAGGTTGAATCGCAGGTGGCGATGGTGTTTATTGCGGGTTTTCCAGAAAACATGCCATGAACGAGTTATCCAAAGCATACGATCCCTCACAGGTGGAAGACAAATGGTACAGCCACTGGCTGGCCCAGGATTGTTTCAAAGCTGATCCCCGGCGGGCATTCAACGGACAAGGGCTTGGCGAAGAGGCCAAGGCGTCCTATCGGGCCAAAGGGTTCAAAGAAGCCTATTCCATAGTGATTCCGCCACCGAATGTCACCGGCATTTTGCATATGGGGCATGTATTGAATAATACCATCCAGGATATTCTTTGCCGGAGAAAACGCATGCAGGGGTTTGAGGTTTTATGGCTGCCTGGGGTTGATCATGCCGGGATAGCCACCCAAACGGTGGTGGAGCGGCAGTTGCGCAAGGATGAACACAAGACGCGGCATGATCTCGGACGTGAGGAATTTCTCAAGCGCGTATGGCAATGGAAGGACAAGTGCGGGGGAATCATTTTGCAGCAGCTTAAAAAACTGGGATGTTCCTGCGACTGGTCGCGGGTGGTTTTCACCATGGATGGATTGGACGGGAGGGAACCGAATCCTCGCATCCATTATTCCCGCTGGGTGGCCCATGTTTTTGTGCATTTGTATCGCAACGGACTGATTCATCGCGGACGGCGCATGGTCAACTGGTGTGTGATGTCCCGGACTGCGCTTTCCGATGAAGAGGTCATCATGAAGGAGTGCAAAGGGAAGCTCTGGTATTTTCGTTATCCCCTGGCTGAAGGGAAGGGGCAGGGGCGTCATGTGGTGGTGGCGACCACGCGGCCCGAAACCATGCTGGGCGACACGGCTGTGGCCGTGCATCCGCAGGATGAGAGGTACCGGAGTTGGATTGGCCGAAAGGTGCAGCTTCCCCTGGTGGGGAGGGAGATTCCCATTATTGCCGACGAAGCGGTGGATCCGAAGTTCGGAACGGGGTGCGTCAAGGTGACCCCCGCCCATGATCCCGCGGACTTTGCGATGGGGCAGCGGCATAAACTGGAGCAGATTCAGGTGATTGGATTTGATGGGAAGATGACTTCGGATGCCGGGGAGGATTATGCGGGGCTTGATCGTTACGAATGCCGGGAGAAGGTCGTGGCTGACCTGACCGAGGTGGGGATGGTTGAGAAGATCGAGGATTACACCCACAACGTCGGTTACAGCGAACGGGCGGATGTGCCAGCCGAACCCATGGTCAGCGAACAGTGGTTTCTCCGCTATCCGTCCGTGAGCCGTTCCCTGGACGCGGTGTTGAAAAAAGAGATCGTTTTCTGGCCGGATCGCTGGGCGCGTGTGTACGAGCATTGGATGACCAACATCCATGACTGGTGCATTTCCCGGCAGTTATGGTGGGGGCATCGCATTCCCGTCTGGACCCGCCGGGTAAAGGGCAAGGAGGAGATTCATGTGGATGTGGAACCGCCCAAGGGGGAGGGGTGGACGCAGGATCCGGATGTGCTGGACACGTGGTTTTCGTCGTGGTTGTGGCCGTTTGCCACCTTGGTGGGCAAGCCGGAGGAACTGGCCCGGGCGGTGAAGGATGAAAATTCCACCCTGGCCAAGTTTTATCCCACCAACGATCTGGTTACCGCCCCTGAAATCCTGTTCTTCTGGGTGGCGCGCATGATTGTCGCGGGTTTTGAAATGACCGGACTCAAACCTTTCAATAATGTTTATTTCAACGGCACGGTTCGCGACAAACAGGGGCGAAAGATGTCGAAGTCCCTGGGCAACTCGCCTGATCCGCTGGATTTGATTGCCCGGCACGGGGCGGATGCCCTGCGTTTCGGCCTGATGCGTTGCGCCCCCCTGGGTTTGGATGTGCGTTTCGACGAGCAGCAGGTGGAGTTGGGACGCAATTTCTGCAACAAGCTTTGGAATGCCGCGCGGTTGCGTCTGGCCCAGGAGTCCGGGGGAGAGCGCTTGAAGCTGGCGGAACTGGCTGCCGGCGATCTGGGGAGCGACGACAGGGCGGTCTTGATGCGGGTGGATGTCGCGGTGAGGGAGATCGAGGAGCTTTACCGGGGGTATGAATTCAACCAGATTGCCATGCGCCTTTATGAGTTGTTTTGGACGAATTATTGCGACTGGTACCTCGAGGCGGCCAAGACGGCTTTGTACGGCGCGGATCCGCGCCGCAAGGCGGTGACGCTGGCGGTGATGGATCATGTGTTGAGCGTCATTCTGCGCCTGTTGCATCCCTGCATTCCGTTCATCACCGAGGAATTGTGGCATGGGCTTGGTTTGGGGGGGGAGGGTTCGCACAGCATTCAGTTTGAGTCCGCTCCTGTGCCGTTGACGGATGGGGATAAAAAACGGCTGGGCCTTGATGCAGACCATCTCGCGTTTGTGGAGCGCAAGGAACAGACGGTGACAGCCGGACGCAACCTGCGGGCCAGCTACAACATCCCGTCCAATCGCAAGGTGAAGTTCAGCATGATTGCCCAAGGGGATTGGTACCGTGATGGCCATGAGGTGGCGGTGCTGCAAACATTGCTTAATGCCGAGATCATTCATTTTGTCGATTCGCCTCCAGGACAAAGCGCCTCGGCCGTGACCCCTCTTGGGGTTGTTTTTCTCCCGTTGTCCGGCCTGGTGGATGCAAAAGCGGAAATCGCGCGATTGCAAAAGCAACTGGCCAAGGTGGAGAAGGAGTTGCAATCCGTGACTGCGAAGCTGGCCGACCAGGGATTTGTTTCCCGGGCGCCGGCGGAAGCAGTGACCAGGCACCAGGTCCGCGCGGCGCAGTTGAAGGCGGATATTGAAAAAATCCATCAGCAGATCCACCTGCTTGCCGGTTCGGCGGATTCCTGATTTGCCGGGTGAAAATCCGGCGAAAGACGGGACGGCAGCCTTCGTTTTATAAAAACCAAGGGGTGCTGCGCCGGGGTTTGACCTTTATTCCAAGCGATTCTGCGATGGTGCGAAGGAACTCAACCAGAATTGGGATGTCCTGCTTGACGCCTTGGGGGAAGTTGCTGTGGGTTGCTTTGAGAAGGTTCTGTTTGATGGATGAGGGAACGTCCCTGGCGATGCTGCCGAAACGCCAGATCCATTTGTCGCCAAATTGGGGAACAAAATCCGGCGTCAAATATTGCAATTCACTGTTGCCGCGGTAAATGATGATTTCGATGTCATCGCCGCGGGCAAACCGGACGTTTTGGGCGGCAAGCGCCTTGGAGTAATCGTCGATGGACGCGGCGGTTTCCTGGTCCACATTTGTCTTTTTTGCGCAACCGGAAAACAGGGCGAAAAGTCCGATCAGAATCAGACGGGCCAGGGAAAGGGGGGTGTGCATGTTTTTCCGCAAAATGAATGGATCAGGTGAGAAGACCGTGGGTTCCGTCGCAAAAAGGCCTGTTTTTTGAATGTTTGCAGGCGCACCATGCGACCGTTCGAACTTCGGTGATGGTTGTTTTGATGGGTTTGAATCCAGTGCCGCGATGGGAGCCGTCGCAAAAGGGCTGCTGTTTGGATCGGCCGCAGGCACACCAGTAATAGTCGCCCGGCTGCATCTCCAATATGATGGGCGTTCGCCCGGCAATCACGGGTTTGTCTTCGCTCGTTTGGCCTGACATGACGCAAGCTTAAGACCGGATGGGATGGTTTGCAAGCGCGGTTCAATTGAGGCGGTTATCGACAAGGGAGAAAATGCGGGGTATGGTTAATGCATGTCTTTGAAGGCGGCCTTGATGAAAAACAGTCCGGGAACGCCGTTCCGTTCTTTGTGGAGATTGATGATGATTTTGGGATGTCTGATATTTTTTGGAAGCGCTTCCGCGGAAAGGCTGCCGGAAGTTGGGGGGGGGAAGAGCGGGATTGCCGGAAAGAAGAGGGACGGCAAAGGGGCAAAGACCGGAAAAAAGCGTTGTTCCAAATCGCATGCCAGAGCTGATTTGAAAAGTGAAGTGACTCAAAAGGTTGTTGGAATGCCTGGGAAAAAAACGGTCATTGCCTGGCGGAGCGCCCGGAAAACAGGAATGGTCAGGGGGGGAGCTTGTTTGTCAAAATCCGAAAATGTGTTGGTCAGTCCTGTCAGAGAAACAAAAAAGAGCCGGGTGAAAGGAGAAAACGCCTTGAAAAAGACATCTGGAACTTCGGTGAATTCCGCGGCTTCGTCACCCATGGTGAGGACAAAGCTTCTTGCTCTGTCCGGCCAGACGGGGGAAACGAATCGGGGATTGGCAAAGGCAGCCGGCGAGCCCTCCCCGTTGGGAGGGAGCCCCTCGAAAAAGACGGCTGCGGACAGCAGTTTTCGCCTGGATACCAATGGATTGTCGGGACCGCTCATGGGGGATTGGAAACTGCGTTTTTCGGCAAATCCTGGCGGTCCCAAACCTTCTTTGCCCGACAATAAAGACAGCATTGGACTCGAACACGTGATTTTCAACTTCAGGGTTGAAAGAAAGTTTTAACCGGGGAGGAGTTTTGCAAGAGCCTCCGGGGTTTTGCGCCGCCACCCCGGTCTGATCGAATGGGTTTTACAACCGGACGGGGATGCCTTGCGCTTGGAGGTGGCGTTTGACATCCGCCACTTTGTACTGGCCGAAGTGAAAGATGGATGCGGCCAGGACGGCATCGGCCTTGCCCTCGTCCAGCACGCGGCACAGATGGGCCAGTTCCCCGGCGCCGCCGCTGGCAATGACCGGGATGCGAACCGCCTCGCTGACGGCCCGGGTCAGTTCGATGTCATAACCGGCCTTGGTGCCGTCGGCATCCATGCTGGTCAGCAGAATTTCGCCGCCCCCGAGAGATTCGATTTTTTTTGCCCATTCCACGGCATCCAGATTGGCGGGCTTGCGTCCTCCGTGGGTATAGACCTCCCATCGCCCGTCCGCGCCGGGGACGCGTTTGGCGTCGATGGCCACCACAACACACTGGCTGCCGAAACGGATGGCGGCTTCCTTGATCAATCCGGGATGGAAAATTGCGGCAGTGTTCACGGAAACCTTGTCCGCCCCGGCATTGAGCATGATCCGGAAATCGCCGGTTGAGCGGATGCCGCCCCCGACGGTGACCGGCATGAAACAGCAATCAGCGGTGCGTTCCACCACGTCAACCATGGTTCGCCGGTTGTCGGAGGAGGCGGTGATGTCGAGAAAGACCAGTTCGTCGGCGCCCTGGCGATTGTATTCCTCGGCGCAAGCCACGGGGTCTCCGGCGTCCCGCAGTTCCAGGAACTTGGTTCCCTTCACCACGCGGCCGTTGGTTACGTCAAGGCAGGGGATGATTCGTTTGGTAAGCACAGGCGGAATCTAGGCGGTGCGGATGGATTTGACAATCGCAACTGTTGTGTTGCGCTTTCATGAGGAAATGTTCTTTCTTTTGTCCTCGCGCAAATGATGTAGGCTTGGGGGCATGCCGGACATTTTGATTTGCTCGTTTGACGCGAAATACATCCATGCCTCCCTGGGGGCGAGGTGTTTGCTGGCGAATCTTGGGGGGATGCGTTCGCGTGCCGGACTGGCGGAGTTTGACCTGACGTGCCGGGCTGTGGAGGCGGTTGACGCGATCCTTGCCGCCCGTCCGCGGATTGTGGGGATCGGGGTGTACATCTGGAATGTGGATTTGGTTACGGAAGTGGCGGAATTATTGCTTCGGATTCGTTCCGATATCATCCTTGTGGTTGGGGGGCCGGAGGTGAGCCACGAGATGGAGCAACAGCGGATTTGCGCCGTGGCGGATTATGTGGTGGCGGGAGAGGGGGAGCAGTCTTTTGCCTGGCTTTGCGGGGAGATTCTGCGGGGGGGGCGTCCGGAGGGAAGGGTGATCAGACGGAAGGCCGCCGAACCGGTGGAATTGGCCATGCCGTATCGCGAATATGTCGAAAAGGATGTGCGACAGCGGGTGATTTATGTGGAGGCTTCCCGCGGTTGCCCCTTTGGATGCGAGTTTTGCCTTTCTTCGGTGGATGAGCGGGTGAGGGAGTTTCCTTTGACGCTGTTTTTGGATGAGATGAATCGGTTGATGAAAAAAGGCGTGAGGCAATTCAAGTTTGTGGACCGCACATTCAATCTGAACAAGGAACGCGCGGAGGCAGTGCTGGATTTCTTTCTGGATCGCCAGGTGCCCGGGCTTTTTTTGCATTTTGAGATGATTCCCGGCCGGTTTCCGGAGTCGTTGCGCGCCCGGCTCCGGCGTTTTCCGCGGGGCATGGTACAGCTTGAAGTGGGGGTTCAAACCTTGAACCCCGATGTGGCGGACCGGATAGGGCGGCGCATGGATGTTCCCGTGGTTGAGGAAAACCTGTCATTTCTGCGGCGCGAGACGGGGGTTCATGTTCATGCCGATTTGGTTGCCGGATTGCCGGGGGAAACATGGGAAAGTTTCGGAGAGGGGTTTGACCGGCTGGTTCGACTGAAGCCTCATGAGATCCAGATTGAATTGTTGAAAAAACTGAGGGGGGCGCCCATCCGGCGTCATGACGAGGTATGGAGGATGATTTACAATCCGCAGCCGCCCTACGAAGTGTTGCAGACCCGGGACATGGATTTTCCAATGTTGCAGCGATTGCGCCGGTTTTCCCGGACATGGGATTTGCTGGCCAACAGCGGAAACTTTGTGGAGTCCCACGAATTGCTTTGGAAGGATGGAGGATCACCTTTTGCCGCTTTTTTGAACTGGAGCGAATGGTTGCGCCGGCAAGCGGGCCGTGGGCATGGCATAGCGCTGCTGCAGTTGATGGAGTTCTATTTTTGTTATTTGACCAGGGAGATTGGAAGGGTCCCCGGGGAGGTGGGGCCGGCGTTGTTTCGGGATTATGCAAGGGGGGGGCGCTCCGACAAACCGCTTTTTCTTCATTCGTTTGCGGAAGAAAGAACGTGCGAAAAAGCGTCCCGCCGCCGGGGGGCGCAACGGCAGGAACGGCATGCCGCTGGATTCAAGATTTGACATGGGAAGCTCTTGAAAAACCACGATGCTTGGCGCGTAGTTTTGCAGGAGCCTCCCGGATTTTGGATTTCAAATTTGGGATTTTTTGCAAATTTCAGCTTTTTGATGGAATTTGCGGGCCTAAACCGTGAAACCTGAACTTTTGAACCATGCCGTATTTTGATCTTGCAATGTTGAGACGGCTTGGGCGTTGTTTAAAAGACGTGTGGCGACGGAAACGCCATGCATGCAGCCTATCAGGAGAAAGACCTGTTTTTAACCTAATCTCATTTTATCTATGAAAAAGAAAAGCGCTTGGTTGTGGGCGGGGTTGTTGATGGCTGGAGCCGGCGGATGGTGGGTTCTTGCGGAGGAGATTGAATTGGGTGTGATGCTGGGGGACCGGGTCAATGTCCGCGCCCGTCCCTTGGGGACGGCTGAGATTTGCTGTCAGTTGAGGAAGGATGACCTTGTTGAGATTTTGGAGCGGCGGAGTTCAACCGCAGATGGGGGGGGCAGCACCAATGCCGAGGAATGGGTGAGGATTGTGCTTCCCGAACAGGCCATGGTGTGGATTCAAACGGAGTTTTTGACGGATGTGAATGGGCGGCAAGTGACCCGGAAACGGGTGAACGGGAGGGCCGGCCCCGGTCTGGCCTGGCCTCCGTTGTGTTTGCTGGACAAAGAGGAGGAAGTGACCGTGCGCACCAATGCAGTGGAATGGGCGGGGGTGGCGCCTTCCCGCAAGGCTTCCGGCTGGGTGGCCGGACGGTTTGTCGGCAAATCAGACAAGGCGGTGGTTGCCGCACCATTGGCGGAGAAGCCATGAGCGCAAGGATTTTGGACGGCAAGCTGATTGCGGAACAGGTTCTGGCGGAATGCCAGGATGGGGTGAAGGTTTTTCGCGAAAAACATGGATTGCCACCGGGACTGGCATTTGTGCGGGTGGGAGACGATCCGGCATCCATTGTTTATGTGGGCGCCAAGGCGAAAATGTGCGAGCGTCTTGGCATTCAATCCCAGACATTTGTGCTGCCTGCGGACATTCCCGAGGAACAGGTTCTGGAACTGGTGGGCAGCCTGAACCAGCAGAAGACCATTCATGGCATCCTGGTTCAATCGCCCATGGCGCCGTCCATTCGTGAAGATGCGGTTTTTGAGGCGATTGATCCGATGAAGGATGTGGATGGGATTCATCCGGCCAATTTGGGCAAGCTGGTTGCGGACAATGCCACGGGTTTTGCCGCCTGCACGCCCGCCGGAGTGCAGCAGATTCTTGTCCGCAGCGGCATTGAGATCGCAGGGCGCCGGGTGGTGGTTTTGGGGCGGAGCCGGCTGGTTGGCAAACCCCTGGCTTTGTTGCTGTTGAACAAAGGAGGACAGGCCGATGCCACGGTTACGGTGTGTCATTCGCGGACCCGGAATCTGGCGGAAGTCACCCGGCAGGCGGACATCCTCATAGCAGCAATCGGAAAAGCGCGGTTTGTCACCGCGGAGATGGTCAGGGAAGGGGCGGTGGTCATTGATGTGGGAATCAACCGCATCCCCGACCCATCCAAAAAGGCGGGGCATCATTTGGAGGGGGATGTGGATTTTGGCGCGGTGGTTCAAAAGGCGGCAGCCATCACGCCGGTGCCCGGTGGAGTGGGACCCATGACCATTGCCATGTTGATGGTCAACACGCTCAAGGCAGCCTGCCTGCAGATGGGGAAAGGATGATCATTGATCATGAGCCTTGCTGATGAGAAATTGCGAAAGATTCTGGCGGACCATTCCGCCACATGGCTGGTGACCGGCGCTGCAGGTTTTATTGGGTCTCATCTGGTTGAGACGCTTCTGTTGTTGGGACAACGGGTGGTGGGGCTGGATAATTTCAGCGCTGGAAAACGGGTGAACCTGCGGGATGTTGAAAAAAAGACGGGCCCGGAGGCATGGCGGCGTTTTCAGCTGGTGGAAGGGGATGTCACCTGCCTGACCACCTGCCGGGAGGTGTGCCGTCCGGGAGTGGATTACGTCTTGCACCATGCGGCATTGTGTTCGGTGCCTTTGTCCATCGAAAACCCCCGGCGCACGCATGATGACAATGTAACCGGGCATCTGAACATGCTGATTGCCGCCCGGGAGGCGCGGGTGCGGAGGGTGGTTTATGCCAGCAGCAGCGCGGTTTACGGGGATTGCGAGGATTTGCCGTGCGTGGAGGAAAGAGTCGGACGTTGTCTTTCGCCTTATGCGCTTGGCAAGTGCGTCAATGAGTTGAATGCCGGCCTTTTTCACCGGCTTTACGGATTGCCCTCGGTGGGATTGCGTTACTTCAATGTCTATGGGCCGCGGCAGGATCCAGCCGGCGCGTATGCGGCGGTCATTCCAAAATGGATTGACGCGATGATGCGCGGCGGGACCGTGTGGGTGAACGGAGATGGAAAACAGACCCGCGATTTCTGTTTTGTCACCAATGTGGTGGAGGCCAATTTGCTGGCGGCCACGGTTGATTACGAAACCTGTCTGCGCCAGGCCGGGGAAGTGACGGATTCCCGATGTCGGAAGCCGGGCGGCGGCGGGGGATGCGCCGGCGCGCCGGCGGCCTGTTTCAATGTGGCCTTGGGACAACGCATCGATTTGCTCGGACTTTTTGAGATGTTGAAGGATTTGTTTCTCAGCCGGCAGCCGGACCGGATTATTGCGCCGCCATCCTGCCGTCCGGCCCTGCGGGGGGAGGTCTGTGATTCCTGCGCCAGCATTGTGCGGGCTGAGCGGGCTTTGGGGTACATCCCGACCCATAATTTGCGCCAGGGACTGGCGGAAACCGTGGCATGGCATGAAGAATGCATTTCGGAGGAGTGATGGCCGGCGCCTCTCAAAAGACAAAAACGGCGCGGGGTGCAGACGCTGGCGGGGGGGCGGTGAGCGGCCAGTTGGAGAAGGCCATTCTGGATGGCGCAAACTACAGCATCATTGCCACGGATGAGAAGGGGATTATCCGCAGTTTCAATATGGCGGCCGAGCGGCTGTTGGGATACCGGGCGGAGGAGGTGGTTGACCGGGAATCCATAGAGATTATTCATGATCCGGATGATGTGCAGGTGCGCACCTGGCATTTGATCGTGGAAAACGAGGAGATCATTGAGCCGGGGTTTGACGTGCTGGTGGCCAACGCGCGGCGGGGCATTCCTGACGAAAGGGAATGGATTTACGTGCGAAAGGACGGCGGGCGTTTTCCTGTGCGCCTTTCCATCACGGCCCTGCTGGGGCGGGGAAGCAAGCCGGACGGCTATGTGCATATCGCGTACGATATTACCAAGGAGAAAAGGGCTCAGATCGCCCTGCAGGCCAGCGAGGAGAGGTTTGAGCTGATTTTTGAATCCAGCCCGACCGGGTTGTTGATGGTGGATTCCGCCGGCGCCATTGAGATGTTGAATGTGCCGGTGGAACGGATGTTTGGTTATTGCCGTGAGGAACTGATCGGGTGTCCTGTGGACATTCTTCTGCCTCAAAGTTTGCGGTCCGACCATGCAAGGTTGAGGAAGGAATACATGACCGACCAGGCGCCGCGGTCGATGGGGGTGGGACGTGAGATGTTTGGTTTGACGAAAAACGGAAAACAGTTGCCCCTGGAGGTGGGGTTGACGCCCATGAAATTGCATGGCGATTCCTTTGTGCTTTGTTCGGTGGTGGATATTTCGGAGCGGCGGCGGCAGGAGGAACGCCTGGTTTTTCTTGCCATGCACGATCCGCTGACCCATCTGGCCAACCGGAATGCCCTGGCGCGGGAAATGAGGCATGTTGTGGCGGAGGCGCGGGAAGGGAAGTGTTCGTCGTTGATTTACCTGGATATGGATCATTTCAAGATCATCAACGACACTTTGGGGCACGCCGCAGGCGACCGGTTGTTGACGCAGGTGGCGCAGGTGTTGAGGGAGGCGGTTCGAAAAAACGATGTGGTGGCAAGGTTTGGCGGCGATGAATTTGTGGCGCTCCTGAAGGGAAGCAGCATGGTGGATGCCGAGATGATTGGACAGCGGATCCTTGCGGAAGTGGAAAAACTCACTTTTCAAGAGGGGGAACGAATATTCCGGGTCGGGGCTTCCATGGGGTTGATGCCGGTGGATGGAACCCTGACTGAGGAACAGATTATGTCTCGCGCGGATGCCGCGTGTTACCAGGCCAAGACGCGCGGGAGAAACCGGCTGGCGACTCATTCCATGGACGAGGCGGAACTCATGCAGTTGAGGCAGGATGCCGAGTGGATCGCCAGGATCAAGGAAGCCATGCGTCTGGGGCGTTTGGAACTTTGGTTCCAACCGATCGTGGAACTGGCCTCCAACCAGATTGTCTGCTATGAAGTTCTGGTTCGCATGAACGGACCGGGCGGTGAATGCCTGTTGCCGTCGGTTTTCATGGAGGCTGTGCGCAGGGGCGGATTGACGGGGGATTTGGATCGTTATGTGGTGAGGGAATCGCTCAAACATCTGGCGGCCGATCCCACCCTGTCCCTGTCGATCAATCTTTTCGCCCAGTCCCTTGGCGATCCCGGGTTGAGCGCCTTTTTGTGGGAGACGTTCCAGGTGTCCCGGGTGGATCCCCGCCGGGTGATCATTGAGATTACTGAAACCGAGGCCATCTCCAATCTTTTTTTGGCCCAAAATCTGATCAAGGAATTAAAGCAGAAGGGATATCGTTTTGCGCTCGATGACATAGGGTCCGGTTTTTCGTCCATGGGATACATGAGGCGCTTGTCGATTGATCTCGTCAAATTCGGGGCGGAATTCATGGCCAACCTGCAGAATGACGAATTGGATCGCATTTTCATCCGGGCAACGGCTGAAATGGCGCGTTTTTTGAAGATCAAGTGTGTGGCGGAGTACGTGCGGGACGCCAAAACCCTGGCGCTTGTCAGAGAATTGGGCATTGATTACGCGCAGGGAAATTATCTTGGGCGGCCTGGCAGGCGGAGCCTTGCGGTTTGCATGGGGGGCATGATGGCGAATGGCGAATAACGCAAAGCAATCAAACGAGGGAGGGGAGGCGGCGCCCGGCGGCAAGTTGCCGTCAAAACGGACGCAATGGCTGGTCGAGGCGGGGAATGAAGATGCGGCGGCAGGCATGACTTCGGCGTTGGGGATTTCGCCGGTGCTGGCGCGGGTTTTGGTCAACCGGGGAATTCAAACACCGGAAAAAGCCGGTGTTTTTTTAAAGTGCCGGCTGGATGGCTTGGGCGATCCCCTGGAAGTGCCGGGAATGAAGACTGCGGTTGAGCGGGTTTTGCGCGCTTTGGCGGAGGGAAAACCCCTTGTCCTGTATGCGGATTATGATGTGGATGGGGTGACATCCGCGGTGGTCTTGAGGAAGATTCTGATGACGCTGGCCGCCGCCAAAACCGGGGAACCTCATTCCCGGGTCGCCGTTTTTTTGCCGGATCGTTTTGAGGAGGGATATGGATTGACCATGGCTGGCGTGAGGCGTTGTCTGGAGGAAGGATGTCCGGATGTCTTGGTGGCGTTGGATTGCGGCACCAATTCCCGGGATGAGATTGCATTGCTGCAGGCGGGGGGGACTGATGTGGTGGTGTTGGATCACCATGAGCCCGCCCAGCCCGCCCGTCCGCTGGCATTGGTGAATTGCAAACAGTTCTCACCGGATGGAAATGGAACGGAGTATTGCGCGGCGGGGCTGGTTTTCAAATTTGCCCATGCGCTTCTCAAGATGATCCGGGCCGGAGCCCTGGCGCCGGCTGGCGGCGCATGGGAAACCGTTGCATTACAAGTGGATTTGAAACAGTACCTTGATCTGACCGCTCTGGCGACGGTTGTGGACATGGCGCCCTTGACAGGCGAAAACCGGTTGCTGACGCGCCACGGCTTGAAGATGATGGGGAAAACCCGCTGGGTGGGGTTGCGTGCGTTGATGGATGTCGCAAAGGTGGCGGGAACACCCGGTGTTTTTGATTGTGGTTTTAAATTGGGACCGCGTTTGAACGCTGCGGGACGTCTGGAGACGGCGCGACTGGCCCTGGATTTGCTTCAAAATGATGATCTCGGGGCTGCCCGGCGGCAGGCCATGACTCTTGACCGGATGAACCAGCAGAGGCGGGATGAGGAAGCCCGGGTGTTGAAGGAAGCCCGTGAAGCAGCCATGCCGCTGGCGGGTGACGGAGCGCGACGGGTGCTGGTGGTGGCCCGTTCCGGCTGGCACGAAGGGGTGGTGGGGATTGTCGCCGCGCGATTGGTGCAGGAATTTGATCTGCCGGCTTTTGTGCTGTCGTTGGATGACGAGGGAAAGGCCAAGGGCAGCGGACGAAGCATGGAGGGATTTGATCTTGCGGAGGCAATTTCCGCCACCAGGAGCTTTTTGATCAAGGGCGGAGGGCATGCCATGGCGGCAGGAGTCACGCTGGAGGCGGACAAGGTTGCGGCGTGGGATGAGGCGTTGCAGATTCATTCCCTCAAATGTCATGGTCCGGAACGGATCCGGCGGATGTTGCGCATTGACGCGGAGCTTTCATTGGCGCTGGCTGACATGGCCTTGGCCCGGGAATTGGAGCGCCTGGAACCCTGCGGGATTGGCAACCGGCGTCCGGTTTTTGCGGCGAGAGCCGTGGAGGTGTCCCGCGATCCCGTGCGATTGGGCGTGGAAGGACGGCACCTGAAATTATGGCTGCGCCAGGATCGCGTTGTTGTCGAGGCCATCGCCTTTGGACATGGGAATCTGGATGTCAAAATGGGGCAGCGCCTGGATGTGGCCTTTGAATTGGGAATAAACGAGTTTCGGGGGGAGAGGAAGGTTCAGTTGACCGTGCGGGAACTGGCTGTGGCGGAATAGGTGCGGCGAGTCGTTTTTCCTGCCATGCGCGAAGAAAATGTTTTGGATGGGAAATCCCGCTTGCGCTTGGTTTGGCGGATGGCTTGAGTTGAGGAAATGAGCATTTTGCGGAAACATCCGGCAGGGTTGACGGGATTGGCGGGGCTGGTGGCGTGCTGTTTTCTGGCAGCCGGGGAAAATGGGGGGTGGCCTTGTTTTCGCGGCAATGCCGCCATGTCGGGTGAGGCGGCTGGCGGGTTTGCGGCGCAACCGCGATTGTCATGGTCGAGGGAGATGGGAGGGCCGGTGGAATCAACGGCGGCCATCAGTTCAGGAACGTTTTACGTTGGAACCGGCAGGGGAGAACTGGTGTCGGGCAGCATGGCTGCCGGGGAGATCAGGTGGCGTTATGCGGCGGGGGCGCCGGTGAGCGCCTCGCCTTGCGTGGAGGATGGAGTGGTTTATGTCGGGGATGAGAATGGGGTTTTTCATGCGGTGGACGCGCAAACAGGGAAACAGATCTGGCGTTTCAAGACGGGTGACAAGATCATTTCCTCCGCAGCGAAGGCGGGCGGCAAGGTTTTGTTTGGTTCCTATGATCGCTGTTTGTATGCGCTGGAAACGGCGCGGGGCGGATTGTGCTGGAAACTCGAAACGGATGCCCAAGTCCATGGTTCCCCTTGTGTGAGCGGTGAGACCGTGGCGGTTGCGGGGTGCGACGGCAGGCTGCGGTTGGTGGATTTGAAAACCGGACGGCAGCGGGCTGTGATCGTGTCAAATGCCAATTATGGCTCCACGCCGGCTGCCAGCGGCGGAATGGTTTTTGCCGCCGCATTGAGTGGCGAGATGCAGGCAGTCCGGTTGGCGGATGGAAAGACCGTGTGGACTTTTGCGGAGAGCGAACAAGCGGGAGAGGGGGGGTTTTATGCAAGTCCGGCGGCAAATGCGCAGATGGTGGTGGGCGCGTCGAAAAGCGGCAATGTTTATGCATGGCGCCCGGCGGATGGAATGTTGCTTTGGAGGTGGTGTGGCGGTGGTGGAATGGAGGGATCGCCTGTCCTGGCTGTTGACCGGGTCTTTGTGCCGATTCTGGACGGCACGTTGGCGGCAGTGAATGTTTTAACCGGAAAGTTGACCTGGCGTTTCAAGGCCGGCGGCCAATTCAAGGCGTCGCCGGCCATCGCGCAAGGGTGTTTGCTGGTGGGAAATACTGACGGACAGATGTACTGTTTTGGCAATTGACCCCGAGGCAGGGACGTGGACGCTTTTGAATTGTTTCAGGCAGCCTGGGTGTTGCGAAAATGAAATTCGCTCTCGGCGCCGGCGGCCAGGAGGATGGACACGACTTCCTTGTGCCCCCGGTCTTCCGCCAGGCTCAGAGCGGTGTGTCCGTGTTTGTCGTGGAATTTCAAATTTGCGTGGTGGGCGAGGAGACGGAGAACGGATCCTCCATGGCCCCGTTCCGCAGCGAGCATGAGCGCGGTTTTTCCATTATCATCGGCGGCATCAATCAAACTTGTTTTTTCCAGAAGAATTTTGACGGTAAGGCTGTTGCCGGAGGCCGCCGCTCCCATCAGGGCGGTGGAATGGAAACGGTCAGTCAGATCCGGATTGGCCCCGGCATCCATCAATAATTGGACGATGCCGGCATGTCCATAGAGCGCTGCGCGCATCAGGGAGTTCTGGCCGAATACATCATGGGCGTTCATGCCGGCTCCGTGTTGAATGAGAAGCCGGACGATTTCCGTGTGACCTTCTTCTGCTGCCAGAAACAGGGCGGTCCTGCCATCGTCTTCCTGCGCGTTGGGATCGGCGCCATGGGTTAAAAGAATTTTGACACATTCCAGATGCCCATGATTCGCCGCGCGCATCAGGGGGGTTCTCAGGCTTCGGGTGCCTTTAAGATTGGGATTGGCGCCTTTGGATAAAAGGAAACGCACGATTTCAATGTGTCCCAGGCGCGCTGCCCACGACAGGGATGGCCAGCCGCTTTCATCCCGGCTGTCCACATGTTCCCCTTGGGCGATCAGCACCTTTACCGCCTCCAGATTGTTGGATTTCGTGGCGACGTGCAAGTCCTCGTGAGTTCTCTTCCGTTTCCATTTCACGGCGCGACGCATCAGCAGCCAGCCGGCGAGAAAAAGGGCGGCCAGTAAAAGGACGCAGTTGACCCGGAAATTGCCGGCGTCAAGGATTCCCAACATGTGTTGGATGGCGGTCTTTTGTTTTAATTCCTCCTCCACCAAAATTTCAACAGTGAGAACAAGTCCGGCTGATCGTGCCATGTCTTTGGCTGTCCACCCATAATGGTTTTTCTCTTTGAGATTTGCGCCGGCCGCCAGCAGATGGCGTATCACCGACACGTGGCCTTTTTCGGCTGCATGCATGAGCGGTGTTTGTCCCTGCTTGTCTTTTTGATCCACCTTTGCGCCAGTGACGAGCAGGAAGTTTACGGTTTCATTTTCTCCCGTTTCCGCAGCCAGATGAAGCGGGGTGGTCCCCTGATGATCCGCCTCATTGATGTCGGCATTGGTCCTTACCAACATGATGACCATGGCTCGTTGTTGTTTGGTCACGGCGTGGCTGAGGGCCGTCTGGCCTTGCTTGTCCTTGGCGTTGGGGTTGGCGCCGTTTTTGATGAGCAACGAGGTGATTTCCTTGTTGCCACCGGCGGCGCTGAGCATCAGGGCATCCCTTCCTTGTGAATCCTGAAGATGGACGTCGGCGTTGTTTTCAACAAGGGTCTTGACCAGATTTAGCAAGCCCTTTTCCGCTGCCTGCATGAGGGCTGTCTTGTCTTCCTTGTCTTTGACGTTTGGATTCGCGCCTTTTTTCAGGGATTCCTGCAGCTTGGCCGGATCGTTTTTTTGAATGGCGTTGAACAAGTCCTCGTCGGGGGTTTGTCCAGAAGCTAAAAATACCCCCCAACTGGTCAAAACAACCGCTGCAATGACGGGTTTTAGTGTCATACCCCCTCAGATTCTTATCATATAGTATAGTCCATTTTATCCATCTAGACAAATAAATATTTTTTTCTAACCCATTGGAAGACAAAGGGTTGTTTTGGTTGAGGCGGAATTAAAATCCTATAAATTCTGTTGATCCTGTCAAAAATGCCGGTCTTCCCTGAGAAGCCGTAGCGCTGTGCAAAGGCGAGCCTCATAAAAAATGATTGAGTTGCAAATCATCCCAACTCGTGTTAGGATCATTTTATATGAAAATCGAAAAATTTTCCATGGGAGTAGGTGACCGATTTGGCCGCCAAGCCAAGGCTCAACTGTGTGCGCTATCGATGGCATGTGAGCAGGGAAGCGTTGTTGTGCCGGTATGGAACAAGTCAAATCGCGAACATACCTTGATTGGGACGAAACCCGCCCAGACTCGTCAAAGCGCGGATGCGGCAGTGAAGGCGGCGGGTTGGAAGCATTCTTACTATCTGGATGCCGACCATATTAATTTGAAGAACGTGGATGGATTTCTGGCGGCTTGCGATTTTTTTACTCTCGACGTGGCGGATTTCATTGGAATGGCGCCTGCGGAACAGGATTTGAGGCAATTTGTCGATGCTCAACAAGGATTGGCTGGCACTGTGAAAGTGAAGGGAATCGATCAGCCATTGCAGATTTCAAAATCCCAATTGGAATCCATCGGGCGCAAGTATTTGACAGCTGTGAAAGAGGCGGCGAAGACATACCGGCACATTGAAAAAGCGAAGGGCGCGGACTGTTTTGTGACCGAGGTATCGATGGACGAGTCGGAACATCCGCAGACGCCGGTGGAGTTGCTGGTGATTCTGGCGGCTTTGGCAAAGGAGGGGGTTCCTGCGCAGACGATTGCTCCGAAGTTTACGGGCCGTTTCAACAAGGGAGTGGATTACGTGGGCGATGTGAAACAGTTTGCCAAGGAGTTCGAGGAGGATCTCGCGGTGCTGGCCCATGCGGTGAGCGAATTCAAGCTGCCATCTTCATTGAAGTTGAGCGTTCATTCGGGCAGCGACAAGTTTTCCCTGTATCCCATCATGCGTTCGGCGATGAAGAAGTTTGATGCGGGGGTGCATCTGAAGACTGCGGGCACCACCTGGCTGGAGGAGGTCGTTGGTCTGGCAATGGCGGGTGGGGACGGATTGAAACTGGCGGCGGAGATTTACGAATTGGCATATGGACGGCGGGAAGAATTGAGCAAACCTTATGCGACGGTCATTGACATCAACCCGGCAAAGTTGCCGGCGCCGGCGGAAGTGAAAGGATGGAGCAGCGTCCAGTTTGTCGCGGCCTTGCAGCACAACCAGAAATGTCCCGGTTTCAACCCTCATTTGCGTCAATTGGTTCATGTGAGTTTCAAGATTGCCGCCGAAATGGGCAAACGCTACGACGACGCGCTGCAAAAGCACGAGGCGGTGATTGCGCGGAATGTGACTGAAAATCTTTTCGATCGTCATATTCGTCCGCTCTTTTTGGGATGAGTCCATCCATCATGGAAAGGGCTGAATTGTTGCTGGCGGCTTGAGCATGGGCTTGAAGGGTGGTAGAATTTCGGAGCATGAAGAAATGGCTGGCTGGTTTGTTTGGCTTTTTGGTGGTGGCTTTGGCTGTGGCGCAAATCCTGGCGCGGGAAAAGACTTCGGCGGGAGGCGGTTCGCACGAGGCGCTTTTTTGGGAAAAAGCGGAGGGGGGAAAGGTCAAATGTCTGTTGTGTCCAAGGTTGTGCGTATTGCCCGAGGGGCAGTTTGGGGTTTGCCGGGCGCGGAAGAATGTGGGAGGAGTATTGAAATCCATGGTTTACGGGCAGGTGGTGTCGGCGAATGTGGATCCCATTGAAAAAAAACCGTTCTATCATGTGTTGCCCGGGACCAAGGCGTTTTCCATTGCCACCACAGGTTGCAATTTGAGGTGTCTCTTTTGCCAGAACTGGCAGATTTCGCAGGTTTTTCCTCACGATTTGTCGTCAACCCCCATGACGCCGGATGCGGTGGTCGGGGCGGCGGTCAAAAGCGGGAGCCGGTCGATCGCGTTTACCTACAATGAGCCGGTGATTTTTTACGAATACATGCTTGATGTGGCGCAACTGGCCCGAAAACAGGGGCTCAAGACGGTGGTGGTGAGTTCGGGGTACATCAATCCGGAGCCGTTGAGGAAATTGCTCAAGCATATCGACGCATTCAAGGTGGATTTCAAGGGGTATGATGAGGAGTTTTATCTTCAAGTGGTGGGGGGAACCCTTGACCCTGTGCTGGAATCCATGAAGGTGATCCGGCAGGAGGGGGTATGGCTGGAAGTTGTGAACCTGATGGTGCCGGGAAAAAATGACAGCGAAAAACAGATTCGGGAGCTGGTTCGGTGGGTGAGGCGAAATCTGGGAGATGAGACGCCGCTGCAGTTTTCCCGTTTTTATCCCATCTATAAATTGCAAAATCTGCCGCCAACACCGGAGGAAACCCTGCTGAAAGCCCGTCAAATGGCGCGTCAGGAAGGACTTAAATATGTTTATACGGGCAATATTGCGGATCGTGAGGGGGCGACGACGTATGCGCCGAAATCCGGCGAGGCAGTGATTGAACGGCAGGGGTATTTTGTGACGGCCAACCGGTTGAACAAGGGCGTGACCCCCGGTGGCGAACGCATCCCGGGGATCTGGGAGTGAGCAGGCAGACTGAAGGTTGAAGGCTGAAGGCCGATGGGGTACAGTGGGGGCATGAAATGGCGGGCGTTTTTTTTAGTCAGGTTTTGGATGATGGGGTGCTTATTGGTTTTGCCCTTTTTGGGGTGCGCGCAGGGGGGGGAGGGAAAAGAGGATGGGGTTCGTCCGGCGGCGGTGGCAGGGCAGTTTTATCCCGGTGGCAGAGAAGCGCTTGGGGCGGAGGTGGACCGGTTGTTGAGGGAGGCGGCGCCGCCGGTTGTGCCGGGACGCATCCGGGTGTTGATCGTGCCGCATGCGGGATATGTCTATTCCGGAGGGGTGGCTGCATATGCCTACAAGCGCCTGAGCGGACAGGAGGTCAATACGGTCGTCCTGTTGGGAGACAGTCATCAGGAGGCCTTTGACGGGGTGGCGGTTTATCCATCGGGGGCGTTTCAAACTCCCTTGGGCCCGGTGGAGGTGAATGCGTCCCTGTGCAAACGGCTGATCATGGGAGGGGACAAGGTGATGCCCCTGCCCAAGGCGCATGTCAGGGAGCATTCGTTGGAAGTCCAATTGCCTTTTTTGCAAAGGGTGTTGAAAAAGTTTGCGATTGTGCCGGTGTTGTTTGGCGCAGGCGCGGATCGGATGTCGGAGACGGTGGCCAAGGCCTTGAAGGATTTGGTGGATGAAAGGACGCTGGTGGTGGCAAGCAGCGATTTGTCGCATTACCCATCGGATGCCGACGCACGGCGCGTGGATGGAGAGGTGATCAAAGCGATCATGACGGGTGATGCGGGGCAATTCACACGGACGCTCTCGAGGCTGAGACAGCAGGGGGTTCCGAATGCGGTTACTTTTGCCTGCGGGGAACAATCGATCCGCGCGGCCATGTTGCTGGCTGCGGAGTTGGATGCGAGAAAGGCGATTTTGCTCAAGAGCGCAAATTCCAGCGATGCCAGCGGTGATCGAAACCGGGTGGTGGGGTATGCTGCCATCGCTTTTTATGACGATGGGAAGACGACGGGTGAGGCACGCGGGAAAAGAAGGGAAGACGATGGATTGGGCAAGGAGGAACAGAAGGCGTTGCTTGAACTGGCAAAACAATCAGTGGAGGGATGGGTGACCAGTCATAAAGTTCCCGTTTTCGACAATCGCTGGCCTGCCTTGGAAAAGGGGGGGGGAGCCTTTGTGACGCTGAAAAAACGGGGGGAATTGAGGGGATGCATCGGGCGTTTTGCATCACCGGAGCCGCTTTACAAGGTGATTATTGAGATGGCCATTTCAGCTGCCACGCAGGACCACAGATTTCCGCCGGTGACGGCTGGAGAACTGAACGATTTGCGTTATGAAATTTCAGTATTGAGTCCTCTTCGCCGGATCAAGGATTGGCATGAGATCCGGTTGGGCAAACATGGCGTGCAGGTGGCGAAGGGGTTTCGCAGCGGAGTTTTTCTGCCACAGGTGGCGACGGAAACAGGATGGGATTTGGAAACTTTCATGGGGACATTGTGCGAACAGAAGGCCGGCCTTTCCCGCGATGCATGGAAAACCCCTGATGTTCAGCTGTATGTTTTTACCGCGCAGGTGTTTTGACAGATTGAAGACTGAAGGCAGGGAATTTTATCAGGTTTATTCGAAGCGCAGCGCTTCAAGCGGTTTGAGATGAGCGGCACGAAGGGCGGGATAAAAGCCGGACAGCAGTCCTGTCAGCGCCGAGGCTCCCACCGCGATTGCCATCCGGTCGAGAGTGACGATCAGTGCATAGTCGAATTGCCCGTATTGTTCAAACAGCCGTATTGCGCCGAAAGACGCTCCGATGCCCAGGATCCCGCCAATGACCGCCAGCGCGCAGCTTTCGACCAGGATCTGCCAGAAGATATCCCTTCGCCTCGCGCCCACCGCCATGCGGATGCCGATTTCGCGAATGCGTTCCGCGATGCTGGCCAGCATGATGTTGGCGATGCCAATTCCTCCCACCACCATGCTGATGCCGGCCATGATCGCGCCTTTTATGAATTTTACTGTCAGCGCCGGTTTCATAAAGGAGTACCAGTTTTCGCGGGTGTTGAAGCCGAAGTCCTCAACGCCCCGGTGGGTTTTCAGCAGGGCGGCGCGCGCCTTGTCAATCGTGTCCGCCAGGACGGACACGTTTTTGACCTTGAAATTAAGCGCCGAGAGAGCCGGATCAGGACCTTTCTGATTGTAGCCAAGGTCCCGGCTGGCTGATTTAAAAAGGGATTGCATGGTGGTCAGGGGAATCAAAACGACCAGGTTTTCACCGTAATATCTGGAAATGGCTTTTTTGGATTTGAATCTGCTGAGGTAGGAAGCCAGCCCGCTGCGACGTTTTTGTTCCCTTTCCAGCCGGGTCTGCATCTTGCCGGATTCCCTTCGTTTGCGTTCGGTTTCCGATTCGGGAATGGGAATGACTCCGATGATTTTGAATGGTTGATCATTGATTTTGATGGTGTTGTCCAGCGGGCTTTCATCATCCGGCTGCTCCAGTTCGGCCCAGACAGATTCTCCAATGACGCAGACCATGGCGTCAGTTTCAAGATCCAGATCGGAGATGAAACGCCCGGCGCCGATTTTCCATTGATTGGCATAGTTGACCATCAGATAGGGTTCGGTTACGCCTGTGACTCCGGCGCGGACTGTTTTGTTCAGATATTGGACGGAAGGCATTCCCAGGCTCACTTCGGGTGACACGGCGACAACATGGGGGCATTCGGTCTGGATGATTTTGGCGTCTTCAATGGTGATTCCCGGAGAGAGATCCTTGAGTTCCTCCTTGCCGGTGGGGACATCCTGCTTGATGACCGAGACGCGCTCCACGCCGCCGTGCATGATGAGTCTTTCCTCTGTTGCCCGGATGGATCCGTCCACAATGGCAAAGGTGACGACCAGGCTGACCACGCCCAGAATGATGCCGGTCATCATCAGGAAGGAGCGGATTTTGTGCGCGAAAATTTCCTTCAGCCCCACGTTGATGGAAAGGAAAAGCAGCATGATCCCGTGGAACGCTAGGAGTTGCAGATTTTTCCATCCCGGATTTCGATCCGCCGTTCGGTTTGATCGGCGATTTTCGGGTCGTGCGTCACCAGCACGATGGTCCGTCCCTTATGGCTCAGGTCACGGAAGATGCTCAGAATCGCGCCGCCTGTATGACTGTCGAGATTTCCTGTTGGTTCATCCGCGAAAATGATCCGGGGGTCGTTGACCAGAGCCCGGGCAATGGCGACGCGTTGGCATTGGCCGCCGGACAGTTGGTTGGGCCGGTGTTTGGCCCGGTGCAGCAGTTCCACTTGTTCGAGGGCATGGGTTGCCAGTTCGTGCCGGCGCCGTCCACCCATGCCTGCGTAAATCAGCGGCAGTTCCACGTTTTGCAGAACATTCAAGCGTTGCAACAGGTTGAAAGACTGGAAAACAAAGCCGATTTTTTGGTTGCGAATCCGCGCCAGCCGGTTGGCCCCGGCCTTGCTCAGGTCCATGCCATCCAGCCGGATGGAGCCCGAAGTGGGGGAGTCGAGGCATCCCAGCAGGTGCATGAGCGTTGATTTTCCGCTTCCTGACGGGCCGATGATGGAAATGAACTCCCCCTCCTGAATGTCCAGATTGATGCCATCCAAGGCGCGCACCTCCTCTCCGGCCACCCGGTAGATTTTGGTCACCTGTCTGAGTTCAACCAATGCCATTTTGGGGAATAAGCTGTATTGTTGCAATCGTGCGCGGCATGTTCATCTTGAGAATGGGCTGTTCGGAAGTCCCGCCTCCCATGGGGATGGGATTAAAAAACGGGTTTCTTGAGCTGCTGTCCTCGGGATGTTTGCGCGGAGTAAGTGTAACCGCTTGATGCCGTGGTGGATATAAAAGTGCACCATTCGGTCGCGGCTTGCAAGTCCTCTCGTTATGCTTTAGATTGCGGGTTGCATCATGTTGTCTTTGCCTGTTATTTTTTCGCCTGCGGTCTTGCGCCTGCATTGTTTTTGCATGGCGGGGTTGTTGCTTTTCATGGGGTGGACAGCGGATGAAGGACGGGGGGAGGATAAAAACACCGATCCGCTTCCGTTGACCGTTCGTGATTGTTTGAGCATGGCGCTTCAAAACAATCTCAATATTTCCATTGAGCGCCTGAATCCCATGATCAGCGAGGCGGGGGTCACCACAGCCCGGGGCGCTTTTGTTCCCTCTTTTGTCATCACCCCCGGCTACGGTGAAACCCGTACTCCTCTTGATTATGGAGACGGAAATTTTTCGGGCGGTCTTCCCTACAGCCAGACGCGGACCATGACCTTGGCGCCAAGCTTTCAGGGGAAAACTTCTTCCGGCGCCACCTATAATCTGGGGTTTGCCGCCACGGACACCCAGACCATCAGCGGCGCATTTCGTGATTATTATTCAAGCAATTGGGGGCTGACCCTGACGCAACCCTTGCTCAGGAACTTTGGCACGGATGTGAACCTGACTCCGTTGCGCATTGCCCAGAAGCAGGTCATGTATTCCAACGAAGGGTTTGCCTACAAGGTGATGGATGTGGTGACCCAGGTCCGGGAGGCTTATTATCAATTGTGTTCCGCATTGGAAAATCGCAAGGTGCAATTCAAGTCTTTGGAGTATTCCGTCAGGCTTTTGGAAGACAACCGGAAGAAGGTGTCCATTGGGAGCCTGGCAGCCCTGGACATCACCAAGGCCGAAGCCGAGGTTGCCAAGAACGAGGAGTCGGTGGTGCTGGCCAACAAATCCGTTGCGGAGCGGACGATTGATTTGAGGGCGTTGATTGCCCGGGACATGGCGGATATCCGGCATCGTCCCATTCAACCCATGGACCGTCCGTTGGATCGGGAATGGCCGGCGATGGATGTGGATCTGGCCATTGTCAAGGCCATGGAGAATCGTCCTGATTACCGGCAGGCGATGTTGAACATCGACAAGCTTCAACTCCAGTTGCGATACGACAAAAATCAGCGATATCCGCAGGTGGATTTGCAGGGAACCTATGGCTACAACGGCATCGGCACGAGTTTCACCCGTTCCATGGACATTCGTGACAAGGAGTGGTCTGCCGGGCTGGCCGTCACCATTCCGCTCCCAGATCTGGCTGCGGAGGGGAAATATGAAGCCACCCGCTTGCAAAAGGAACAGGCCATCCTGCAGTTGAAACTCGTCGAGCAGAACATTGTGGTGGGTGTGGACAAGGCCATCAAGGCGGTGGACTACAATTACCAGAGGATCAAGGCCGCGAGGGTCTCCGTCCAGACCGCCCGCGCGGTTTATGAGGGGGAGTTTGCCAAGATGCAGATCGGCACATCCACCAGCTTTGAGGTGCTTCGGTTGCAACGGGATTTGATTTCCTCCGAAACCAGCGAGATCAGCGCCATTGCCGATTACAATATTTCACTGGCCGTATTGGAAAAAGTCATGGGCTTGACCTTGGATGTCAACAACATCGAGCTTGTGCGTCCGGGCAACGACCTTCGCCTGAGCAGCGGTCCCGCCGCAGTTGAGCAGGCGCACTAGAGCGGTTTTTCCCGGCGCCTTGCCGATGAAATCCCGCTGGTTTTTGGGGTTGAATGGGAGGGGAGTCGTGGCATGGTGGGGACATGAGCAAGAAACCCCGCATTCTGATTTGCACCGGTGATGGAAAGGGAAAGACCACTGCAGCCCTTGGCATGGTTTTGCGCGCCATGGGGCATGGCATGAGGGCTGCCTTTTTGCAATTCATGAAAAATGACGATGCAACCGGTGAAATCCGGGCTTTGCGGCGTTTTCGGAATTGCTGTTTGCTGCAAATGGGGAGGGGGTTTGTGCCCAAACCCGGCAGTCCGGCTTTTGAGAAACACCGGGAAGCCGCCCAAAAGGCTCTCGATGAGGCTGCCAGGCGGATTGGTTCGTCCCGCTGGCAGCTGGTGGTTTTGGACGAGCTTTGCACGGCGCTTTCCGTCAGGTTGCTCGACGAGGATGAGGTGTTGAGGATATTGAAGAAGGCGAGGGGGCCTGAATGCTTGGTGTTGACAGGCCGGGGCGCCTCGCGGCGTTTGATGGGGTTGGCGGATACGGTTACCGAAATGCGATGCATCAAGCACGGCATGCGCACGGGGTGGAAGGCTCAAAAGGGAGTGGAGTTCTGACGGTTGGAGAAGGCGCTAGGGTGCAGCTTGTTTTGCCGGGGCGCCTCGAAGGTCGTAGATCCGCATGATGGGAAGATGGTTGTTTTCGTTGAACCGGGGAGGCTGGCTCAGCGCGCCTCCCTCGTCGGCTTGCAGGGGAAGGTATTGTCGCGGGCCATGATAAAGGTTGGTGACCGCGATCGAGGGGCAGGCAGTCCTGATCATGGCGTCGTATTTCATGAGGTCGTTGGCGTTGCATCCCTCAAAGATGATCAGGTCGCATACTGAATAAAGTTGGGGATGCTGGAGATACGGCCAGGCGTCGAGTCCCCGCAGCCCGGGCGGTTGTTGGGCGTCGAATTTTTCCGCTCCCAGGCTTTTATAGGCGCCTGCCGCCTGTTGCCGGGTTTCGTTGAGTCCCGTCCACTGCCAGTTGAACAGATAGGCGGCAAGATGCGGGTTGCCATTGAACATCACGAATTTTTTGGCGGGCCGGGCCTTGATATAAGTCTCCAATGCCACATTTCCCGACGCAAAACGGGCGATTTGCCCCTGGTGCGCGGCGCAGAAGATGACGCCGCACATGGCGGCAAGTGCCAGCGGGATCAGGCGGCGGGATTCATTTTTTTGAGCCAGCAGTTTTTCCACAATGCAGGCGAGCAGGGCGCCGCCGCACAGCCAGAGAAATGGCAGGGTGAGCGCGTAGAGGCGCGGGAAACTGAGGAAGTTCAGGCTGACCCGCAGAAAGACAAGCCCGCCGGCCGCGAGGGGAACCAGCGGCAGGCAGAAAAAGGGCGATTCCCGGGGTTCGCGCCAGATGCGAAGAAGAAGCCAGGCGAGTCCCGCCATGCAGATGAAAAAGCCGAGCCCTTCCCACGACGCCAGGGAGAGAAGAAATCCATCCGAAAGGGATGCTTTCATGCCGTGGTGGGTCTGGTTTTCGCTGATCTGGATCCAGATGCGCTTGAAGTAGGTGATCCAGTTGGCGAATCCATAGGAAAACTTGCCTATCACCATGATGGTGGCCAGGCAGACCAGGATGCCCGAAAATCCCGCCGCCAATGCGGTTGGGAGTTTTTCGCGTTTCAGGAAGATCAAACGGAACATTTCCGCCGCAAGCATGAAGGCCAGGGCGTGAACGGTGTTGTAATGTCCCAGAAACACCAGTCCGCTGCCAAAAGCGCAGGCGAGCCAGTTGCCCCATCCGCCCGCGGCGGCCCACCGCGAATAAAAATAAAGCGAAAAAGGAATGGCAAAGAGCAGACTGCTCAAGTGCTGGTCGCCGTAGAGGTTTCCAAGGAAACTGGCCGCCGACAGGATGGCCGTCATGAGCGGGATGGCGGGGTATTGGGGGAAAAAGCGGCGGGATGCCAGGATCAGGAAAAGCTCGCCAACGCTGCGAAGAGCGGCAAAGGCCAGCCCCAGATTGCGGATGTCGATGCCGTTGAGCCAGTGGAAAAAGGCGCACCACCATACCGCCAACGGGCGCAGGGTGTCCCCCCAATAGCCGTGGTGATACAGCAGTAGGTGCTGTCCTGATGTGGCGTAGGCTGTATCGTCGAAACTGAGTCCGGAATATCCCGGCGAATAAACGAGCCGGATGATTGTGGCGGCGATCCAGACGGCCAGGGCCAGTCTGAAGGGAATTTGATTTCGGTCTTTCATAAATGAAGTCCGTCTCAGACGGATGACTTTTTTTGACAGGATTGACAGGTTTTTTTTATGGGCAGCGTTGAGCGGGCAATCATGTTGATTCTGTCAAAGCCTCCATCGCGATTTCATTCCAATGGCAAAAGGATTAGCGCAGCTTGAGTTTGACCAGCGCCACGCCGCACATTTTCAACAATTGCCAGCCGTGGTAAAAGCGCCGGATGTTCGTGGTGCCGTAGGTGCGTTCCTTGTAACGGATGGGCAGGTCGACGATTTTCAGGTTGAGCTTGGCTGCGCCGAAAAGCAGGTCGAAATCGCCGAAGGGATCGAAGTCGCCGAAGTAGGCCCGTCCGGCCGCGATGCGCTCGTAATCCTTGCGCAAAAGCACCTTGGTGCCGCAAAGGGTGTCCCGGATGGTCTGGCCCAAAAGCCAGGTGAACATCCGTCCGAACGACCAGTTGGCCAGAAGGTTGAGAAAACGCATGGCCTGTTTTTCCATGGGATAAACCAGTCGCGAACCATTGACAAACTCGGCGCGTTCGTCCGCCAGGCATTGGAAAAACTTGGGCAGATTCTGCGCCGGCATGGTCAGGTCGGCGTCCAGGATCATCAGCACGTCCCCCTTGGCCCGGGCAAATCCCTGGCGCACCGCGTCGCCTTTGCCGGTTCCGGCGCCTTGGGAGAAAAACGCGGCGTTCCATTGGGGGTTTGCCCTGGCCTGCCGCTCGATTTCCTCCAGGGTTCCGTCGGTGGAGTTGCCGTCGATGAAAATGAGTTCCGTGTGGGCGCCCATTGGGGGAGTTTGCTTGAAAATCCTGGCAATGTTGCCCTTTTCGTTGCGGCAGGGGACAATGACGGAGCAGGTCAGGTTGGCTGTTTCCGGGCGCATGATCGGACGGGCCACGATGCAGTTTCCGAAGCAGAGGTTTTGGAACAGGGGCATGTGGGCCAGGATCCGGTTGCAGAAAGGGGCCAGCAGGGGGATGTTGAGCGGACAGAGATGCCGGCGTTTGTGGACCACGGGTTCAAACCCCGCGATTTGCAGGAGGTTGATGACATCCTCGGTGCGCAGCCAGTTTTGGAGAGGTTGCGGAGTTTTCCAGTTCAACTTTTCAGCCATGTTCCAGAGAGGCTGCCACAGCATGCTGTAGTAGTCCACGATCAGCCGGGTGCGGGAGTGACAGCGGGCGCGCAACCGTTCGAAGCATGCCTGGATGTCATCCAGATCCCCCAACACGCTGGACACCACAATGTAATCGAATTTTTCCCCGCTTTGGAATTCGTGTATGTCGGAGCAGATGAATTCCAGCCGGGGATGGCGTTGGCGCGCGAATTCGATGGTTTTGGAGCTGAAATCCACGCCCACGCCACGGACGGGTTTGAGGGCGGCCAGCAAGTCCCCCAGACCGCATCCCACCTGTAAAATCGACGCTCCTTCCGGGATCAATCCGGTATAGAGGTATTCGGTTTCGCGCTGAAAAAAACGGTTTCCTCGCCAGTTGGCCCGGTTGGCTGCGATGCGGTCATAATGTTCGCGTGTGGTGTTCCGGTTCAAGGGGAAAGCAGGTTTTTTGGACTGTAGGCTGAAGGCTGTTAGAAAATCAAGACAAGGTGTTTTTTTGACGGGATTAACAGGATTTTTTCAACGTTGATTCAGACCCGCTTGCGCGCCGCCCAGAAGATGTCGGCGTAAAGTTCCTGAAAGGCCAGCAGCCCCAACCGCCGTGCGAGACCGATGATCTTGCGTATCGGCATGCGAAGGACCGGCCATGGGATGAACTCGGCGAGGACTTGTGGGGAGACCGGGCCTTTCAATTCCATGGCCATGATTTCCATGTCATGCGAAAGCAGGCGTTCCTTCAGATTTGCGGGGAGGTAGGTGCGGCGATGGGTCCGGTCAATGTGATGTTTGAAAGCCAGATTGTAAGGTGCAAGCCGGTCGTCGTCGCCATGGGGCACGGAGCCCAGAAGGACGCCTCCCGGACGCAGAACACGCTGGATCGCCGTCCACATGGCGGTTTCGTTGTCGAGGTGTTCAAGTACATCCCAGGCAAGAACCAGATCGAATTGGTGATCGGGAAAGGGAAGCCCTTTTTCCAAGTCGTGCTGGAGAAATCCAATGGCTTGGGCTGAGACGGGCGGGACTTGATCGATGGCGGCGACGGCCCAGCCCTGTTTTTTCAGGGTTTGGGAATAAATCCCCGCGCCGCATCCCAAGTCAAGGGCTGCGCCGGTAGCAGATGGGGCATGACGCGCCATCCACTTGATTTTTTCCGGAGATGCAGAAGGTGAAAGGAGCATGCCAGGTTGGGGTTTTAAGCTGAAGACTGAAGGCGGAAGGTTGTCGAGCCGAGTCTGGGCGCGGCGGCTGCCCGATTCATGATACTGAACAAAAAATCCTGCAATCCTGTTAATCCTGTCAAAAAATACGCCATCTTGATTTCCTGATGATCTTCAGCCTTCAGTCTGTCAACCTATCGAGTCTTCCAGTTCGATTTGTCCTTCGAAGACAAAATCCGCCGGGCCTTTGAGGAAAACATCGGTGAACTGTTCGCCTTGTCGCGAGAAGCTGATTTCGAGGGTGTCGCCTCCCTTGACGCGCACCTGGACAGGGGAGGGGATTTGCAGGAGCAGATGGCTGATGAGGGCGCTGGCCGTCACTCCGGTTCCGCAGGCCAGGGTTTCGGCTTCCACGCCGCGTTCGTAGGTTCGCACGCGAATGGTTTTGTTGTCCACTTTTTCGACAAAATTCACATTGGTTCCCTTGGGGGCGAAATGACGGTGAAACCGGATTTCGTGTCCCAGATTTTGAACATCCACCGCGCCGGCGTCGGGTGTCAGCAGAACGGCGTGCGGCACCCCGGTGTTGATGGAATGGATTTCGGTTTCGCCGGAGGCGAGAGCCACCCGTTCCTTCAGGCGCAGGCTGTGCGGCTGGCTGAGATTGATGCGCACCTGGCGGCCGTCGATTTCCGTGCGGATCAGGCCGGCGTTGGTTTCAAACGCGAATTGTTTGCCGCCGCCGCCAACCTTTTGTGCAAAGCGGGAAAAGCATCGGGCGCCGTTCCCGCACATGTCGGCTTCGCTGCCGTCGGAATTGTAGTAGCGCATCCGGAAGGCGCTTTGCGCCGAGGTTGGCGGTTCGACCAAAAGCAAACCGTCCCCTCCGATGCCGCGGTGACGGTCGCAGAGGAATTCAATCTGTTTGGGAGTGAGGGAAAGGGATCGGGAACGGTTGTCCAGCATCACGAAATCGTTGCCGGCGCCGTTCATTTTGGTGAAGGAAAGTTTCATGGGGGAGAAGGCTAACGCGGGAAAATGCCGCTGACAACGACGGAATTTGTTTTGATGCGTCAAATCGAGGGGCGCCTGCGCCGGCTTCAGTCTCCAGCCGTCGATCCGCCTAAATGCACCGCCAGCCAGACGGCATCCCTGGAAACGGCTGCCACCCGGTGTTTCTGATGCGCGGGAATAAGCAGGTGATCGCCCGCTTTCAGGTCAAGCATCCGGCCTCCGTCGAATTCCAGACTGGCGCTGCCGGCGGCGAGCAACACCCATTCATCGCGCGCCTGATCGTACCAAAAACCAGGCGGACTGGCTTGCCCGTTGGAGAAAATCCGTTCGATCCGGCTTCCGCCGCTTTTGTGCAGGGGCAGGATGTGTTCCTTTGAAAAATCCTGCGGCGGGTTTTCAAAGAGGTTGGCCGGGGAAGAGGGGGAGGGAGATGGCATGGGATCATTCATGGCATGAGAGATATGGAAGTCAAATGGTTCGTGCCCGGTTGCGCAGGGCTGTTCTTGCCTGACGGGCGGTTTCCTGCTTCGATGGGGGAATGGGCAGGTTTCCTGTAACAGAACAGAAAGAACAGCAGCTTTTGCGGCGCATGGGGGAATTGGGCGTCAGGGAATCCGATCTGGATGAATCCTTCACGCGTTCCGGCGGGCATGGCGGCCAGAATGTGAACAAGGTTTCAACGGCCGTGGTGCTGGTTCATCGTCCGACTGGATTGCGGGTGAGGTGCGAAAAGGAGCGTTTCCAGGCGTTGAACCGTTTTCTGGCCCGGCGGATTCTGCTGGATAAAATCGAGGCGCAACAGCGCGGGGTGGCGGCCGCCGAACAGTCGCGGGTGGAAAAGATCCGACGTCAGAAACGCCGCCGTTCCCGGCGCGCGCGCCAGCGGCTGGTTGAGTTGAAACGGCGGCAGGGCGAGAAAAAGGAAATGCGCAGGCAGGTTGTGACGGAATGAAACCGGGTGTGGCGTTGAAGATTTTTCTGACTGGCGCCCATGGGGGGTATCTTCCGTTGAAAGCGCCCATGGGCGGCGGCGCAACGATTTTTGAGTGCATGCGGGAGGTTTGGGCGGACCGTCCGGATGTGGAACTGGAGATGCTTTCCCCCGGGCCGGCTTACCCGGCTCTGCGCCAATTCGTCCAACAACATCCGGAGATCGGCGCGCTGCCTCCGGTTCAAACGCATCCGGCTTCGCTGGGTTATCGGGAGTACGCCTCCTTCAGCCGCGTGTTTGAGCGGGCGGTGACGGAATGCCTGCTGGCCCGCCATGCGGAGCCGTCCTCGTGGGTGGTCACGCATGACATCAGCGAGGGGCCGCAGGCGGAGCGCTTGCGTAAGCATGGCTATCGGGTGGCAACCGTGGTTCATGTGGATGTGGTGGATTTCATCCATCGTCTTTATCTGCGCGGATGGGTGGCGCCGGAGGTGCTGGCCTCCATGTGGAGGTTTGCTTGCCGAACGGGGATCGCCACGCTTGCGCCTGATATCCTGAAACTGGTTTTTGAAAAACAGGAGCAGGCTTATCGGCATTCCAATCTGGTGCTGGTTCCATCGTCCTTCATGCGAGAAACCATCCGGCGTTGTTATGTTGGCGATCCGGAGCCAAGGGTTGAGGTGGTGGAGTGGGGCGCGCCTTCCTTGAAACCGTGGGCGCCGCCGCCGGAGGGAAGTCTTGACGGGTGGCGGAAACGCTGGAATATCCGGGATGGGGATTTTGTGATTTTGAGCCTTTGCCGGATTTCTCCGGAGAAGGGGATCGAGCGTTTGCTGCAAGCTTTGGGTGTTTTGGAGAGGATCGAGCCGGGGCTGGCGGAGCGTTGCCATGCGGTGATTGCGGGAGGGGCCGCCTATATGGATGGCCCGAAATGCTTGCGCCGGCTGCAGCGGCTGGCCGGGCGGTTGCGAAAGGCCCGGGTGAGTTTTACCGGTCATGTGACAGGGGAGGAGAAAACCTGCGCCTTTGCCGCCGCGGATCTATACGCCCTGCTTTCGCATCACGAGAGTTTCGGGCTGACCCTTTGCGAGGCGCTGGCGGCGGGGTTGCCGGCGGTGATCAGCGCGGAGGTGGCCAGAACGCGCGAACCTTCGCCGGATTTGACGGTGACATCCGGCCGCGCACATGAATTGGCGGGGATTTTGATGGAAAAAATTCGCAAGCCCCGTTCCAAAGCGGCGGTTGCGCCGCCTTTGTTCAATTTGGCGGGGGAGAGGATTTTGCGTCTTCTGGCCTGATATGGAATTTTTTTGATTCTTGCCCGGCTCTATGACAGCAGCTTGGCGGCGATCGGGGCCACGTGATCGCGCATGAATTTGTGACCAGGGGGGTGGACGATCTTCAGGGCTTTGGCCGGGCAGAGTTCCTGGCAGCAGAAGCAGCGGATGCAGCCCTTCAGATCAATAAGCGGATATTTGCCCTCAAAGTGGATGACCTTGGCGGGACAGTGCCGTTCGCAATCCCGGCAGCCGGTGCAAAGCGACCGGTTGACAACCGGTCGCGGACGCAGAAAGGTGTTGGCAGCCCAGCGCAGGATGCCTTTGTCGAAAAATTCAATGGGTTGCAGATGGCGGCGTCCGGGAAGGTCAAAGTCGGCTACTCGCAACCTGGCGGGATCCGCGCCGGCCAGACGGATGTTTTTGACAGAGGCGGGGCAAAGCTCCCGCACCATCGACTGTCGCAGCATGGGAACTTCCCCCGGCTTGAGTCCGATCAGATCGGTGGCAACCAAATCCATGGCAAAGGCGTCGGTTCCTGCCATGAGAAAGCGAAGGGGGCGGGGCTTGCCGGCGGTGGGGCCCTCGCCTTCCATGGCCATGATGGCGTCCATGATGGTCAGGCGCGGGGAGACGGCCAGAAAGACATCGATCAAGGCGTTGGCGAAATGGTCGTAGTTGGCGAGGCGGAGATGGTATTCGCCTTTCATGATGCCGGCGATGGCGCCAAAGAGGTTTTTGACGGCGCCGGTGTAAACCATCTGGCCGTGGCTTTTGAGTTTGGGCAGATTGATGACCAGATCGGCGGTGGCCAGGGGTTTGAGCACATTCATTGATTTTAGCCGCGCGCCTTGGGGGAGATGCACGGTTGTCTCGCCCAGGTCGAAATTGAGGGTGGCGCCTGATCGGGCGGCCGCTGCGGTCATGCCGCAGCCGTCATAGATGCGCCGTAAATTCCGTTCGCAGTGTGCGCCGCCGGGACTGTCCGCGATCACGACTGCGGCGCCGAGTTCGACGGCCATTCGCGCCACCGCCTCCACAAGAATCGGATGGGTTGTGGCGGCTTCATCGGGATGGCGCGGCATGATCAGGTTGGGCTTGAGGGCCACGCGCATGCCGGGGCGCACAAAGGCCGCCATCCCCCCAAAGGGCGCCAGGGCGCGTTTGACGGCGGAGGTGACCTCGGCCAGATCATAGCGATCGCAACGTTCCAGGGAAACAAGGGGTTCCGGCATGCCCGCAATCTGCCGGAGAAGTGGTCGGCGGTCAACCTGTCACTGTGGGTTTGGAGAATTGCGCGACAAAGTGGCAGAGCCGTCCCGGCTCTGGCTGTCCGGTTTTTTGGATTTCAATCGGCGTCCCGCCACTTTCATTTTATCGCGCTTTGGAGATCAGCCGGTACCATGTGTCGCGCTGCCGGGGTTTGAAACCGAGGTCGGAGATCAACCGGCGCATTTCCTCGAGGTTCATGCGGTGGCGGGTGCCCGCGGCGGCGACGACGTTTTCCTCGATCATGAGCGATCCCAGGTCGTTGGCGCCGTAGAGGAGGGCCAGTTGGCCGATTTGGGGGCCTTGGGTGACCCAACTGGCTTGCAGGTTGTCAAAATTGTCGAGGTACAGGCGGCTGAGGGCCTGTGTGCGGAGGTAATCGACGGCGCCGGAAGGCTCGATTTTTCCGTCAAAGACGGTGTTGCCCGGTTGAAAGGGCCAGGCGATAAAGGCGGTGAAACCGCGGGTTTCATCCTGCAACCGGCGCAGGCGGTCGAGATGCCGGATGCGTTCCTCCGGGGTTTCGATATGGCCGTACATCATGGTGGCGCTGGAGCGCAGGCCGATTTCATGCGCGGCGCGCATGATGTCCAGCCAGCGGGCGGTTGAGCATTTTTTGGGCGAGAGCCGGCGGCGGACCCGGTCGCAAAGGATTTCAGCCCCGCCTCCAGGCAGGGATCCCAAACCGGCGTCTTTCAAACGGGAGAGGACAGCGCGGCAGGGTAATCCTGTTTTCTGGCAAAGATCATGGATTTCAGGGGCGGAAAAACCGTGGATGTTCAGATGTGGAAATTTTTTGCGTATGTGTCCGACGAGATTGAGGCAGTAATCAAGACCCAGTTTTGGATGATGACCTCCCTGAAGCAAAACCTGGGTGCCTCCGAGGGATGTCAGTTCAGCCAGTTTGGCGTCCAGGGTTTTGAAATCGATCAGATAGGCGTCCGGCGAGTGTTCGTCGCGTGAAAAGGCGCAGAAACCGCAACGGACGGAACAGACATTGGTGTAGTTGATGTTGCGATCCACCGCGTAGGTGACAATTTTTCCGCCGCATCCGTTGTATGCGCTTGCGGTCTTGCGCATCCTTGTTTCATGAGCCAGGGCACCCAGCGTCTCCAGCGGACATTCCCGAAAGAGCCGCAGGGCGGCGTCCGGCTGCAGCCGCCTGCCGGAGAGGATTTTTCCGGCAGGGATGTCTTGGGATGGATGCGAAAGGGGCTTGCGCATGAGGGAAAAAAAAGAGCGGTGCAGGAGCCCCGCCCTCCAATTATTTCATCATGAAACCAATGGAGGGCGGGGCTTCCGCACCGCCTTTGCGGATACAGGACGCTGAATACTGTCTGTTATCTTCAGCCTTCAGTCTTCAGTCTAAACGCCTGAAAAGAGTCTTATTTCGAGTCTTTTTTGTCGGCGTTGTCTTTGATCGCGCCGCCAGCGGCGCCAAGCAAAGCGCCCGCGCCCGCTCCGACCGCAGCCCATTTCCAGCCGCCGGCCAGGCCGCCGATCAGGGCGCCGCCCGCCGCGCCAATGCCCGAGCCTTGCTCGGTTGCGGTGCAGCCGACAAGGGAACATGCGCAAATGGCGGCCAGGCATGCTGTGGCCAAACGGGAAGGACGACGTGAAGAGGAGATTTTTGTTTTCATGATGGAAAAAAAGTTGAGTTTTTACTTGTTGCCGCAGGAGGAATCACATTTCGAAGCGCATTTTTTCGCGGGACACTCACCCTTGTCGGTGCCGCATTGTTTGCACTTGCACTTTGTTTTGTCGCAGGGTTTTTCACATGCGCATTTGTCCGCGCAAGGCCCGTAAGAGTCCACATAAGCGCGGATTTTCTTTTCCAGAAGGCCGTTCAATCTTTCCCATTCCTTCCGGGAAAGAGTGCCGTCGCCGTTTTTGTCGTATTTGGCAATATAATCGTCTTTTGCCTCGGGCAGGATTCCACGAGCCTTGGCAAATTCAGCCTTGGTGAGATTGCCGTCCTTGTTTTCGTCCGTGAAACTCATGAACTTCTGGTGGTAGGCCAGAAAATCGCGGAGCATGGTTTCCTTCTCGCTGACGTTCAGGTAGCCTTTTTCATCCTTGTCGTATTTTGTGAGCATTTCCTTCCGGAAAGCGGCTTCGCTTTCGAGGGAGCCGCCGCCATAGGCCGGTTTGGGGGCGTCCGCAGCCTGTAGTTGAAGGGTTAAACTGGCAGCCAAGGCTGCCGCAAGGGAGACAAGTTTTTTTGCATTCATGCGATAAATAAGGGTTGATTTCGTTTTGTAAGGATCGTGGGGGGACGCTAAGCCCGCGCAGGGGGAAAGACAAGACGATTTTTTGGGTGAAAATGCCGTATTTGCGGATAAAACCGGCTCAGGCCGTCATTTTTTTTTGGATATTTTTTTGCGCAACCGCAGACAGGTTCCCTCGGTTTGATTGGTGTCGAAGATGACCTCGTCGAATGCGAAACGGATAAAATGCAATCCCAAGCCGCCCGGGCGAACCTCGCTCAAGGGGCGTCCGCGGAGTTTTTCCGGGGGGCATTTCTTGCCGTAATCCCTAAGACGCACCTCCCAGAAATCATGGTCGGAGAAGAGATCCAACTCGATGCGTCCGTCGGTTTTGCCTTCGTAGGCATGGCGGATGATATTGGTGCAGGCTTCGTCCACGGCGAGAACCAGATGATGGGTGGTTTGCTCGTCGAATCCACAGTCGGCGGCCGATTCCCTCAACTTGGCGCGGATTTCCGCCATTTTGGAGGGGCAACTGTGGCATTCATGATGATAGAGATGTTTCATTGCGGATTTAGCATTTGTTCATTTGGGGCCGAGGATGAGGAAGGTTGTGTCGTCGCGCTGGGGGGCATTGCCGCCAAATTCGTCGAGGGACTGCAGCAGGGCATTCCGGGCCGTTGCGACATCGTGGAAATGGCTGGCCAGGATTTGCTGGAGCCGGTTTCTTCCATATTCCTCGCCGCCGGCGTTGCGATCTTCGGTGACGCCATCGGTGTAGGCGCAGAAAAGCTCGCCCCTGGCCAGGTGCAGCTTTTGGGGTTGATAGGTGATTCCCGGCAGGATGCCCAGGGGCATTCCGGAGTTCATTTCAATCATGTGGGAATTGTTGGAAGAGAAACGGATCGGGGGCAGGTGTCCGGCGTTGGCGTGGGCCATGACCAGATTGCAGCCTTCGGGGTGAACAACGGCGCACCAGGCTGTGGCGAACATGCCGCGGGTGCTTTGCTGGCAGAGATATTCGTTCAGATGGGCGAGGATGATGCCGGGGTTGGGCTCGTTGTGGGCAAAATGCCGGAATTCCGAGAGGATCTGGGCCATGAGCAGGGAGGCGGGCACGCCCTTGCCGGAAACATCGCCGAGGATCAGGGCGTGGCGGTTGTTTTGCACGTCCTGGACATCGTAGAAATCCCCGCCGATCTGGGACGCGGCGTTGTAGTGGAAGGCGAGTTGGAAAACAGCCTCGGCGTTGGTGAAACATCTGGCCAGAAACCTGTCCTGGATTTCCTTGGCGATTTCCAGTTCCTGATCCAGTTTCTGCCGCTGGAGCATGGCGTCCTGCCATCGGGTTTTTTCGATGGCGGTGGCGGCCAGCGCTCCATAAGCCTCGAAAACCTCAAGATCCAGTTCGTCGAAGTGGTTTTTGTGGCGGGGATTCAGGGCCTGCAGCACGCCCACCAATTTTTGCCCGACCAGAAGGGGAACACAGACGATGGAGCGGGTTTGGAATCCCGTTTTGGTGTCGGCGCCCCGGAAAAATCTGGAATCGGATGCCACGTCGGCCACCAGGGCGGATTTCTGTTCCTGGGCGACCCAGCCGGCGACTCCCTGACCCATTTTCAGGCGGACGAGTTTTTTGAGCGCATCGGCTTTTTCGCCCAGAGCCACATGCCAGACCAGGTCGTTGGCGCTTTCGTCATAGAGCATGATGCTGCCCGCCTCGCAATTCATAAACTCCTTGGTGATCTCAAGGAGGGATGTCAACAACTGGCGGTAGTCGTGGATGGAATTGATGACGCAACTCACCCGCAACAAACCGCGGTACATCTGGAGGGATGAATTATTATCCGCATTCATGAAGATGGCGTGGCTGCCGCTTCCGAAGGCCGGTTAGTTGGATTCTTTTTTGGGATCTGTTTTGGGTGGAGGAGGAGTGTAAATCTCGGATTCCGGTTCCACCGGGATGGGGCCGCCAAAGCCCCAGATGAGTTTCCACGGGCGGGTGGCCAGCACATGGCCAAAGCTCTTCATGTAAATGGTGATCTGACGCGCATTGCCGATGAGTTTCTCCAGGTTTTCGCGATTTTTATCGACCATGGACTGAAGATCGTGGGTCAGGACGCGGGCGTCGCCAGCCAGTCCCTGGGCGGAGGAAAGGGTTTTTTCAAATTCCCCGATCAGCACGGGCAGGCGGTCCTGCATGTCGATGACGACGGTGTTCATGTTTTTGGCCGCCACCTGCATTTCATCGGCGAGTTTTTTGGCCGAGGCAAACACGGAGTCCATGGGGGTGGGATCAATGCCAATGAGAGCATCGTTGTCAGCCAGTTTGTCGGTGGCGTCGCTGGAGGGATGGGGGATGAGTTCGAGGTATTTTTCACCCATGAATCCCATGGTGTTAACCATGGCGATGGTGTTTTTGGGAATGGCGATGTCGCGGTCAACGCTGGCATAGATGCAGACGAAGGGGGGTTGTTTGGATTGAGCCCATTCGGCGCGCTGTTCCCGGCGCAACAACTCAATGCGTTTGACTGATCCCACACGCGCTCCGGCAAAACGGACGGGCGCCTTGAGTTCCAGGCTGTTGATGAAGGTGAAGTACACTTTGATCTCGCGCTGGGGGCGCATTGAGATGCGGCTGAGGGCGAAGACCATGACGGCGAACAGCGCCATGGAGATGGCGGTGACGAGGCCGATTCGTTTGATGTGGTTGGAGGTGTTTTTTTTCATCGGAATATGGGGTTCAAATCATTGTTTTTTCAAGTGCTGGCAAAAAGGGATTTGAGATAATCATCGCCGGATTGCTGGAAGGAGATGGGGCCGTCGGCCTCGCCATTGATGAACTGCCGGACCAGGGGGTCTGTGGAGGCATGGATCTGGGGTACGGACCCCTCGAAGACGAGCTTGCCCTTGTGAATCATGGCGATGTGGTCGGCGATGCGATTGACGCTGGCCATATCGTGAGTGACGACCACGGCCGTGATCCCCAGTTTTTTGCAGAGGTTGTTGATCAGCAGATCGACCACGGCGGTCATGACCGGGTCCAGTCCCGCGGTGGGTTCGTCGAAAAAGATGATTTCGGGGTCCATGGCGATGGCCCGGGCGAGCGCCACGCGTTTTTTCATGCCCCCGGAAATCTGGCTTGGCATGAGGTGTTCGAAGCCGGTCAGCCCGACCATGCCGGTCTTCATTTTGACCATGATGTCGATGATTTCGGGGGAAAGGTTGGTATGCTCCTCGAGGGGGAGGGCGACGTTTTCGCCCACGGACATCGAGTTGAGGAGAGCGCCGCCCTGGAAAAGCATTCCGAATTTTTTTCGGATTTCGGCAAATTCCTGATCCTGCATGCGGGTGATTTCTTTTCCCAAAAGCCAGATTTCTCCGGCATCCGGCTTGAGGGATCCGATGAGATGCCGGAGAAGGGTGCTTTTGCCGCAGCCGCTTCCGCCCAGGATCACCATCGTTTCGCCTTTGTGAACCTTGAGTGAGATGTTGTCCAATACACGCCGCCCGTCAAACGCGCGCACCAGGTTTTTCACCTCGATGTGCACCGGAAGATTCGAGTTGGATATGGCGGTGGTGCTCATAGGATATAGACAAAGACGGCGGTCAAGGCGGCGTCAGACACGATGATCATGACAATGGAAGTGACCACCGACATGGTGGTGGCGCGGCCCACGGCATCGGCGCCGCCCTCGGTGCGGTAACCAAAGTGGCAGGCGATGCTGCCCACCAGCAAGCCGAAGACAACGCTTTTGGCGATGCCCGACACAAAGTCCTTGACGATCATGCCGCTCATCATGTTTTCGACGAACTGCCAGTAGGTCAGGTGGAGTTCCGTGATGGCCAGCACAAGGCCGCCAATGATGCCGACATAATCGGAGATGACTGCCAGCACCGGCGCCATGATGGTGAAGGCGAGGATTCGCGGCGCCACCAGAAAGCGGATGGGGGAGATGCCCATGACGCGCAGGGCCTCGACTTCCTCGTTGACCTTCATGGTTCCGATTTCCGCGGCGATGGCTGCGCCGCAGCGTCCACCGAGGACGATGGTGGCGATCAGGGGGCCCAGTTCGCGAAACATGGTAAGCCCGACGACCCGGCCCACGTACATTTCAGTGCCGAACTTGGTCATCTCATATGAGGTTTGCATGGCGATGACCAGGCCGACGAAAAAGACCACCAAACAGACAATTCCCATGGAATTGACGCCGATTTCATTCATCTGCTCCAGAACATGGGCCATGCGCGGCCCCTGCCTGCGAAAGATGTCAACAGTGCAACAGCGAAAAGACTGCCCCAGCAGGATGGTGTAATCCCCGAGATGCAGCAGGAATTGGTCGATGGAATCTTTCAATCAAGCCTTTGGGGTGGTCAAGGCGCCCAGGGCCGCGCCTTCGTTTTCGAAAATTTGGAAATACTGGTTCAATCGAGCCACTTCGAAAACACTGAGGACTGGCTTGCTCAGGGCGGCCAGTGCCAGACGCCCCTTGTAAGCCCTCATTTTCTGGAAGGCGTCGATGATGGTGGCCAGTCCGGAACTGTCGATATAGCTGACTTTTTGAAAATTGATCAGGATCGTGGGGTTTTTTTTGGAGATGAGTTTGCCTATTTCCTCGCGAACCCGCGGGGAATGATAAAGGTCCACCTCGCCATCCAATTCAAGAATGGCAACACTGTCCACTATGCGGGTTGAGTAAGCCATGGCAGATTCTTAATGCGCCGGAGGGGGTGCGTCAATCCTAGGTTGCATGGGTTTGAAAAGAGGGCGGGTGGATTCGACCTGTTTTTTTAAGAACCAGGCAGGCGTTTACGCCGCCAAAACCGAAGGAATTGCTGAGAATGGAGCGGATGGGGGCGGAGCGGGGAGTCAAAGGGACATAATCCAGGTCGCAGTCGGGGTCAGGATGGAGGAGGTTCAAGGTGGGGGGGAGGCATTGATGCCGGATGGCCATGGCGCAAAGGACGGTTTCGATCGCCCCGCTGGCGCCAAGGGGATGTCCATAACAGGCTTTGGTGCCGCTGATGGCCAGCCGCGAGGCGTGATTTCCAAAGGCCCGTTTGATGGCGCGGGTTTCATTCCGGTCATTCATGGGGGTGGAACTGGCATGGGCATTCACATAATCCACTTCCCGGGGCGTGAGACCCGCATCCTGCAGCGCCTGGGTCATGCAACGAGCCGCCGCCTCGCCGCCGGGCAGGGATGCGGTCATGTGGTGGGCGTCGCTGTTCAGGCTGTATCCGGCAAGTTCGGCGCAGGGTTGGACGCCTCGGGACAGGGCGTGTTCCTCGCTTTCGAGAATCAGCATGGCAGCGCCTTCAGCCATGACAAAACCATCGCGTTGGGCATCGAAGGGGCGGCAGGCGTTTTGGGGATCGGGATTGGAACTCATGGTGTGAATGAGGTCGAAAGCGCCAAAAGTCAGGGGCTGAAGCGGGGCTTCGGCGCCGCCGGCCACCATCAGGTCCGCATAACCGTCGCGGATATAGCGAAAGGCTTCGCCGATGGCGATTGCGCCGGATGCGCAGCTGTTGGAGGATGTAAAGCAGGGGCCCCTCAGACCCAGTTCGATGGAAAGATTGCTGGAACTGGCGCCGCCGTAAATCTGGATGGCCAGGCAGGCGGAGATTCCCCGCAGGCCTTCCCGGAGAAAAATGGCGTGTTGTTGTTCCGCGTCGGCAATGCCCCCCAGCGCCGTGCCAAGGCTGGCGCCCCAGCGGGGATTGGGGGATGGCGGGGGTTGGGCGGAAAGCCCGGCGTCGGCACAGGCATGCAAGGCGCATGCCAGAGCCAGTTGGGTGTGGCGATCCATGCGTTTGCAACGCCGCCCCGCCAATTCCCGCGCCGGATCGAAATTGTTTATTTCGCCTGCGCAACGGGCGCGGCAGGAAACGGGGGCAAACCGTTTCAACGGGCCGATGCCTGTTTTGCCGGACAGAAGGCTGGCCCAGAGATCCTCCTTGTTTAATCCCGCGCAAGTGATGGCGCCCATGCCGGTGATGACAACCCGTCGCTGGCGAGGTGGCGCGTTCATGGGATGGTGGGCGGATTCAACTCAAAATGACGGGCAAAACTTTGCAGGGCGCGTTTGGCGACATAGTCGATGAAAAAAGGCCGGATCAGGTGTTCAACCACGGTTTTTCCCCATCGGCGGACGAGCGGGGTGGTATCGTGGATGGTGGTGACAATGGAATGGCCGGGGGTCTTTGAGGGTTCGACCCGCCATGTCACCTGCAGGTCGCGATTGATGGACTTGAGATGAGTGAAACGGATTTCCATTTTGCCGGGCATGGATTCGTAGCGAACCACCCAATCAATGGGGATGCAGCTCCGGAAACAGGCCATGCGCACGATTTGATGGTCGGGATGGTTTTGCATCACCCGGATCCATCGGAAATGGGGCAGATGATGGGGCCATGCGTCAAGGTCGGAGATGATCTTGAAGACGTCTTCTGGCGGGGCGGAAATTTCCATGCTGCTGCAAATCTGCATGAGCCCATTCTTGATTTCCGCGGATCACAAAGCCATCAAAAAATTTAATCAACGCAGGCGGGTGCAACTCACGACCTGGTCTTTTTCGAAAATGATTTCGATGGCGTCGTGGGGGACCGGGATGGGAATGGGGCGGCTGACGGTGGTGACGACGTTGGCGCCGTTGGGCGAGCGAAAAGCGATGTGGTCCACGTTGGGCATGTATTCGGTGCGCGTTTCGGTGTAAATCCATTTTTCCTGCGCATGGCCGTCGTTGTTGATGGTGGTTTTGCGGGTTGGTTTTCCCAGGGCGATCAGCACGGCGTTTTTATTCATGCCGGGGGAGACTTCTCCGCGAAGCGCGGCTTCCTTTTGCGCAGGGGGGATTTTGCCGAAGATTTCAGGACTGTCCTTGGCGCGTTGACTGGGGGATGTGCAGCCGGCGGCCAGGAGGATGACGGCGAGAATTGAAAGGAAATGTTTCATGGTTTGTTTCAAGGGTTGGAGGTGGAGGGAATGGTCAGGTTGCGGAGGGTGATGCGGATTCATTTGACGGGACGCTTGTTTCGTTGAGTTTGCGATGCAGGGTGCGGCGGCTGATGCCGAGCAGCACCGCGGCGTGGCTGACATTGCCGCCGGTTTTTTCCATGGCGGCCTGGATGAGGCGGTGTTCCATCTCGGCAAGGTTCAGGGAATCGGGCGGAGGCGGCGCCGAGGCGGGCGATTTTTGGAGGGGGGATGCGCCCGGGCGCGTCAGTTCCTCCGGCACATCAGCCATGGTCAACTGGCTGCCCCGGCAAAGGACCACCATGCGATTGATGACGTTTCGCAATTCGCGGATATTGCCGGGCCAGTTGTAGCGGAGAAAGGCATGGAGAACCGCCGGTTCGATGGCACGGATGTTTTTGGAGTTTTCCCGGTTGAATTCCTTGAGAAAATGATTGGCCAGCAGGGGGATGTCATCCAGCCGTTCTCGCAGGGGCGGCATGCGGATGGCGATGACATTGAGGCGGAAGAAGAGATCCTGCCGGAAGGACCCCTCGGCAGTCATCTGCCGCAGGTTGCGGTTGGTGGCGGCGATGACCCGGGCATCGGTCTGGATGCTGCGGTTGCCGCCGACGCGTTCGAATACCCGGGTTTCCAGGACACGCAGGATTTTGACCTGGATGCCGGCGTCGATTTCGCCGATTTCGTCCAGGAAGAGGGTGCCGCCGTCGGCCAGTTCAAAGCGTCCCTGCCGCCGTTCGACCGCGCCTGTAAAGGCGCCTTTTTCGTGGCCGAAGAGTTCGCTTTCGAGGAGATTGGAGGAGAGCGATGCGCAATGAACCGCCACGAAACGCTGGCGGGAACGCGGGCTGAGCTGGTGGATGGCCTGGGCGATAAGTTCCTTGCCGGTGCCGCTTTCGCCTTCGATAAGAATGGTGGCCCGGGACGAGGCAACCTGGCGGGCGGTTTCCAGAACCTGCCGGATGGGGGCGGAATCGCCGATGATCGAATGCAGACCGTAACGGCGGTCGAGTTGCTGCCGGAGCTGCTGGTTTTCGGTTTCCAAACCCCGTGATTTGAGGAGCCGCCCGATGCGCAATTCGAGTTCGTCGAGTTGAAGGTGGCCCTTGGCAATGTAGTCGTCGGCGCCTTGTTTCATTGCGTTGACGGCCAGTTCCTCGGAACCATAGGCGGTCATGAGGACGCAGATGGGAGGGGAGGGCTGTTTTTTGGCCAACTGGATGAGCTTGAGGCCGTCGTCGCCGGGCATGCGCAGGTCGGAAAGCAGGACGTCCACCTTCTCGCTGTTGAGGATGTCGGCGGCGGTCCGGGCGTCCTCCGCCAGATAAACGTCGTAACGTTCCTCCAATGCGGCGCGAAGCCCTTCGCGGGAGGCTTTTTCATCATCGACGATGAGCAGGGTGGGGTTCATGTCCAGCCAAGTTTCTTCAGACAGGCGGGAAAGTCAAAACAAAGATGCGTTTTGATTCAAGGTTCAAAATTCAAGGTGGGGAAAACCGCGCGAGTCGAATCGCATCATGGCTGGCCGGATGCGTTGTTTTCCTTGATGGGCGCCGGATTGTCGTAGTGGGTATGATGGCGTCCGTAGGAGAGGTAAATGACCATGCCGATGGTGTTCCAGATGAGAAAACCCCACAGCGCGGCATTGGGGAGGGAGAGGATCAGCAGGGCGCAGACCGCGATGCCGACAATGGGCAAAAAGGGGACCCATGGCATGCGGAATTTTCTGGGGCGACCGGGCTGTTGGCGGCGGAGAATGATGACGCCCAAGGCCACCATGATGAATGCGGTGAGCGTGCCGGCGTTGCAAAGCGAGGCCACATGGCTCAGGTCGCACATGCCGGCCAGCAACATGATGAAAAGGGTGGAGATGATCGTGGGCCAGAACGGGGTGCGGTAGCGGGGATGCACCCATGCGAGGATTTTTGGCAGAAAGCCATCCCGGGCCATGGCAAAAATGATGCGGGGTTGCCCGAGGATCATCATCAAAAGCGCGGATGTGAGGGCGATCACCGCGCCGACGGAAACGATGTAGGTGCCAAGAAAATCCAAGCCAACATGGTGAAGGGCGGTGGCCACCGGTTCCGGTGTGTTGAGGATTGAGTAGGGAACCATGCCGGTGAGGATGCCGGCCACCACCACGTAAAGCAGAGTGCAGACAGCCAGCGAGCCGAGGATGCCCAGGGGAAGATCGCGGGATGGATTGCGGACTTCCTCGGCGGTGGTGGAAAGGGCGTCAAATCCAATGTAGGCGAAGAAAATCAGGGCTGCGCCCGACAAAACCCCCTTGATGCCGTAGGGCATGAAGGGTGACCAATTGGAGGGTTTGATGTAAAAAGCGCCGACCACCACAAAAACAAGGACGACAACCAATTTCATGGCAACAATGATGTTGTTGAAGCGCGTGGATTCGCGCACCCCGCGGATCAACAGCGACCCCATCAGGGCGATGATAAACACCGCAGGGAGGTTGACGGCCAGGGGCATTCCCAGCAAATGAGGGTATTGGGAATGCGCGGAGGGATTCAGCAGGGCGTGAAACGTCGGGGTTTGCAAATACTCCGGCAGATGGATGTGAAAAATGTTTTTAAGCAGTTCGTTCATGTAGCCGGACCAGCCGACGGAAATGGTTGCGGCGTCGAAGGTGTATTCCAGAAGCAAATCCCATCCGATCAACCACGCGAAGATCTCCCCCATGCTGACATAAGCGTAGGTGTAGGCGCTCCCGGAGATGGGGATCATGGCGGCCAGTTCCGCGTAACACAGGGCGCAACACAGGCATCCGATGGCGGTGAGGATGAAACTCAGGGTGATGGCCGGGCCTGCGGGATAACGGATGATGTGGCCGGCGGCGTCGATGTCGCCGGCCGCGGCGGTGCCAGTGATCACAAAAATGCCCGCGCCGATGATTGCGCCAATGCCCAGCATCACCAGTTCAACGGGACCGATGGCCCTGTGCAACTGGGCGCCTTTGGCTTCGGAAGACTGTTGGATTTGATCGCAGGATTTGAGACGCAGGAAGTTCTTGGACATGGGGCAATTCTCCGGCAACAGCAGAGGGGTTGTAAAGCCGGAAAGATCTTCACCACATGATGGCTTCCAGGCTTTTTGTGATGAATCTTGCGGTTTTCACCGGGATCCAGCTTTCGGCATGGTCGGCGCCCCAACTGTCCGAAAAACAGATTTCGCGGGTTGCGCTGTTGTAGCCGGTGATGAGGCGGACGTGTCCCCTGTTTTCGTTTATCTGTCCAGCGGGTGGTTTTTGGGAGCGAATTTTCTTTTTCCATTCCTCGGGAGAGGCGCGTCTGCGTTCGTATGTGTTTTCCCCAGCCTGGGTTTCGCAGGCTTTTACGATGTGGCATGACCAGATGACGGGGATGCCCATGTCGATGTATTTTTTGACCGGGATGACATCCATTTGTGGAAGACTTTGGAAGCGGCGTCCGGCCTGGGAGAGAATGATGGCAACAGCGCCGTTGATGTCACTGAGGCAGGTGCCGCCGCCCAGTTGGGTCTGGCCATTCATGGCCAGGGTGTACATATCGCCCCACATGCCCAGATAACGGAGGACGCGTTCGTATGTGGCCGGCACACAGTATCCCTTGGGACCCTGGTCAATCATTGGAATTTCCGTCACCACCACATCGCCATTGGGGCGTTTTTCCACATTCATCGAACAGGCGGCGCGAAGTTCGGCGTCGGAGAGGGGTTTGAGCATGCCCTTGCGATCCGCGACGTTTTTCTTCCAGACCCGCAAAGCGATCATTTTCTGGGGCAAAACCGTGAGCAGGAGGGTCACTCCGCTCTCGCGATCCCAACGCTGTGCATATTCGCGGTTGTTTCCCGCGCCGAGTTGTTGTTTGACGCTTTTTCCAAGGAGTTCCGTGAGGTTTTTCTCCAGGATTTCCTCCTGTTCCTTAAATTCCTTTTTAAATCCGGGCATGGCCTTGGCGACAAGCTGGGAGCGTTTGGAATCGTCTTCGATTTGACCTATGGAATCGCCGGTATTGGAGAAAACGAGATTGATTTCCGAAACGCAGTCGGGATCTCCGTAAACAGCCGCCATGTTGGGTTTGATTCCAAAACATTCGAAACCCGGTTTGTAAGCGCGGAAGCTGGACAGGGATTTTGTTTTGGCTTCGGAGGGCAGCCTGCAGCGTGCGGCCATGGCGGAGGCGGATTCGTCAAAGGGACGATCATTCAGAAAAAGAGAGGAGGAGATCCGGGGAAGGATCGGCTTGTTTGTTTCCCGGGAAGGGGCGGCTGGCGGTGTGTTTGGGGTGGAGGCTGCCGGAGTGTCGATAGCATTCCGGCTTTTTGATGACACGGCGTTGTCCTCGGGCGGGGGAGCGGGGAGAGGGGGTGTTTTTTCGCCGGGAGGAGGGACGGGCGCGGGCGATGTCCCGGAGGGGGCGCCAAGCAATGGATCAATGTCGCTGATTTTGCAGCCGAGTTGCATGGGCAAGCCGGTTTCAGGATTGATGTAAGTCACACGGTAGTGTGTGCCGCCGGGAAGCTTGCCGGCGACTTCAAGTTTGGAGCCGGACTTCAAAGAACCGATCTCACTGGAAAGATCCGTGACGCGGAAGGCCGGTATGGATGAGGCGACCACAACCGACCGGCTGGAAGGATTGTCCTGGGCATTTGAGAGAATCAAGCCCATGGAAAAAAGGATGATGAACAGATTGATTTTCATGGAGTGATTGGAGGAATCTGAAGGAAGGGACGTCCCGTCCCAAATACAAGGATGCATTTTACGCCGCCCGCATGCGGCAGACAACCTGATTTTCAGGGGGTGGAAGGACTGGCGGGCATCGGGGCGGAGAACACTCCAAGTTTGGTCAGATCGACACTGTTTGCATCCCCGGTTGTCGCATCGGTGGTTGCGCCTGATGTTGTCTGCGGATTTGGCGCGGTGATCAGGGCGTCCGCCTGGATGGGGGGCAGTTCGCGCGGCGCCAGGGTGAATTCGGCGGGGCGGTAATCGCCAAAGGCGTTCACATCATAAATACGCAAATCGCCGGTCGAATCAACTTGGGGATTGGTATAACGCACCACCAGATAGCGTCCCTGGATGTTCTGGGGGGCGTTGACGCGCGAGAACTTGTAAAGATCTGTCCGGGCGGAGCCAATTTGGGGCATCGAGTCAAAAACAGAAGGGGCGATTTGGAGATTTTCAGGACGATCCGATTTTGCCGGGTTCAAACCCAACTGCGCCAGGAAAGGGACGTCCGAACTGGAAGATGCCAGCAGCCAGGCCAGTTTTGTCTGGGGGCGGTATTCCCAAGGCAATTCCTTTGGGGCATAACAGCGGATTTCCCCGGGACGCTGGGAATGGACGATGCTGATGCGGCGCAGATTGCGGATTTGGTTCAGGTCAAGAACGGCCACCGATTCGGTCTTGCGGGTGTCGAATGGGCAGTAGGTGGAGGGGTTGCCATCGTTGAGGGCAAAGGCATGGTCGGGCTTGACGGAGGCGGAAATATAGGCAACCCGGGCATGCGCATGCATGCCGGCCAGATTGAAGATGGATGTGGAATCGCGCAAATTACCGGCGGCTGCCATCCCCGGCCCGGCGGCCCTCATTTCCTGGGATGTCTTGCCGGAGAGAAGTTCGAATTCGCGCACATCGTGTTCGCCAAACACGGAAAGATCGTAGATTGCCGGGGCAAACTCAGGCTGGGCTGAGTTTGTGCGGATCGAAACCATTATTTGCAGAATGGATCGGGGTTGAATCTGAAGAGTGACGCTTGGGGAAAAGAGCGGACGTTCCTCCAGCACGGCTCTCCATCCCTTTTCCGCAGGCGAAATGAACTGGTCCGTGGCGCGCACGGAGATGATCATGTCCTGCAAGACTCCGGCAATGGCAATGGATCGGATTCTGCTGATTTTGTTGAGGTTGATCAGAAACAGGAATTCCCCCCTCGCGGGCAGGGTGGGACCGGAGCAAAAATCGGAATCAATGATCTGCTCGACTTCCATCGGTTCCAATGCGGGCTGGTCCTTGACCGGCAATTGGGCGATGCGGGCGCCGGTGACCAGGCTGCATTCGTCCCACGAAAAGTGGCGGTCAACCATGTCCAGGGAAACGGGCAGCGGAACAATCTCCACGCCGGTTTCAGCCCGGATCGTTTGCGGGTCTGCCAGACAAAACAACAACATTGAAAACGCCAGCATCCTTTGGAGGGCGGTCTTCATATTGGATTTAGTTTAGCAGAAAAAATGTCTTTTGACAAAGCGACAATCGATCAACGGGATTCCGACGATCCCTTTTTGATTTGATATTTGTCCACCAGCCTTCTGATATCCTGATCACTGTCGGCAAGGAAGAGCAATTCGCCGGCGAGACGTTCGAGAACGCTTTGCACCACACGGGCATTTTCAGCATTGACCCTGGCTTGCGCGATTTGCTGGGTGATTTCATTTTTTTCCTGGCGGCTTTTTGCGTTGGCGACCCACGTGGAATGAAGCAGGAAAAGCACCAGAAGATTGAGGGCAAGAATGAGCAGCCAGAAGGGGTAGATTAATCGGGAAAGGGAAATGTCAGCCGAAGGCGGGGTGGAAGCGGCCGGCACCGCAGCTGGCGCCGGAGCGGGCGCCGGAGCGGGCGCTGCGGGGGAGGACGGGGCGGCGGCTGGCGCGGGTTGGGCGGAATCAGGACTCATGGCGCGGGCGGGGTGATGGGGTTTTTGAGGTTGATGCCGTAGCGGGACAACAGACTGTTGAGCAACGGCTTGCTGTTGACCAGCGGTTCCAGATCCTCCTTGATGCTTTGCAACACTTTTTCACTGATAGCACCGCGTTTGATTTCAGCTTGCAGAGATTCCAGCTCTTTTTTCTGGGATGCAAGGTTTGTTTCGGTTGATCGCCCAAACAAGCTTAAGATCAGCAAACAAGCCGCCAGAAAAACGGCTGACATGCTGGAGGCGATGAGAATGCGATATTCCAGTCGAGTCATAAGGGATGTTTTCAGCATGACGAAAAAAACGGATGAAAGTCAAGGTTTGATATTGATTTTGAGGCGGATTAATTGAGTGTCAATTAAATATTTTCACTTGATTGCATAAAAACATTGAATGGCCAACCAGATTGAGGTAGGTTTCTGTTCGTCGTTTAAGGGGCATCAACCAAGGAATTTTATCATGAAACGGATATTTACAGCCTTTCTCTGTTTCTTTTTATGTATTGGAGTTGCGTATCCGGCGGCCACGATTGTGCGGATAACCGTGGTGGCTTTTGGCGGAAAAGTGACCATTACTGATCCAGAAGGGAAGGTCGTGGTGCCTGCCAAGGGAGGCACATTGCCTATTGGAAGCACTATTTCCACAGGCCCGAACAGTTGGGTGGATTTGGCGCAGGGCGGGTTGTCCACATTGCGTGTCAAGGCCAAGACCCAGTCGTTTACCATTCAGCGAAGCGCGTTCGACAAGGAGAAGCGGCAATCCTTTAGTTTTTTTAAACTTCTCAATGGCGCAGTGTTTGTGCGAACCAATAAAGCCAATCTCACGGCGGGATCGAAATATCAGATTCAAATGCCCGAATTGATTGCCGGAGTGGTGGGATCGGAAGGTGAATGCGATCATGGGCCGGGGGGCGCCACAGTGCACAATTTGAGCGGTTCATGGATCAGCGGAGCGACTCCCATTCCTGCCGGCCAGTCGATGGCCAATGCGGCAGGGGGGCGTCCCACGCTTGCGTCAACTCCACCGGCAGTGGTTGCGGCGTTGACAGCAACGGCATCCACCGTGCCAATTCCAAGCGGTGGAGCGACGGGAGGAACATGCACAGGGGGAACAGCTTCTGGTGCGGTGCCTTCCGGTTCGGCTGTTTCGGGTGCTTCAGTAGGCGGTACGGTAACTGCACCGACAGCCAGCCAGTCAACCGGCGATAATGCCGCGGCAGTGCCGGCTTTGGCTCCTCCGACAACCCAGACCCAGCCGCAGGCGGAACAATCTTCCAAGAAGAATTCTTCCCCATCTTCACCTTAAAAATTATTGACAAAACCCCAACCCCTTGATAATCAAAGGATAGTGTGAAGCCTTTTCGATGTCATTTTATTGCTGTAGTGTTTTGCTGCGGTTTCCCCTGTTGGGATTGCTGGCTTTCGGCGGCAGAATCGGTTTATTCAGGCGGCTCCAATCGTATGGATATGAAAGGGGGATGTTCCGGGCCATGGAACATTGGTGAACGGGCCAAGTATGGGGTGGTTCAGCTGCGCGGCAATCAGGAATTCACTTACGATGACAACATGTGGCTGGTGCAAAGCGGCAAAACCAACGACTGGGTGTCGATAAGCAGTCCCGGGCTTGTTTATCGACTGGGTGATCCCAAAAACAATGCCATTGAAGCGGGATACGACGTCAATGTGATCCGTTATTTTCAGCAGACAGGTGAAGATGGGGAGGAGCACAATCCTTATTTTCAGGCAACGTTTGGATTTGGAAAAACCCGGCTGAATTTCGTCGATACCATGAACATTGTTCAGGGCGGAGACAATCGGGTGGGCGGAAATGAAACCACTGCGCGTGTCAAAAAACTGCAAAACGACGGCACGGTATCCTCTGAGACTCAAATAAGCGACCGGTTTGCGTTGGGATTGCATGCCCATTGCCTGTACTATGATCCGCAAGGGGGGTTGCTTCAAAGAACCCAGATTGATGGGGGCACGACTGTTTTTTACAAGGCTTTTGCCAAGGTTGATGTTTATACCGAATTGAATGGTGGCCATGTGGATGTGCGGCAGGGAGGGCAGGAGAATTTCATGCAGGGCAAGGTGGGGTATCGGGGAGATTTGACGCCGAAATTATCGGGGCGGTTTGATGTCGGCGGCGAGTATCGGGCTTCTTCTCTTTCGTGGGTGCCGGATCAAACCACGCCGGTGATCAGCGGCGGGATGACCCATAAATGCACGGATGATTTTTCCGTGGGAGTCCGCAGCAGCCGGTCAATCAATAATTCGATCACCACATCGGGGCAAACCTATGTGAGCAGTCTGGTTGGATTGAAGCTGGATTATCAATTTGGCCCCTTTCTTAAAAGTGAGAGCAAAACGCGAAAGATGTCTTTCGGCTTGGATTTCTCCTATGAGAACGACAGTTTTGAGCTCCCCACCGGCAATCAGGCGCAGGACCTCGATCTTTATACGGTAGCCCCTTCGCTGGAAGTCCGAATCCAGGAGTATTGGAAGGTTTATCTGGTTTACCGTTACCAGGATAACGAGTCCAATTTGTCAGGCGGAAACTATAAAAACAACCGGCTTTCGCTGGGGACGTCGGTTTTGTTTTGACCGGCGATGAATAAGATTGTCCAAGTGACGCGTGACAGGAGTCATGTGAGGGGGAGGGTTCTTTGCCATCTGCTGGCTGTTGCCTTTTTAGCCGGTGTCCTTGCTGGCGCCGAAGAGAATGCGGGTTCAAAGGGCGGAATGGCGGCCGATGGATCGAAGCCCAGGACGGGAGTGGAGGAATCCTCGCATCTGGTGAAGGATTACCGGATCCTGGCGCTGGATGTCCTGTCCATTAGCGTCTTTCAAGAGCCTGACCTGACCCGGGATGTAAAAGTCAGCCAGACGGGGTACATTACTTTTCCGCTCCTGGGCAAGGTGCAGGTGGCTGGATTGTTGGTTTCCGAAGTGGAGGCAAAACTCGCGGGACTGCTGGGGAAGGATTACATCAAAAATCCGCAGGTCAGTGTCATGATCAAGGAGTACAGTCCCAGACGGGTTTCTGTTTTGGGGGAGGTGAAAAATCCCGGTTCTTTTGACATCCCGGCGGAAGAACGCCTTTCCCTTCTGCAAGCCATTGCCAGGGCTGGTGGATTCAATAATGTGGCCAAGACCGACGCGGTGGTGATCCGGCGGGTCAGGGGCGGCAAAGAGGAAAAGTTTCAGGTCAATGCGACCGAGTTGTTGCGGAGCAAGGGGGAAAAGAAGGATGTTGAGTTGTTGCCTGGCGATGTGGTGGTGGTGCCCACCCGTTTTTTTTGATTCTTTTCGGGGTGAGGAACTGCAATGGTTGCTGAAAACCTCCACATGACGGACCATTCAACACCTCCAGACGGCCCGGTTGCTGCGGGAAATTCAGATGCCGGGCTTAAAGATTATCTTCGGATCCTCTCCTCGTGCCGATGGTGGCTGTTTGCGCTGGTCGGTTTGTGCACCGCCCTCGGAGCCTTTTACAATTTCAAGCTGCCGAATGTTTACCGCGCAGTCACCACCATCCAGATCAACAAGGATTCGCCCCATGTGGTGGATGTGAAGCAGGTTCTGGAAACCCAAAGCCAGGCGAATGAGTTTCTCAAAACCCAGCACAAGATTCTGGGCAGCCGGAGCATGGCCGAAAGGGTCATTGCCAAATATGCCCTGGAGGAGGAGCCGGAATTCGTGGGTGATCCGGTGGATCCCTTGCAGATCGGGCAACGCCGCCTGATGGCCCTGTTTTTTGGAAAACCGGCGGAAGGCGGACAGAAGGATTTGGTGGGCGCCTATTATAAAAAGGTGGGCATTACACCGGTTCCTTTCACCCTGCTGGTGGAGGTGTCGGTTTGCCTGACCAACCGCCAGTTGGCCGCCACTCTGGCCAATGCCCATGCGGAGGCGTATCTGGCATCGACCCTGGAACAACGGCTGGGCGTGACGGGCGAGGCGTCGGAATGGTTGCAGACCCAAAGCAGGGAGTTGCAGGCAAAATTGGAAAAATCCGAAAAGGCCATGCAAGAGTATCGGGAAAAGCAGGGGCTGGTGTCGCTGGAGGAAAAACAGAATATTGTGGTGGAAAAACTTCGGCAGCTCAATGAGGAGGCCACCCGGTGCAAAAACGAAAGGATTTCCGCGGAAAACAATTTTCAACAGCTCAAGGCGATGCGTGCCAAGGGGGGCGACCTGACCACCCTGCCGTTTGTCATGCAAAACCGGATGATCCAGGATTTCAAGACGCAAAAGGCCGAGAAGGCGACGCAGGTGGCCAAGCTGCGGGAACGTTATCTGGAGAAACATCCCGCCCTGATCCAGGCCCGCTCCGAGGAGGAGATTGTGGACCGGCAGCTCAAGGCGGAGATGGAAAAGGTTTTGGTTGCTGTCGAGACCGATTATCAACTGGCGGTCAGCCGGGAGAGGCAGATGGAACAATCCTTGCGGGAGCAGGAGCAACACGCCATGGCTCTCAACGAAAAACAAATTGGTTATGAATCGTTGAAACGCCAGGCTGATGCCGACCGGCAGATGTATCAGGCGGTGCTGGGCCGGATGAAACAGACCGGCGTGGCCAAGGAATTGGATACCACCAATATCTCCGTGGTGGACAGGGCTGTGGAACCCCTGGGGCCTTACCGTCCGCGGCGGGGGTTGAATATCGCCATCTGTTTCATGGTCAGTCTGGTGCTGGGATCCGTCGGGTGCGTATTATTGGAAACCCTCACTGAAACCGTGCGTGAACCGGACGATTTGCGCGGCCCGGATTTGCCCTTCCTGGGATATATCCCGCGCTGGCGGCGTCCGCTTCTGGGCCGGAAAAATCCGTTGGTGGGGAACGACGATGTTGCGGCAGCCGAGGCGTTTCGCACCGTGCTGGCGATGCTTTCTTTGCAGCCCCAGAGCGCTGATGCCAGGGTTTTTCTTGTCACCAGCGCCACGCCGGGGGAAGGCAAGACCACTTGCGCCATGAATCTGGCCGCGCGTTTTGCGGAAAAGGGGTTCAAAACCCTGCTGATTGAGGCCGATTTGCATCATCCCAACATCGGCAGGGCTTTCGAATTGCCCGCCAAAGGCGGCTTGGAACGGGTTGCGTCGTCCGACATCGAAGGCGTTGTGCAGGAGAGCAAGATCCCCAACCTCCGGATTGTGGCGGTGGGAAAGGCGGTGGGAAATGGCAGCGTTTTGGTGTCCATGCCCTCGGTCCGCCAGTTTCTCATCGAAAGCCGCCAGCAATTTGAACGGGTGGTGATCGACACCCCGCCGATCGGAGCCGTGAGCGACGCCCTGAATCTCTGTCAGTGCGCGGATGCGGTGGTATGGGTGGCGCGTTTCAATTTGGTGCGCAGGGCTGTGGTGCGCGATGCCATTGACCGCATCCGGCAGGTGAAGGGCCGGCTGGCCGGCTTTGTCATCAACGACATTGATTTTCGAAAACATCACAACAAATACTATTACTCGTATTCCAAGTACGACGCCTATTACCGGAGGAAATGATTTTCATGATGATGGAGCAGCATCCAGTTTTGACGGATGATATCCGGCGTTTGTTTCGCGCCTGTTGCCGTTTGGGATGGCTTGGGGGGTGCGCCATGGCGTTGCTGCTAATGGGTGCGGCGGAGGTTTTGGGCGAACCGGGCGGGATTGAACAGAGATTGTTCTCTTTCGGCAAAAAGGCGCTTGAGGACCGGTTGTACGAACTGGCGGAGACCCAGTTTGCCGCCTTGTTGAACCAGTATCCCGGAACGGAGTTTGCCGATGAGGCCGCATGTTTGCTGGGGCAGTCCTTGTTGAAGCAGGGCCGGTGGCAGGAGGCGCGTGAAACCCTTCAGTCGCGCCTGCCAAAAGTTGCCCCGGCATGGGTGGACAGTTATTATTTTTGGATGGGCGAGGCGCTGCTCAAAGGCGGCTTTTACGATGAGGCATGCCAGACGTACCAGCAGGTGGCGTCCTCCCCCGTCAAAAGCCGTTATCTCGCGGAAGCCCGTTATGGCATGGCGCGGGCCATGTTGCAGCAGGGAAAATTCGATGAGGCCCAGGTGTTGTTGAAAACCCTGCAATCGGAGGGCGGTCGTGATCTGGCCTCGCGCGCCAGCCTGTCCCTCGGTGTGTCGTATTTTCTCCAGAAAAAGCATAATCTGGCCGTGGAACTGTTGAACCGCCTGGCCAGGGAGGAACACAACAATGTTGTGGGATTTCAGGCCCTGTATGCCCTGGGGGAGGTGGACATGGAACTGAAAAAAGCCGATGCGGCCAGACAGCGTTTCGAAACACTGGCAAAGTCCGACCGCTCGGAGGCGCAGGGGGTGATCACCGAGGCGTTGTTCCGGCTGGGGCAGATTGAAATGATGGCCGGCAACTGGGCGGGGTCCGCCGGATATTTTGAAAAGGCGTTTCGCAAGAGCAAGGACCCCTCCTTCCGCATCCGTTGCGCGGATGAGTTGCTGACGGTTTACCTGAAGCTTGACAAGGCCGCAACGCTGGCGGACATGCTGAAAACCTGGGCGGAGGACAATGCCAGGACCCGGTTGGGTGAAATGCTGCTTTTGCAGATGGCCACTCTGTGGCAGAGGGCGGGCAAACCTGATCAGGCCATCCAGGCATTTCAAAGGTTTTTTGAGAAATATCCGGATGGTTATTTGAGCGACCAGGCCCGGTTCCAATTGGGATGGGTTTTCCTCGAGGATAAAAAGCAGGAGTCCGCCATAGCGGAATTCAAAATCGCCGCGGAACGCGCCCATACGCCCCAGTTGCAGGCAGACGCCTGGCTGAAAATCGGCGACATCCATTTTGAATGCAGGCAGTATGATGCGGCGGTGGCGGCCTACGCCAAAGGCGCCCAGGTCAAAGGCGCCGCGCCCGCCAAGACGGAGCAGGCGCTTTACCAGGCGGCAAATGCCAGTTTCATGGGGGGCAATCTGGCCGATGTGTTCCGCTTCCAGCAGATCCATGCCGCAGAATTTGCCAATGGCAGGCTGGCGGCGGAGTTTCTGCTGCTGGCGGCGGAGGCCCAGCGCAAGAAAAACGATCTTGAGCAGGTGACGGCTTCTTTCAAGACGCTGCTCGACAGGTATCCGGGTTCGCTGGTGGCGCCCCGGGCTTGGCTGGGTTATGCCGGCGCTTTGTGCAGCCGGGGCAAATACAAGGAAAGCCTGGATGCCGCCGGGCAGTTCATGAAAAATTTCCCCAAACATGAATTGACGCCGAAAATTCTCCAGGTCCGGGGCCGGGCTTTCGAATTGTCCGGCCAGACGGACAAGGCGGTGGCGGAATTTGAAGGGCTGGCGAAGAATTATGCGAAAACACCGGCGGCGGCGGCGGCGCACTTTTGGCTTGGCGCCCATTTCCAGCAGCACAAAAATTTTGCCAGGGCGCAGGAGCAATTTGAATTGCTGGTAAAAGACACGCCGGAACATCCCCTGGCGCCCGAGGCCGGTTTTTTTGCGGCGCTTTCCGCCTACCGGCTCGGACAGAACCCCGACGACGCCCAGCGTTTGCTGGAACGGCTGGTCAAGAATTATCCCAAGTCGCCCTGGGTTTTTCAGGCCCGGTTCCTGTACGCCGACATCCTTTCCGAAAAGGGAAAATTTCAGGATGCGCTCATGATTTTTGATGATCTGACGAAACTGTGCGATCCGGCCAGGACTCCCTCCATGATCCGGCAATTTCTTGAGGTTCAGGGCCGGCGGGGCCAGTGTTTGCGGCAGATCAAACGCTATGATGACGCGTTGACGGCGTTCAAAGCGGTTTTGAGCGGCATGGGCAAAACCGGCGCGGAGGCCGGGGCGGGCGATGCCGATATCCGCAATCACACACTTGTTGAAATGGGGAAGACCTACGAGAACTTGAAGGATTCCAAACATGCGTTGGAGAGTTACCTCTCGCCTCTTTATGAGCGCCCCCAGTCCGCCAGGCCGGATGAATGCGAGTTTTACTGGATCAGCAAGGGGGCGCTGGAGGCGGTGCGCTTGCTTGAGGAGCAGAAGGATTGGAAAGGCGCCGCAAGGGTGCTGGCGCGGCTGGCCGAATCCAGCCTCCCCAGCGCGCGGGAGGCTGTTGAACGATTGAAAAAACTCAAGGAGGAGCATCCCGAGGCAAACTGACGGACGCCTTCCTCCTTTGCGCCGGATTCAAGAGCCGAAACCTTTGTTTTTTTGATATGTTGAATCCTTGGAGGGCCTTTCCATGAAAAAAACATCGGCCTGATTCTTTTCGCCGTGGCGTGCCTGTGCGGGCATGCCGTTGGGGTGGCCGCATTCCCCGGGAAACGTTGCAGCAGGCCATGGCATTGGAAAAACAGCAGGCACCTGTCAAAAAGGGAGGGGGCAGGATGGCCTTGGAGGCGGCTGATGAGGCGCGCGCAGACCGGTTGCTGGCGATTCTGTCGGATGCCCAGCAGGCGGTGCTGGCGGATTACAAGGCATGTCTGATGTTCGTCCGTGTTGTTCCGAGTTCAGGAGAAATTGTTGTTCTCTTGATGTAAAATGAAGAGGGAAAGGCGTTCAATTTTTGAGGGTTTGGGACGATTCAAATTGAAGCGTCGATATTGGCTGCAAATTAGACCATGGCCAATAAATGGCCTGGCTGTTCTTTTGTTGGTGTTGTGAAATAAACTTTAAAAAAAAGTTTCAACCTGCTTTGCTGCAACAGGTTAAGATGTCGCCCGCTGTTTTTTGCAGAATGTCATGGGTTTGGCATGAAAAATGATAGGGATATTTCCGCTTTGGAATGGAGATCTGTTGGAAAGGCTTGTTGATTGGAAAATCTGGCACCTTCGGTCTTCAGGCTGCTATGAAGGTAGTTGAGTCAAGCCTAGAACGATGAAATATTTTGTCGCCTCGTTCCAATGGTATATTCGGAGAGAGGCTCGAAAGCGGTCGGGTTACAAGCACCCAGTTGATTGCTGGGACG